>CAMVEL010000001.1 GCA_947166565.1 uncultured Erysipelotrichaceae bacterium
GAAACTTTTACTATAAGTAAAAGTCATAGTGTCAAAAAAACGTGAAAGTCAATTTTTTTCAATAAGAAGAACGCGTATGCATAATCCTAAGCGTGCGCGCGCAAGAGGGGCAAAATTACAAAAAAAGGCCGATAGGTTTTCGGCCTTGTTGTGATTCTCTAGAATGCTTATTTAGCGCTTTCGTAAACGTCGGAGAAGGGGTTCGACGTATCGGTTTCGGTGTTGTGGTTCCACATGTAGGCGAGGTTGGCGGCCTTCGCGTATTTGTCGGCACCGGAGACACCAAAGAGGACTTCGGAGATGCCAATGCGGCATTGCATACGATTGAAGGCTTCTTCGGTAAAGTCGATGAGGAGGATCGTCGGGGTCTTGAATCCGCTGTGATCACCGTTGATGAAGTAGTTGTAGTTGGAATCGTCGACGGATTTGTTGATCTTGTAAGGAGCGTTTTGGAGACGTCCGCCGCCAGAAGCGAGGAAGTCGTTTTCCTCGAACTTGTCAAGGTAACGGACGAAGGCCTTCTTGTCTTCTTCGAGGTCATAGGTGTCGTCGTTATCGGATTCATCATCGGTGAAGATGGTGTGGATGGCGTATTTCTCGGTGCCTTCGATTGGGTAATCGACATTCCAGGAAGAGCTAAGTTCCTCGAAAGCGGGCTGCATTTCATCGCAGTTGGCGCAATCGTTGGAGACATAAATCATGAAGAATTTCTTGCCATAAGTGGTGCGCGGATCCATATTGACGTCAAGGGAGCCGGCGTTAAGTTTGGCGGTCATTCCCGCCTCCCATTCGGCATAGGTCTTGTATTCGCCATCGAGGTTGCTCCATTCGGAAATGGATTGGGTTAGCTTATCGGCCTCGGTGTTGAATTCGTTGATCTTATCGTTTTCACCTTGGAGGGTTTTCTTGTATTCGGCCCAATAGCGGGATGCGGAAGCGGCCTGGATGGAATTGATCCATTCGGTGAAACGGGGAATCGAGAAGATGACGGCGAAGATGGCGCCGACGATGAGTAGTGGCTGGACCCAAGCGGTCTCTTTGATCCAACGCCAGAGGCGGATGAACAGATTGCCAATTGCTTTCAATATATTCATGTTGTGTCTCCCTTTTTCGTAAGAAAGTAGCCTGTTTGCGATAAACAGCGCGAAAATAATACCATTGACCCCCTAAGGGGGCAATAAGAAAGTGATTCTAAACAGCGGCAAATCTTATTGAAAACCAAAAATAAAGGGGGCATGTATGCGTTTTCTGGTGATAAAATCTTTCCCTAACCCCCTTTTTCGAGGTCTCAAAGGAGGAAAAACCTTGCCATTTAACCGAAACGTCTATGGAAAAAAGATATTTTTCCTCTAGGAAACATCCGCCCTTTGTTCTATGATTTGCAGGCGTTATGCAAAACCACAAATCATTTAAACAAAGAACGGTCGATTGGCTATTCGACCATGAACCCGTCAAAAACGGGCTCACCTTGGCTTGGACGCTTTTGGTTTTGACCTTCAGCGCCTTTATGTTCGCTTTTGGCTACAAAGCTTTCCTTAATCCAACCTCCATCGTTCATCCGGCAGATCCTAACATCGAGCCTGGCTTCCGCATCGTTTCCGGTGGAGCCAGTGGTCTATCGCAAACGTTTATCGTTGCGATTTACCTAATAGGCAAATCCTTTAATGGCGGCATCCCCATTGCAATTAATGAAGACCTTATTTATTCCGTCATCTATTTTGCCTTGAACGTCCCTGTCATTCTCCTCGCTTTCTTTGGCATCGGCAAACGTTTTGCCCTTTATACCCTTTATAACGTAGGCATGGCCACACTTTTCACCAACATTCTTAGCCTCGATGCCTTCGCTCCGTTCCTTACGGCGATCAGCCAATTCACCAATCAAAACGGGGGAATGCTTGCTAGGGCCATATTCGCTGGCGTATGTACTGGAATAAGCTCAGGTGTCGCCTACAAAGTCGATAGTTCCGCGGGCGGAATCGACGTCATCGCCTATTACATCGCCTTGAAGAAGAACGTCTTGGTCGGGAAGTATTCGATTGCCATCAATATCGGCATCATCGTTTCCTTCACCGTTCTTACGGCCGCTAACGAAAACTTCGGTCAAAACGGAGTCTTCGCTCTGGCCGTTGCCCTCTATTCCGTCGTCTACATGTTGGTGACAGGGGCAATCGTCGACCTCATCAATAGGCGCAACAAGAAATGCCAAATCGAGGTTGTCACCGATAACCCGGAACTTGGAAAGATCCTTATTGCCAACATCCCTCACGCCGCCACCATCATCAAAGGCGAAGGCGCGTTCTCGGGCAAAGAACATTATATCGTCCAAATCGTTATATCCTTCTATGAGGTGAAGAAGACCGTCCAGATTATCCGCGAATCCGATCCAAGAGCCTTCATCAAGGTCATGGATCTCCACCAGGTCTATGGTCGCTTCTTCCTTATGCCAATCCGATAAAGGAGATAGATTGAATGGCCGAATTCCATGACATGATCCTCATAGATATGCGTCTCCATTCCCTTTCCTTTTATTTGATGGGGATGAAGGGCGATAAGCTTTCCTTTACCCGTTGTCATTCCTTTGCCGTCAATTATAGGAAGGAAGGCAGAAGCGAAGCTCTCGATATCGCCGAATTCTCCACTAACTTCAAAGCCGGACTTGCCTTAGCGGTTCGCGAAGCCCCTAGCGCGGATGAAATCGTCTTAATCGGCTTAGGAAGAAATTATTGTTTGATGCAGGATGATTTCGTCATCGAACCCTTCTATTTAACCGATGGCAGATTGACTCCATCCCTCATCAGGGAAATCGATTTGCAGATCTCCTATCCCCTCCGTTATGACTTCTCCGGTTCGGAAGAAGGGAAAACGGGTAGTTTTTATCGTTTGGTCGCCGCCTTAAAGAAAGGCAAGCTCAAAGAGGCTACCGATTTCCTTTTCCCGATCGAGTATCTTTTCTTCAAACTGACGGGAAAGAAGGTTCATGATACCTCTTTAGCGAGGACCAACGGCTTCATCGATATCCATAACAACCGTTATTCGAACGCCCTCGTCCATGGCGCGGGTATCCCTATGCGTTTCCTGCCAACCCTTTCCGAATCCTTCACGGCCGTTGAGGAAACAAACGATACCTATACCGAACTTCTTGGAAAGAGAATGACCGTCCGTTTAGGCGGATCGCGCAATTACACCGCGAACTTCATGATCCCGACCTTAGATGATACGGTCTTTGTCCGTATGGGCGATTCCCCCTGTGTAGGAGCCCAAGTCAAAGCCCCTTATACCGCGGTTGAGATGAGGCTAGACGGCTTCCGATCGGGCTATGCCAAAGGACTTCCGACATTGGAGAAGAGGCTTCGCGTAGGAAACCTCATCAACCATTTCCTCAATCAATCAAAACTGAAGGCGGCCGATTTGGAAGAAGAAGTCAGAGCCTCCCGTTATTCCAATACCATCAATTATGCAAGCGGCGCCCTTTCCAAAGCGGACAACATCAAGACCGCGATCAACGATTATTTCGAAGCGAATGGACTTCCAAAGCCAAAGACCAACGCCGATTATCTACGTTGTCTCTATTTAAGCTTGGTGGAATTTGTCTATTCGGTCATCGAGGAATTCGAGACCCAATTGGATGTCAGATGGGGCAATTTCTGTTTGATAAATGCGGAGAGCGAATCGCCTTACCTAGCTGAGCTATTCTCGAGAAGGCTAGGCAAGGACACGGTTCTTTCCTTGGCTTCTTGCGAAGTCAAAGGCGCCTATGTCGCGACCATCGAAGAAAGAGAAAAAGAAAAGGCCCGTCGCGAGGAAGAGGAATCCGAAGACTACTAAAAAAAGGCACCCGTGAGTGCCTTTTTTGTTAGCGTGGTCCTCCTGGACGTCCGCCTCCGCCTCCTCCGCCAGCGTTTCCAACGGTTACGAAGGTTGAGGTCATGGTGATGGAAGTTAGACTAGTCGAACCGGAGAGGATCCTATAGGTCGCTCCCGCTTTCATATCCGGATGGGAGAAGATGATCTGATTGCAGGATTGCTTCAAGGTATAGGAGAAGAGGGCGTTATTATCGGAATCGATGACGCTGACTTTGGTGCCGGCAGCAATCGTGTTTCCTTGATAAAGGAAGGTATATTGCTTGGCGCTCATCCTTTCGGTCATTCCACTGGTGGAGCAAGAGAGGACAACCCCGCCATTGAAATAGATTTGGTCGGCATCGAGGGAGCCATTTCCGGATCCTGGGCCTTCGACGATGACCGTACCACCGTTAAGATAGAGGGCCGTATTGGCGTCAAGCCCATCCCCTGAAGCGTAGACCCTGAGGTAACCATCCTCGATTTTGATGGAGGTATTGCTTACGTAATCGCTAGCGGCGTTGATGCCATCGTCTTGGGAGACGGAGACGATATTGGTGTTTTCGCCTTTGACGGTAACGTTAGCCCCTTCAAGACCTTCATAGGAATTATTAATTTGGATGGAGGCGTTATTCACGTTTAGGTCATAATCCGCATGGATGCCATCATCGAATGTGGTGAGGTTAAGGTTCGCGCTATCGATATCGACCTTCCCGTAATTGCAATGGAAGCAGTCATCGGTGGAATCGATCGTGATATTGGCAAGGTGAGCCACATAGATACGATAATCCCCGGTGGTGACCTCGCTATCGTCTTCACCATCGCCATCGCTATCGTATTCGATGGTTCCGGCCTTAACGCCTTTGACGGAATTCTTCAAGGCGTAATAGGAAGAGCTAAGGCTTCTGATCTCGTCTTTGGCGACCCTTTTGTAGGAATTCCCCGATTTGACGTATTTGAAGTCATCGGTGGTCAAATCATATTCCGTAAGGGCGCTAGAGGAATAGGCAACGAATTCGCCATGGGTCTTGATGTCATAGGTTCCGCCCGCAATATAGACATACGTTTCGGCCTGGATTCCATCGCCATAGGTATCCGCGGTGAAATTGACGTCGTTAAGATAGGCATACCCTTGTTCAGCGGTGTATTCGGTGACATCTTCATCGCATTCAAGTTGAAGCCCGTCTTTGGTTTCGGAGACGACGTTGATATTCGCCCCATCCGCGGTGATGCTTCTTGCGGCGATCGCGTGGTTATAGCCTTTGACGTTAAGGGTTACCCCCTCATAGACGAAGAGGTCTTTGGAGACCTTCAAACCGTTTTTCTGTTTGGAGGTGATATCAAGGGTGCCTTCTCCACTGATATAGACATTGCCTTTGACATGGAAAGCATTAGTATCGACGTAATCATTGACGATGGTGTTCTTCGATCCGTTAAGAAGGACGAGATGCAAGGTGATGGCCTTTGAGCTGCCGAAGGCGATTCCTTCGCTTGAATTGATGCTGACCCCGTCAAGGAAAACGTAGACTTCGCTATTTTTGGCCGCGGTGATGCTTAGCGCGGGGTATTCGCCCTTTAGATAATATTTTCCTTCCCCGGCGATCTCGTTGTTTTCGAACGTGTCGTATTCGCTGGGGGTTTCGACCGTTTCCTCCTTGATTTCGCTGCTATCGAAATCGTTGCTCGTCCCTTCGTCGGTGACGATCGCGCTCGTTTGGTCGCTATCATAGTTTTTGTCACTATTGATGGTGACCTCTTCGTCGCTAGAAGAGGGAGTTGGGTTCAAAGTTGAAGAAGTGGTTCCTGCACTCGAGCATCCAAGAAGGAGCAAGGAGGAAGCAAGAGTGAGTAGTAGATTGCGTTTTTTCATTTTTCGTACCGCCTTTCTATGCCTCTATCTTAGAAGTCGAAACTAAAATGAAACTAAAACGAGATAAGGAATTTGATTTTTTTCTCTTCGAGCGACACGTTGACGTTGCCTTTATGGATATTGATTATCTCCCTAGCGATGCTAAGACCGATTCCGCTACCTTCCTTTTTGGTGTTTTGGGAGCGGTAGAACCTCTCGAAAAGCAGATCCTTATCTATTTCCGCGTTTTCCTCGATATCGTTAACGAAGGTAAGGTTCAGATGGCCGTGCCTATCTTTGCTTAGTGTCACTTCGGCCTTTCCTTTTTCCGCGGTATATTTGAGCGCGTTATCCATAAATATAAGGGTAAGTTCCTCAAGAAGGTATTTGTTGCCGTTAAGCATAAGGCCTTCATCGATGGAAAGAGACAATTCCAAACCCGCCTTTTTGAAGGAAGGGATAAAGGATTCCGCGCATTCCTGAATGGTTTTGGAAATATCGAATTCGCCCATTGGGTATTTGGACATATCCCCTTCGTCTAGTCTGGCGAGGATCACGAGCTGGTTGGTCATCTTCGTCAATCTATCGACTTGGTCACGGATAGAGGAGGTCCATTCGCTTTTCCCGTGGTCCATCTCCACGATTTCCAAATCGGTCGAGATAATGGTAAGAGGGGTCTTTAATTCATGGGAGGCGTTCGTGATGAACGATTTTTGTTTACGATATGATTCCTCGCTGACTCGAAAGACTATTTTAGAGAAAATGAAGATAAGGACGAACAAAACCGCATAGGCGATCGATGAGACGACGATGGAAGGAATCAAAAAGCCCTTGAAGGAATCCAGTTTTTCCTTCGCGTCGATAAAGGCGACATAGGTGCTCTCGCCATTTGGTGCCTTCTTAAAGTAATAATCTGCGAAATTTCCTTCCGTGGCCGTGATTTTATAGGCGTTATTCCCCATTTCGGTCCCTTCTTCGTCAGTTAAGGAGAAGATATGGCTGAAGTCGCTTTTCTCAACGCTCCCATCGGAAGCGAAAGAGATGAGGAAATAATGGATGCGCCCCATCTCCGGTCCCCTATCTCCGGGATTTCCGGGATCCATGGGTACGTGTCCGGCTTCAAACCCACGACGGAGAACGTCATTTAGGGAAGTCGATATCTCGTTTCGAATATTAATGTAGTTATAGATATTGATGGAGCCGATCGTCAAAAGAAGGACCGCGAGGATCGATAACATCGAGACGAGGATGAATTTGAAACGGAGCTTCTTAATCATTTGGACTCTCCAGGCAATAGCCTTGGTAACGGATTGATTTTATCTTGGTCTTCGACCCGATGGAATCGAGTTTCTTCCTTAAATAGGAAATGAAGACCCAGACGTTTTCGGAGGTCGAATAATCATCGACGTTCCAAGCGGCGTTGCTGATTCTTTCCAAGGACACGATCTTCTCCCCGTTTTCAAGAAGGAGGGCCATGATCTGAAGCTCTTTATTCATCAAGGAAACCTTCTTATCGCCGCAAGAGAGGGTCGAGCCTTCATTGTCAAGACGAAGGTCCCCATATGTTTGTTCTTTTTTCTCTTCATATACGGGTTTACGCCTAATCAAGGCCTTGATTCTAGCAAGGAGCTCCTCGACGTTAAAAGGCTTGGTCAAATAATCGTCCGCGCCTAAATCCAGCCCATAAACCTTATCATCGATCGAGGATTTCGCGCTTAAGATTAGGATGGGGGTCTGGATATTGTTGGCCCTCGCCTTTTTCAAAACCTCCAAACCGTTGATGCGCGGAATCATGATATCGAGGATAACGACATCGTATTGGTAATCCTTAAGCAACAGCAAAGCCTCTTCCCCATCAAAAGCGGAATCGACCATGAAGGAGTTTCTTTTCAAGACGGTGGATAAAGCTTTGTTTAGCTGCTCGTTATCTTCGACAAGAAGGATTTTCATGAGTCTATTTTAATCCTTTTTGGCTTAAATGAACTTTAAACTAATCCCATTTCACCAATTACAAAAAAGGACTGACGCCTTTGCATCAATCCTCGGTTTTCTTCTTTTGGTCGAAAGCACCATTTTGATACAAAAGGAGAACACCTAAAAACAATGAGAACCCCTAATCGTATAATATCTCAGGATCTGGCATTGCTTTCCATTCATCGGAAGCGATTAAAGTGTTTTTAATAGTTAAAAGGAGGTCTAAATATTCTTTGCCTCTTTCGGTGACATCATCTGGTATTTCATTTAAAATCGGGCAATCATTTGATGCAATGGTTTTATCATTGATTTCAAAAACATAATCCACTGATGGAGAAGTCATTATTAGACTACCCTCATATGGATAATAATCATCAGCGTATGAATAAACATTTATCGATTTAGCCATCTCATATATTTCGTTGATATTTGGATATTGATAAGTTGCTATATATTCTTCTGGTTGTCTTTCTCTGACATATTTCGTTTTGATAAGTGTTCCAGTTCTAGAATCATATGAGGAATCTTTTTGAACACCCCAAGTCAGCACAAAATAGAAATCTTCTTGTGCCACAGAAAAAGAAGGAACGGAACTATTAGAAGAACCGCTATTGTTTTCGCCTTGAGTCAAAGAATTGCACGAGCAAAGCGCAAAACATATTACGGAAGATAACAATAAAGTCTTAAATTTCATCGATTATTTCTTGCTAAAGACATTATAACAAAAAAACAGCGACTCGTATCGTCACTGTTATTTTCAGATGGCTGGCTTTGATGTTTTTGATACAAAGCCCCAATCGCTTTGAAACCAGTTTTCCACATTTTGAAACCAGTGTCCAAAAAGAGAAACCACCCCCTCGAAAAGTGAAACCAGTTTGATTTAGAGGTGAAACCAGTAGATTTCATCGGGATTCCCGAAAAGCGGATTTCTCTTTTTGATGACCGCATTGCAATCTCGCGAATTACTCTACACTCTTTTCTTTTTGAACCTGCCCAGAACCTCTTTCTTAATCTTTTGCCTTTTGCCAAGAAACGCTTCCTCGCTCCGAGACAAGTGGCCTCGCTCAAGTTTATAGGAGATGTTCTCGAGGACGCAGAGCAAGTCCGCTATCTGCATGAAGACATCTTCCGATTGCGCCGTTTTCTCGAAAGAAACGCGGGCGTAGCGGTTCAAGAAAGCTTTGTTGAGGGAATGGGT
The DNA here is from genome assembly GCA_947166565.1 of uncultured Erysipelotrichaceae bacterium. Taxonomy (GTDB): domain Bacteria; phylum Bacillota_I; class Bacilli_A; order RFN20; family CAG-826; genus Alloenteromonas. The sequence goes on from CAMVEL010000001.1 coordinate 8,862, forward strand.
GCATAGCTTCTGGCCGCCATCATAATGAAGAACGATCTGGTTGAACGATGATAGGTATTCCGCATTGCGGTCCAACACGGCCATTAGTTCACGAACAAGGCAGTCCTCCAGCGGCGATTCCAGGATTTCCTTGGAAACCATCGCGACCGAGAAGCGGAAATCGATTCCCGCGGCATAGGTAAGCAACGCCCAGAAAAGCCTTTGCCTCTCCTCGCGCAGTTTCCCTTCGTAAGGCTTCTCCCCGCGAATGAGGTTTCCCGAATGGATAAACCTACCTAGCCCGAAGCGCTTCTCCTCCCTTTTTAAGGCGGACCAACCCTTGCTTCGGTCTGTGGCTTCGTCAACGAAAATTAGGCTTAACGCGTAGATCGGACTCCGCTCGTTGTAAGGACCGATGTCGCCGATCTCATCTGCGTAAACATGCAACGTCTTATCCATAGGCCGCCTCATTAGATAAAGAAAGCGGGAATACTCCCGCACTTCGATGGACCCCAGAGGATTTCTCCTCAGCCCAATTACATTATAGGCGAAAATGCTCTCAATGCAAGTAGGTGAGGCCAGCAACAGTAGGCTAAGGTCGGTTCCGCACTAACGCTTTTATCACAACCAAAAAAGAATTCAAACCTTGCAATTCGGTTCGAATCCTTTTGCTAACTCACGTGGCTAAAGAAGATGTTTTTGATACAGCCTCCTTCCTCTTGCATATAGCGGCGCTCTATTTGCATTTAGCAAGGCCAAAATCGATGCATATAGCCGATTCTATCAAAGGTTTTCAGACTTTTTCCTATTATCTGAACGGTTAGGAGCGCTTCTTTTTTTCTAAGGCAAAAGTGTCGCGGAACGAACTCAGATAATAAAGTCGAGACAAATAATTCTATGGGCGGTTCAATACAACGGACGTATGATGCCGTTGCTCGCTTCATAGTAGCAACTCGACACATGGTATGTCGCCGATATCTCGATTGTCAACGATTCGGAAACGCCATAATAAAGGCCCGAATCCAGATAGTATTGGTAAATATAACCGCCGAATTGTGGAGGATCGGTTTCCAAACTGATCAATTGGGTTTCGTTTGGTTGACCCAAAAGATTCGTCAATTGGTCCAAAGACCATCCCCTGATGTCATATGTATTCGAAAAATCATCCAGCATCAAATACCTTTGTTTGTAATTGTTCTCCTTTTTCCATTCTTCGGAAGAAAAGCGGACGATGTTTGACTGATCTTCGGAAGAAGGGGCGACGTTTGACTGTTCTTCCGAAGAAAAGCTGACGACGTTTGGCTGAGCGAAATGTTGGGAAACCAGCAATACGGTTGGAACGGTGATTGCCGCCGCAAGCAGGATAGCCGCCCCAGCGATCGCCAAAGCCAGCAAGGGCTTTTTCCTGTTCTTTTTCTTTGGAGGCTCCTCGAGAAGTTCCTCCAAGGGAATGCCAAAATAATCGGCGATGGCTTGCATAGTCTCTAAAGAAGGTTCGCCGTTGCCGTTTTCGTATTTGGCGATGGCACTTCTAGAGACGTTGACCGCAGCGGCGAGGGCTTCCTGGGTCAAATCATTTTCCATCCTTAGTTTTTTTAGTTTTTCCTTGAATTCCATGCCCTAATTGTAGCAAAAGGAAGAAAATCCGTTTGTTACTCTTTGTTACTTTGGTTTTCAAAGGAAAATCTATAACAGTTTGCCCGGGTTTTAACGAGCACTCGCACACGGTAATGTGCGTGGGTATGCCGGTTTCCATGTGCGAGTGAGGGTCAACTGTGTGCGAGTGACATTTTCCGTGTGTGATTGAGGCTTAGTCATGTGCGAGTGACAATCGCCGTTCCATCACCCGGTCACCGCTTCTCCTCTCAAACGAAAAGCCTCCCTCGCGGAAGGCCTGGTATTCCAGAAAAGCACGCATCATCAGCGGCTTTCCAAGAAAAAGCGTTCCTGACGTTTGTATCAAGAACGTATTAATCACATGGCGGAGGCAGAGAGATTCGAACTCTCGCTAGCCTTACGACTACTAACGGTTTAGCAAACCGTCCCCTTCGGCCTCTTGGGTATGCCTCCGTGCGGATAGAATCTTACTACACTTGGGGAATCAAGAAAACAATTATTTGACGCCATGACGATAATTGATACAGGGGTCAAACAAAAGGTGCCCGAACGATTCGGACACCTTTGTGATGATTGATTAATAGGCCTTCGCGAAATAGACGACTTTGTCAGCGTCTTCGCCGCAGCAGACGCATTTATGGCCGTGAGGGGTTTGATCGAAGGGGAGGCATCTCGCGGTTCCGCCTAAGCTCTCCTCTTTTATCTTATCCTCACATTCGCGTTTGCCACACCACATGGCTTTCGCGTATCCGCCTTTATCAAGGACCGCCTTAAGCTCTTCCATGCTATGGACCTCGGTGACGTTAGCCTCGAGGTGGGCTTTGGCTTTCGCATACATTTCCTCATGGATTTCATGAAGGATTCCCGGGACCTTTTTGGCTAAGCCATCAAGCGCGACGGTGGTTTTGGTTTCGTTGACCCTCTTGCAAAGGACGCATTCGCCTCTTTCCAAGTCACGGGGACCGATTTCCACGCGTAGAGGCACGCCCTTCATCTCGTATTCCGCGAATTTCCAGCCTGGGGTCTTATCGGAATCGTCGAGTTTGACGCGGATCCCTTCTTCTTCAAGTTCCTTGAATAGTTTCGCACATGCTTCCTTAACCGCGGGGTTTTCCTGCCTAATCGGGACGATGACGACCTGATTTGGGGCGATGTAAGGAGGTAAGACGAGTCCATTGTCATCGCCGTGAACCATGATGACCGCGCCTAGAAGTCTGGTGGAGACGCCCCAAGAGGTTTGGTGAGGGACCTCGAGGGTGTTTTTCCTACCGAGATAACGGATGCCGAAGGCTTCCGCGAACCCTTGCCCAAAATAATGGGTGGTTCCGCTTTGGAGGGCTTTGCCATCGTGCATGAGGGCCTCAACCGTATAGGTGTTGACGGCTCCCGCGAATTTCTCTTTCTCGGTTTTGACCCCAGTCACGAAGGGGATCGCGAGGAGTTCGCGTCCTAAATCGGTATAGATATCAAGGACGTCCAAGGCGTTTTTCTGGGCTTCTTCCTCGGTTTCGAAAAGGCAATGACCTTCCTGCCAAAGGAATTCGGAGCCGCGGAGGAACGGACGGGTGGTCTTTTCCCATCTGACGACCGAGCACCACTGATTGTAGATCTTCGGCAAGTCGCGGTAAGAGGTGACGAGCCTCTTATACAAATCGCAGAAAAGAACTTCCGAGGTTGGACGCATGATGAGGGGATCGCTTAGTTTTTCGCCTCCTCCGATGGTCGCTACCAAGGTCTCTGGGGCAAACCCATCGATATGTTCCTTTTCCTTATTGAATAAGGATGAGGGGATAAAGGTTGGGAGGTAGACATTGCTGCTACCGATGCCTTTGAATCTTACGTTGAGGTATTCTTGGATCCTCTCCCACATGGCATAGGAATATGGGAGGTAGTCGATGAAGCCTTTGACGGAGGTGTAATCCATCATCTCGGCTTTCTTGACGACGTCGGTATACCATTGGGCGAAATCGACGTCACGAGAAGTGATTGATTCGTTTTTGTTTGCCATAACAAATCCTTTCTTGTCTTTCCAATAGACGTAATATACGCGCTTTAGCGCGAGATGTCTTTGAGTTTTTTCAAAGTCTTGGGACCAATCGGTTCAATCATCTCCGTGTATTTGCCGATGACATCTGCGGAGAAGAGGGTGAGTTTGGAATGGACGATGATATCGATCGCGTTCCAGTTTTCGACATCCGCGGCGATTATTGGCTTCTCGTATTTGAGGAGCCTTTCAGGCAAGGCATGGAGTTGCATGCGGACGCGCGTATCCATTTCCATTGAGGATGCCGGCAAGGAGAAGCTGCAGGCGAAATGGTCGAATCCGGGATAGACGACGGTCGGAAGCCCTAGTTCGTTCGCGTCTATATAAAGGGCGACGGCATAACCTTTGGCCTTGATGAGGGTAAGGTCTTCTAGGAAGGCCTCCGGATTATTGAAGTCGATATGGGCCCTTAAGTCGCTTTCCGAGAAGAGGAAGACCAAATGGGCGTCCTTGGCTTTGGGACTTCTTGCGACGACCCGAAGCATGAAGGAGATATCATCCATCCTCGCGGGGAAGAATAGCAATTGGTCTGGGCGTTCCCTTTCGGATAAGAATAAGGGGAGCGTGCGACGGAAAATGGTGGAGAAAAGGGCTTCGGCATCGCCTGAACGGGAGGCGTAGTTCTTGATGTCATCCATCGTTTCGAAATAGGTATCGAAGGGTTCGGCTTTGGTGAAATAGCCAACGACCTTCTCATCCTTGACCGAATAGATCGGCCGGAAATAGAAGGAGAGCTTCTTGTCGTTGATGATGCGTTCGATCTCGGAACGATAGGAGGAATCGGCGAGGACAGGCATGGTGTCCCTTCCCTTTTCGTAGAAGAAGACGACCTCCTTGGTATCGAAAGCGTATTTCGCGGTGTTCCTTGCTTTCTCGAGGATCTCCTCGGGGTTCTCGCTGGAATCGCGATGCCAAACCGCCCCGACGCGGACATCGATTTTCGATAGGTAGCCGTTGACGGAAAGATAGGTGGAAATCAAGGAAATGCCCTGACGGAGCATATAGGATGCCTTTTGTCTTTCATAGACGGCCGTATCGCAGATGACGATTTCGTTATCGGAAGGGCTAAGAATGATGCGCTTTCCCTCAAGAAGAGGAGAGAGGGCGTTCTTCAAATGGTCGATGATGATACGGTCAATCGGCCTATCGCGGTCACTGGCTTTCTTATAACGGAAGGTATAGCAAGCGGTGAGGCCTTTGCGTTTGCCCTTGCTCGCGTTGATTGCGTCGTTATAATCGGAAATCGTGGAAAGCTGACGGGTCTTCGACCCTTTGCCCTGCTTATTGAGGCTTAGGTACTTCAAAAGGAAGGATTGGACATGGAGGACGCCCCTTTCGTAATCGACGTGGTCGACTTGGAGGAGGGAGAAATACTGTTTACGCGTTTTGGTAATGGTGACGTCGGCCTCCAAATGGTTCGGGGCTTTGGCTTCTGGGTCGAGGACCGCCTTGATCCAGTCGATGACCTTCCTTTGCTCGGTAATCGGGAATTGCCTATAGAAGGAGGAGAGGTCGATGGTCCTAACGTTTCCCAAATCGATCGCGTTGAAAAAACGGACCGAGTTATTAGGCATATCGATGATGTAGACCCTGACGGAATTGTTCTGCTCGTTGAGTTCCTCTTTGAAGGACTTGGTTTTCTTTTCCGCGATGGCAAATGAGATGACGAGAAAGATGATGACGCCAAGGAAAAGGGCGATGACGAGGAGCATCGTCCAGTTGTCTAACATCCATTTGAGAATATCGGGCATTTTCCTTCCGCCTTTCGGTAAGGTAGTTTACCACCTTTATGCATAAACATCACTTTGTTTCAAAGTGGATTTTCGAAAATCGATACACGCCTCGACTATTTTTAATGCCGAGCAGTCATGAAACAAATAAGGAATTGAAGGTTTTTCGTTCGGGTGGTATATTCCTCTAGCCGCGGAGAAGTACCCAAGCGGCCGAAGGGGGCAGTTTCGAAAACTGCTAGTGGGGCATTGCTCCAGCCGGGGTTCGAATCCCCGCTTCTCCGCCATTATCGCCGATTACGCGGGTATCCGCGTTTTCTTTATATTCTACAAAAAACGGTGCTGCTATATACTTTTAACGATTTAAAAAGGAGCTAGACCTATGGCTTTATTGAATTGTCCGGAATGCGGTGGAAAGGTTTCCTCTACCGCGAAGACCTGCCCCCATTGCGGTTATGAGATGTCCCCAAAGGAAGAAAGCGGCCTTTCCGGCTTTTCCTCTTTTGACGATTCGCTGGAAACAAGCGGCGTCTCCATCAATAACCAGGGAAGAGCATCCGCGAATCCCCCGAAAAGAAGGCGGAACAGCAACGAAGTTTCGACCTCTTCCGCAGACGTTCCAACCGATGGCCTAGACGTTGTCGTTCATAGAAACCATAAAGTTCCTTACACCTTTTCGGTTGTCTATATGGCCGTGGGCGCGCTTTTGGCTGTCGCCTGTTTGCCGCTATTTATGCTTACGGGGAAGCATTACTGGATCACCCTTGTTATCATAGTCGTCTTAGCTTTAGCGATCATGATGCTTATCATGGGAGCCATGGTCAAAGGCCGCATGAAGAAAAACAACCTTTTGGCAAAAGAGGTCGTTTATTGCGATAGGAAAACCAAGACCTTCTATGTTGTCGATATCAAAGGAAAGCAAATCGGATTGAATGAATCCGAGATAAAAAGCAAAGTCGCCATCGTCAAAGGCGTCGGCGAATATGTCGGGGTCATTTATAACAAAAAGGTCCAATTGGGTTGGACCATTAAGGAAGATATGGACGCGATCAAGAATTACCTTGATAGAGGCTTCGAGGAAAAACAAGAAGAGCCAGAAGAAGGAAAAGACGAAGATGAATCCAAACCTCACTTCATCTTCGACGATTGATGATCAGATAAACAAAATTCACCCCCGTTTCCCCACTTGTAGCAAGAAACGGGGGTGTTTTTGCTTAACATTACCATTGAATGGAACCGAGATTGTTTTAATCTTTTATTAAGAAAAACACGTGGAAGGCAGAGATATGAAAACCACATCGAAATCTATCCTTTTCTCGGCTATCGCCGTTTTAACCCTTGCTTCTTGCTCGGGAAATCCCCCGGTCAAAACCATCTCGGAAGAAGAGATGAACGGTTATGCTGAAAATCTCAAACTCAATATCGAAGGAGGTGTTTATGGGAACATCTATCTTCCTGAAGAAGTGGATGGCATCCCCGTTACTTGGGAATCCGATAAACCTGAGATCATCAATGGCAAAGCCGAAGGCTCCATCAAGCCTGGCAAGGTTACCCGTCCCGAGATTGATACGCTTGTCAAATTGACCGCGAACATCGAAAAAGAGAACGGAGAGAAAGGCTCTTTTACCCAAGAAATAAAGGTTAAGGGTCTAGCAAAACACCTAACCGAGGACGATTATCAAGGATACCTATTCGGCCACTTTATCGGCGAAGGTAACGCCAATGGTGAGCAAATCTATTTCGCTTTGGCGGAAGAAGGCCTTCGTTTCACCGATATGAACAACCGTCAGCCGGTCCTTAAAAGCGAAGTCGGGGAAAAAGGTGTCAGGGACCCATATATCTGTCGTTCCCCCGAAGGCGATAGGTTCTTCCTTATCGCGACGGATTTAAGCATTTATCATCGCGGAGGTTGGAAGATAAACGCCCAAGGTTATTATGACCCATCGACAACGGGCAGCCACAATTTGGTTTTATGGCAATCATTCGACTTGGTGAATTGGGGTGAACCGAAGCTTCTTCCTCTTGCCCCCGAAAACGCCGGCATGGCCTGGGCCCCTGAGATGATCTATAACGACGTCACCGGCGAATACATCGTTTTCTTCGCTTCCTCCATCATGAATCAGGAAACCAAGATGAAGGATAAGCCTAACGCGATCTATTATGCCTCCACCAGGGATTTCGTCCATTTCTCGGAAACCAAGATCTTCATCGATAACCAAACAGATCCAAATGGCAAGGCCAGGGAAATCATCGATACGACCGTTTTGAAAGTCGGCGACACCTACTATAGCGCTTCAAAAGACGGGGATAACCGCGAACAAAACGGCGGCATCCGCCTCATGAAGACCAAGAACCTCCTCGATAAGGATAGTTGGGAAAAGGTCCTAGACCTAGATGAGTTAAATCTTAACCTCAACGGTCTAAGGATCCGGAAGTTGGACAATTCCACTTTGGAAGGTCCCGAATTCTTCGTCTACAACAAGAAGGATCGCGTCAATTCCGATGTTCCGGAATACGGTCTAATGGCTGACCAATATAGTGTTGGAGCCGGCTATCTTCCTTTAAAGACCTTTGATTTAGAGGATAGGACCAACGAGAACAATTCCTGGAGCGTCCTCCAAAGCGGCGATTATTCCTTTGGAAGCCTTACCAAACGCCACGGAACGATCCTCAGGATCACCGCGGACGAGATTCAAAGGATCAAGGATAACTTCTAAAAAAACATGGCTCAGAAATGGGCCATTTTTAAATGCATGGGTTGTCTAAAACGAAGATTAAAGGATAATAATGCCGTATGAAAATAACATTCCTTGGTTCAGGGGCTTGGGGAACCGCCCTCGCATATGCCTTAAGTAAAAAAGAAGACGTCGATATCTTGATGTATGGCAGATCGGAAAAGGAGATCGAAGACATTAACCTCAACCACCGCAATTCCCGTTATTTCGATGATGTCATTCTCCCCAACGCCATCAAGGGAACAACCGATCCTGATGTCGCTTTAAAAGGTCGTGACGTCTTGGTTCTTTCCGTTCCTTCTAAAGCGATTCCCGATATCGTTACTTTAATTAGCAAACACTGCGATAATTCACCTTTGCTTATTAATGTCATAAAAGGTTTTGACCCATTAACCGGCGAAGGCATTACTTCCTTAATAAAGGGCTCCTTAGGGAAAGACGGATTGGTCTCTGGGATCGTTTCCCTTGTTGGTCCGTCCTTTGCTTATGACGTCATCCATGACGATTTGACCGCGGTTTGCGCCGTTTCGGAAAGCAAAGAAAATGCTGTATTCGTCCAAAAACTATTCTCCTCCGATTGCTTTAGGGTCTATGTCCAAGAGGATGTTGTCGGCGCGGAAATCGGCGCGGGTATGAAGAATATCATCGCAATCGCTTCCGGAATCATGGAAGGACTAGGTTATAAAGACAACACCCGTGCCGCGCTTATCACCCGCGGTTTAGCGGAAATCACCCGTTTTGGGTTAGCTAGAGGGGCGAAGGAAGAAACCTTCCTTGGATTAACGGGCGTCGGTGATCTTATGTTGACCTGCTCTTCATATCGCTCCAGGAATTATTCCCTAGGCTTAGAAATCGGTAAGGAAAACGACGCGGTCAATGTCTTGTTAAGGAATGAGAAGACGGTTGAAGGAGTCATCGCCGCCAAAACGATTTACGCGACCTCCAAAAAAATCGGGGTCGACACCCCGATTGTCGATGCCGTCTACCACGTTCTTTATGAAGGAGCCAAGCCTTCCGACGAAGTCCGTAAATTGATGCTTAGGCAGCTTAAAGCCGAATAAGTTCGTTTATTCTTGTTCGCTAGGAGGAATATCCGTATCGGGTTCTTTCTTTTTCTCCCTAAGCAAGACATATTTTTGCAATGGGAAAAGAAGGAGGAATTGCAGCCCTCCAGCGACCATGGAGGCAATCGTTGGGGCAATCACTTCCGCCCCTAAAAGAGTAAGGCCATTCGCGATTAAGCCCTGCAGCCAAGTCGAGAAAACGATTAAGACGAACAAAACGAGGATATAGATAACATAATGCCAAATGGGGGCGTCCGATTTGAACGTCTTTCTTTTATTGAGGAAATACCCAACCGTATTGGCGATGAAATTAGAGAGGAAAAAAGGCAAGACATAGCCAAAATTATCATGGCCTTCCCCCATGATTTGGGCGGTGAAAACTTCTTTGAAGGGCGTAACAAGCGGCTCTTTCCAAGCCTTCATCAAAAAATAAAGGAGGTTCACCAAAGCTATTTGGATGATCGTCACAAGCAAAGATACCACGAGGAATTTAACGACTTGCCATATGGTCTTTCTGCCTGCGCCTTTGTTCTCGGCCTTATCATCCATCTTGTTTAGCCAAGAAGAGAACCCTTTCTTTTTGTCGCCTTCGTTTTTCTCCATGAAATATGCCTCGCCTTATTGGCTTAACGAGTTTTTTGCATAAATCATTATAAGGCAAGGGTCTTACTAAGAAAGAGGAATCATTTACCGATAATGAGCATAATTAAGCATAAATAAGCAAATTTATTTTGAAGAACGCGCACTCGCTGGTATATTTTAGGCAAACGAGGTCATTTTTATGCAGGACTTAGAAAGACGACACGCCATCTTGCAATATTTGGAAACCAACCGTTCGGCGACGGTCGAATTCCTCTCCAAGATGTTCTACGCTTCCCCCTCTACCGTAAGGCGCGATCTCACCGCTTTGGAAAGGACGGGAATGGTTCATCGCACGCATGGCGGGGTTATTTATAATGACAAGATCAAAGAGCTTTCCTTCCCCGCTAGAAAAAGCAAAAACGAGCAAGCGAAGAACCGTATCGCCGGGGAAACCATCAACCATATACCGGATTTCAATTCGATCTTCGTCGATAATTCGACGACCTGTTTCCCCCTTATCAAATTGCTTCCTTTAAACAAAAAACTCCTTGTCACGAATTCTTTGTTGATCGCTAGGGAAGCAAAGCTCGTGAGCGATGCCAAGGTCATCCTCCTCGGTGGCGAATACGATATCGATAGCGTATCCTTCTCTAGCCTTCTGACCCTTGATATGCTTTCCAATTTCCATTTTGACCTAATGGTTCAATCCTGTGCGTATATAAATAGTAGTGGGGCTTTTGAGAACGAATACCTCACCGCGGCCATCAAAAAAACCGCAAGGGAATCTTCCGATCGCGCGATATTGATGTTTGATAGAAGCAAGCTTTTATCTAGCTCCTCTTGCAAGTCCGCGAGGCTAAGCGATTTCGATCTTATCGTTAGCGATATTAACGAGGAAGAGAAAGCAGGTTTAAACGGCAACCAAAACCTAAATATAGTGACCGTCAAGTAAGGTTCTGATCACCTTTTTCGTTCTAATCCCGACCCCTTCGGTGGATAGATGGTTATCGGTCCCATAAAAATAATAGGCGTCAATTATCGATTCCTCGGCGTTAGAAATAAAAGCCATATCGATATTCGCTTTTAAGTATTCATCGAGCTCGATGGCGCTTTGGATGGAGGAATCATCGCTAATCGATAAATCAGAGCGAGGAGAATAATCGTAGATTAGTTTCACTCCCTTGTTTTTAAGCACGGAAAAGGCGTTATTGAAGTTATCGATCATCTCCGCGCTGAAATGGGTTTTGTTGAATATGGCGGGGACTACCCCATAGACACGGCGTTCCTCGTTATTTCTCCGATAGACGATATAATCCCCATAACGGTTATAGGAATGGCTTGCTACGTAATTGCCGTCTTCGTCGTAGTTATAGGCGGTATCGGAATAGGAAAAGCCAGTGAGCTTCTCACGATAACGCTGATACAAATTGAAGGCGTGGAAGAAATTCTGATACTTGCTGATATCCAGGATGGAGAGGATATCGTAATTCCCTTCGATCATCGCGAAGAAACTCTCGTCGAATAAGGGCTTTAAATCGATTTGGTTTTTAAGCGTGTCGAATTCCGGAGTCGCGATGATCACATCGCTTTCGTTCATAAACGCGTTTATAACCTCAAGTTGGGGATAGCCCTGCGTATAGGCAAATACGCCCATATCGACGACTTCATAATCGGTGAAGGTTTGATCGATTAGTTCGCTATCGAAACCAAACCTGACGGATGAACCGCCATATAATACGATTTTCCTTTTGTCCTTTAAACTAAGAAGACGGTCGAATTTTTCTGGATAGGCCCCAAAATAATTACGGCTATAGCAAGGGGATTTAACCGCGTTTATCCTAACTTTATCAATTTTGCAATCAAGGAAGGAATCATTGGAGACCAAAGAAAGATTATCGAAGAACACGAGCTGTTTGATATGACAATTGACGAAGCTTCCGCTTGCGATTATCCCGACCGAGCGTGGGATCACGAGCTCTTCGATTTCCAAATCGGCGAAGGCGTCTTTCGCGATCGCGGTGGTGGACCTTCCATCGATTTTAGAAGGAAGGACAATCGTTTTTCCCTCCCCGACGTATTTTTTGATGGTGACGTGGGTATCATCCATTATTTCGTATTCGAAATCGTTCTTTTCGCTTTCTTTTAGATACCTTGCTTTTAATCTCACGGCTTCGTTAACGTCGACCCTACTACCTAAGGAAACGATTTCATCCCCTTTTTGCCATCCAGTTAGGCAATATCCTTCTTTATCAAAAGATTCATAATCGTTTGAGGTATTGAGCCTTTCGTGATTCTTGATCGCGTACTCGCTAAAAAGGATGCCGTCTATCTCATAATCGATTTTGACCGCGTCGACGATATATAGGGTTATGAATGTCGAATAATTGACTTGGTGGAAGGTGATCTTATCGTAACGTTTGTTTTCGATGATGTTCTCGCTGATCGTGTAATTCTCATAAGTCGTCGAAGCGATGGCCTTATTTACATCAAGGGTGATATCGAAGGTGAAATCACTTCCTTTGGGCTGTTCTTTGATTTGATTGGCGACGCTATAATCGCCATCTTCCAAAACGACCTTCACCAATTGCTCTTTATTGCCGTTATTGCAAGCGCATAGCAAAAAAAGCGATAAAAGCGAGGTTTTTACGATTTTTCCACTATCTCTCATAGAAAAAATAAGGGAGATTTTCATCTCCCTTAAATTATTGATTATTTGATTATTCTAATCAATTGTTAGTTTTCTTGCGGTTCTTCCTTCTCCGTTTTTGGCTGGAAGAAGGCACCGACAATACTCACGACCGCGGCGACTCCTGCGAAGACGACCGCGACGATGGAAGTGGTGGCGGAAGCAACGTTTTCGGGGGTCGCGACCTCTTTCCTGACGTCAGCATTGGAGAAGAAGATATAACCCAATCCCTCAATGCGGGTGCCGATCAAGTTGATGGCGGCGAGGATGAGAAGCACCGGAACGATGACCTTGAGGGCAAAGACCATGATATCGAGGACCTTACCGACAATTCCCTCAACCTTGACGAAGCCACGGGCGATGATGAGTAGATCGAAGACCATGACTAGGATCGCGAAGAGGACGACTCCGCTGGCACCTCTGCCTTGGAAGTATCCGACGGCATTGATGTTAACCGCGTAGATGATGATGAAGACGAGAGCGAGAACGAAGGATAGGCAAGCTACGATGCTGCTGGCATTAAGAAACTTTTTCATCTTATTTAACCTCCTTTTTCCTTGCTGGGACAAATGGTAGGGCCAAAGCGCAAACTCCGCAAAGAGAAGTTAAGACGATCGCGGTGATCTTGATTGCGTTGATAGCGACTTCCCAACTTGGCATGACGTATTGGGTCTTGACGTTGAAGATGTAGCTGTTGGCGAAGGTGAAGAGCTGATATTTGAGGTCTTGCCTGGCCTGCTCAACGAAAGCGCTGTCGTTTTTGACCGAATCGACGGAGATGTGCGCCCAGGTCTTATCGTGTCCGTCGGTCGCGCTGATGGAAGCATCGTTTTGCGCGAAGTCGGCGACTTGGGTGACCGTCGCCATGACCATGGCTTCGGCGATGAAGTAGAATTTGTTGGTAGCCATATCGGTGGAGACGATGCCGTTGAAGCCCCATTCTCCACGGATGATGTTCTTGAGGACGCCAACGCTATGGCAAGCATTGGTGGAACCGATGCGGTTGAACGCGATCATGACCGCGAGTCCGCCGCCATCTCTTGGTTCGAGGGCAGCCTGGAAGCAGCGTAAGTCGCCTTCCCTAAGCTTTTGCTCGGTCATGAATTCGTTAAGACCGGCTCTCTTGTATTCCTGATCGTTGGCACCTAAGTGCTTTGGACCGTTGATGATGCCGTAGTCGGCGCAGCCCCTGAGGATCTTCGCACCAATTCTATTGGCAAGCATGGCATCCTCGGAGATGTATTCGTAGTTACGGCCGTTATAGGGGGTCCTTCTTTGGGTAAGACCGGTTCCCCAAAGGTCGTATCTTTCAATCCAGATACCGGAGTTGCCTTCGACTTCGCCCCATTCATAAGCTAGTTCGGGGTTGAAGGAGGTGGCGATTAAGGTTTGGGAATGGATGTTGAATTTGAACTGGGTGGCATCGGGGTTAGCCTTGCACCAAGTGGAAGAGGCTTTTTCCTCGTTGGAGAAGCGATAGGCGGTGGTGAAGCCGTTGACGCCTTCGTTTTGGGCGACGACAGGGTTATTGACGTTATCCAAGGTATCGGTTTGGGAACCGCCATGGATAACGGCACCGACAGCCTGATCGATGGTGATCTCGCTCGCAAGGTCGGCCCAGTATGGGTCATTGATGTTGGAGAGCTGTTCGTAAGTTAGCTGAGCATCGACGCCGAAGCGGAGGTTCTTATCTTGTCCCTCGGTCGCTGGGGAGTCTTTTTTCAAGGTGTATTGCTGACCTCTGAATTCGCGGATCCATTCATCCTTTTTGGCGGAATCGGCGATCTTGAGTTCAACCTCGTTATAGTTGACGGGGAAGGTTTCCCAGTTTTGTCTGCTCATGTAGGTGACTTTGCCTGGGAGCCAGTAGTTGAGGTCGGCGTTTTCGACTTGGTTGGTAACGCCAACGCCATAGGAGACCGCATAAGTGGCTTTATCCTGGAAGGCGCTATTCCAAACGACGGTCGCACCGGCAGCTTCGCCAATGGTCGGGTTGTAGTTTTGGGCCTTGAGAACGTTATTGACCGCTTCATGGGCGCCGTTAGCGGCGGTGAAGAAGTAGTCTCCGTCATCTAAGATATAGGTCTTGGCGGATTTCTCGTCATAAGAGGCCAAATATTTGGTCGGGACGGTGATATCGACTGTTTTGGTGGCACCGGCTTCGACTTCGACTTTGGCGCTATTGAGGAACATGATCGCGGATTTCTCGATCAAGTGCTCACGGTCATAGTTGTTATAAGGTTGCTGCACGTAGAGCTGAGCGGTGAACAAGCCGGCTTTGTTGCCGTTATTCTTGATTGCGACAGTCGCGGTGACATTGCCTTCGGTGGTCTTATCGACGCTGACCTTGGTGATGTTCTGCTCGTAATCCAAGTAGGAGAGGCCACTACCGAAGGTGTAGATGACTTCCTTATCATAGGACCAAGCCAATCCATCGCTTGAACCGACGGCTGAATTGGCTTTGTAGGATGGGTTGACGATTGAGTCATAATACCTTGTTTCGAAGTATTTATAACCAACGTAGATGCCTTCCGCCTCGACGATATAGGAATCCGAGGAATAGGAATCCTTGGAACCGAACGAGGAATAGACGCCGGTTTCGATTGGGGTATCGGGGAATCTAGGATCGTTATAGGTGCTATCCGCTGTGTTAGCCGCGACGATATCCTTATCGGCGAAGATGCCGCTACCGATATTTTGGCTAGCCGGAAGCGATTTGAGGTTGTTCTTGACGAAGGTATCGGCCAAATGTCCGTTGGCGTTGACTTTTCCGGAGAGGACATCGACGACGCCGGTCAACTGGTAATCGTTGACGCAGCCGATATAGGCGATGCCATCGACTTCGTGGGATCCACCCTTGGCGATTTCGGCCAATTCAAGGTTGTTACCAGAGTTGATCAAGACGACGACTTTGCCGCAGGTTTGCTTAGCTAAGTCGATGATGCTTAATTCGTCTAAGGAAAGCTGAAGGGCGTTTCTTGTGGTGGCATTGCCTAGATAATCTCTAGCATCGGCGGTTGGATGATAGGTGTTTCCTTCACCAGCACCACGGGAGATGACGACGAAGGCGGTAGTCGCATCGACGGATTCCGCCCAATTGGCATCAACACCGGCGATCGTTCCTAACGCGGAAGCGGGAACTTCTTTGTTTTGGAATCTTCCTTCTCCATCGACCCAGTCGCCCGGGGATTCGGATGGAGCGTAATCGTAAACGGTGACGATGGTCGTTTGACCCCACTGTGATCTTTCTTCGGTGTGTTTGTTCATCACCTTGTCGTAAACGCCTTTGACGGTTGGATCAACCGTGAATCCGGCGTTCTTGAAGGCGGTTTGCAAATCGACGGCGTCGGCATTGCCGGCTTTCAAGTCGCCACTGTTATATGGGAACGTGGCATACGCACCGATTCCGAATAAGGCGACCTTGGAACTAGCTGCCAAAGGTAACACGCCATTATCGTTCTTCATGACGACCGTGCCCTGCTGTCCTTCTTTGATCGCGACTTTCTTCGCTGCATCGATCATTGAATCGATGGTCGTAAATTTCTTGTTGAATTTACCCTCACCGACAACAGGAACATAGCTAGTCGTGCCAAACGCGCTATCGACATTCGAACGATAGGCATTAGCAAGACTTCCACCGGCAACGGTGAACGCCACAAGTGAAGCGAAAGTAGCAGTCAAACCCACAGCTAGAGCGTTTAAACTTCTCTTTTTCATGTGATCCTCCTATGTGTAAGCTAAGTTTTGCTTTTGTTCGGCAATAATATAATGGATTGAAGTTAGATAAATCAATTATGGTTATTAATATGGTAAATGAGCATAAAATAGGCAAAATAGACCTAGTAAATGATAGAAATGAGCATAAAAGAGCATCATTTCGTTTTTCGCAATCGCGCACAATCCATGATAAATTTATATAATATTATTGTTTTATGGAACTTCTGGCCTATCCAATCAACCTATCGATTTTGCTTGGCTCACTCCTCTTTTTTATCCTCGCGAGATTCATAAAAAAGGCATCTTTGCCCTTAGCCTTGCTCGGCATCGTCTGCCTTGTTCTTTTCACCGTTAATTCATTCTTGCTTGGAATCCCGCATTTAGAAATCATCATCGCCTTAACGATTCTCGCGATCGTCGTCTTGCTGATTCTGCTTATAAGAAGAAGGGAGGAAAAATGAGTTTCATATCCATTCCCTTCTTTATCTTCCTTCCAGTGACCCTGCTTATTTATTGGCTAGTCCCCAATAAATTCCGTTGGATCGTTTTGCTAATCGCTTCCTATGTCTTTTATGGATTCCTGAATTATTGGCTGATCGGCTTAATCCTCCTAACTACTTTGGCAAGTTATTTAGGGGCGAGGGGCATCGAGAAATTCGCGAAATGGAAAAAATTGTTCCTCATCCTTACCTTAATCGTCTGCCTTGGATCGTTATTCGTCTTCAAATACCTCGATTTCACCTTATCGAGTTTTGGGAAGTTGTTCTCGATGTGGGGATTGAACGTTTCGCTGCAACCGTTAAACCTAATCCTCCCCGTAGGTATCTCCTTTTATACCTTCCAAACTATCGGTTATGTCGTCGATGTCTATAAAGGAAAGATCGAAGCCGAACGCCATATCGGCTATTACGCCTTATTCGTTTCCTTCTTTCCCCAACTCGTCGCCGGCCCGATCGAACCCGCGGCAAAGCTTCTTCCCGAACTAAGAAAAGAACATCATCTTGATTTCGATGGCTTCGGCGAAGGACTCAAATATGTGGTGTCCGGTTTCATCAAGAAGGTCTTGATCGCGGATTTCCTGTCCCAATACGTCAATTTCATATATGGCGATTTGGCAATTCGAGGAGGAGCGGAGATAATCCTCGCGACCTTCGTCTTCGGCATCGTCATCTATTGCGATTTCTCCGGATATAGTGAAATCGCCGTAGGTCTAGCGAAATGGATGGGCATTGACCTAAGCAAGAACTTCGACCGTCCTTATCTATCTTCTTCCTTCAAGGAATTCTGGAGGAGATGGCATATTTCCTTGAATCGCTTCTTCGCGGAATACATCTATATTCCTTTAGGAGGATCGAAAAAAGGCAGAGTCCGAAAATACCTAGCCATTTTCCTTGTCTTCCTCCTTAGCGGGTTATGGCATGGGGCAAGTTTGCATTTCGTGATTTGGGGAGTGGTGAGCGGGCTTTTCCTCATCATCGAGGATTTGTTATCGACCCCATTAGGAAAAATAAAGATCAACGTAACCGCGAAACGCATCTTAGGTATTGTCATCATTTATATCGTGATCAACCTTTGCTGGATTTTCTTCCGCGTCCAGTCGATTGAGGAAATCGGATTGGTGTTCCAAAAGATATTCACGGGGTTCGCCTCTAGTTTCTCCACAACCTTCTTTGTTACCACGAACATCATCATGATCTTGCTCGTCCTAGCGGTTCTTCCACTTACCTATTATTTGCCCGAAATCAAAAAAGAGGGGACCCATGTATACGTAAACGTTGCTTTATACACGCTTTTGATCCTCATTGTTTCCGTTGCCTATATCAATAATTTAATGGAGGTAGGAGAAAGTAGCTTTATCTACTTCCAATTCTGATTATGAAAAAGGGACTGCTGATACTAGGAATCGTTTCGTTAGTCGCTCTAGTTAGCGTTCCTTTAACGATGAATGTCCTTTATTTCTCCCTTCCTGATGTCTATTTGCATACCTTCTATGGTGGAATGAAAAACAAAATCGACCGTCTGTATCAAACAAGCGGAAAGAAGATCGTCATTATCGGCGGCTCCAGCGTGCCTTTCTCCCTCGATTCATCTTTGATTAAGGAATGCCTTGATGGATATGAGGTGGTGGATTTTGGGCTTTACGCCGCTTTAGGCACCAACGCGATGCTCGATTTAGCAAAAGACGGCATAAAGGGTGGCGATATCGTCATCGTTTCCCCAGAAATCTCCAAGCAAACCCTTTCGATGTACTTTAACCCGTTAGAGATGAGCAAAGCCCTCGAACGGAACAAGGACATGTTTTTCAAGCTTAATGGCAAGATGCGGGAAGGGATGATCGCGGCCATCCCCTCGTTTAACGCTGAAAAGATCTCCTATCTGAGCAAGGGCGATATCCCAAGGCCGAAAGATATCTACGCCTCTTCCTCCTTTAACGAATACGGGGATATCAAAGTTACCCGAGAAGGCAACATCATGTTTGGAGGAATCGATAAGAACAACCCGATCTCCATCGATAAAACCATCATCGAAGACGAATTCATCAAGGAGCTCAATAATTTCGCGAAAACCGTGAAGGACAAACGCGGAGAATGCTATTTCCGATTCTCCCCAATGAACGCTTCCTCAATCTCTTACAAAGACGATTTAAGGACCTTTTACGATTATCTTGACGAGAAGATTTCCTTTGGAATCCTCGGCGATCCCTATAAGGCCGTCATGGAAAAGGAATGGTTCTATGATACGAATTTCCATCTTAATTCCCCTGGGGCCAAGATGTGGACCAAGAATTTGATTAATGATATCAAGGTCACCCTCAACATAACCTCCCCAACCCCCATTAAAGATGAGGAAAAACCTCCTTTAAGTAGCCCAGATGATAGCAAAGACGGGGATAATTCCTTCCTAGATTGCTTCGAATATGAAGAGAAGGAAAACGAAGTGGTCCTCACCAAATTAATCAAGGAAAGCGAGGATATCATCGTTCCTTACAAATATAACGGGAAAATCATCACGAGTTTCAACGATGACGTTTTCCAAGGTAAAAAAGGCATCAAGGAAATCACCATCCAGGATAACATCCGTCTCCTTTACGATTATTCCTTCTCCGGTAGCGGGGTCAACAAAATCGTCATTTCGAACGACCGTCCCAATTCAATCGGGGTCGGCGACCATCTTTTAAATGGGGCGAACGCCTATATTTATGTCGATAAGGATAATCTCAATACCTATAAAACGAGTTATAACTGGGCCAAATACGCCCCATACATCCGAGCAAAATAGGCTTTTATTCGCCTGTAAGAGACCATCACAGGACTTATCATTTTCCATTCATGGGCATGGAGATGAATAAGCAAGGAAATTCATTTAAATGAAAACGAAAAACAACCGATTACATCTTCATTAGCGAATAAAAGGCTAATCATTATCCCCCCAAAAACATTAAAATCGTCATATCGTTAAACAGTTTGTGCAATAATAATTGCAGGAAGTGAAAGATAATTTGTATTACGCCCTGGCGAAACTATAATTTATCCATTCTGAAAAAGGAGAAACATTATGGCAGGTAAAGCGACTCGCGGTGGAATCCTTAGCTCTAGGATCAAATCCGCCAACGTCAAATTTTTCCCAGAAGGGATCTTAGGCTATCTAGGTGGCCCATTCTTCGCCCTTATCCCTAACGGTATCATCAACACGTTCCTCTCCCAATATTGGGTCAACGTCCTTGGTATCGAGGATTGGAACAAGAACTTCCTTTGGCTCCTCCCCCTCTTATCTTCCATCCTCATCGTCATCGGTAACATCCTCGTTGGCAAACTCATGGAAGGAAAACCGAGGAAAGCCGGTAAGGCAAGGCCCTTGCTCGTCCTCTCGGTCCCCGCGATTGCCATAGCTATCGTCGCCTGCTTCCTTGCTCCTAACCCCTATAACAACCAAGGTATCTTCAATAATGACATCACCATCGCCACGTTAATCATCGTCGCGATCGGTTATAACCTCTTCTATGCCTTCGCCTGGCCGCTATATTACACCAGCCATTCCGCGATGGTTAACCTCTCCACCCGTAATGCTTCGCAACGTTCCCTCCTTGGAACCCTTGCGATGGCCGGACAAGTCGGCGCGGCCGGTGTTGCCGGTATGGCCGGTGGCTTCCTCTCCGACTTATTGAAGCTCCTTCCAACCAAAATGAACCTCCTCTCCACCTTCAAAGGCATTTCTGAGGATTTTGGAACCAGAACCTCCCAGGTTGTTTCCAATGCCACGGTTTATCTCCATCCGGAAACCTTGGCTACCGAAAAACCAGATTACGCCCTCACCGACCTTGGCCAAAGCGTCCTTAACGCCTGCCGCGCGGATGCCAACGGACGCTGGTTCGTCATCATGATCGTCCTTATCGCCGCCCTCGTTATCGGCGTTGCCATCGAATTCCTCTTCACCCGTGAACGTATCACCGAGGAAGCTTTCGCTCTTGAAGCCAAAGGCGAAGGCAATCAGGAATCTAACGTCAAGAGAGTCAAGATGGCCGACCAAATCAAGGTCAGTATGCATGACAAGTATTGGTGGTTCATCATCTTGTTCTTCTTCCTCTATCAACTTGGTGGCATGCTTAAGAACAACGGTCAAACCTTCTATTCCCAGGCTTGGACCCAAGGCGACACCTCCCTTTCTTCATTAATTGGTATATTGGGCGCGATCCCAACCGCCTTAGGCATGGTTGTGGTCTGGCCGCTTGCCAACAAATTCGGCAAAGCCAACTGCATCAAAGTCGGCGCGATTCTCGCCGTCTTGCTCGGCTTCATCGGCTGGATCCCATTATTCGCCTCGATGAACCCCGCCACCGATGGCGCCGCAATCCAAACCCTTTCCATCGTCGGTTTCTGCGCTAAGGCCATTGGTACCGTCCCAGCGATGTATGTCTCTCTCGCCCTTATGTCCGACGTCCTCGACCATCAGGAAGCGGTTTATGGCATCCGTACCGATGGCTTCACCATGGCGGTCTATGGTTCCATCATGATCGCGATGACCGGTATCTCCAACGCCATCATCCTCGCCATCAACGGCATGTTCCCAGCTGGCAGTTACGATCAACGCTTCGCGATGACCTTCGTCTTCTTCGGTGGCGAAATGCTTTGCTACCTCATCATCGCTTTCATCCTCATGTTCATGAACGTCGAGAAATTCTCCGATCTCGATCATCAGGCGATCGAAGCCAGACAAAAGAAGGAAGCCGAAGCCGCCGGTATCGAATACGTCCCCGCCAAGGTTCGCTTAGAGCAAGAGCAGAAGCAAGCGGAAATCGATTCCCGTAACGCCTCCATCGAAGAACTTCGCCTCAACTGCGAGAAGAAGGGCTTGAACTTCGAAGAAGAACTCAAGAAATTCGAAGATGCCGAAGCCGTTAAAGCCGAAGCCGCCGCCAAGAAGAAAGAAGAAGCGGAAGCCAAGAAGCAGGCCAAGGCCGCTGAGAAAGCCAAAGCGGAAGAAGCCCGCCGCGCCGCCTTGACCGAAGATCAAAGGGCCGCGGAAGACGCCAAAGCCTTGGAGAAGGCCCGCCGTAAAGAGAGCGAAGCCGCCAAACTCGCCGCCATACACGCCGCGATGATTGAAAAAGGCAGCAAGGTCCTCTCCAAATAAACACAATAAATGAAAGCTCGGCCAGCGTTGACCGAGCTTTCATTTTGTCTATTTCAATATGATGTCTTAATCCTTTTTGTCTTTTTCCTTAGGAAGCAATAAGGATAAGGAATAGATGCCATCGCTAGCGGAGATCGTGAGGTCGCCCCCATATTTCTTGGCAACGTAATCGATTGACTTAACGCCATAGCCGTGGTTGGCCTTATTGGCTTTGCTCGTTAATGGAAGCCCATCGCTTCCGAAACGCAGCTCGCCTTCTAGATAGGGGTTTTCTTCCTTGATGGTCGTAAGCCCTCCAAGAGCCTTGACCGAGAAGGAGATGCTCCTTTTGTCTTCCGGAAGCTTTTTGACGGCTTCGATCGCGTTATCGAGGATATTGCCTAATAAAGAATAGGTATCTGGTTCGTTAAGCATCGATAAGGCGGTTCCTTCCGCCATAATCGAGATGCGGATTTTGTTTTTGGAGCAGATGCGGCTCTTCTCGGTGAGGATCAAGTCCATGGAGGCGTTACCCGTCTTGATATCGGAATCGTAGATATCGACGAGGGAGCTGATCTCCTCAATCGTTTCGGCCGCGATTTCCTTGCGTTGGCCTAATTCCCTAATCTGATGTCTGAGGTCATGGGCCTTAAGGGCGATTAGCTCGGAATTCTCTTTGGAAATGCGGTAATGCTCCCTTTCCTTACTCCTAACGACTTTGAGCGTCGCGATATCGTTATCGAGCCGATAACGCACGGCAACCTCGAATTGCATGGTAAGGGCGATGACGCAAAGAAGGAGGGAGAGGGCGGAAATGATGTTACGGCTAGCGTAACTTGCCTCCTCGGTATAGTCGAGGACAAAGGAATTGATGACGATATCGGAAATCAAGCAGACGATGACGACCGCGAAGACCACGATATTGTGGATGGAGACGGGGTTGCCCTTTTTGATGCGCCTTCCGAAGAAGACATAGGACAACCAATATAACAATAAATAGGAACCCGCATAGATTAGAGCCTGCAAAGGCGTCGAGAATAGTCCGCTGGACCCTTCGGTATCATAGAAGCTTCCGGCCCCTGTTCCGGTTTGGGTAAGGCGCAACAGCAAATCGTAAAGTTCGTAGGAGGCATGTTGGACGTTATAGCCGGCGATCGTTACGAAAAGGATGGTCTTCCAATCCGCGTCGAAGACCAAAAAATGGGCCGCGAAAGCCACAAGGTAAAGCATGAGGAAGGTGAAGGTGTTCCATAATGGATTGGAAATGGTTGGGAAGGCAAAGCAAGCCCCATAGCAAATGACCAAGGCTAGGGGGATCCTCCAAAAAAGCTGTTTCCTTTTTGGGAGGGAGAAAGAAAAAAGAAGACAGGCGATAAGAAGCTCTGTCATAAATAAGGGACGGTATAGGAGAAGCGCTCCCGAATACATTTATTTACCAATCCTTCCGTAATAGGCGTTGAGCGTTTTCATAAAATCCTTTTTCTTTGGATGGGAAATCGCTAGGCGATAATCCTTAAGCAACAAATCGAAACCCTCAACCCCATCGACATAGGCGAGGTTAACCAAATAGCAGGAATTGCATTTGACGAAATTATAGGCCCCGAGTTTGGATTCGACGTTCCTTAAGGAATCGTAGGCCTCAAAATCCCCGTGCGCGGTATGGTAGAGGATCGTATGCCCGGAGATCTCCACGAAATAGATCTCGCTTGAGGAAACCGCGACCTATTTCGCGGAAGTGGAGATGACGACCTTCGCGCTTTCCTTCGTGGAAAGACGCCTGACCAAACGCTTCATCTTGAATTCGAAATCCCCATAGACGATGGGCTTGACGATGAAATCAAAGGCGTCGACCTCATACCCGTTGATCGCGAACTGGGCTAAGGAGGTGATGAAAAGGATGGTGACATCCTTATCGGTTTTCCTAATCGATTTGGCCAAATCCATCCCGGAGATTCCGGGAAGGGCGATATCGAGGAAGATGGCATCGAAATTACAGGCGAAGGAGGAGAGGAAAAGCTCGGCGCTTTTGAAATGGACCAAGCGTATCTCGACCTTGTTTTCCGCATTGAACCTATCGATGGCTTTCGACAAAGCCTCATATTCAAGCGGAGAATCCTCAACTGATGCAATCGTGTACATTTTCTTTCCCTTGTTTTGCAAGATTATACAAGGAAGAAGATATTTGGGCAATTTTGGGAATCAGTCAAGAAAAAAAGAGACCATCCGCCCTTTTGGTTTGCCAAAAATAGGGAAATTGCCCATACTATTCATATGCCTAGAAAAAGTTTCCTGAAAACAAGGGAATTCCATTATTCGCTTATCGGGGTTATCACCGCGATGCTCATCGCCCTTAACGCCATCGCTTTTTCCTTTGATTCCGATTTCACCAAATTCCTTTTTGGCGATGGAATCAATTTCGACACCCCCGAGGAGGCTTCCGCCCGTGAAGAAGGCATTGTCTTAGCCAAAAAGATTGAGGAACGTTCCATAGTCTTGCTTAAGAACGAAGGCAAGACGCTGCCATTAAAAAACAAGAAGATAAATGTCTTCGGGGTCAATTCGAGCGATTCCCTTTTCATCTTTCAAGGAGGGGGATCCTCAAGGACCAGCGATTATGGCCGCGTCCCTTTCTATGAAGCCTTGATTTCCTCTGGGTTAGAGTTAAACCCCGAATTAATGGATTTCTACAATTCCAAAAAACTGAGCCGTTCCGCCAATTCGGTCGTGGAATCGGTCCTTTTCCGAAACTTTGAATTGCCCTCGAATTTATATAAGGAAACCATGTTCGACGCCGCTTACGATTATTCGGATACGGCTTTATACGTGATCTCTCGCCCTGCGACCGAGCAACTTGATATCCCCCATGTTTCCTATCTATCGAATGGAGCTCTCGATGAATCTAGGCCAACCCTTGCCCTAAGCGAGAACGAGGTTTGGCTCCTCAATGAACTCAAATCCCGTTTCGATGACCTTATCATCGTCTTAAACTGCGGAAATCCGATGGAGCTTCCCTTCCATAACGACCCGGATATCGACGCGATCATCAACGTCGGCTATCCTGGCAATA
Source organism: uncultured Erysipelotrichaceae bacterium (assembly GCA_947166565.1). Lineage (GTDB taxonomy): Bacteria > Bacillota_I > Bacilli_A > RFN20 > CAG-826 > Alloenteromonas. The sequence goes on from CAMVEL010000001.1 coordinate 33,693, forward strand.
GCGGAGTTGTTTCCTTAGGAAGAATCCTTCTGGGGGAAGTCAACCCTTCCGGAAGAAGCGTCGATACCTTTCTTACGGATTCCGCTTATAACCCCGCCTATATCAATTCGGGAAGGCAGGGTTCCCATACATATAAGGCGAATGGGAACGCCCGTTACGTCGATTATTGTGAAAACGTCTATGTCGGATACCGTTATTTCGAAACGCTTTTTGAGGAGAGCAAGTTAAGCGAGGAGGAGTATTCGAAAATCGTCGCTTACCCCTTTGGACATGGTCTTTCCTATACCTCTTTCTCCTGGCAGGTATTGGAGACGAACATCATCAAAGCCGACGGATCCTCCTCAAAGATCGATGAAGGGCAGAACCTAGATGGCGAAGGGCAACTGGAATTCGTCCTTTGGGTCGAGAACAATGGCAATCTCGTGGGCTCTGAGGTTGTTGAGCTCTATTGCCTCCCCCCTTATTACAAAGGGGAAATAGAAAAGCCTTCCGTTATTTTGGCAGGATACGCCAAAACCAAAGACTTATCTCCGGGAAAAGGGGAAAGAGTCAGAATTAGCGTCCAATTACGCGATTTGGCATCTTACGATTGTTACGATAGGAACAACAACGGCTTCATCGGTTATGAGCTTGAAACGGGGAAATACGGTTTTTCCTTCCGTTCCTCCGCCCATAAGACCCATCCCCTCAAAGGAAGGGCCTCCTCCGCTTTCATCTATAACATCCGCCGTATCGGCTATCAGTATCCAAACGACCCCGTTACGGGGGCGGAGGTGAGCAATCTGTTCACCGACATGGAAAACCCCATCTCCAAAGTGGAGACGAGCATCAAGGAAAAGGAATCCCTTCTTTCCATCTCCATAGATGGTGGAGATTGGGAGAATATCGCCTACATGTCCCGCGTAAATTTCAAGGAAACATTCCCTAAGAAAAGCGATTCCCGCGAGATGAGCGAAGCCATGAACCTCTATAATTACCGGGTCCATGCCCCCCGTATCAACGAAAGTGACGAGAAACCTCTTTTCGGGGTGAAGACCGACCTAAAAATCATGGATGCCTTTGGCAAACCGATTGAAGACGGCGTTTATGATCGCCTTGTCGAAGCCTTGACGGAAGAAGAGGCCATCAACCTCGTTCAGCACGCCGGATTCGGAACCGCGGCTTTGCCTTCGATCGAAAAACCCCGTTGCTTGGATTTAGATGGCCCATGCGGTTTGAATACCAGCGTCCTCTCCTCCAATCCTGGCAACGCCACCTCCTACCCTTCGACCGCGACCTTAGCCCAATCATTCGATATCGAGCTATGCTATTCCTATGGCAGAGCGATTGCCAAAGAAGCGGAAGCCCTTGGCATCAACGGTTGGTATGCCCCGGGGGCCAACATCCATCGTTCCCCTCTAGGAGGAAGGAATTTCGAATATTTCTCCGAAGATCCCCTTGTTGCCGGCAACTCTGCGACCTACTTAATTAGAGGCGCTAAAGCCGGCGGCCTTTATTCTTATCTCAAGCATTTTGCCTGCGATGAACAAGAAAGCGGCCAAAACGGTCAATACCAATGGCTGACGGAGCAGGCGTTTAGGGAAATCTATGCACGCCCCTTCGAATTGGCGGTAAAACACGGCCAGGCCAATGGGGTGATGTTATCGAAAAACCGCATCGGCAGTGTCCGTTCCGCCGGTTCGACCGCGTTAAATATCGATTTGCTCCGTAACGAATGGGGCTTTAAAGGCGCGGTCATCACCGATTATTATGTCTCAGGCCACGTCATGGACGCGGATGAAGCCATTAGAAGCGGAGTCGACTTGATCCTTGAAGGCGGAACGGTCAATTTCGATGACACGTCTTCGGCAACTTTCTTCAAGGGTATCGCTAGAGCGGCTAGAAACGCGATCTATTGCTATGCCGAAACGATGCATGCGGCCAATACGGCCCAATCGCTTCCCTTCGATCACCACACGGGAGCCAAAAACGACATCCAGCCCATTTGGAAGCCAATCCTTATAGTCCTTGATTGCATCCTCGTTCCTTCTTTGGGGGTCTATGCCTTCTTCGTGAGGAAGAAACTCAAAAAAGACGAAATGGAAGATTACGTATAATCTATTCTAAAACAGATACCGTTTCCCTACTTTTTGGGTAGGTAAATATCGACATAATCGAAATTGGTCGCCGAGCCTTTGGAAATGACCTTGATTATGTTATCGCCTTGGTAAAGCTTGATTTCCCCCATTTTGACTTCGCCCCATTCATGGAATTTCCTAGCGGGGTTTTTCGCGGCGGGATTATATCTAATCGGCGGGAAATCGATGTCCTTCCCGTTGATTTTGAGGGAAAACATACCCGCGGGATCACGGGAATTGATCTGCTTGGCCAGCCCGTAGGCGATATAAGCGGTCGTATCCTCTTCGACTTGGATAGAGAAACCGAATCCCCTTCCTTCGCCGCCATCTAGGTTACCGACGTATTTCCCGCCCGAAGCTGTATCGTCGGTAGATATCTTTGGGCTCGAGATGAGGGAACAGCTCTCCGCTTCATAACGAGTGGCCTCATATTCAGTAGGGAAAACGGCCTCTTCAAGGAAAGGGGCATGCAAATCACGGCCATCGCCATAGATTGAGGAGAGGGAAGTCAACCTATCGCCATACCAATCCGCGGCGAAGCGGAAGGCGTCTTTCTCCGATTTTACCGAGGAGGTCTCATCGCGAAGCTCGCCCGCGGTTCCTGAATAGGATCCCCCAAGATGGTGCCATCTTTGGAAATTCTCCGCGTATTCTTCTTGGTATTCGCTTGAGAAGGCGTACATGGCGTTAAGCATATCGCCGAAGGAATCGCTTTCGATGAGCTGATTCCATTTGGCTTTGATCATCTCCTTGAAGAAAGCCTTTCCGGTAAGGAGGTTGAGCCAGGGATTTCCTGAGCCGAAAGCATAATAGCCCTTCCCGTCTTCGCAGTAGCCCGCCCTATTTCCAATCGCGGAATCGTAATCCCAAGGAGCCTCGAAACGGAGGCGATGGTCTTTGTTTTCCCCCAAATCGAAATCCATATAGAAGGAGCTCCAGCCGATATCCGGGTCGCAGGTGATTTCCTGGAGGATATAGGTATCGACTAGGGAATGGAGATCGATATACCTTCCGATATGGGAACGGGGATCGGAAGCCTCGGTCCTAACCAAGGTCGTCCCATCGGCACTCAAATCGTAATATTCCCCGTTATAGGCGGCCTTATAGGCGATGCGATAGATGTTTTCCAAATAGGTGGAAGCGAATTCCCTTTGGGAATCGGCGATGATATCGCTTTTGATGGTATAACCATATTGCGAGGTCCATACGCTTCTTCCGCTTGGGCCCTGCAAGGCGGCCCCATTGTTATAGTTGATGGTGAAGGTTGGGTCTCCATCGGGTCCTTCCTCGGTGTAATAGCCATCGTATTCGACGAGATAACCGATCCCGTTATCGATTTGGTCGTCTTCCGGTTCGGTGATCTCGACTCTCCCTGTTCCGGTTTGCTGTTGCTCAACAAGGAGATAGACACCCCAATACTCCCCGTTGATGCTGACTTTGACGGGGGTGAAGTCCGAGACGTAATAACCATCGCTTCCAAGGATTCTCTTTCCTAAATAGAAGGCGCTCGCGTTGCGCAACAAGGAACTGTCCTTGACGTCGGCGAGAAGAACCCATGATTTGGCCTTTAAATTGTTATTCAAACCAAGCATGCCCTGCTTTTTGTTGAATTTGATACGCAGGGGCTTCTTATCGTAATTCGCGGTGTAATTGCCTCTAACCTTCACCCCGGCGTCTATATCGGTAAGGACATAGCTTTCATCGCATCCAGAGACGCTGACCTTGCAGGAGGTGTAATCCATTTTGTTAAGGCGGTCCGGAATGGTGACGAAATCATTATTTCCGTCTTCGGAGACAATGGAAATCGTCGGCATTTCCGCGGTGACTTGATGTTCGTAATCGTAGTTCCCTTCCTTCACGAGGGGGACTTCAACCGCGGGGAATTCGAGGTTTAGGGGTTTGATTTCTTCGTTTGAGCTTTCCTCTATGGAAGATTCTTCCGAGGATTCTTCAATTGAGGATTCCGTTAAGCTCTCTTCGCTTGGAAGAGAAGACTCTTCCTCCCTGGACGATTCCTCTTCCGTGGAGGATTCCTCGATTTCGCTCGAAGAGGAGGAAGGAATTATCGGGCTAATGGTAGAGGAGGATTCGCTTTCCGAGCTCTCGGAAGAAGGAGTGGAGATAGTTTCGCTTCCGGAAGTCTCTTGGCTTTCCGCCGTCTCGCTACTGGTTTCGGTCTTGCTGGTAGATGAACTATTGCTATTTGGGTAACCCCCGCAGGAAAAAAGTAAGGAAGATAGCATTAAGGAAGACAATACAACCGGTTTTCTTTTCATGGGAAAGCCCTCTTTTCGTAATTTGATTATAAGAAGGGCTAAATCTTCCGTTCAAGGAAGTGGGCCTAACCTTATTGATTTGGGCCTTAAAATGAAAGAAAAACCCAACCAAGCGGTTGGGCGTTTGTTCTTTAGGCTGCTTGTCTTCCACCAAGAGGCTCGATGATGTTAATTTTGAACTCGGTTGCCTCGATGTGGTATTCCTCGACGGCTTTGTTGATGATTGAGAGGAGTTCCGCGGCGTTTTCCCTATAATCCTTGACGATTGTTAGGGCATGGCCTTGATCGGCGTAGAGACGGAGCTCATCGTTTAGTTTCTTAACGAGAAGGTCTTGGATTTTCCCGGCGTAAGGATAGAAAGCCACGGGGTCATTTACTTTGTAGGTCAAGGTGTAATGGACTTTGTAAAGAGCGTCCGGTCCGTTGTTGATGAAGAGCTTATCGGAAGAGAATTCGGCTTCCTTGGAGCTGATGATTGCCCCGACATGATCGCGGAAGGGAACGAGGAAATATCTTTGGTTCGGCTCGTTGAGGACCTTGTGGATCTGCCCTCCCCTGACGATGATGGTCGTCGCTTCTGGGGTGGATCTAGTGACCCTACGGATTAGATAGACGACGATTATCAAGAGGACGATGGCCCCCAAAACGATATAAAGGATTGGGCTTTGAAAGATTTTCTTCAAGGATTCCAAAGATTGTCCCCCCGAGCCGCCGGAAGATCCACCTTCACTGGTGCTTGCTACGGAAGAGAGAATATTAAGTATTAAGTTCATGATGTTACCTCAAATAAGCTGGCAATGCTGACCGAAACATAGTTTAGCGCGTAAAATGTAAGAATTAAAGCCACCTAAAGAAAATGGGCACCTACCGAGGGCTCCAATCGCCCAGTTCGATGTCCTGCCATTCACAGGTGTACCTTTTGATGGGCCTGGCCTGATCTTTGCCACGCTTTTCTGACGCGTCCAACGCAGAGGCCGCAAAGAGGACGGCTTTCGCTGGCTGACTCCAATATACACCAAGGAACAGACGTTTCAATACCCATTGGAAAAGAAAATGGGCACCTACCGAGGGCTCCAATCGCCCAGTTCGATGTCCTACCATTCACAGGTGTACCTTTTTATGGGCCCCGTCTGATCTTTGCCACGTTTTTCTGACGCGTCCAGCCCCAAGAGGCAAGTGAATTGCTTTCGCTGGCTGATTCCAATATACGCTCGCGGGAGAGGATTGCAATACCCCTTGAAAAAGAAAATGGGCACCTACCGAGGGCTCCAATCGCCCAGTTCGATGTCCTGCCATTCACAGGTGTACCTTTTGATGGGCCTGGCCTGATCTTTGCCACGCTTTTCTAACGCGTCCAGCCTAAGAGGCCGCAAAGAGGACGGCTTTCGCTGGCTGACTCCAATATACACCGGACGAGCCTTTTTGCAATACCCCCCCCGAAAAGAAAACGGGTTTTTTCACTTTTCTCAAAAAAATGAGCCGATTTTCGCTTTTCACCACTATTAGTAAGTAGAGGAACTTTTTTTCAGATGGGGCATGATATCAACGTCAAAAACATCGAGGAGGCCGTAAAGAGCCTCAACTACTACGCGAAAAAGGACCGTGGGCATTTCGACGTCCGGTTCAGGAACGTCCACCTTTGCAGGCTGAACAAGATCGCGGACACGACCCTATTTAGGAAAAATGACCTCTATGTTGATGCCTCTACTCTCTATGAATTGATGCAACCAATCGGAAGACATAGATCTCACAACTCTCATGGCCTCGATCCTTTGCAAATCATCAATTGCCTCAACAATCTTAATAAACCCGTATCAATTATCCGTTCCCATCTTGACAGGATTTGTGTCTTTACCAGTTATTTGGAGGATGAGAATAACAGCATGATATTGGTTATCGATAGATGTTCTAATTTACCAAACAACTTAACTGCCATGGTCAATAAACTCATCACCATATATCCAAAGAGGAAGGTTCGGGAGTATTTGGGTAGATGCAAAAAGGAAGATATTCTGTATTTGGGTCTGCCGTAGAGGCTCATTTGCCGCAACCTTGTTGTTTTTCGACGTGAGATGAAAACGATAACGGACCCTCGCTTGCTACAATTATTCCATGAAAACAAAACTGCTCTTTCCTTTAGCCCTATTGCTCATCGGATGTGGCAACGTTCCTTCTTCAAGTGAAACGTCAACCTCATCATCCGAATCCTTTTCGCTAGAAGAAGGAGAAGTTTTCGCTTACGTAAGGGAAGGCAAAGCCCATATTTCTTGGAATTTCCCTGATCATTCCCTTTTTCGTGTTTTCGGGAGCGATTCCAAATACGGAACCTATCAGCTTCTAACGGAGAAAAACGGTATAACCGGTTCCTCATTTTCCACCACATCATACCGTTATGGTTATTTCAAAGTCGCCGCCTATGAAGATGGGAAGGACATCTTTTTGGGCAAAGTCGTATCTCCTTTAGGGGATAACGCCCTCGTCGTTGAGGAAAACGATGACCTAGCCAAGGTCCAAGAGGAGATCGACGAAAGGCATAGCCACTTGGAAACCGCGGACGAAGGGCAATTCTCCAGTGAGCGTTTCGCCGCCCTTTTCCTTCCGGGTCATTATGAAAACATAGAGATGAAACTTGGTTATTATTCTTCCGCCTTGGGCCTAGGAATGATCCCTGACGATACGGAGGTCGGAAGCCTTTATGTTTCCACCAACGTCCTTGGCAACAACAATTCGACCTGCACTTTCTGGCGCAACGCCATGAATCTTTCCTTCCCGGATTCCACCCAGTTCGCGGTATCGCAGGCGACGTCCTTGAGAAGGTGCCATTTCAAGACCAATTTGGCATTGGCCCATACTTCGGGTTGGAGTTCTGGCGGATTCCTCGCGGATAGCAAAGTCGATATCCGCATCGAATCGCGCACCCAACAGCAATGGCTCTCCCGCAATGACGAGTTCGGGAAATGGAATGGAAATAGCCATAATTACGTTTTCTCTGGCTGCCTCGGCCAAATGCCCGCCCATTCCTGGAGCGAATCAACCTCGAGGACCTCGATTTTGGAAAAGACCACCAAGATGGCCGAAGCCCCCTTCCTTTATGTCGATAATGGGGAATACAAAGTCTTTATCCCCTCCCTCCGCAAAGAATCGCAGGGCCTTTCCTGGAATGAATCATCGATGGGCAAAGGAAGGAGCGAGTCGCTCGATTCCTTCTACGTGGCCTTGCCTTCAATCGATGATTCCTCTTCCCTTAATGATGCCCTAAGCCAAGGAAAATCGATTTTGTTCACTCCCGGAATCTACCATTTGGATACCCCGTTACACGTTAAAAAGGAAAATTCCGTCCTCCTGGGAATCGGTTATCCAACCTTGCAGGTTAAGGACAACAACGACCAAGGGGCCATCCTGATCGATGATGTCGATGGGGTTAGGGTCTCCTCCATCCTTTTGGATGCCGGGGCTTATTCCTCATATCTTCTAAAGGCCGGAAAAGAAAAAACCGATACCCGCCATAGCGATAATCCGCTTGTCCTAAGCGATTTGTTCTGCCGTATCGGCGGAAAGGAAAACGTCCATACCGAAGTCAACGATTCCGTCATCGTCTTCTCCAACGATACTATCGGGGATAACCTATGGTTATGGCGAGCCGACCATTCTAGGGGTGTCGCCTGGAACGATAGCGAAGGCGAAGAAGGAAGGAAAACCTATGGCAATCCCGCCTACACGGGTTTAAGGGTCCTTGGGGACTATGTCAGCATGTATGGGTTGATGATCGAGCATTTCGAGGAATACCAAACCTATTGGGCTGGCGAATACGGCGAGACCATCATGTATCAATCGGAAACCCCATATAGGGTCCCTTCCCAAGACGAATGGTATAACACCGATCTCGGAAAAGACGGATATGCCTCCTATAAAATCGCGGATAGCGTCGATCACCATTTCGCCCTTGGAATAGGGATATACTGGGTTCATTACACCCATGATTTCCTTGAAAGCGCGATTGAAGCCCCAATTAAGGAAGGTATCGATTTGGAGCATCTCGTCACCGTCACTTTCTCCGGCAATTCCACCGGAGGCATCCGCCATGTCGTCAATGATTTCGGAGATGCCGTTGGGGAAGACGGAGAATTTAGGGCTTTGGTGGAATCCTATCCTTTGAAAGAAGGATTTTGAGGTTGTTATTTGCCATTAAGGCTTGTATAGTTGCCCACGAAGATGTTCCTTGCCTAACCATCTTCGAAATAAAAAACAAGGAGAACAGATGTGAAAAAACTCAAATCCCTTTTTCTAGAGGCCAAAGAGTTGATGCGGAGCGTGCCCTCACTTGTGGTCGCTTCTTTTTTGTTATCCCTCATCGGGATGAACCTATTGGCCAACAAGAGCATCAACCTTCCCCTCGACTTCATGGCCTTGGATGCTGGCATCCTCTTTTCCTGGGTGTGCTTCCTTTCGATGGATGTCACGATCAGGAGGTTCGGATTAAGGGCCGCTAACATCCTGACGGTCATCGGACTCTTATTTAACCTCTTCCTCGCCTTGATATTCTTCCTCGCCGCGATTATCCCCGGAGTTTGGGGAGAATCATTCGTTCCTGGAAGCGAAGATATCATCAACAACGCCTTAAACGGTACGTTTAGGGGAACTTGGTATGTTCTTTTAGGCTCTTCCGCGGCCTTCTTGGTTTCCGCCTTAACCAACAACTTCCTTAATTTCGGTCTAGGCAAAGTCTTTAGGGGAGAAGGAAAAGGCAGCTTCTACGCAAGAAGTCTTATCTCAACCTTTGTTGGCCAATTCGTCGATAATCTGGTCTTTGCCCTTATCGTCTCCCTCCATTTCTTTGGATGGACCATTACCCAGTGTTTCGTCTGCGCCCTAACAGGCGCGGTCGTCGAGCTTTTCTTCGAGGCCATCTTCTCCCCAATTGGCTATAGGGTAGTCAAAAAATGGGAGAAAGAAGGAGTTGGGGAAGGCTATCTCAAATTGATAAGAAGCAAAAAGGAGGAACCCATACATGAAAATATTGATAACGGGAACGAGTAGAGGCATCGGTAAGGCCATTGCCAAGAAGTTCCTCGAAGAAGGCCATGAAGTCTATGGCATGGATCTATTGCCTTCTTCCATAGAGCATCCTAAGTACACCCATTTCATCCATGATGTCCGCGAAGCGGATTACCCGGAAATAATGGGGTTGGAAGCGGTCATCAATAACGCGGGTGTCTCCAACGAAGGGGAAAGCGATATCGAGACCAACGCCTTAGGAACGATTAGGCTATCCGAACATTATCTCAAAGCGAATTCCCCGAAGGTCTTCCTCAACATCGCAAGTGCTTCCGCGCGAAACGGTTCGGAATTCCCTTATTATGTCGCTTCGAAGGCCGCGGTCGTCGCCTATACAAAGAATCTAGCCTCGCGTATCGCTTCCTATGGAGGTATAGCCAACACCATCTCTCCTGGAGGCGTTCTAACGGAAAGCAACAACAGAGTCCTTCTAGACGAGAAGAAGAAGGAAGAGGCGATTGGCGAATCGCTCCTTGGCAAATGGGCCAAGGTTGAGGAGATCGCCGAATGGGCCCATTTTCTCGTCACCAAAAACAAATCGATGACGGGTGAGGACATCCTCATCGATAATGGCGAGATCCTCAAATCAAACTTTGTTTGGTAAAAGAAAGCCTTCATTCGCGACGGATGAAGGCTTTTCATTTTAGGCTTCTTGCTTCGCGGCGAGCTTGGCGTTTTCCTCGTCGATGGCTTTGGCGATTGTTTCCTGGATGTTCTTCTTCAATAGGTCATGGGCCTCAAGGAGGGAGAGGCAAATCGCGTCATGTTTAGCCTTTCCATGGGCCTTGAGGACCAGTTTCTTGACCCCAAGAAGCGGGGCGCTGGCCTTCTTCGCGGCCTTGATGAGTTCGCTAATCTTTCCGAGATGTTTCTTCATCGTCAGGGCCCCGAGTTTGGTTAGGATGTTCGTATAGAAGGCGCCTTTGAAGAGTCCTGAGATCCACAACGCGGTATCTTCGATTGTCTTTACGAAGATGTTTCCCCAGAAACCATCGCAGACAACCGCGTCGGCTTGGTTATGGACGACATGGTCGGCTTCGATGTTACCAACGAAATTAAGGTCGGCCTCTTTCAGAAGGCCGTAAGTTTCTTTGGCCAAGGCGTTCCCCTTTCCTTCCTCCGCCCCGACATTAAGGAGACCGATGCGAGGATTCTCGAGCCCGATGCCCTTCAAATAGGCGTTGACCATGACGGCGAACTGGACGAGGTATTCTGGTTTGCAATCCATATTGGCCCCGGCGTCAAGCAGTCTGACGAGCTCCCCGTTTTTCTCGGTGGGCATCGTCGCAAGGAGGGCCGGCCTTTTGACTCCAGGAAGCCTCCCTAATTTGAAGATAGCTCCGCTAAGGACGGCGCCTGTTGGCCCGGCGGTAACGACTCCGCCGACGTCTTCGCGGTTTTTGGCGGTATCATAAGCCATGGCCAAAGAGCATTTCGGTTTACTCGTTAAGAAAGAGGCGGGATGGTCTGTATTGAGGACCGCTTCATCGGATTCGACGATTTCCACGCGACTCAAATCAGCGCCTTCCTCTTTAAGTTTGGCTTCGATTTCATCTTTTCTTCCGACGATGATAAGTTCGAGATCGTTTTCCTTTTTCAAAGCCTCCGCGGCTCCAAGAAGGATTTCGTTTGGGGCGTTATCGCCGCCTAATGCATCAAGGACTATTTTCATATTCGCAATCTCCCGCCCATATTTTAAGACCATTGTTCCCCTTTCGCTAGCGCCAGCATAAACATGATGCATACGCGCGCCTTTTATGCTACGATATGCACTCGCGATGGGGGAAAAGCATGAAGAAAGAGGAAATCCTGAAAATCCTTGCCCACACCAAAGGCAATGAAATCGATATCCTCCGCAGCAAAAAATGCGGATGCGCTTTTTGCTCGTCGATTTTCGATGCCCGCGAAGTCAAAGACTGGGTCACCGAAAAAGAAGCGACCTCGGCAAGATGCCCACGTTGCGGATCCCCTTATGTCATCGGTGATGCCGCGATGGAAGGACTCGACAAAAAAACACTCTCGCCAATCGTTAAATACTTTAGGAATTCCCTTCCTCAGGAAACTCGTAACGCGGAGGCGGAAAGGTTCTGCGCCTCCTATCTCCGCCATGAAATAACCCCTTCGGAAGAAGCGGACAACCTTTTCTTCGAATATGCGACTTCCCTTTTCAAAAATACTGGGAATATCGAATATATCCCTAGTCTTATTCGCATTACCGCGAGTGGCACGGAATTCCATAAACCTGATGTTCCTCTTGCTCTGTCTCTTGCCATGGAAAAGGAATTCGACCTTGTTCCGGAGATCCTTTGCCTTAGGGCGAGCCTCCTTGTCATGGTCGAAGACGAGCTCGCTCCAAGCAACAAGAGGAGGAAGGCCTTTGAATGGGCTAGAAAAGCCTGCGAATTGGGCAATCTTTTGGGAAGATGTATCCTCAGTGATTTCTATATGGCCGGAATCGGGGTAAAACAAGATTTCGATTACGGTTTTTCCCTCCTTGAATCCGAACTGCCTATGGCCATCAGCGAATTCTTTTGGGGAAACGGGGAAAACCCCAACGATTATTGCCATTTCTTCATTCGTCTTTCTTCTTGTTATCTCATCGACGAAGGAAGCCATCGCGCCGATCCTCGTTCCGCGGTCCGTTATGCCCTGTTAGCCAAATACGCTTTGGGCAAGAATTACGAAGACCTTATTAGCAATGGGGACCAACTTGCGGTTCATGTCAAAGATACCCTTGCAAGCGCCGCCGAAAGCTTCGGGGTCAAAAGCGATGAGATGATTCTCGACGAGAACACGATGTTCGATACGTTTGTCGATTTTTCCTATAACATCGGTCCTCTTTATATCCATTTCGGCGATTACGATCCAATCGGAAAGACCCTCTCCTGCCAAATCGCGGAAGGCCTCATGATTCCTTTCATCGATTGCTCCTCTTTAAGGATAGAAACGATCGACGGCCCCCATTCATTCACCTTGAACAATGTCGTTTCCTATGATTTCGACCCTTCCTTCTCATTCTTCCAATATATCGAGTTTCGCGATAACGAATGGGTGTTCCTCGTTGGTTCACCCCAAGGAAACGCGGAGATCGGAAGGATCGTTTTCCAAAAAGACAAAGACGGTGACGAAGAATGAAGAAAGTCACTTCCTTAACGCCTTTAAAGGGCAAGGCCTTCCTGGTGGCTTTGGCCCCCATGCTCAAACTCGTCGAATGCGTATGCGAGCTTTTCGTTCCGATAATCGTTTCCTTGATCATCGATAACGCCTTAACCGAAACCGGCCCGAATTATGGGGATAAGGGATATGCCCTTGGTTTGGTCGGCCTTGTTTTTGGCTTGGCTTTGGTTGGTTTTATGACCACGATGCTCACCCAATACGTCGCCTCAAAGACTTCTAGCGATTACGGATTTGATTTAAGGAAGCTGATCTTTAGGAAGATTACTTCCCTTTCTCCAAGCGAACTCGATGAATTCGGCCGTAACAAAGCCCTTAACCTCGCCGGAAGCGATGCCCTTTCCGTCCAAAATGGGGTCATGATGTTCATGCGTTTGTTGGCAAGGGCCCCCTTCCTCCTCATAGGTTCGATAGTCGCTTCCTTCATCCTTTCCCCAATAGGAGGGACGATCGTCTTGGTCGCGATGGTCTTCTGCGCGATTTCAATTGCCACGGTCATCCTTTTAACCCCCAAACAATATGGCAAACTCCAAAACGAGTTGGACCGTATATCGATTCTTGGGGAAGACGCCCTTACAGGGAGAAGGCTAATCAGGGCCTTCAATAGGCAAAGCAAACAGCAGGAGGAGTTCCTCGAAGCCGATTCCAAATACCGTAAGAGGGCGATTCTCCTTGTGAAAATCAATTCCCTAACGAACCCGCTTACCTTCGCCTTTGCCAATGCTGGCGTCCTATTCGTCCTTTATCTTCTTGGGGTAAACGGGCAAGCCAATATGCCTTTTACCGTGGGCGTTGGCGTTGCCCTTATCAATTACTTGACCCAGTCTTTGGCGGCTTTTTTGCAGTTCACGCGCCTTTTGACCGTTTTAAGTCGGGCCTATGCCTCCAAAAAACGCATCGACGCATTCTTAGCCAAGGAGACCAATCTCCTAGAAGGAGAGATGGAAGTCACATGCCAAGAAGGGGATATCGTTTCCTTCAAAAACGTCTCCAAGGGCTTCGGCGGAGAGAAAAACGTTCTTGATGACATATCCTTCTCGGTGAAAAAAGGCGAGAAGATTGGTGTCTTTGGGGCTACAGGAAGCGGCAAGAGCGTGCTGATGCGCCTCCTTTGCCGCGAATATGATCCCTCCGAAGGAGAAATATCGATATATGGGTCCCCTATTTCTTCCTATAAGTTAAGTTCCTTAAAGAAATCTATTTCCTATTGTGGGGCCTCTTCGGGCTTTTTCCGCGGGTCCATTAGGGACAACATTTCCTTAGGAAGGCCTTTCTCCGATGAGGAGATCCTCCTCGCTTTGGAAAAGGCGCAGGCCAAAGGATTCGTCCTCGATTATGAAGATGGCCTAGACCATGAAGTCGAGGATAAGGGGAGCAATTTCTCGGGTGGGCAAAAGCAACGTCTATTGCTTGCTAGGAGTTTGTTGGAAGAAGCGGATATCGCCATTTATGATGACGCGATGTCCGCGCTAGATAACCTTACCGAAAAACGCGTGAGGGATTCCCTTCTTGCTTCGAAATCCACGACCTTCATCGTTTCCCAAAAGGTTTCCTCCTTCGTTTCCACCGATAAGGTCATCGTCCTCCAAGACGGAAGGATCTACGCCTATGGGACCCATGAAGAATTGCTGAAGACCTGCGATTTCTACGCGAAGGTCAACGATATCCAAAGGAGGCAGATGTAAGATGTTCTCCTCCTTGAAGACTTTGTTCCGCCTTTTCAAAGGTCATAGCCTCTATCTTTCCGTTACCTTCCTTTTCGCGGCTTTATCGATTTCCTCGAAGATGGCGATTCCTTTCCTTACGGGCAAAGTCATCGATATCCTTTCCAAAGGTTTCGCTTTTGAGGATTTGGCCCCATACCTATTCACGATTATGGGCCTTCTAATCTTCGGGGCCATCACCCGTTATTTCTTCGATTTCCTTTCGGGAAGACTCGTCGAACGGGTTCTCTTCGATTTGCGTAACAAGCTTCATGACGCGATTCTCAACGCGGACATCTCCTCCCTCGATTCCTATAAACAAGGCGACATGCTATCGAGGATGCTATCCGATATCGATACGGTCCAGCGCGGGCTCCTTTCCGGCGTAATGGCTCTTTACGAAGGCATCGTCCAAATCCTTATAACCGTGGTCTTCATGATAATCCTTTCCCCAATCCTAACTGGGGCTGTTATCCTCCTCACCCCGTTATCGATGGTGGTCAGCCGCTTCATCGCCAAAAAGAACGCGAATTCCTTTACGGAGCAAAACGCTTCCTTGGGTGAGCTATCCGCGTTCACCCTCGAATGCCTGAATAACGCCAAAACGGTGAACGATTACGGATTATGGGAAGATAAGGAGAAGGAGTTCGAGGAAAAGGCCAAAACCCTCAGGAAGAGCAATTTCAAAGCCTCCTTCGCCGCGAGTTTGATCAACCCCTCCACGAGGTTAGTGAATAACACGATTTACGCCGTCCTCATCCTTCTTGGCGTTATCTTCCTAATCGAGAAGCCTTCCTTTGTCGGAACCTTCACCGTTGGGGCCCTCGCTTCCTTCTTATCCTATGCATATCAGTACATGGCTCCCTTCAATGAGATTGCCGACGCGGGCAGCGATATGATTTTCGCTTCCGTCGCGGTTAAACGTATCGAAGAAGGAATCAACCTTAAATATGAAAACAAGGAAGGGAAAGAAATTAACGAACCCATTACCTCGTTAACCGTCGATAAAGTCGATTTCGGATACACCAAGGAACGCCTTGTCCTTAAGGACATCGACCTCCATATCGAAAAGGGCATGAAGGTCGCTTTGGTAGGTCCTACAGGATGCGGGAAGACAACCTTGCTCTCCCTTTTGATGCGCTTTTACGATCAGCAAAGCGGTTCATTCCATTTTAACGGAAGGGATTTCTCCACCCTCTTCATTGATTCCATAAGGGGAAAGGAAGGAGTCATCTTGCAGGAAGCCTTGCTCCTATCGATGAGCATCGCGGATAACATCGCCTTGGGGAAAGCCGATGCCTCTAGGGAGGAAATCGTGGAAGCAGCGAAGAAAGCGGGCGCGGACGATTTTATCCGCGCGTTGCCAAATGGCTACGACACGATGGTCGGAAGGAACGATGGTTTGTCCGAGGGGCAGAAGCAGCTGATTAACCTTGCCCGCGTCCTCCTTCTTGATAAAGATGTCCTTCTCCTTGACGAAGCGACTTCCCATATCGATTTGTTGACGGAGATTAGATTAAGCGAAAGCTTTGCTTTGTTATGCAAAGGCAAAACAAGCCTTATCGTCGCCCATCGCCTTTCGACGATCGCCGATAGCGATTTGATTCTCGTCATGGATAAAGGGGTCATCGTCGAAAGGGGGACGTTCGACGAACTATTGAAGCAAAACGGTTTCTTCGCGAAGCTATATCATAGCCAGCTTTAAAACGCGGGATTGCTGCATATGCCTTCTTTAATGAAAGGCTTAACGTAAATTCGACCACCGTTTAAGGGGTTTTTCGAATTGATTATGAATTGATTTAAAGGCCTAAAGCCGAGGTTTTCGAAAAATTTGATTTCATCATCCTCGAATAGGACGATGAGGAAGGAATCCTCCTCGTGCCTACGGAAGAGGTCTTTCATCAAGGTCGTCCCGTGCCCTTTGTTACGCAAACTCGGGTCGACGAAAAGATAATCGATGAACGTGACCCCCTCTTCGTTATAGGGGAAGGATTCGAGGATGCTCGATTCCTTTTGGTAGGTCGTTTCCTTGCCGAATATGGCCTCTCCCCATAAAGAGGTATATCTCAAGGCCCCATAAACCCTTTTGTCTTCCTTTATGATGACGGTTTCCCCATTTTGGATATTCGATAGGAGTTTGTCTTCGTTTAGGCGAGCGGAAAAGGATTCCTGCAAGGATGAAAGACATCTCCTAAAGCATTTCGCGGTGATGTCGGATTCGTTTATCTTGGCCTTGGATATTTTTATGTTGGCCATGCTTATCCGTTTATTGGTCTAGCGACGTAAGCGCTTGTTTGACTGTCGTAATCGAATATCTGTTTTCCGACCATCTCGACGTCATCGAATTCATACGCGGTGACCGATTTGAAGATTTCGCCTTCGAGGTTATCGACGTTTTGGACGAGGAAGAAACTGTGATCGGCATTCGTGACGACGCTCTTGTATTTGGCGTCGCTTCCATCGACCGTGGTCACGAAATATTCGATATTGTCGCCATAGGAGGCATTCCTAGTCTCATAACGTTCATTCCAAACGAGAACGGATGGATCGTCGCCGACATTGGTGAAGGTCGAAGAACCATAACCGCAGTATTTGACGTTCTCGGGATAGAAATAATAGAAGAGTTCCGCGGCTAAGGAAGCCGGAAGTTCCTCAACGCCAAGTTTCTCGAAGACCTGGATCTTCGGGTCACCATCATAGGTTGGATGGGCTGGGTGGCCTTTGTAATAGAGGTCATAGGTCTCACCGAAGACATCCTGGGAAACCTTGAGGAATTCCTCTAAGTTAGGTTCTTTGTTCGTGCCCAAGGCGATGACCGGGGTATGGCCCTTCTCGGTGCTTGAAGAGAAATAGTCCCCGAGGTTATACAAAGCCTTGACGACGCCTTTATCCTCGTCGGAAAGATTGCTATACATCGTGCCGAAATTGAACCTTTGGATGGTATTTTCCGCATAAAGGTCGGCGATGAGCTGCTTCATTTCGGGATAGTCGTCGCTTTGGATGGTGTCGATTCTATTGATGAGCCAGGTAACCCTTCCCTTCAAGGAAGCATCTTCGATCCAAGCGAGGAGAAGGTTTCTGAAGGCCGTACCTTCAAGATATTCGCTCTTGAAGTCCTTGTTGGCTATCATTTTGGCCTTCGCCCTTTCCCAAATGCCTTGGAACTTGGTACGGTTTTGGGCGCCTTTAGCGATATTGAAGAGGCCGTTGAACCAAGAATAGCTCCAGGTTCCGTCAGAGAGGAGCTTAACGGTGAATTGCTCTTCCGGCATATTGAGTGGGTAAACGCTCATGAACCAAGCGTCACACCACATGTCGTTGACGTAGAAATTGAATTTGGAAGTGCTATCGATGCTATAGAGTTCCTTGACGTAATCGGCCGCCCTTTCCTGATAGTTGCCCCTTCTGGTCTCGAGGAGTTCCTTTTTGTTATAAAGCGGGATGGCGTAGGTATTTTCGGGAAGATGGGAATAATCCCAGGCGGTTCCTCTTTCCAAATAGAAGAGGGTCGGGATTTGGTAATTGTTCGTATAGGAAGGGAAGGAAAGGGAATAGATGGTGACCGGAACTGTCGCGATAAGTGGGCAGATGTTGTATTCCTTCGCGGAGAGTTTGACCTCCATTTCCTTCTTCTCGGAAAATTCTTCGTCCGAATAGGCGATCGCGGTTACGTTATTGATGCCGAAGTTGCCCTCGACTTCGATGCAACCCTTCATGAGGTCATATTGATCGAGATGGAAAACGGTTGTCTTCGAATTCACTTTCCTATAAGCCACCGTGACGGAAATCTTATCGATTTGATTGTCTGACTCAAAGAAGAGTTTGAATCTTGGCCTATTTGGAATCGGCTCCGCCTTGAAAGCCACCTCAACGGTTGGGGATGGGATCTTTTCGGAGGAAACCGATTCGCTGCTTTCGGGAGAGGGTTCGCTTGAAGGAACGGTCTCGGTTGAAGGGGCGACTTCGCTTGTCTTGCTTTCGCTGCTTGGGCAACTGCATTCAGAGGGTTTTCCACAGGAAGTCAATAAACCACCGACCATCGTCGCGATGAAGGAGGCGGATAGGATCAGATTCTTTTTCATAACGAAATCTCCATAACGTTTCTAACGTTGATAATCATAGACTTTTTTCCCAACATGTTAAGGGTCTCTGAATTCACCGCACACCGCTAAAAGTGTCACAGAAGCGCCACACTTTTTTTCCGCTTTGTTTGGAAACGTAAAGTGCCAATTGAGTTTTCAAACAAAAATAATCAATAAATTGATTAAATATGAAAACTTAAATTATTTTTCAAGTTCATATGCTATTGTTCGCACACTTGTGCATTTGATATAATTAAAGAACCAATTGGGCAAAAAGCCTAACAACACATACAAAGGAGTTTTCTATGGGATTACTAAAACTAGCTGGTGATGCCATCCGCGCTGCTCATACAGTAGAGAAGATTGAGTACGCACCCCGTGACGCCGCGAGTAACGATATTATCGTTTACCGTCATGAAATCGAGAATTTTGGCAAAGCCGCAAGACTTCAGGTCGCCCCTAACCAGGTAGCGATCTTCGTCAATGACGGCGAAACCAAGGTTTGGGCGCCTGGCCTCCACAAGATGGACGATAGCAAGGTCTCCTCGTCTCCATTCATGCAGAAGATCCTCAACGTCGTCAGCGACGGTGAGCCCATCTATTCTACCAAGATCTATTTCATCAACCTCGTCACGTTGATGGATATGAAGTTTGGCACCGCCGACATGATTCCGGTCAGGGATCCAGAATTCGGTATCAGGGTCCGTGTCCGCGCCGCTGGTCTATTCGGCGCCCACATCAACAATGATGACATCGATGGCGTTGAAGTCCTCAAGTTCTTCAATAAGGTCAACGGAACCCGCGAAAGGTTCACCAAAGCCGATTTGGAAGCCTACCTCCGTGGAAAGATTCAGGAATTCCTCGCGAACCTCCTTGGTGAAGTCATCGGCGAGAAGAGGATCTGCACCCTTGATTTGGCGAGCCATTACACCGAGGTCTCTAAGGCCCTCCAAGAGAGGATGACCCCCGAATTCGATAAATTCGGCATCAGAATCGACAATTTCTCCGTCGTCAACATCAAGTTGCTCGACTCCGACCTCGACGTTATCAACGAAGCGATGGTCAAACGTGCCACCACGGCGATCGAAGCCCAGGGCCAAGCCGCCGCGATGACCGTCGAATCCGAAGCCCTCGCCGCGAAGCGTGCACGCGAAGGCTACACCTATCAACAGGAAGCCGGATTCGGTGTTATGAAGGAAGCCGCCGGAAATACTGCCACGATGGGATCCATGATGGGTCTTGGCGTTGGCTTTGGTATGGGTGGCGCCATGGGTGGAGCCATGGGTCAAATGGCTAACCAGACCATGGGCACCATGGGTGCGGCCCCAGGCGGAGCGGCCCCAGCTGGCGGAGCGGCCCCTGCCGCTGCCCCAGAAGGCAAGGCCTGCCCAGATTGTGGCACCATCGTTCCTCCAGGCGCGAAGTTCTGCCCCAATTGCGGACGCAAGGCCGGCGAATTCTGCCCGAAGTGCGGCGCTGAACTAGCCCCAGGCGCGAAGTTCTGCCCCAATTGCGGCGAAAAACTCACCAAAGCCTGCCCAGATTGCGGCACCGAGCTAGCCCCGGGCGCGAAGTTCTGCCCGAATTGCGGCAAGAAGCTATAAGGTACGCCTAGTCTATATCTATATAATAAATAGGAGAATCAAAAATGAAAAAATTCGTTACCGGACGTCTAGGCCTCATCCTCATCGGCCTTCTATTCCTTCTCTTCCACATCATCTTCTGGCCGATCGTCGCGACTGGTAATCCAGCGCGCATCACGGGCCTTCGCACCGACTGCTGGTTAGGTTTTGTCTTCATTAACGTCGCCTTCCTTCTCATGGCCGCGACCACCTTCATCCGTCCAAAGGCGGGCGCCGCTTCCGGCGTTGCCCTTGCCGGCGTCTATTTCATCCCAGCCGTCTATCTCTTCATCAACCTCCTCATGAACACCATCATCATGTGCGTCAACCAGGAGAACATCGTCGTTCCAGTAGTCCTCAACGCCATCCTCCTCGTCCTCGCCGCGATGCTTTGGTTCGTCGCCTTCAAGATCCTTGCTAGATTAGAAGGACAGGGTGCGGCCCAAGAAGCCCGCATGTTCGATTGGCGCATGATGACTGTCAAAGCCATCGCTTTAAAGAACCGTTCCGCCGATGCGGAAATCAACGCCCTCGTCGAGAAATTCGCCGACACCGTCAAGAATTCCTCCTCCAGGTCAGTTCCCGAATCCGTCCAAGCCGAAGCCGACTTGGAAGAAGCTATCGCGCAGCTTGACGCCATCATCGAAGACGGCGAAAGGAAGGACGATATCCTCAAAGCCATTGACAAAGTCAACAGGTTACTCAAGACGCGCAATCAGATCATCATGATGAAAAACTAAGGTAATCATTTATGGAAATCGATGCATTAGTTTGCCCATGTTGCGGTATGGGCGGTGGCGTCCATGACCGCAAGAAACGTACCTACTCCTGCGAATGGTGCGGCACGACTTCCGTCATCGCCAAAAGCCATTCCACGGTCTCCGGGAACGCCAAAGCCAATTTGGATGAAGCGGTCAAACTCTTCCTCAGCGGCAACTTTGAATCCGCCAAGTCGATGGCGGAAATGGTCGCGGCTCAGGAATCCAATAACTTCACGAGTCTTTTCATCATCGAGTTCTATCACGCCTATATCGATGACGTTAAGGATTCCGCGGCCATGACCCGCGTCTTTAAAGGTAGGCTCCCCGACTTCGAATTCGATGTCGAAGACGAGGATACATTCAAAGACCTCATGCTTCATACCATCCCAAGGATGCAACAATATGAGCCTGAGATCCTTCAAAAGATCCTCGATTACGATGATCCAAAGGAAGCGGCCGAATTCATGGAAAAATTCAGCCCCGCCTGCGTCCAACTTCGCCGCAACCTCAATTGGTTCACCCCGCAGCTTGCGAATATCTATGAGCAACTCGCGGCTAAGGCCTATACCCCCAAATTCTGGATGTCTCTTTATTACACGATGACCAAGAATCCGGAATCCCCCCTAGTCGCCAATGATTTCCATTTGAAGACAAAGGCGACCAGGATCTATAACGACGTCATCCTCCCAATCGGGAAGATCTACGATAACATCGGCAACCCCGAGATGAGGGTCAAATTCCAGGCTGGCTTCAAACAGGTCAAAGCCAAATTCGACGCGGCCTTGCAATAAGGCTGTTACCTAGGTTTTTAGCGATTTCCGCTAGAGATAAAATCATTCCCCACATTTAAGAAAGGAGCCAATAATCAATGGCAGATGGAGAAGTCAGAGTAGTAGTTGATTACTCGAAGGTTTATTCCGCCGTCCAAGACGTCATGCAAGGCGTTACCAGGCATATTGATAACAACCTCGAAATCATCAACAAAAACGTCTTAGCGACGGCGCGTGAGCTCGACGCCTTTAAACGCAAGACGACCGAGAAGTTGATGCAACTTCACAAGTTCATGATCGACATGGACCGCCGTCAAACCCTTGCCGCGAACCTTCAGCGCGCGATTACCGAAATCATCCGCGTCAGGCAGGAACTCGAAGACAAGTTCTCCGCCCAGAAGGAAGTTCGTGAAGCCATGCTTGGTATTCTCGAAGCGAGCGACCTTGAACTCATCAAGAAGAACACCGTCAGCCGCATCACCGAGCAATTCATGATCTCCGCTCCGAAATACTGGCTTGCCCCGGCCCTCGTCGCCCTTTCCGCTTGGTTATCAGACGATAAGGCCCTCGCTCAGCGTGGTATCAAGGAAGCCCTTAAGCGTGATACCGAGAAAACCGCGTTGCTCTTCGCCCTTATCACAAGGCGTGTCAATGCCGGTCGTGCCGCGAAGGGTTTGCCTTCAAGCGACGTCTGCTTCCAGTGGCTCAACCTCTATTTCTCCAAACAGAACGTCCTCAAGATGCGTTCCTCGATCATCGCCTTCGTCGACGCTTACTTCAATGGCGTCTTCGGAAACGACAAAGACAACATCTGCGGCGAGCAAGTCTCCTACTGGATGTCCGAACTCATCGCCAAGAAGCCAACCTTCGCCGAGGAACAAAGGGCCTATTGGAACAACTATTTCCAGAAATACGTCCAAGTCTATGAGAACCCCAAATTCCAAGCCTTGAAGCGTCTTTCCGCCCAATATGGCGAGATCGACAAATACATTGGCCGTATCCAAGCCTCCACCCGTGAAGACGGTATCAAAGGCTCCATCACTGGCATCGTCAACAGTGTCGTCGATACCAATGAGCTCATTGAGAAGATCGATAAGCAACTCAAGAAGCTTGTCAGTGAATACGAAGAAGGCGAAGCCGATCTCCGTGACGAGGAATTCTACCTCCAGAAGGTCAAGGATTTCCAAGGCGACGAAGAACGTGCGAAAAACCTCGTCAACGCGATCAAACAACGCCGCAAAGACGACGATGTCGACTTCGCGATGAGGCTATCAGAAGCCATCACCGGTGAAGATACCGATGAAGACGGCGAAGGAAAACTCTCCGAGAAGAAGACCGCTATCTTCCTCCTCCGCCCCTACATCGAAAACGCCTATGTCGACTTCCTTGAAAACGGCAAAGCGACCTATCCAGAGACCATCGACCTCGCCTTCAAAGAACCAGCGAAGATCGATAACGGTATCCCATTCGATTGGTCTGCCCAAACCAAGAACGCCGAAAACCGTGAGGAAATCGTCGGAAGCATCCGTAAGAAATACGATTCCGAACGCGATGCCGCAATCGCCAAAGTCACCGATGACGAAGCCAACAAGAAGATCAAAAACGGTACCATTGCCTGTTTCTTCTTCATCCTTCTCTTCATCCCTCTCTTCATCGGTTTGAGCATGCGTAAGAAAGGTAAGCAGATGCTTGCCGATAACGCCGCCAAACGCGAAAGAATCAAGAAGTTCTACGATTCCCACCGTGACGGTGCGATCAATGTCGTCAACGACGCTCTTGATGCCCGCGTTGAAGCCAATGCGATGATCGCCGCCTTCGAAAGCAATCCTCATTATACCGATGTCATCGTCCACGATTATGGCGATGAAGAGGCTGCACCAGCCCCAACGGAAGAACCGAGTGAAGACGCCGAATATGTCTCCCCAGACAATTTTGACGAAGTCCCAGAAGAAGCTCTCCCAGAGGAAGAGGCTCCGGCCGAAGAAGAAACCCCAGTTGGCGATGATGCCGAGTAAATTAGGAGGAAATAACAATGCCTGATAATTTAGATACCATCAACTTTGGCGCCGATAACGCGACCGAAGAATTCGATTTCGAAGCCGAGATGGCAAAGACCTTCGCCGAAGACGTTGCCGCTCTCGACCAACAGGAAGAAGAAGTCGCCCTCGTTGAGGATACCCGCGAATTCGCTTCCGGCTTCCCCCAGTGGGATCTCGGACCTAACGGGATCGTCGACCTCGACTAATCCGTAACCCAAAATCGATCGATTGGACCATCCGAAAGGGTGGTCCTTTCTTTATTGGCAATCAAGAAACTAAAAGGGCAACTATAAGGAAACGCAAAATAGACTTTCGTTTCCTAAATACATGAAAATATTAGATAAAACTTTGTTTTATGGAGGAAACTAAAAGGGAAACCCTTAATGAAACCGCTTTCATTGGCCTTCTAAAGAAAAACCTTTTGTTTTTTCTTGAAAAAGATTCGCCTACCCACAAAATGTTTCACACTTAAAGGCATGCGTTCGCAGTCTCTTAAGATAATTCATGAAAGGAATGAAACGAACAATGAAGCCAAGAAAACTAATTCTTGCCCTCTCGGCGACCCTCCTTCTTGCTTCCTGCGGTGGCAAACCGGAGTCCTCAAGCTCCTCCCACGCTACTGGGCTAACCACCCCGGATACATCAAGCGTCACCACCCCAGAAGGCGAGACCACCCCGGCGGAACCCTCCTCCACGGATGTCGCCCCCGAATCCTCCGACACCAAGACGACCAACCCTGAATACACCGATACAGGGACAACCCCAGTCGAATCCTCCGACACCACCCCAGCTGAGTCCGAAGATTCCGACACCGCCAAAGAAGAATCCTCTGAAGAAGATCCATTCGATTGGACCGCCGCCCAGAAGGATTTGATGAAGGAACACCTCCATGGCCTCGTCCTTCCTTATTTCTACCTCTACGATGCCGAAGTTGGCTATGACGCCGTCAACAATATGGTCACCGTCACCACGATCGACGCCCTTGATGAAGGTGAGCTAAGCGCCTATGCCGATTCCTTCCTCGATGAGGATTGGGATCTCGAAGACATCTCCGATGAGTACGATTTGAATGAAGGCAATGTCTTCATGGCCTTCAAAGCCGTTGAAACCGATGAAGGAACCCGTTTTGTCCAAACTGTCTTCGCCACCGTTGACGACAAAGGCAATCCAGATACGACCGGCACCCTCATGTTGATGGCCACCGACCCATATACCTATGAATGGCCGGCGGAATTCGCTGCCGCGGCCTCCGAGTATTTTGGCAGCGAGGCCGTCGTTCCTGCGTTTGAGGCGGATTATTATGAATTCTCCGCTTCCAACATTTCCAAAGGATACGTCTCCATCTACGCTTATACCGACGATGCCGATGCGGAAGATGTCTATGCCGGTATTCTCGAAACCGCCGGTTGGACCGTTTCCAACGGCGTGAACGAATATGGATATTTCGAGGCCATCGCCCCAAGCGAAGACCTCATGGTCGAATACGCCTACGATTCCGATTATGGCGATTTGGATATCTATATCGAAGCCTATGAACCGGAAATTACCGTTTGGCCAGCCGAATATGCCGCCGCCGCCGTCGAATTCTTCGCTCCGGGAAGCGAAACAATCATCCCCGCCCTTGAAGGCGCTGACGAATATGGCATCTATGTTCCTGAAGAATACTTTGACTTAGCCGGATACGCCGAAGTCGATGCTTATGGCGAAGCTACCTTAATCGATGATTTCGCCGCCATCCTCACCGATGCCGGTTGGTATGACAGCGACTCTGGATTCATCTCCCCTGATTCAGACATCATCGTCTCCCTCAAATATAACTCCAGTTATGGATGCGTTGAGGTTGTCATTGAAGGCTACGAGGCTCCAGCCGCCACTTGGCCAGAAGATGATGTCGCCGCCATCGTCGAAGCCGTCGTTCCTGGCAGTGAGACCGTCGTCCCACCATTCGTTGGTGGCGAATCCTACGTTGTCTATGCCGATGCCTATGACGCCGAATTATATGGTTATGGCGAAATCGACATTACCGGAGATCCAGATTTAATCGATGATTATATCGCCACCCTCTTGGATGCCGGTTGGACCGCGATTAACGATAGCGACTTCGTTTCCCCGGCCGAAGACATCATGATCGAAGTCGTCTACGATGAAGAATATGATCTTATCGAAGTCTTCATCGCTCCCTACACCCCGGTCATCACCGAATGGGCTGGCGTCGCCGAAGGCCTTGCCGATATTGTCGAAGCCTTAGTTCCTGGCAGCACCACCGTCATCCCCGCCCTTGATGGCGCTGATAAATATGAAATCTATGTCGGTGCTGACAAGGTTGAAACCAAAGGCTATGGCGAGCTTGATATCTATGGCGACGAAACCTTAGAAGATGATTATATCGCCATCCTCCTCGAAGCCAATTGGACCGAAACCGACGATGGTTACGTCTCGCCAAACAAAGACATCCTCCTCGAAGTTGGTTACAACGATTGGTATGGATGCCTTGAAGTCGTCATCAAGAAATATGTGGCCCCAGCCACCGCTTGGCCAACCGCCGATATCGCGACTCTTCTTGGCGACAAAGTGACCGACACCGTCCCAGCTTATGCTGGAGAAGCCACCGGCTATAGAATCCTTAACGATGCCTATGGCAAAGGCGTTCAAGTCTTGGTTGAGGAAGGAACCGAAGAAGATGCCATCGCTGCGTATGAAACCACCCTCCTTGATGCTAATTACACCAAAAACGGTGACTATTACGTTTCTCCAAACGGTCAGCTCACCATCAGCCTCTATGTCGGCACCCCTGGAAGCTTCACCATCGACATCACCGTTGATCCATTCCTTGAGGCCGTCAAAACCTTCCCCGCGACCGAACTCGCTACCTTCTTGACGACCTATGACTTGGGATTCAGCCTTGACACCCTTCCGGATACCGCCGCTGGTAAAGGCTATATCGTTTCCACCGGCATGGCCGATGGAGCGGATTACCATTATTTCTCCATCACGGTTTCCGGGAATGCCTTCGCAGCTTACGATGCCATCATCTACCCATTGGTTACTGCTGCGGGATATGAATATAACGCTTCCTATTCCACCGCGAACCACATTGTCTATTTGAACGCCGACAATTGGCATGAGGTTGACGTCGTTTATAACACGACCGCCAACACCACCTCCGTTGTCTTCTACGAATAAGCTAACGGTTATTCATCAACTGATAAGGTCGTCCTCGCGACGGCCTTTTCTTCTAGCCTTCTAGCCTTCCCGCGTGTTAACCTTTATCTATGATTAAACACGTAGATGACCTTTTCGTCCTTTCGACCATTTCCTCGACCCTCGTCCTATCCGTTAGGACTTTGAAAAAAGTAACCACCGAATATTTCGGTAAACGCCTATCGGATGATATCGACCTCACCCCTATCCTCCATACCTATGGAGCCACGAGGGGCCGTTCGACGATTCTTGAGAAAGAGGAACCGAATATATCCCTTAACGATATCCCTAGCGATTTCTCAACGCCTCTTCTAGGCGATTACAACAACCCCTCGATCATCATCGATGGGGATAAAGGCGCAGTCTATGATTTCCGCTTCCTTTCCTTTGAGATTATCGAACACAGGAAGAAAAACGGTTATCCCACGCCTCACGGCAAAGCCGAAGAACTCGTTATCACTCTTAACGACGAAGCGATGGAAGCAGAACTGGAACTCCATTATGTCTGTTATGAGGAAGCGGGCGTCATCGGGCGTTACGCAATCCTTAGGAACAAGGGAAAAGAGGAGATGCGTATCAAGAAAATCGCCTCCCTCCAACTCGTCCTTGACGATAGGGGATATGAACTCGTTAGCTTTAACGGCAACTGGGCGGGCGAATGGAACAAAGACGTCGCGCCCATTCATAAACTCCGTTATTCGTTTGGCTCATTCACCGGTTCCTCAACCGACTATAATCAGCCTTTCTTCATCTTGAAGAAGAAGGAGTGTTCCTATCTTAATGGGGAATGCTATGGCTTTAACCTCATCTATTCCGGCAACCATCTTGAGGAAATCGAGAACAATTCCTATGGCGAGGTCCGCATCATCACGGGCATCTCCACCCTCTTCTTCGAGAAATCCCTAAAGGAAGGCGAGGAATTCGAAACCCCCGAAGCCGTGATGGCCTTCTCCAATGATGGCCTTAACGGTTTGGCCCATAATTTCCACCGTTTCGTCAACAATAACATCGTCCCCGAGAATTTCGCGAACAAACCCCGTCCCATCCTCTATAACAACTGGGAGGGGACCTATTTCAAATTCGATGAAGGCAAGATCATGTCCTTGGCCAAGAAAGCCAAGGAACTAGGGGTCGAGCTTTTCGTCCTCGACGATGGTTGGTTCGGACATCGCGATTCCGATAATTCAAGCCTTGGAGATTATTCGGTCTATAAGAAAAAACTGCCACATGGGCTTAACGGATTATCCAAGAAAATCCATAAACTCGGCCTCCAATTCGGCCTATGGTTCGAGCCGGAAGCGATATCGGAAGACTCCGAACTCTTCAAAGCCCATCCGGAATATGCGATCAAGGACCGCTTCCATAAACCTCTTGAAGGCAGAAACCAACTCGTCCTCGACCTTACTAATCCTGAAGTCAGGGCTTATGTCATCGATTCCTTAAAGACCGTCATCGGCGAAGCCGAGCTTGATTACATCAAATGGGACTATAATCGTTGCATCTCGAATATCGATACACGTGATACCTCTTTCTTCCATAATTACATCCTTGGCCTTTATGAAATCCTTGAGGAGATCAAAACCACGTTCCCGAATCTATTGATGGAAAACTGCGCTTCGGGAGGAGCGAGGAACGATTTAGGCATGTTCTCATATTTCTGCCAAGGCTGGGTCAGCGACGACACCGATTCCTTCCAAAGGTCCTCGATCCAAGCGAACATGGGTTTAGCCTATCCCCCATCGGTCATGGATAACCATGTCTCGGGGAAGACGAGCCATCAATTGCTAAGGAAGACTAGCCTCGACACCAAATTCGATGTCGCCTGCATCGGGGTCCTTGGTTATGAGCTTAACCTCAATGACCTCGATCCAATCGATAAGAAAGCCATCAAAGCCCAAATCGAATTCTACAAAGAGCATCGCGATACCTTGCAATATGGGACCTGGTATCTATTCGAATCCTACGAGGATAACCGTCAGGTCATCGAGATGCTTGGGAAAGATGAGGCTGTCGCTTCCTATGTTTTAGGAATCTCTAGGCCTAACCCCAAACAGGAAGTCCTCCCCTTGACGGGCTTTGATGAGGAAGCGACCTATGATTATTCGGTCCGTCCCACAAAGCTTGATCCCAAAAGATTTGGCTCACTCATCAACATGGTCACCCCAATCCATATCAAGGAAGAAGGAAAGCTTGTCAACATCGTCTCAAGAAGATTCGGTCTCGACGCGGAGAAATTCCAAGGCGAAGTCTCCGGATCGATCCTCAATTCCGGCTTATTCCGTCTCCATCTTCTTTGGGGAGGTACCGGATTTGGTGAGGAAGTGAGGGTCCTTGGCGATTTCGGGGCGAGGACGTATCTCTTCAAAAGGAAATAACCGCCCCCGTGGTTTCTTTATTACCCTTGCCCAGGAGGAAACGCAAACTTCCCCCTGGGTTTCTTTTATGCTAAAATCCTTCCAACGAAGGGGAGTAGCGTTAAGCCCGCTTGTCGTCAACACGCCTTTAGGCCGGCAACGGACTGCAACCTAGTAGCCTCGCGAGACCTTCCGACATTCCGTTTGATGGGGAAAGGATTTTATAGTTTATGGACGAAAACAACGCTTTCGAGACAAGAAGCGCAACCGAGGTTTTGTCTTCCCTTGAGGTTGACCATAACGTCGGCTTAAGTGAAGACGAGGTAATCAAAAGAAGAGAGAAGCACGGGCCTAACAAATTGGCCGAAAAGAAAAGCGACCCTTGGTATAAGATCTTTTGGGGAAACATCAAAGACCCGATGACGGGTATTTTGGCGGTCGCGGCGATCATTTCCTTGGTCTTAGCGATCATCAACATGAACAAACCGATCGATGACCCAACCCATGAAGGACCTGAGGGTCTAGCGGATGTCTTCATCATCTTCGGCGTCGTTCTTATCAACGCGATCATCGGCACCATTCAGGAGATGAAGGCCGAAAAAGCCTTGGAGGCCTTGAAGAAGATGTCGGCCCCAACCGCGACCGTCAAGCGCGATGGCAAATTAATCGAGGTCAAGGCCGAGGAACTCGTCCCTGGCGATATCGTCATCTTGGAAGAAGGGCGCACGGTCCCCGCGGATTTGCGCCTTATCAAATCAATCAGCCTTAAAACCGATGAATCGTCCTTAACCGGTGAATCTCTCCCGGTCGAGAAGGATTCCGAGCTCGTCCTCACTGAATCTAGCGGAATCGGCGATAGGGTCAACGAGGTCTTCATGTCGACCCCTGTAGTTTACGGTAGAGGAGAAGGCGTCGTTATCGGCACCGGAATGGGCACCGAAATCGGCAAGATCGCCACGATGCTTAGCGAAGGCGAAGACGATGAGACGCCCCTTCAGAAGCAACTTGGCAAACTCTCCAAATTCCTTGGTATCCTCACCGTCGGCATCGTCATCTTGATGCTCGCGGTCAAGATAATCTATGGCTTAGCCAATTCTAACCTCGGTTCTACCTGGAGCCAGGCTCTTCTTGATTCGGTCGCTTTGGCGGTCGCCGCGATCCCAGAAGGCCTCACCGCGGTCGTCACCATCGTTTTGGCGATGGGTATGACCAAAATGGTCAAGGTCAATACGATCGTCAGGCGTCTTGCTTCCGTCGAAACCCTTGGGGCGGTATCCGTCATCTGCTCCGATAAGACAGGTACCCTCACCCAAAACAAGATGACGGTCGTCCGCGCCTATTTCGATAAGAACATCTTTGACCAATCTTCCTTCGATAAGGAAAAACTCGGCCTATTGGCTAGGGGCATGTCCCTTTGCAGCGACGCGAGCGTCGACGGAGGCATATATGGCGATCCAACCGAAGTCGCCCTCGTCGAATTCGCAAACGGCTTTGATATGCATAAAGGGGATATGGAAAAAGAAACGCCCCGTGTCGATGAGCTTCCTTTCGATTCCGTTAGGAAGATGATGTCGACGATGCATAAGGAAGAAAAGGGCAACGTCGTCTACACCAAAGGGGCGATGGACCAAATCCTTATCCGCACCACCCATATCCTCGATAATGGAAAAATCAGGGAAATAACAGAACAAGATAAGAAAGACATTGCCGAGGCTTCCGCCTTAATGGCCAATGACGCTCTTCGCGTCCTCGCCCTTGCTATCTCCTATCGCAATGAAATCAAAGAAGAAGGACTAACCTATGTCGGCATGGTCGGCATGGTCGATCCACCTCGCCCAGCCGCTAAACCAGCGGTTGCCACGCTTAAGCACGCTGGCATCACCACCATCATGATCACCGGCGACCATAAGGACACCGCCTTTGCAATTGCCAAGGAACTTGGAATCGCGGATAGCATCGATCAATGCATGTCCGGCGATCAAATTGATGCTTGCAGCGATGAGGAACTCCGTGAAAAGGTCAAAACCGTCCGCGTCTTCGCTAGGGTCTCCCCAACCAATAAGGTTTCCATCGTCAAAGCCGTCAAGGCTAACGGCATGATCGCCGCGATGACCGGCGATGGCGTTAACGACGCCCCATCCTTAAAAGCCGCCGATATCGGTATTGCGATGGGCATCACCGGCACGGACGTCGCCAAAGGTGCCGCGGATATGGTCTTAACAGACGATAATTTCGCCTCCATTGAGAAAGCGGTTGAGGAAGGTAGAGGAATCTACGCGAACATCAAGAAGACGATCCTCTTCCTCCTTTCCTCCAATATCGGCGAGGTCGTCTGTATGTTCGTTGGGGCTTGCTTTGGCCTTCCTTCGCCTCTTATCGCCATCCATCTTCTTTGGGTCAACCTCATCACCGACTCTCTCCCCGCGGTCGCGTTAGGCGCGGATAAAAAGCCCGCGGACATCATGAACGATCAACCGCGCGATTCCAAAGATACGGTCTTCTCCCATGGAGGTTATGCCCTAACGTTTGGCTATGGCATCCTCATCGGTTTAGCGACCCTCCTGGCCTTCCTCGTTAACGCTTGGCAAGCCGGCAAATTCGCGATCCCCGATATCCTCTCCTATTTCGATAGCACGACCGAAATCGGTAAGGTTCATCTAGAAACCGCTCAAGCGATGGCCTTCTGCGTCCTCTCTTTCTCCGAGCTCTTCCATATGCTTGGCATGGTCAACGTCAAGAAATCCGCGGTCCATGTATTCGCGAATAAGAACATCCTCCTTTGGATTTCCTTCTTCCTTGGCATGGGCTTGCAGTTCTTCGTCATCTTCACACCTGGGGTCAATACCATCTTCAAGGTCGTTCCTCCGGAGGGACTCGATTGGGCTTGGGTATTTGGCCTTGCCGTTTCGCCTCTTGTCGTCCATGAGATAATCGTTCTTATTCTCTTCCTAAAAAGAAAATTCGGGAAAAAGGCGTAAGGCATTACCCAATTATTTGACTTATCAGCGCTCAGTCATGGGCGCTTTTTCCTTATTAATGTTATTCTGCCAAAACAGCCCCACTTAATCCCCCAAGTGCCCTTCCCTATGTTAAAATTGGTAACAAACGAAAAAAAGGGGAAACGAAAATGAGGAATCCGAACATACCTGGCCTGGAGTACGTGACATCGTCCATCTCGGACGTAAAGTCCCACTCGCTCGTGAACGACCGCGGGCAGACCTCCTTCCTGGAGGTGCCGCTCGTCGAGGAGGTCCTCGGCTGGCCGTTCCCGGTGTCGCTGCTCTTCCCGGTCGGGCAAGACCCGTCCCTTACCGAGGGGAGCCTCAGCATCTGCTGGTCCGTCTCGCTCGTCTCGTGGTCGGTCGTCCTCAAGCGGCCGTGCCTCCCCGACCTGCCCTTCGCGCCGGTCGAGAACACCCAGCTCTACGTGTGCAGGAGCACCGGGCAGATCGTGGAGTCCACCGACGACGGCCTGATCCTGCGCGAAGGCGGTGTCAAGTACGTATTCCCCTCCGAGGGGGGAGGGCTCTCGTCCTTCTCCATAGGGGGGCGGGAGTTCGCGGTGCAACGAACCGAAACGAGCTTCTCCGCCTCGACATCTGGTCCCGGCGCCGGCTTCTCGATAGAGTTCGTGGCCCTGGGAAACGGCAGATCCAGCGTCAGGCTGACGAGGACCTGGGCGACCCTCCCGGAGAAGGTTCTCGTGGAGGCGGAGGGAAGCGAGTCAAACGCCTCCTATTCGATCTCGGTCTCGAGGCGGGTGGCGGCCACCCCCGTCGAAAGGGCCGTCGCCCTATCGATGCAGGATGGCACGCTCACGGCGTCGGAGACGTTCGCGGCGGAGCCCGGGAGGTCGGAGGTTTTATCGGTCTCGCTCGGCCAGTCGGAGACGCTGATAACCGCCACCGTCGGGCAGAGGGTGGAGGAGACGACGATCTCCATGGCCTCCGCAAAGACCGTCAGGGTCGAGCGTCCGGACGGATCCGTCGCGCTTTACGGGCTCTGCGCAGGCCAGTCCGGCCCGGTCGGCACCCTCGTGTGCTCCGCGGTCACGGACAGGGGCGAGGCCTCCTCCATGAGGTTCGACCAGGACGGCGCCCCCATCGAGTCCTCCGACCCGGCGGACCTGCGCGCGGCCGGATCCCAGTTTAGATCCATGTCCGGCGGTGCCTCCGACTTCTCCAGCGGGTGGTCCCTCACCGGGGCGGCCCACCTGGAGCAGGATGGGCCGTTCGCCTTGCCGGGGGCCCTCGGCGGCGGGTGGGTCGGCTTCGGCACGGGCGGGAACGCCGCCAGGGCCGCCGATTCCCTCCCGTACCCAGGGGAGCCAACCCTCCTCGCGGCGCTCGTCGTCTGCGGCGGGGCCTCGGTGTCGATCGGCGTCGACGCCTCGACGTCCCTCGGGCAGGAGTCCCTTTCCTCCACCCTCCCGGCGTCGGAATGCCCGGAGGGATGCCTCAGGCTGGTATGCCTCCCCGTCGAGCTCTCCGGCACGCCGTCTTCCGCCAGCGTGTGGGTGTCCTCGGGCGCCTGCCACCTCAAGTCATTCGTCTGGCTCCGCGGCCTCACCGCGTCCAGGTTCTCGCGCGACTTCCTCGGGCGCGCCACCGCCACATCCAGAGGGGGCGTCCTCTCCGGTTCCTATTACGACGGCAGCTCCCCCTTCCCGGAGTCGGATCCGGGCGGCGGCCGCACTATCCGCGACCCGGAGACCGGTCTGCCCACCCTTTCCGTGGACGACCTCGGCGACAGGGAGGAGCGGGCTTACCTGACGGGGGAGGGCGCGACGCCGCTGCACCCGCTCCCGCTGTCATCGACAACGTCAGCGGGCGGGCTTTCCCGCACGTCGTCTGTGCGACTCGGCAGACTGACCCTCGAGCCGGTGTTCGGGTCATCAGACGGGGTTTCCACGTCCTACGGAAGGGTGGAATCCGAGGCCGCGTTGAACGTCACCAGGGCCATCGGGGGGCGTTTCTCCTCCGAGACGCTCGACACCGCGTCCGGGTCGGTGTCTTTCTCCCTGCCGTCCGGGCAAACCCAGTATAGGACGGAGTCCATGGGGCTCGTGAGCTTGCTCTCGGACTTGGCCGATTCGTTCTCCTTCGGAAGCGACTCCTTGAGGCGCCTTTCGGAGGTGTCCTACCCATGGGGCGCGACCTCATCGTACGCATACGAGGAGGGCCCGTTCGGCAGGCTTTCCTCCGCCTCGTCGTACGGTTCGACGACCTCCTTCCTCTACGACGCGCTCGACAGGCCCACCCTGGTATCCGAGGGCTCCGGCCCATCGGCCAGGTCGTTCTCGTTCTCTTACGACGGCGCGTCCTACGACGCCATGGCCTCGTCCTCCCTAGGCTCGTCCTGGTCGTCCTCCGGCCCCGGCAGGTCCGATTTGGGGGAATCCTCGGCCGTCTCGATCGCATCCGGCCCGCAGAGAGCGGAGGCCAGAAGGCTCGGCGGCTCCAGCGTGTCGACATCGCACGGGAGCGGGAGGGTCCTGGGCTCCGTCTCCGGCGGGGGCCGCGTCTGCTCGCCGGACAGGAAGTCGTGGTTCGCGGCCATTGGCATGGCCGGGCTCGCCAGGGCCAGGCTTTGGGACACCGACCCCCTGGGCCCCTCCGGGGGCACCGGGAGCGGCCCGGCCCTCATCGCGGGGGCCACCGAATACCAGCCGTCGGGGACCGTCGCTTCCGGGACGAGGTCCGCCTCGGGGACGGTCTGCCTGAGGTACTCGGGGAGGTCCCAGTACGGCCCCTTCCCCGCCGCCGGGGAGGGGCGCTTCCCCGCGGCCGTCGTCTCTTTCGTGCCGCCCGACGGGTCCTCCCAGGTTATTTCAGTCACGGGATTCGCGTCGGGCGAAGAGGTCCTCTCCGTCTCCGTGTCCTCCGGCGTGGCCTACGTGTCCGGATCGCGTCTCCAGGGGTCGCCCGTGGCGCTCGGGGCCGTCTCCGGAGGCCCCAACTGCGTGGTAGTCGCCTTCTTTTCCCCCACCTCCGGTGTCGCCGTCCTCAACGGCGTCCCCACAGCCCTCGCGTTTGGGGACGCGGGCGTGCAAACTGGCGCCTCGGTTTTCTCCGTCGGCAGGCCCTCCCTCACGCTGGAGGTCCATTCGCTCGCCTACGGCCATTGCCAGATGGGGCCGGACGAGGCAGTGTCGCTATGCCTCTCCACGATGGACTCCTGCCCATCCGCGTCCTCGGCCGAGCCGCCATCCGGGCTTTCACGCGCCGTCAGGAGGATCGCGTTCGAGGAGTGCTGCCTGGCCCAGTCCGAGGACAGGCCGAACCTCAGGAGGGTTCCCCTAAACGGGTCGCTTGGGACCACGGACGCCGCCGCCCCCTCGAATGTTGCGCGCCCTGCCGGGGTCGGCGTGTCGCCCGACCCGTTCCTCTCGGGCGCCAGGGCCCTCAGCCCGGCCCCGTTCGCCTTCGAGCCCTCCTCCCGCAGGTTCATGTGGAGGGCGTTCGGCAGGGGGCTTTCCTACGCGTGCCAAAGCCCCGACGGGCTGTACTTCTCCGCGCTGGTGCGCCCATCCCCCGTCCAGGACGGAAGGAGGAGGGTCATAGCGGAGGCCAGGTCGGGGGCGTCGTTCCTCTCGCTCTTCGCACGCTCGGGGAGGCTTTTCGTCTCGACCGCGTCCGGGGAGGTGCAGACCAGCCTCTTCCTGCCGGACTCCTCGGTTTCAAGGGTTAGGCTCAAGCTGCGAGTGCTACTTTTGCCAATCGGGCCCGTGCCCTACGCCGAGGTTTACGTTCAGGGGTCGCTCCCCTGGGGCGGCTTCGTCGCGGACCCGGGCCTCGGCCAGTCGTGCGAGCTCTGGCTCGGCTCGGCCGATGGCGGCGCCGACCCCATGCTGGGGCTGATCGGCGACGTGTGGACCGACGGGGAGTCGTCAAGGACGCTTGACCAGTGCGCATCCGACGAGTCGGCCTACGGCGCGTGCCTCGAGGAGGGGTTCGACGCGCTCGGCAGGCGGTCATACGGCCTTTCGACGTGCGCCGGAAGGTCGGTGGACGAGTCCTTCATATACGGGTCCGACCAGCCCTCGGGGGACCTCTCGAGGCCCTGCGAGGTGGTGGTCTCGGTTGACGGTTCCCAGAGGTACGACACGGTGCTCGGGTACGGGCCCGACGGGCTTCTCTCGTGCGTGGACTCCGTAGACGTCAAACGCGACCGTGGGGCCAGGGTGGCCGGTGCCCTCGGGCAGTCCGTTACCTACGACCGCAAGGGGAATGTATCTGCCGTCAGCGGGCTCTCGGGCGTGGCCCCTTCGAGATCAATCAGTTTCTCCGAGGGCCAGACGGGCCTTCTCGTCTCCTCGGCAACGGTAGGGAACAGGGCCAGGTCGTACGCCTACCCGACCCCGAACCACGGGCTCCCCTCGTCGATATCGACGTCGGGGCCAGGCTATTCGTCAACACTCTCGCTCTCCTGGTCGGGCCGCAGGCTCGCCTCGGCCACCGTCGGCCAGGAGGCGGCGGAGTACTCATACGGACCCGACGGGTTCCTCGCGTCCAGGAGGAGCGGCGCGTCGGTAAGGGGGTACGCCTTCTCCAAAGACGGGAGGCTCCTCTCGGACCTGGGAGGCCCGCTGGAGTTCCATTACGTCTACTTCCCCTCCGGCGCGCCCGGCCTTGCCGTGACCATCGACGGCAACGGCGTCCCCGAGGCGCACCTCGTCGTGCAGGACGCCCTCGGGAGGATTGTGGGCCTCGCCTCCTCCTCGGGTGGGGAGGCCTCCTACGCGTACGACCTCTGGGGAATCCCAACCCTAGTATCCGACACCACCCAGAGGGGGGTCGGGTCCGCCAATAAACTCCTCTTCGTCGGATACCTCTACGACGACCTCCTCGGGACCTACGCCCTCGGCGTCAGGCATTACGACCCCGTCGTCTGCAGGTTCGTCGAGCCCGACGGATTCAATTACCTCGATCCATCGTCGGTCGACGGGCTCAACCCGTTCGCCTACTGCGCGGGGGACCCTTTGACGTATGTAGATCCAACGGGAACAGCTCCCATTGTTGTAGCCATGTTTCTCATTGCCGTAGGTGCTGGCGCTGCCATTGGAGCTACATCAAATGTGATCACACAGTACATTTCCAATGGTGGCTGGGACAATTTCAATTGGTCTTTATTTGGATGGAATATTATTGTTGGAGCTGCTAGCGGAGCATTAGCTATGTCAACACTTGGGCGTTTGGCGATGGTTTTTGCCAACGCTGGGTTGGCCGCCGTTGGCTCTGTGGGGA
Source organism: uncultured Erysipelotrichaceae bacterium (assembly GCA_947166565.1). Classification (GTDB taxonomy): domain Bacteria; phylum Bacillota_I; class Bacilli_A; order RFN20; family CAG-826; genus Alloenteromonas. The sequence goes on from CAMVEL010000001.1 coordinate 71,093, forward strand.
ATCACCTAATTTCGGGAGACGACTTCGGCTTCCCGGGAACGTGGGGCGACATAATGATTAACGGTTTCATCGGTGGCTTTGCAGGACTATTCGGGGGCCCAGGAGCATTGTATAAAAACAATGTTAACGCGGCAGCGTCTCAATTTACCAAGGCCGCCAATTCATATTTTAATGTTATCTCGAAGGCTTCCTCGGGTGGATATGCTACTACCAAAGGTGCTCATATTGCCTTGGGGTTAACTAAAAATAACTTCATTCGTGCCTCGAACGCGTTCGATTCTAGCGTTGCTTCGGCGTGGACATCGTTGTTTTCATCTATTCGTGTATCGGCCTTCGTAGAAATAGGCGAAGCTTTCGTTTTTGGATTGTGGAGCCGAGGTTCGTGATTATTTATGACTTCGGAAACTATATTGGACATAATTCTTGGATCCGTGCTTGGGCTAGCCAATCTTTTGAGCGCGATCTACATCATCTTTTGGAGGAGAAAAAAATATAGTAAGGGTATTCACAATACAGGTTCTGGGGGCTTCTTCCTTTTTTCTTCCGTCTGCATGGGTGTTGTCCTCCCGATAGGAGCATTTACGTATCCCGATGGCGGACAGAGCGGAACTAAGGCATTGATCACTGCAATGGTTATTTGTCCAATATCGCTCGGGGCTTCGCTAAGGCTCCTGTGTTTCTGTGTTTTCATCGACGAAAAATCGGTGATCGAAAGAGTGCTGTGGTTCGAAAAAAGGATACGCCTCGATGAGCCGGGCGCATTGATTCTTTTGGACATTTCTTATGGGAGACTTGTTATATCATTCATATCCGAGGATAAAAAGAAAATGATTGAAATCAACGAACGCTATGTTGAAGGGGACGTATCGGACTTTTTGGAAGCCTGTAAACAAATCCGCAAGGAAAAACAGTGAGATGCTGTTTATTGAATAACCAGCAAGCGTGATTTCTGTATTATCTGTTTTATCAAAGCTCGTCAGGTTCTTTTGGGTTGATGTCGCTATAGCCTTTGGACATGTTTAACGCATCCCCGATAAGATAAACAAACGGAAGGAAAGCCACCCCAAAATAAGTGTAGCCGATGACACCTGGGAAATAGGTTCCTAAGCCTAAACCAAGAGGAACAACGGCAACCACTAATAGCAAAGCTAGCCTCAGGCCTTTATGGTCGAGCTCGCTTTTATATATTAGAAGCACTTGGTTAAAAAGAAGATAGGCAAAGGGGAATAAGCCTAAAGGCAACGAGGCGAGGACATAAAGGTATTCTTCCGCGCTTTTTATCACGTCGGTAACGAAAAGGATGATGAGTATAAAGGAGATGATCGTTCCCGCCAAAGCGATGAAAAGGGCATAACGGGCTTCGCCTTTATCTTCTTTCTTGGTGAAGTCGATTAAGGAATGATTATGATGAAGCGAAGCGAAATAATTGATGATTGAATGGGTTAAGGAAGAGAGGAAGGCCGGCAAGAAGGCAATGAAATAGGGGAAACGGGCAATCTCCTCCACGTAATTTGGGATTTGGTCATAACCTAAGGAAATCATGAAGATGAAGATCACCGAGAGGATTCCCAAAGTCGCCGAAATCAAAAGATCCAACAAACGGTAGGAATCAAGGAGTTTCATCCCCTTGAATTTCACGATGCTTTTCTTCTTGTTCTCTGCCTTCATACGTAATCGATGATGATATTGCCCTTATCTAACTTAACAATGGCTTCCGCCCCATTGATTATCGGCATGCTTGGGCCTAGATGCCCTAAATCGATATCCATCAACAATGGGACTCCTAAAGGCGAGAGGATATCGGTCGCGGCGTTATATTTATTGACTCCCATAATTTCGTTATGTTCCCAAACGCCGCATAAATGCCTGCCTAAAAGGAACATGTTCGCAGAATCGAAATAACCCGCTTCCTTAAGTTGGAACAATCCCCTTCTAATCTCCAAAGGAGAAAGGTCGCAGGCTTCCAAATACCAGATGATGGGTCCCCTGTTTTTCAAGAATTCCAAGGTTTTATCAAAACGGGTTCCGACAAGGGTGAGGATTACGTCAAGGCAGCCTCCAAGAAGGGTCCCCTTCCTTTCGGAATCGTAATTATGGGGGACGATGGTTTTGACCATATTGGCCCTAGGCCTATATAAAGCCGGCCAATCGCGGTTGCTTTTGCCGTAATATTTTGGATAGCCTTCGAAATGTTTCTCGCCCCTTAATACCCTTAAGGCGTCTTTTTGGGCGAAGCGGAATTCCTTTTCATAGAAAGAAGGCGCGTTAGGACCATAGACGGTTTTGATATTGCAGTTGGTGGTCAATAAATATGTCAGGCTCGTGTTATCGGAAAAGCCCATAAACCATTTGGGTTTGGTTTTCTTGATGGCCTCGAAATCCACATAAGGGAGCATATCGGACATGACCTCGCCTCCTCCGACGGAGATGATAAGGGAGGAATCCTTATTCAAATAGGCGTCCATGAATTCTTCCGCTCTTTCCTTTGGGGGAGCGCTTGATGCCACCCCATCGTTACGACGGATGTTCTTGCCTTCGTTAATCTTAAAGCCTTCTTTCCTTAACCTTTTGATAGAGGCTTCAAGACGGGTGAGATAAGGCTCGGTGGTGCAACCAAAACTAGGGGCGATAAGCTCAATCGTATCGCCTTTTGCAACATAAGGAGGGGTAATCGCTTTTTCCATGGTCTAGAAGATTTTACTTTCTATTCTTACCTTGGGCAATTCCCAAACTTATAAGTTTGCCTTTATGAAAACGTTAAATCCTTTTAAAATAGGCCTATGGACGAAGTCGAACTCAAGGTACTTAAGGAGAAATCCAAGAAAGGGGATTCCGAATCCTCTTTTGCCCTTGCTAAGCACTTTGAATCCATCGGAAAGCAACATAAGTCCCTCCATTATTACAAGAAAGCCGGGGATAAAGGCCATTCCAAAGCCCAAAAGATCTTGGGCATGCATTTCCTTTCCAAAACAAACCCCGATTATCCAAAGGCGGTTGATTGGCTGACCCTAGCTTCCGCCCAAGACGAAGTCGAGGCCATGTGGGAGCTCGCCTGGATTTATGAAAACGGCATCGGGGTCCTCAAGGACACCAAAAAAGCCAATTATTGGTTTTCCGTGGCCGCGGAGATGTGCTATCCCCAAGCGGAATATCGCCTAGGGGTCATATACGAAGAAGGACATGGGGTCAAACAAAGCGATAAGAAAGCCCTCCATTATTATCTCCGCTCCGCTAGACACGGCTTAATCGAAGGCATGTATCGCGTATCTTTGTTTATGGAGAAAGGAAGAGGCATCGGTAGAAGCGTCAATGAGGCCAATTATTGGAAGAAGAAAGCCATCACCCTCGACCTTGAACGTAACCGTAAACGCCTTGAATCCATGAAAGGCAATCAAGACAAAAAAGAGGGGGAGGCCCCTATCGAAAACGAAGAAAAACCAAGTGAGGATTAATCAAAGTCCTTCGGTTTCACGATTTCCCATTCGCGGTGCTCGTCCTCCGCTTTTTTAACGCTAGCCTCCTCGATTCCGTTTTCCTTGATGTATTTCGATAAAGCCTTTTTCTTTTCTTCGTAATCATCAAGGAAGGAATGCTTGCCGGATTCATCTTTATAGCCCATAACCATCGCAAGGTTCACGTTAGTCGGGGCGATAAAAAGATTGGCTTCGACCGCGGGGGAATATTCCTCCATCAGTTTCTTGATGAGCTCTTTGGTAAGAGCCCTTCTTGATGATATCTTTTCCTTTTCTTCCTTCGATAAGGAAGCGGTTAATCTGCAAGCGCAGGCTATGAATTCCAAACCATGCTTTTTCGAGAATTCGATGATGTCGTTTTCCCTAACGAAATATAGGGGACGGATAAGTTCCATTCCTTCATAATGGTCGCTAGGAAGCTTTGGGACCATCGTTTGGAAGCTGCCCGCGGAAAGGATGTTCATCAAGGTCGTGGTGATCGCATCATCATAATGATGGCCGAGGGCGATTTTGTTGCAGCCAAGCGATTTTGCGATGCGATAAAGCGCCCCGCGCCTCATCTTCGCGCATAAATAACATGGGCTTCCCTCCACTTGGTCATTGACCGCGAAGATATCGGTTTTATAGAAATAGGCGGGGATCTCCAGCTTTTCGCAGTTTTCCTCAATCCTCTTTCGGTTAGGTTCATCATAACCCGGATCCATCACAAGGTATTTGACTTCAAAGGGGATCTCACTATGACGGGCAAGGGCCTTGAAACAAAGGGCCATCACCATCGAGTCCTTGCCTCCTGATATGCAGACCGCGATTCTATCATGCGGGGAAAGGAGTTTATATTCGCTGATGCCCTTAAGGAATTTCGAAAAGATGACATTCCGCGATTCGGTCGTCAAATCGTGGAGGACGAATTCGGGGAATGATAGTTCCTTCTTGCTCATTCGCCCTCCTTAAACCGCTCATAATGGGCTTTGAGGACATCGCGGTTTTTCTTGGTGAGTTTGCTTCCCATATAATGGAAGGCCTCGAGGGCTGCCTTGAAAAGATCATCCTCGCTCAGTTCGCCTTGGCGTTTGATTATTTGCTTAAAGCAGCAAGCGACCTCTTCATATGGGATTTCGGTAATATCGCGTCTTCCGCCATACCTAAATCGCGACATGGGTTTGCTCTTTTCCTCAACGTTAGGCCAATAGAAGCCATCCTCATCCTTAAGATAAGCGAATGGTCGAAGGGCCCTTGAAAGATAGAATCCCGCGGTCGTTGATAAGGCGAGAAGACCGATCTTCTCCTTTATCCTGATCCTAATTAGGGATTCAGGGATCGGACCCTCGTTTTCGATGATGGTCCTTAAGGCCGTATCGATTGGGAGGGAGAAGCCATAACTTGATAGATAGGAAATATCCGGAAGGCCTTTTAAATCGATTTCCTGATATTCGTCGGCTTCATATGAAAGATCGACTTCCCGACTTACGAAGCTCGGCTCGATTTTGGTTTCCATCCGGATATAGGGTTTTTCCATCGCTTCCTCAATGGCCTTAATGGTCCCTTCCTTATCCTTATAATAGGAAACGGCATACACTTTCACGATTTTCCATTCCAAGGAATTGAAGACGTTAAGTTCCACATATTCCTTATCGCGTAGACTCGCCGAGGAGACCTCGCCATCATCGTCGATTAGGATGCCTAAAGCATAGGAATCCATACTCTCGCCGCGGATTGCGATATCGACCTTGTTCTTGCTCTCCCCGACATTGGTATCGCATAGATATCCTTTCCTTTCGAGGTCCTTACGGAGGAAATCGACGATTTCTAGCCTTGGGGAGGTCTTGCTTTCCTCTTCCTTTTCATAACGGATTTCCTCGCCCTTTGCGTAGGTGAGGAAGTGCTTCATGACAAGGGCCCCTTTGTTGGTAATCAGCTCGTCGCGATCGAAATCCTCATCATCGATCGTGGAGATGACATACATCTTTCTTTTCGATCGGGTGATCGCGACGTTAAGACGCCTTTCGCCTCCACTTGAAGCAAGGGGACCGACGATGACCGCCCTTCCAGAAAGCGACTTACGGAAGCCGATGCAAAGGAGGATGATGTCCCTTTCGTCCCCTTGGACGTTTTCGATGGATTTGATGAATAATGGTTCTCCGCTAGCAATCTCGGCCTTATGGATTTTCTCTTCCAAAGCCTTATCCTTTTCCAAATAGGTCTCCAAAGCCTTCTCCAAGGATTCCTTCTGTTTGATATTGAAGACGATGATGCCAACGCTAAGCGAGGCGTTTTCCTCCTTGGAATAGATGAGGCTTAGTCGCCTTAAAATGGCCTTGATCTCTTCTGGAGATAGGCGTGTGTCGCTTTTCTCTTCCTTTAGTTCGACCTTCTCGAATTTCAAAGCCCTCTTGCCCTTATAGGAAGAAGGGAAGGTATGGAGTTCCTTGTCGTAGAAGGTTTTGTTGGAGAAATCGATCAGCGATTCATGACGGGAACGGTAATGGTAGCATAGCCTGATGGAGGGGAAATCGATCGCTAGGCATTCATCGAGAAGGCTAGAGGCATCCATATAATCGTAATCGGCCTTGGAGATCGTTATATCGCTGGTGAAATAGGTCGTCGGAGGCATCTGCTGAGGGTCTCCGGCGATGATGAGGCTATTTCCTCTAGCGATAGGCCCAATCGCCTCGTGGACGGGGATTTGGGAGGCCTCATCAAAGATGACCATATCGAATTTCTTGATCTTCCTAGATGAATCGACCGATAGGTATTGGGCCGCGGAAAGAGGGGACATCAAGAAGCAAGGGAAATAATCGCGGATGATCTCATCGTATTTGATGAGGGTATCGCGGATAGAGACGCCCCTTCCTCCGCTTGAGGCGACTTTCTTCAAACTGCCGATTGGGGATGAGCCCTTGTATTCCATCCTGCCGTGGGTGAGGTTTTTCGTCGCTCTTTCGGTCACGGCCTCGATGACGGACTGCGAATATTCCCCGATTAACTGACGGTATCTCTCTTTCGTCGCCTCGAATAAGGAGGGATGGAAGTCATTGATTAGGCGGTTATTGAAATAGAGCTTGATCAATTCCCTAGCGAAGGTCGCCTCAAATGTCGTTCCAAGAGTATCCAAGGAGAGGTTTTCGTTTTTGAAGGCCTTGATGAAAGGAATGGCGATCGCGGGGGCCCTGGTGATTTCAAGGTTAAGGTGGGCGATATCGATGAGCTTACGGATATTATCTTCGCTTGTTCCTTCTTCTAACATCTCCATCAAGCAGTCGAGAGGCTCCTTGCCTTTCGTTTCGAAGTCGCTAGGTTCGAGATGGTATTTGAGGAAGAAGGAATCCTCGATTTCACGGAGGTTATCCTTTGCCTCTATTAAGGAAGCGATGGTTTTCCGCAAGCTTTCGTCCCTATTCTTAACGACTTCATCGAAATAAGGATCGACTTCAGCCTTAGGAAGATAGTTATATAGTTCCCTGACTTTTCTTGAATAGAGGAAAGTCTCATCGAATTCCCCCTTAATGGTTTCAAGATCTTCGATATTATCGATTAACGAAAGAGGGAAATAATCCCTAAAATGGGAATATTCCGCGGATAAATCCTTGTATTGCTTTTGATAGGAAGAGATATCTTCTAAGACTTTCTGATAGGAATCCTTATGGATTTTGCCTTCCCCTAAATAAACAGTCTTTAAGGCCTTTTTGACCTTCTTGTTCCATTTCCTCTTATCGAGGAAGCCTTTGGCCTTACGCCTTTCCTCGAGGAGTTCGCTCGCTTCGATCATCTGGATGCCCTTCAAATCGAAGGCTTTCTTAAGGGCGAGGCGATTCTTAAGGGTCTCTTCCGCCATTTCGAATAGGCAATCTAGCTCCTTTGCGTCTTCTAGTTCAAGGATATTCTTGATGCAGGAAACGGAAAGATTCCCGTTCAAGGCCATATCCATCGCGAGGAGATAATCGCCGATCGCCTGATAGGAAAGAGGGAATTTCAAGGGGCAAGAGGATATCGCTTCAAGATAAAGAGAGAGGAAGGATGATATCGTTTCCTTGTATTTTTGGAATTCCTCGCTTGCCTCATGGATATCGGAATAGGCGAAGAAATCGAGGCCTATGCGTTTAAGGTGGCTTTCCTCAATCCCCCCGATTCGCTTCACCAAGGAAGAATATTCGTTAAGGAAGGAGAGGGCCTCGAAATATTTATCCCTCTTCGTTTCCTTTATCAAAGGCAAAGGAAGTTCGAAATAAAGGGTCTTTGACGAGAGGTTCAAATCGAGGGTGACCGCCTCAAAGAAGGAGAGACAATAGGTATTGACTTCGTGCATCGCGGATATCGTTTTACGGATTTCCTCCCGGCGGAGTTCGAGTTCATTCACTTCCTTACGGAAATCGGAGACCCCTTCCGTTGGGCCTAACCTCATCGATTCGTTCAATCTACCGAAGAAATCCCTCTTATTGGCTTTGTTGGAATGGAGCTCAAGGCAGAAACGGTCGAGCTTGATTTTCGCAAGACGCTCCGCGACGACATCGAGGGCCGCTTTCTTTTCGGCGACGAAAAGCACGCTTTTGCCGTGATATATGGCGTTGACGATCATGTTGACGATGGTCTGGCTTTTCCCCGTTCCCGGAGGCCCATCGAGGATGAACGATTTCCCTTCCGCGGATTCAAGGATGGCCGCAAGCTGGGTGGAGTCATAGGGAAGAGGTGCGGCGAAATCCAGATAATTCTCGTTTTTCTCCACACTTTCTAAGGAGATGGAGGACTTATCGAGTTTGGATTCCTGATCAAGGATTGAGGCGATTATTTTGTTGGCTTTTAGTTCCTCTTTCCTCTTCCTCATATCGAGCCACATGATGTAATGGGAGAAGGTGAGGTTAGCAAGGAAAAAGGCGGTTTCATCAAGCTTGATATCGTCTTCGACATGCTCTTTGAAGGTGCGGACGATATCATAATAATCATCCTCGCTATCGATCGAATAAAGAGGGGACATATCGAAATCCGGATGTTCCAATTTGTAATATTCGAAGAAGGTTTTGTTGAGCATGACGTCATCGTAATCAAATGACATCGTATAGGTCGCGCTCCCTAAGCCCTTCCTCTCGATTTTGACCGGTAAAAGCATGAATGGGGCGGTGGCCCTTTTGAATTCCCCCTTCCTTATTTCCTTGGTGACGAAAGTCAATAATCCAAGGCAAAGGTAGAGGGTCGGCGCGCCCGTTTCCTCAATTTCCGATTGGTTTTTGGAAAGGATCGAACGGAATTGCCTTTCTTTCCCGTAAATGTAGGTCGCGTTAAGCTCGCTTCCAATGGGCAAAGACGATCTATCCGCATTAAGGACGACCTCGATTTGCTCTGCCCTAGAAGGAAGACTTGGAGCCTCGACGAAACGGCAGGGAATCGGTTTATCCTCCTTCAATAATGACGGAAGGCTATTCGAAATCAGCTTAACAAAGTTGCTGGGACTGAAACGGAATGAGACAAGGGGGTTCTTCTCGGTTAGGTCGAGGAGTTTGTTCTCCCAGAAGGTGAACCTATCCTTGACCTCCTCATGATGGACTTCATGATAGGAACGTTCGATGATGGTCTCTAGGCGTTCCTCGCTTAATTCCCGGAGAATGCTCGAGGTATCGAATTCCTCTCCGCTAGAAGAGGATGAAATAGGAAGAAATATGCTTCTATGCGCGGACAAAACATCGACGGCAACGAAGCTTTCCCCTGTATAATCCCTTAATCTCGCCTCGGCGTTTTTAACCGCGCGAGGGAAGGAAACCACCGCGGATGAAAGATCGACGGCATCGATAAGAAGGATATCGCCTTTTCCGGTTACCCTATTGTAGAAAGCCCCGAATTTAGCAAGACGCGAATTCTCGAATTTATCCTTTTCATTAAGGAAAACGCCTAACATTGCATGGTCATCGGTCAACACGAGGATTGGGTGGAAACCGACTTCCAAAATTATCGAAGCGTAAAGGATAGCTAGGTCAAGGCAAGTGCCTTTATGGTCGCGAAGGACTTGGGAAGGCAGCCTGACGCGTTGGAATTTTGAGGTTGAGGCCGGAGGGTTTTGGTAGACGATTTTCTTTTCCGCGAGGGCATTCCAAAGCGCGCCGAGTTCGGCAGCCCTATCATTTAAATCCTCGTTTTGGTAGGCAATGAAGCGATGATGGGGGCTAATTGAGGCGGCCTCGAGGGTGAATTTACGGATTTCCTCCGCATTGGGGGTCACGAATTTGGACAAAATCCTCGCATCTTCATTTACGGTGGAATTGCTTTCCCCAATCGGGAGGATTAGGAAATCTTGGTTAAAGGATGATATGACCCTTCCTTTTGAGGAGATGATCTCCGCCTTCATTGAGGAAGGCAATGGCTCATCAAGAAGCATCAAGGCGGCTTTATCGGCCTTGATATAGGGGGCTCTTAACCTAAGGCATTCCGCGCTTTCCAAAGCGGGGATAACCATCTCTTCGATTTCCAATATCGGGGAAGAGAAGGTAAACCTCATGGTCAGACCGCGCAAGGAATAATCGGAACTATTGTCGATTACGATGCCCTTGATGAATTCATAACCGGTCGATTCCTCTTTCTTGCTCTTCCTTTTCTTCTCAAGGATCCTTATCGCTAAATCGGTTTCGTAGGTCAATAAGGAAAACGATGGTTCGGTTTCTATCCTTATTATTAATTGCTCAGGGTTGATCAAATCGTCTGGGCTTTCCTCTTCCTCTAGGCTGGATTCCTCTTCAAAAGCGAAATCCTCTTCCAACGCTTCTTCCTTCTCTTGGGTTTTTTCCTCTTCGATGGAGGTTTTCTCCATTGAGGCCATCGTGTGTTTGGAAAGGTCTTCCTTCTCCGCGAAAGCCTCCACTTCAAGCATATCGGAAGGGAGCAAAGGCAAATCCTCAAGGGTGTAGAAATCGCCGGAATTGACGTTCCAAACCCCATCGACTCCCTTGATGAGGATCAAATCGCCGGGCTTTATCGATTCGTCTTTGCTTAAAACGCTCAACGTTTTATCCGCGTTGGAGACCGAGAGGACATAATATTTGGCAGAGACGATTTCCATGTTCCTTAATAGGATAATTGCAAAAGGCCGTTTCATAAAGATTTTTCGCTATATTTTTCCATTAGGAAAAGCACCAAGAAACTTAGGAAATCCAAGGATAGGTAGACACTGTCCAAGTTTTCGGATTATCAGGATTAAATAAGCTTGATTTGCCGTTATAATTTAGGCGGATGAAAAAGGAGATTTACGTAAGATGACCGCTTCAAGCGCTTACCGTCTTTTTGGCGTTGATTTCGGCGCCAATGAGGGCCAAAGGGAGCTAATCCGCCAAATCAACGAGGATTGCACCCGGAAGCCCGTCGTTTTCGTTGCGGGGGCCGCAGGCACTGGCAAAACATTTGCCGCCTTGGCTGCCAGCCTTTCCCTAGTTAGGGGCAAAGGGGCCAAACGCAAATATAAGAATATATATTATGTTCGCGAGCCCGTGGAAATCGGTCATCGCTTAGGTTACCTAAAGGGCACTGAAGAAGACAAGTTGGCCCCATATCTTGGTCCGTTACTCGATAATTACAACCATTTGATGGCTGCCAATAGGAAGGAAATGCCCGAAGAAGCCCCTCCAATTAGGAGAAGGCGCAGTGTCCTTGATGACGATGAAATGATGCCAAAACCCTATCAGCATCTCCCTTCGGATATAGTTCCCTTGGCCCCGGAATTCATGAGGGGACGTAGCTTTGAGGATTGCATCATCATCGTTGATGAAGCCCAAAACATGACTCTAGATGAGATTCAAACCCTCGTCACCCGTATTGGCAGGTGGACAAAGATGGTCATCATCGGATCCCCAAACCAAATCGATATTCCGAACGCAAGTCGTGACAATAACGCCTTCACGGCTTCTTGGAACATCTTAGCCCCCACCGGTTTGGTAGGCTATGTAGAGCTTACCGAACCGATGCGTTCCGGCTTCGTTAAGGTCTTCGATGAGGCCTTCGTTGCTTATAAAGAAGAGTTGGCAAAGAAAGCCAAAGAAGAAAAAGAACGCAAGCTTAGGGAAGCTGAAGAATAGACTTAATAAGACATTAATCCCGCTTTAACGAGCGGGATTTTTTAGTTGACGATGGAAAGAATAAATTGACAAAAAGTTTGCAAGGAAATTGGAAATGAAAAGAACGATTGTTGAAAGGCGGTTTGAAGAAAAAAAGAAGGGGACTAGCAAAAGGATATAGATCAAAGACAAAGGAACGTGAACCAGGACAACGAACGAAGGACAAGGAGAAAAAAAGAGTTAAATCATCGATCTTTGCAGGTATGGGAAGACAAATCGATTTATGAAGAAATAGAACAAAAACTAAATTGGCTAAGAAAGGAAAAAAAGAAGGAAACTCAAAATAAGAATCGAACGAAAAAATAGAGTCACAGAACATTGTAATTCAGAAGGAATATTAGAAGAGGGAAAAAAGATGCCAAAAAAGAAAAATAGGCCTATAATCGAGCTTTTTTAATACCCTTAAAATCAAACGAGAAGGGGGTTAGCAAAAAGCGCGATGAAATCGACTCTTTTTAAAATGAAGAAAAAACCTCCTTTCAAATGATGGAAAAAGATAGAAGCATTCTAATCGTATAAAAAATTCGTCAATAAAAAATAGGCAAGAGCATTATCTTCCTCTCCAAAGATGACGATACCCCAAAACAGTCTTCGAACTTGTTTTAGATTGTGGATTAGCATCGGACGTAGGGAGCTTGTCTTAATGGAAGAAATGGTCTTTAAAGGAGGAGATCAGGAGATTAAGTTTTAAAATTGGAAGCTAAAAAACAAAATTTGTGTCAAAAATTTCAAAAAGTGAAAAACCCTCCAAAAAGTATCTATATACTGAACAATATAAATATAGTATAATCCTCTCGAAGGTATCAAAAAGCGATACCTACAAGAGAAAATGATACTATTTTGGGAAGATATCGAAAAACGTTACAAAAACTACTCGAATATTAAGACAAAAGTGGGTAGGGAGGTCAAAAAAGGATCCCTAATTTTGCTTAAAAAAGGTCTTTATACCGATGATCGAAATGCCCCTGGTTTTGTTTTTGCTAACGCCATATATTCACCATCCTACGTCTCGTTTGTCACCGCTTTAAAAATTCATGGTCTGACTGAGGTAGACCAAACCGTTTTCCAAAGCGCAACACGCAACAAAAATCGACACAAGAATTATGTCAATGAACTTGGTGAATTCTCCTATCGGGACGTGCCTTCCAAAATCTTCCACCAAGCGAATGTTTATTTGAATTTCGGTTCTTACACGGTACTTGTCGCAAGTCGCGAGAAAGCTATCTGTGACACCCTTTATTCATTGGAAACTCTAACAAGTGCCAAAGCCCTTAGAACTTATCTCTTCGATGATCTAAAAATTTCGGAAGAGGAGTTTTGGAAAATGAATCTAGAATTGATTCTCAGCCTTTGTCCACTATATAAATCCCGCACACTCAACGTCTTGGAAAGAATCATCGAAAAACGCCTTGGCATTGTTCATGTTAAGAAGAACAACAAGAAGGCTTCCTCCAAGAATAAAGCTAAGGATGCCTGGGATGCATTGGCAGCCTTCAGAAACAAATACGTTGACAATTAATTAGCTCTCAGAAATGAAAGGAAAACGCTTATGGAAGACTATAAAGATTCCCGCAGTGAAATGCTCCTAGGCAAACAAGGAGTGAGTTCTTTGCGTTCTAAAAGAGTGGCCGTTTTTGGCGCTGGCGGTGTTGGCGGGGCAGCTATAGAAGCTCTTGCTAGATCATCTATTGGTGCAATTGATATTTTTGATAACGACGTTTTCTCTGAAAGTAACCTTAACCGGCAAATCCTCTCCTCAATAGAAGTTATAGGAAAAGAAAAAGTTGAAGTAGCGAAATCTAGAATTGCCTCCATCGATCCATTAATAAAAGTGAATGTTCACAAGATGTTCTACCTTCCTCAAGAAAGAGAGAACATCGATTTTAGAGAATTCGATTATGCGATTGATGCTATCGATACCTTAACGGCCAAGGTCGATTTGGCTTTGGCCTGCCTAGAAGCAAACGTTCCGCTTATATCTGCTTTGGGCTGTGGAAATAGACTCGATCCTAAAAAACTTATTGTAACTGATATTTTTAAAACCGAGGGCGATCCTTTGGCTAAAGCCTTTAGAAAAGCCCTAAGAGAAAAAGGCATTAAGAAATTGAAAGTGGTATATTCGACCGAACAACCATTAAAACCAATAAACCAATTGGAAGACGAAGTAACGAAAAGACATTCTCCGGGATCCATGGTTTTTGTTCCAAACGCAGCTGGGTTAATCTTGGCTTTCGAAGTGGTCAATACCCTTTTAGGTAATTAATTGTTTTGCTTATGCAAAAAGTATGGAAATAATCATTTTTCCTTTTACAATAGATACGTTCATTGAAGGAGAAAAAATAGATTATGAACAAAAAAGTCGGTAAGACAAGTCTCCTCAACCTCGGACTTGTCGGCTGCGCTTCGATCATGGGACTTGTTTACATCCTATTGTTCCTTGGCGAGTTTGTCTTCCTCGAAGGAGGAATTGGTGGTTGGACATTGCACGGTGGTGCTAGCGGCTACGATATCATTTTTAAGGAAAACCCAGTTGCCGGTCTTCTAGTTGCTTGGATTTTCGCTCTTCTTGCCCTCATTGCTTTAATTGGCGTTATCGTCCTCAACTTCCTTCCTTCCGTCAAACTTCCGAAGCTTTGCGTTCCAGCCATCGTTTGCTTTGCTGGCCTCTTGCTTCTTGTCGGAGGTATTCTTGCTTTCTCGACAACCGGATTGCTCGAAGGCGGCAAATTAGGTGTTGGCGCTGTCTTTGCTGGTATCTTTGGAATCCTTGGTTTCCTTGCTGCTGGCGCCGGAGCTTTCTTACTCTATAAAGAATAGGTACGGAAACAAATGATTACCGCTTCGAAAGAGGCGGTTTTCTTTTAAGCAAATCGCTTTGTGTAAAAAGGATTTAAGGATAAAATCAAACCATGGCAAAGACGAAGTATATCCTCCCGATGGTCGGCAGTTATGAAGGCGATGAGCCTTATGTCTATGCGACCTACTCCAAAAAGGATACTGAAGTAGTGGCAAACATTCTGGCGATCGCTAGGAAATCGGGGGCCAGGATTTCTTTTGATCCCCGTTATTTGGATGGGGCCATTCTTTTGATTGCTTTCATTTCAAGAAACACGGTCCATGACCAAAAAGTTAGAAGGGATATTCTGCTTGCCAGATCTCTTTTTATGGATGTGGTCTGTTTCTATATCGATGATTCGTATTTGGGAAAAGAAAAAGAAAACGAATACAAATTCGCTAGATACATTAGGTTAAATGAAGTATCGATTCTTCAATATGGCCCAACCCTTCTTTCGATATTGCCTAGGGATGTTTTCCCTGGTCCTCCAAGAGAAGTCAAAAAAGACTCATAAAAAAGAAAAGCGATGACACGCATCGCTTCTTTTTAGTTAATCGTCTTTCTTACATAATCGATGACTTGGTACAAATCGAAGTCAATTGGGAAGGTAGCGCCCGCGGCTTGGAGGTGACCTCCACCACCGAAATGAGAACACAGGGCCTCGACAGAATAATCGTTTCTTGACCTTGATGATAAACGTATTTCGTTTGCGCTTTTTGTGAAAAGAAGAATTACCATCGCGGAAGGAAAACGGAGCCCGAGATCGGTGGATTTGGCCCCAGCTTCAGCATAATCAAGCCCACAACCTCTGTAATCTTCTTCTTCCATAATGGCGTAGCAGAATTTCCCTTCTAAAACGCCTTTTTTGCCTAACAAATCTTCATAAGCCCTGACTTCTGGCGATTTTTCATGGACTGCTCGCAGGGCTTTTTCTTTATCTCCGCCTAAAGAAATGAAGAGAGCATCGATTTCCCTAACCGATAGAGGTGCGTTGTCGTCGCTATATTGCAAGCAATCGTCTAAGAAGGCGATGAAAAGATATTGAATAGCTTCCTTAGGAATTTTGAGATTGCATCTAATGGCCCAAAGAAGAATTACCGAACTAGCAGAAGGAGCGTCTTCATCGCAAATGAAGGGGAAACGGTATGGTTTTTTGCCTCCGATATGATGGTCAAATCGGATACCGTTTTCCGCTATTTCCACTCTTTTGTCACAAACTCTATCCATGGAATTATGATCAACGATGATCGCGAGGGATTGCTTGATGGTTTGATCATCGACTTCTTCGCCTTTCCCTAAAACCCATTCCCACTTTTTGGATGGTTCAGCCAACCCGTGTATTTGTTTTTCGGGAAAATTGGCTTCGAGGATGACCTTAAGCCCCCTCATCGAACCAAGACAATCTCCATCTGGATAATGATGGGAGAAAATGCATATTGAGTCCGCTTCTTTGATTTTTTCTAAGAACAATTCATCGTTTTCCATAGGCCATCATATTTAATCATGCTTTTTCCTTCTTTTAAAGAAGGGAGGGTAAGAATAGAATTCCCTTGCATGGAAAACAACTTACTATTCTTTCATTTCATCGAAGAGGAGGAACAGGACATCCTTAGTTTTGGATATCTCCTTTATTCCCCTTCCTTTTCTTTAATATCTTCCGGAAAGAAAACCAACCCTCGCGATATTCTTGATTTGATTGAGGAAAACATCCCAATTTGCTATGACCTCCTTTATTTTTCGACGGATATCCTCTCTTTATATGAGAAAGATGGCCGCCCGATAGATTGGGATAAGAAATATTTTGATCTATATGCTTTATATAAATACAAAAGGCATCTCCATTTTTACGTCGATATCTTCGATTGTCTAACCCATCTTGGTCTTTTCCATAAAACAGTCGATTCGAATTTCGACGTCGAAGACGCGGATGCGAAAGACATGGCTAGATTATCTAGGGTCATCTTCGAGGATTTCTCCTTGAAATATGATGGAAGCAGCACAGGAGTCCTTAACGGTCGTCTTGGCTGGAGCGATTTAAGAAGGCAAAAGAAGATTGGCGAGTCCCTCGATGAATATGCGGATGAATCCGAATCCGCGCGATACATGCTATCGAAATCTAAGAAAAGCAAGTTCCTTTTCTTTGATATCGAATGCTCGAATACCGACTATTGCGAAGGAAAGATCTGCGAGTTCTCCTATTGTTTGTTCGATTCTAATTTCAAACTCCTTGAGAAGAAGGAAATCCTTATAAATCCAGGAGAAGGAGAAGAGAACGACTTCAAGCTTCTCGGCAGAAGCGATTCTCGCGATCTCCATCTTCAATACGAAGAGAACGATTATCAAGCCTATCGAAAATCCCCGACCTTCGATAAATTCATGGATGAAATAGAAGCCCTCCTTTTTGATGAGGACACAATCGTGTTGGGGTATGAGGTCGAAAGCGATTTACGCTTCCTCTCCTATTCCTTCTCCCGTTATGGAAGACCTTTGAGAAATTTAGTCGCAATAGACGTAAAACGCGTATACGAAGAAATCTTATCTAGGGGAGTAGGATCTCTTGGGGACCTCGTGTCGCGTTATGTTCCTAGCGATGAGGCTGCCTCTTTACGCTTTCATTCGGCTTTGGATGATGCTTATGCAACGGGCCTTGTCCTTAGGTATTTCCTTCTCATAAAGGGAATTGACTTCAAAACGCTTTTCAAGGATTTAAGTAGCGATGTCGTTTGCCTTTCCTCCTATGCCTTTTCGGGGATACCAGAACTTATAGACGATGAGGTTTATGAACGTCTTTCAAAAGACGGTTTGCTATAATTGGATTAGTTAAAGGGAGTCCAAACCATGAAACAGCAGTTTGAAGTCATAGACGGAGTCAAATACCTGGTGATCAAATGCCCAAAATGTGGGAACGTCATGAAGTTTAAGGTTAATAACCCGAAAATTAGGCGTCATACAGGATGCGGCAAGTGCGGTTTGACCTTTGAAGTCGAGGCCTAAAGAGGATAAGGAATGGTCGTCATCACGGAAACAACAAAGGAATCTTTGAGGTTAACTCTCGCTGACCGCAGCTTTCTGGGTTACCTAGTTTCCGCGCGCAATAACGCGAAAGCCTTCCGCCCCGCGGCCTTCAAAAGAGATCTTGAGGCCTGGATTGGCCGCTTAGCAAACGCGATTTCCGCAAGTATCCTTAGTCCAAAGACCAAGGATTTTTCTATCGATTCCTCGATAATGTATTTGGCGATCACGATTTTGGACCAGCCAAAACTCTATGCACGGCTTTCCTATTATTTCGATGATAAGGATTACCTATCGATTGATACCGGAGTTAGGTTTTATAACGAACTCCTCAAGGCTTTGGTGGATTTGCTTAAATTCCCTTACCTTGAAGAACTCTATCTCCGCGTCATGAGTGTCGACAAAATGGAGGCGAAAGAAGTTAGGGAAACCCTCCATTTTGGGACTTTATCCGTGGATGTCTCCGTTAGAAGACCATGCTATATCAAAAACGACATCCTTTATCCCGAGATGATTTTCGAATTCTACGATAACGATGATCCGAACGCGATGTGCAAGCTTTTCCTTTATGACGAGCACCTAAAAGGGCATACCCGTCCCATCATTTTCCCTCTTGATGGCAAAACGATTAAGCGTTCGTTCTTCTTCGAACTCGGCCACGAAAGCCTAGGCGCCCATTCCAAAGCTTTGCTTGGTGCTAGGGTCATGGTTTCCCACCGCGTCCCCGCCTTAAGAAACGGCAAGACCACCTTCACCGTGGAATCGCAGGAACAAGAAACCGTTTTAAGTGTCTATCTCCTGCCGCAGGAAAAATAATATAGTTCGCATCTATTCGACAATTCGGGGGTATTCATCCTCCTTTTTATTATGTTAGGATAATGTCAATGATCGAGGAAAGCGGACTAACCCCAATGACCATCGAATATGCTTGCTTAGAAGCGGGCCGTTATGGCGTTTTCCTTTCCCTTCTTGAAAAGAAGATTGCCTCAGTTGGCTTCCTTCCTGAATGTGGGAATGGCTTCCCTGAGATTTTCTCTTTGCTTTACGCTCTTCTCCCGCATGCCAAAAAAAGGGAGGAAATCCTTTCCCGTGTTCCTTCTTGGGCGGTCCAGGTATACGATAAAAGAACCATTCAAGATGATGACGATAGGCTATACGTGTATCCGTTATCGATAAGAAGCGGCGCGGATAACCGCCTCGATATGGCTCTTCTTTATATAGCTTTGGAATATGGGTATACCAATAACGAAGAAGACCCGATTACCCATCTTTCATATCTTCTTTCCATCCGCGACACCTTATTGTCATATGTCGAATCGGGCTATGCCTTATCTCCCCAATACCATGACATCGAGGTCGAAGTGGCTTCATTTTTGGACTCCACTAGCCCAGATGACCTCAACGGAGTCTTGTCTCGCCTTCAAACCCAAATTGAGGAAGTAAGGACCTATCTAGCAAACATCCCTAACTAGTTAGGGAAAACATCTTGTTTTCTTGCCCCACGAAATGAATCGCGGGGTCTTTTTATGGTCCTTAATAAAATTTTTAGCACTCTACCCTTGCGAGTGCCAAAATTTGGTGTATTATTGATATGGGCCTAGAGCCAGAAAGGAGAAATTTATGGCAAACAATCCATTTGGTATGCAGGATTATGGGTCAGATCCCGAAATCCTTTCTAAATTCGGGCGTATGGTTAATGACGCCGTCAAAGATGGAAAAATCGATCCAGTCATCGGTAGGGACGAAGAAATCCGCAAGGTCATCACCGTCCTTGCCCGTAAAACCAAGAACAACGTTATCTTGCTAGGAGAAGCCGGAGTCGGCAAAACCGCAATCGTTGAGGGGCTTGCTCAGCGTATCGTCAAAAACGATGTCCCCGCGACCTTAGCCGATAAGCAGATCTATGAGCTAGATATGGGTGCCCTTATCGCCGGGGCCAAATTCCAAGGCGAATTTGAGGAGCGTCTTAAGGCGGTCCTCAACAAGATTAAGGAGAGCAATCGCAAGATTATTCTCTTTATCGATGAAATCCACCTCATCATCGGGGCGGGTAGAAACCAAGGAGCGATGGACGCCGCGAACCTCCTTAAGCCAATGCTCGCTAGAGGAGATATCGATTGCATAGGTGCGACCACCCTTGCGGAATATCGCGAATACATCGAGACCGACCGCGCCCTTGAAAGACGTTTCCAAACCGTTATGGTTAATGAGCCCACGGTGGAAGATACCATCTCCATACTTAGGGGTTTGAAAGAAAGGTTTGAATCCTATCATGGCGTTCAGATCCTTGATGAGGCCCTTGTCGCCGCCAGCACCTTAAGCGCCCGTTATATCACCAATCGTTTCCTTCCGGATAAAGCGATCGACCTTCTTGATGAAGCCTGCGCTGGCATCAAGGTCGAAATCGAATCGATGCCTAGCGAACTTGACGATATCACAAGGCGCAAGAAGCAGCTTGAAATCGAAAAGCTCGCCCTATCAAAAGAGAAGGATTCCTCCTCCCAAACCAGATTATCGACGTTAGAGGAAGAACTTCGCGAGGTTAACGCGGAGCATGATCGTCTATACGCGGAATGGGAAAGGGAGAAGAAGGAGGTTGAGGAAGCCAAGACCATCAAGGCCGAACTCGAAAAGGCGAGGTTTGATCTTCAGACCTATTTTGGCCAAGGGGATTATGCTAAAGCCTCAAAACTCCAATACCAACTTATCCCAGAATTGGAGCAACGTCTCCGCGATATCAATTCCAAAAACAAAGACGGGGAAAGACTCGTCTATGAAATCGTGGATGCCGAAGAAGTCGCCAGGATCGTCGCCAAAAGGACGGGCATCCCCGTTTCCCGCATCGAAAAAGGGGAAAGGGAACGTGTTCTTGAACTTCCTGAAATACTTTCCAAGAGGGTCCTTGGCCAAGATGAGGCCATCAAACTCGTCTCCAATGCCATTTTGCGTCAAAGAGCAGGTATCAACAACCCATCTAGACCAATCGGTTCATTCCTTTTCCTTGGGCCTACAGGCGTAGGTAAAACCGAGGTCAGCAAAGCCCTCGCGGAAGCTTTGTTCGATAATGAGAACAACATCATCCGCATCGATATGAGCGAATACATGGAGAAATTCTCCGTTTCACGTTTGATCGGAGCCCCTCCAGGATATGTCGGTTATCAAGAAGGCGGACAGCTCACCGAGAAAGTCAGGAGAAATCCCTATTCGATCGTCTTGTTCGATGAAGTCGAAAAAGCCCATCCCGAAGTCTTCAATTTGCTTCTTCAAGTCCTTGATGAAGGCAGGCTAACCGATAGCCAAGGTAGGGTCGTCGATTTCCGCAACACCGTGATTATCCTTACCTCAAACCTAGGTTCCGAAGCCTTACTTAGAGGAGACAAAAATGCGGTCATGAACGCGGTTAGGGCAACCTTCAAACCGGAATTCCTTAACAGAATCGACGAAATCGTCATCTTCAACACCTTGCCTTATGATGTTCAAAAGGGCATTGTCAGCAAGATGCTCAACGAACTTTCGGAAAGACTAAAGGAACAGTTCGTCTTCGTTAGCTTTACCGATAAGGCGAAGGAGAAGGTTCTCTCGGAAGCCTATACCCCCGAATTCGGTGCGCGTCCATTGAAGCGTTACATTCAGGATAACATCGAGACCTTCCTAGCCCTAAAGCTTGTTTCCAATGAACTTAAGGCTAAGGAGTTCTATACCGTCGATGCTTCTGAAAACGGTTTTGTCGTTATGCCTTCTTCCGCTAGAGAAACCTAAAACAAGAGACCCATGTATCAAAAAAAACGGCAGGAGCGGATCCTGCCGTTTTCGTTTGATTCCTTTAGTTCAATAAGTCGAGGTTATCCTTAAGGAAGTCTTCAATGACATGCTTGGCCATATTGATATAGGAGGCGGAGCAAGAGAAGCCCTTGATGACTTCGACGTCTTTCAAGACGGATTTGATCTCGTCTAAGGAATAGAGGAAATCCTGACCGCCATGGGTGACAAAGGGGATAACAATCTTCCCTTCGAAATTATGGTCGCGGATAAAGGAATGGATAGGTGCCGGAATGGTTCCCCACCAATTGGGATAGCCAAGGAAGACGACTTCATACAAATCGAAGCCATTTGGTCCTCCGTTAATTAAGGGCAAGGCCCCATCTTCTTTTTCCTGACGGCTTCTAGCGAGGGTTCCGTTATAGTCGTAAGGATAGGGAATCATTTCCTCGATGCGGAATAGACTTGGGTTTCCGCCCTTTTCGCGAAGGCTATTGGCAAGCTCTTCCGCGGCGAGCATGGTGTTGCCTTTGCTTAAAGGAACCAATTCGTCGTCGATAAGGTTTTCCCCTTCGTGGGAGAAATAGGCAATTAGAATCTTTTTCATATCGTTTCCTTTCGTTTATCGTTTGGGATTAAACCCTCTTGATGGTGATTCTAGCAAGATAGGTGCCATCGGCTCCGCTTCTAATAGAAGAGACATCAAATGTCCAACCTAAGGCTTTCCCGCTATCCATGAGGCCATCGTTAACATAGAACTGCTTAGAGTATTTCTCCATGTCGAAGTGGTCGCCTTCATGGAAGAGGGCCTCGCTGATGCTCGTATTCGCCGTCTTATAGGTTTCGTCTTCTTTCTCCCTGATTAAATGGAGGACATCGGGACGGAGGTCGATGACGTTAGGTGAAGAATAGACGGTCCAATTCGTGTATTTGTGACGCGTATAGCTTTCGATAACGCTATTGACGTGCCATAGCCTTATGCCGACATCGTCGGAACCATAATAGAAGTCATAGTATTTGGCGTGGAATTCGTTTATTCCGGTCGGGGTGTATAGCTCAAGGAGGAAGTATTCGTCGAAGACGCCTTTTTCGCCATCGAATTTCGGCGTTAACATGATGAGGTCCCCACTGGATTGGCTATCGGAGATATCGATTTCGAATTCATCGCCAACCGAATAATCGGAAGCGTCAAAGACATATGGCTTCTCCCAGCCAATCGCGAGCTTCGAATAGGCGTCATGGCCACCAAAGCTCATATCCTGCATTGAGAATCCGCCTGCTGGACGGAACCGTTCTGTGGTATCGCCTAATGGATGCCCGTATTCATCGTAATAGTCGGTTAAACCGAAGCTATGACCGAATTCATGGATAGAGGTGTTCGCCTCAAGCCTATCGTTCTTGAGTTTGGAGAGGTCTGGAGTCTTTAATTGTGTCTCAAGCGTTTCGCCTTCTGCCCCATCGAGTCTATAAATATCCATCGCGGAGGAGAAGGAGTAATCGGAGAAGCCGTCAGATGAGCCGAAATGGTTCGAATTGAAGGCGCGGGAATAATAATCGGAAGAATATGCGTTCGCCCCATAGAAGATATGGAGAGCGTCGAGCATACCATCGCCATTGGAATCAAAATCAGCTACCGTTTTGCCGCTATTTGCAAAATACCAGTCAAAGGCGGCTCTTGCTAATTGATCTTCGGTAACCCTTCCGGAAGTCGGATTCTTGTAGTTGCTTAATGCGGTCGAAGGATAATCGACGACGAACCAATCGGAAACGACGCCAGAATAATTGAAGACTCCATGGGATTCCTTTTTGTAATAGGAAGCGACGGATTCCCATTCGACTTTGTCGCTTGCTTCGCCAAATACGACTTCGTTAAGGTCCTCCCTAATCTGTTCTTTTTGGTTCTTCCCATCCGCGTCGCTCATGTTGACGTTGATGAAGTTGCTTGAATCCGTGAACCAAACGGGGATTACGAGTCCTTTGACATCGCCAGATTTTGGAGTAACGGCCCCCACGTTTTTCCCGTTGATGAGGCTGCTATAGGAATTTGGCATATCACGTTTTGGATAGGAGGAAGAGGAGGAAACCTTCACGTTGAATGACTGCTCGAGGCGTTCGCCACGGAGTTCGAAGATAAAGGTGACTTTCTTGATGTCCTCTTTATCGGTATCTTCGACATTGACAACTAATCCATCCTCTTTGGTGACGTATATTTCTCTACCGATATCGAATGTGACCTTTACGCCTTTGCTGGTAAAGACCTTGCCGTTAACGATGGAAACGGCATCCGCCCCGCCTTCGATCTCCATTTTCACCGGTTTCGATTCGTCGATTACCTCGAGGGTAAAGGAGATGGAATAGGTCCTTGTAACCTCCGCCAAATCCGTTTCCTCAATGGAGAAAGAAGCATTGACGGTCCCAACCTTTCTGGCCCTTATGGAATCTTTGGTGGCAATTGAGGCGATGGAGGAATCGGAAAGACCACCCGCAAGGATGAGGGGACGCTCGGCCCCGTTATAAGTTAGATAGAAGGAAGTATCGATATAGCATTGGATTTTCACTTTATCCCCGTCTTTGATCGGGGTCTTGTTCGGTCCATAGCAAAGCTCGAAGTTCCCTTCACCGATTCCGGTCGGGATAGCGCACCCCTTAACGGACTTTAGAAGCTCATTCGTGGAGGCGTCATAGACTTCCGCCACGAAACGGACACGATAATAATATTTTGGTGAGGCCTGGTTGATCTTCATGCAGGGGACCCCATCGATTTCCACGAACTCGAGGGATTCATGCAACGGGGTGAAACGGCAATAGGTTTCTTTGGTGTAGTCAGCCACGCTCAATTTTGGGCATGGGTAATAGTTCCCGCCATATGGAACGTTGATTTCGTATTGGCCGTAATAGTTATCTTCGATTGCCTTGACACTTACCCTTTCATCGTCGGAAACAAGTTCCGCGGTCAATTCCGGATGGGGGTCGGCGATTATGGCCTTGATTCCCGCGGTGGTGATTTTCGTATCGCCAACATAAGCGGTTATCCTAACCCTTCCATAATCCCCAATGAAGGATTCTTGAGAGGCTTTTAATAGACCCATGTCACTGATTTCAAACTTTTCCTCGCCATATGTAAGTTCATAGACAAAGGTCGCGTTTTTGAAAAACTCCAGTTTTGGATTGAATTGGTATTCGCCTCCAGACCTCATTTTGAGGATATAGGCGTATTCGCTTTCATCGTAATAGAGGTCATCGCTTTCGGTGAAGCTGATGGTGTCGCCATATTCGCCATGGGCGTAAACGTTGATAAGCGCGGATTGGACGGATTTCCCGTTTTTGTCCATGCTAACTTTGACGTAAGTGTTTGAAGAAGCATAGCTGAAGGACTCGTCGATGGAGATTGCCCCTTTTTCATCGAGGTTAAGCCAGGTGTTGGAGGTAACGTATTTGGTGTAGGAAATGGTGTATTCGTTGCCTTCGTATTGCCCTAAGTCGGCGTTGATTTGATAGGTTTCGCTTTTGGCAAGGTGGAGGGAATATTCCTTTTTCGCGGAGTCATAGATTAACTTATCGTCGATATGGATGATAAGCTCGGGGACTTGGCTAATCGGGGAAGAGGTCGAGGTGCCGCCACCTTGGCTAGAGGAGGATGAGCTTTTGGAACTCGGGCTTGGGAAAAACGAGCAAGAAGAAATAAGAAGCGGTGAGCATAGCAACAGCGCTTTTCCTAATTTTGGTTTTTTCATATTCGACCTCCAAAACCTTCGCAAGCGAATTATACTCCCTTCGTGTGGTTGCGCGCACTCAAGTATTATCCCTGCCCTAAAGTATTTTTCTCTTCCCTTTTTCGTTTCCTCGCATATCATTAAGACATGCTAACGATAAAACTTCTTAAAGAAGGCCGTTATTCTAGGCCCAAAAAATCAATCATCATATTCGGCTTTATCTCCATAGGAATCATTGCCGTCTCTAGTCTCTTTTACCTTTTCGCCTCCCTTCTCCCCGCTTTAAGGGATTCCATCAACAACTTTAGGGTGGACATGATAATCATCAGCAGTGAGTTCCATCTTACCGGCATGGAAGCCCTCAAGTTGCTTCTTATCATCCCTCTTTCCTCGATTGGGGCCGCGGTTGGGGCCATCAACCTCATCAGGATGAGCAATTGCAAACGCTTCTTCTCCGCTCTCCATATCATCCCCGGCATTGGCTTCATCGCTTTGATTACGGGGGCGGTCGTCTATTTCTTCTTCCCAAGCGCCATGGCTTCCATCCCCCCAGAAGTCCCAATCCCACCCGAACTCCCGTATTGGGTTTACGCTTATGGTGCCCTAGCCTTTGTCGTCGGCATTCTCATCGCCGACGTCTTCGCGGTGCTATATCCCCATATCAACTACAAGGAATACGCCCCGATCTACAAGGCCTATAAAGCCGAGCTTAACGCCGCTCCGACCCCAGAAAGAAGAATCGAAATCAAGAAGGAATTCAACCTTTTCTGGAAGAAGCGCCGCTACGAGGAGATGATTTCCCTCCTCTTTGGGCATATGCTTGATGTCGACTGCGAGGAAATGCTCACCCGCGACGCCTATGAATATTTGAAGGGAAAGGCCTTAACCAATTATGCCGCAATCAAGGAAAAGGAACTCGATGAACTCTTCAAGGGCAACCAAAACGAATCCCTCCGCAGAGAACTCGCCCTCCTCTCCCGCAAGGCCCCCGATAAAGATGACAAGAAGACCGAGGCCCGCATGGATGCCGAGAAGGACTCTGGGGCCAAGGTTCCTATCGTCCCACCTGCTCAAGGGCAGCAACCTGAGCCAAATAAGCCAGAACCCCAGCCACAAACCCCTCCGAAGACTGAGATGACCAAGCAAGACGAGAAGGTCGTCGCCAAGGAGAAGAAGAAGCTCGAGAAAGAGAAGAAGAAGGCTGAAAAGGAAGCGAAGAAAGAGGCGAAAACCAAAGAAAAAGGAAAGAAGAAGGAGGCGGAAGCCCCTAAGCCCTCATCCCCGGATACCCCTAAATAAGCAAACGAAAACCCGGCGCGAACCGGGTTTTCGTTTTTCTTCTTTTCTTATTCAGCAAGAAGTTTCTCAAGTTTATCGACAAGCTCTTCCATTCTCTTGGTAACCGCAAGATAGGGTTCTTTGCTCGTTAGGTCGACGCCCGCTTTCTTAACTTGCTCGACCGGGAAGTCGCTGCCGCCGCTACGGAGGAGGTTGATGTAATTTTCAAAGGCCCCCGGCTTCCCTTCCTTGACGTTTTCGTAGATTAGCATCGAGGAGGTGAAGCTCGTCGCGTATTGGTATACATAGAAGGGGGAATTGAATAGGTGAGGGATATAGGCCCAAACGAGAGGCTTATAGACTTCTTCTTGGATATCGATTCCGTAATAACGTTTGTAGAGGTCGATCATGACGTTATTGAGGACTTCGTAGTTGATTGGCTGCTGGTTTTCCGCGAGTTTGCTTACACGGTACTCATAATCGCCGAAGAGGGTCTGACGGTAGAAGGTCGAGACGATCTCATCGATTGATTTCTGGAGGAGGTAGATTTGGTCTTCCTTGGAAAGGGTGCCTGACTTAAGGAGATAATCGAGGAGGTTATGCTCATTGAAGGTCGAGGCGATTTCCGCGACGAAGATCGTGTAATCCTGGGTCATCAGGGGTTGGGCTTCCTCACTATAGAGGGTATGGATGGAATGGCCTGATTCGTGGGCGAGGGTGAAGACATCCGATAATTCCCCGTTGAAATTGAGGAGGATGAAGGGGTGGAAATTGGCCCCGCCATTGGAATAGGCGCCCGTGCGTTTTCCTGGACCTGGATAGACGTCGACGAAGCCGTCGCGGTTGACTTCTTTGGCTTTCTCTTGGAAATCCTTGGGGAATTCCTTGATGGAATCGAAGAAGAGGGCTTGAGCTTCCTCAAAGGTGTATTTCTTTTTGGATTTGGCGAGTTGGAGGAACCTATCGTAGCTGCGGAATTTTTCCAATCCAAAATATTTACGTTTGATTTCGAGGTATTTCTTTAATGGTGCGCTTCCTTCTTCGCTCGAAGCGACTTCGACCAAACTATGGAAGACGCCTTCGTCGATCGCGTTATGGAAGAGGTGGAGGTTAAGGATATCCTTATATCCCCGGGCCTTGACGCTAGCCATTTGGGCGTGGAGGCTCGCGTTATATATTTCCGCGAAGGTGTTCTTATGCTTATCGTAATTCGCGTATAACGCCTCAAAGATCGCTTTCCTATCTTCCGCGGATTCCGCGCTTTCGATAAGGGACGACCAATTCGCGTGGGTAACCGTCACCTCTTTCCCGGAGGGGAGGGTGATCGTTGGGTCGACGTAATCGGCGACCGCGAGGGTCGAATAGAGGTCGCGGGGTTCCCCGACAAGAGGGGAATAGGCGGAAAGAAGCAGTTCCTTATCGGGGGAGAGGACGTATTTCTCACCGCGGAAAAGCTTCTTGATGCCGAAATGGAATTCCTCGTATTCCTTATTCTTTGCAAAGAAGTCTTCCATTTTCTTTTCGCCAAGAGCGATGATCTCGGGTTCATAATAAGCAAAGGACTCACCCAAGACGGCGAAAAGCATTTTGACCTTCATGAGGTCACTTCCGTTAGCAACGTCTTTCTTATCGCGGTCCGAACGCATGGAAGCGAAGAAATAAAGGCGCGATAATTCGACTTCGAGCTTCTTTTGCTCATCGAAGCATTTCTTCAAAGTCTCCTCATCGTTTAGTTTGCCTTTGAAGGAAGCGAGGGTTTCGGGGATTTTCTTAAAATCCTCAAGGGCCTTGAGGAATGCTTCCTCATCCTTGAAGAAATAAGTCAGATCCCATTGTTTTTTATTGGACATGGTTTTCTCCTTTTCTTAAACGGGGATATCTTACAATAGAACGAAAAAATCACCACAAAAATGATTGGTTTATCAACGGACTAATTTAAGATTTAACCAAGAACTTTGGTTAGTATTGGAAGAATGGCTTCCTTATCGCGGTTTCTCATCACGGCGTTAACGATGATTTCCGCGGATACGCTCAGGAGGAGTTCCTCTTTCTCCTTATATAAGGAACGAAGGCCTTTGTTCAGGGCTTCGAGGACGTTATTATCCTCTTCGCCATATCCCAAAGCGGAAGCGGTCAAATCGTAGAGCTTTTCTAGAGGTTTTTCGGCTTTTCCCTTAAAGGAGGCGATTTCCTTACAGATCGAAGCCCCTTGTTTCTTGTTGACCGCCTTAAGGAGTTCCTCTTTGTTTGGATAATAGTTATAAATGGTTCCGACGGAGACCTTGGCTTTTTTGGCGACAAGCCGCATGGAGAAATCCTCTTCGCCGACTTTCTTGAGGACCTCGGCGGCGGAAGAGAGGATCTTGTTCGTGGGATCGATAAGAATCTTTGGCATGGTTTGTCTCCTTTCGAAAAATGGATTTTAGGCGATGCGTGTAGTCTTATTTACGGAGTTTGTAATTAGCTATAAGGATGAGGATTATCTGGATTGGGGCCCCGACGGAGAGGATGAACCAAATCTGTTCGGGCTTTTCGTTAACAAAGCCGAATTGCACGCAGAAAGATATCAACAATGACCAAACGAAGAGGGAGAGCAAGACGATGACCGCGACGCGGTTATGGAAGAATCTCCAAACCTCAAAGGCCGCGAGGAAGGCTCCCGCCGGGACCATCCAAAGGAAAACGATGAGGTTCTTGATCCAATGCTCGCTTCCTTGGAAGATGTAATCGGAAAAATAGATGGAGAAGGCGACGAGGACCACGAAGGTCATACTCATCGATAATATCAAGGCCTTATTTGTTTCTTGCCTTTTCCTTTCCTTCTTTTCCTCTTCGTTAACGGTGACCTCGTTGATGGATTCTTCGTTTTGCTCGGTCAATAGGTAATCGACGGTGACCCCAAAGAAACGGGCGATATCGATGAGGATATCGACGCTTGGGGCGGCATATCCGAGTTCCCATTTGGAAATGGATTTGTCACTATAATGGATTTCCTCGGCGAGTTCTTGCTGGGTGAGCCCCCTGGCTTTGCGCAGGGCGACGACGTTTTTCCCGATGATTGAGGCTAGGTTGTTCATGTGACTATTGTGCCACAAAAGGAGGAAAAATCAAACTTTCCTTTGGAACTGCGTTCAAATAGATTAGGGTTTAACCGTATATCCAAGCGAGGTTCTACTCGCGAATTTGCTATCGAAAACAGAGGAAGGAATCGAGGATTGGGTGGTAACCGTGTATCTTTTCCAAAGGGTTCCGGAGCTCTTCGTGCCGGTGAACATCGTTAGCTTATGGGAAGAGGAATTCCAGGCGTTCTCGTATTTGCCGGTCGAGGTGATGTTCTTTATCGATAGGGAAAGGGTCGCGCTAGCCGCGGAGATGCCGATTATCTTCAAGGCCAATGACCCGCTCGCGCTATATAAGGACTCCTTAGAATAATTCTTCCCATTGGATGAATAGGTGACGGTCTTGCCATTGATCGTGAGGTTAAGATTCTCAAACATCGATACATGGGTCAACGCTTTCATGGAAATGGAGAGATTCCAAACGGGGTTATCGAATGTCCCGGAGGTGGAGAAGGACTGGATGAGGTCCTCACCATGGATCGATTGTTTGGAAGAAGAATCCCCCGATAGGTTATCGGTGATGATCGAACCCATGTTGAGGATGTATTTCAAAAGCCAGTCGAGGAGGTTATCCGAGAAATCGGAGCCTTTGACCCTGACCTTATCGCTGTAGGCCTTGTCGCTCGTAATGGTGTTCTTTTGGATGCGGATCCTTTCCATATAGAGCTCACCGCTTGAATCGTCCCCGCTGGTCTCATAATAGATGTTCGTGTAGGTGTTCTCGGAAACGACATCGACGATACCGACAGGTTTGATTTCGGGAATGGTGACATTCGCGGCCAATTTGATATGGGCCCCATCCAAATAGATGAAGGCGTCGATTTCGATGTCGTAGGTCTTCGTAAGGATCTTCAAGGGGATGCTCGCGTTCAGATGGTAGGTCGTTAGATACGATTCGTCCGTTACCCCAAGGGTGATGGTTCCTAAAAGGAAACTAACGAGATGGGATAACGAAGAGAAGGAAGTGAAATCGTTAAGGGAATAAGACGAACCAATCCAGTTATAATCCGGTGGGTTGACGGAGAAATCGGTGGAATCGAAATCGATTCTGATGTAGATTTCGTTCCCATCGGATTTCACCGAATTCGCATAAACCTCGATGGTCTCGAGCTTGCCAACGCGGTCAATCCCTTCCGAATCGACGTAATTTTCCCCGAATTTCAATCTGAGATTAAGGGGATAATCGTCATGGATAACGCCTTGCTTGATGACGAAAGTATCGGTACGGGTCGCGTTATTGATATTCGCGGAAAGGAGAAACCCACTCGCGAGGACTTCGAGATAACGCCCGTCGATCAAAGCCCCCAAAACGGTTCTTGAGGTCAAGGAAGAGAAGGAATTCGTCAATCTTTTGAAACGGGGATCGGTCGAAGAGAGTAAACTCGCGACCGTATCGAGGACGTCGTTAAGGGAATTGATGGAGAACCTTCCCTTAAGGGGATTACCTTCTGGCTCGGTCCTTTTTTCCGCGGATTTGGAACTATTGTTCTTGGAGTTATACTCAACAAGCATATAGCCTGTCTCACCCTCGTTTCCTTGGTAATCCTTCAAGGCCGAATCCGTTTCGTTTGAAGGGCCCGTGACATCGACTTTGAGGTTATGGTCTTGGAAGAAATGTTCCTTATGGTCGGTGATGGTCGCTTTCCCGGTCCCTATCTTTTCGGCTAAATCAAAGCCCAAGGAACCGGAGAAGGAGAAACCTTGCTTATCAAGGGTTTTGTTCCCGTTATAGGAAGGGATGGTATAGGAGGTGACGGCCGTCTCGCCTTTTTTGGCGAAATAACCGGATAAGGAGATGGAGAGCTGATCGTTTTTCGCGATATCGTTGATGGTGTCTTCCAATCCAGGGAGATGTTCCAATTCCGTATAACCGTTTTTATCGAAAGCCGTCTCCTCATAATCCATGACCTCGAGGGTGCCATCGAGGATTAGGCTGAGTTTTGGGGAACTTGAGGAAACGATACCCGCCGATTCAAAGGTTACCGATAGAAGGTCGAGGTTATTGGAGGAAAGGGTGACATAGGCCTTTCCCCTGCCGTTGGCCTTGCTTAGATCAAGGGTCGCGTAAACGGCGTTATTCGCATGGCTTAAGGAGGTAATCATCGAGAGAAGGCCTTCATAATGGCCTTCGTTTATATCGGTGTAGACGACGCTTTCCTTAATCGCGTCGATCGCTTCGCTTAACGAGCCTAATGATACAAGGAAGCCGGAAAGCACCTTCATGATGGTATCGTTTTGGATGCTTTCATCGCTTAATGCATCGCCCGTTGAGGAAGCGAAACTCGATAACGTTTTGATGTTTGTCTTGGCCTTAAGGATGTTGTTGAGATTGATGTAGGCCTTTCCTTCGCCTTCTTCTTCCTCAATATGGAGAGCAAGGTATTCATCGTTCCCGTTCGAGGAGAAATCCACCTCACCCGTGACATCGTTATAGGAAGTGGAGAGATCGACGTTCGCGGATAAATCGAGGTGGCCGTCCTCTTCGATTTCGTCGCGGGCGAAATGGGTGTCGTCGCCGATGACCTCCTCTTCGATATGGGTGATATCCAAATTCGCGGAGATCCCGAATTTCTTATGGGATATCTTATTCCCTATTTCCTTTACGAGGGCCAAGGAATCCCCGAGTACCAGGTAATCGTCTTCTTCATAAGGCAAGGTGAAAGAAGGGGATTCGCTAGGGTTGATATCCGCGGAAAGGGATATCTCAAACCCATCGTTAAAGGAGAAGGAGGAGAGACTGTTC
This sequence comes from uncultured Erysipelotrichaceae bacterium, assembly GCA_947166565.1. Classification (GTDB taxonomy): domain Bacteria; phylum Bacillota_I; class Bacilli_A; order RFN20; family CAG-826; genus Alloenteromonas. The sequence continues at coordinate 103,113 of CAMVEL010000001.1, forward strand.
TCGTTATCAAGAGGGAAATCGACATGGTTAAGGATTCCCTTCTCGTTGCTTCCTAAACCAAACGATAGGGTATCCTCGCCTAAAGGGAGATCCAAACGGAAATAGTGGTCGGAAAGGGAAACCATGTGGTTGGTGGCAACTCTAAATTCCTCGAAATCGAAGGCGAGTTTTTCGCCATCCGCGCCTTTAAGGCTAATTTCCTTGATGTCGAATGATTCGAGGACGGAATAGACGAAATAATCAAGGCTGCCGTATTCGTAATAGACGATGCCCCTCGTCAATTCGTCTTCCTCACTTTCGTCATAGGCGGTGACGCTCGTCTTGAATTTGATCCCGCCATCGTTAGGCCAGGAAAGGGAGAAGAAGAGGTTCTCGTCCTTCAAGGTCAAATTGGCCTCGCGTTTTAAGCCGTTGTAATCGAGCGGCAAATCGATTGAGGCGTTGATGCCATGGATCGAGGGCTCATCGATTCTGAGGTTGATGGAACCGTTTTCGATCAAGACGTTATTGTCCTTCCCCTCGATTTTCCCAGGGATCTTCAATAACAATTGGTCGATATCTAGGCTTAGCCCGCCATTTACGGCATCGCGAAGCTGATGACCGATTTCAAAAGGCTCAATATCCTCGTTTTCTTCAGGAAGGGCCCCGACTTTATTCGGGGTGCATGAAAGCAAAAAGGACCCCATGAGGAGAGCGGATAAGAAGAATTTTGTCTTATTTCCTTTTTGCATAAATGGATTCGCCCCTCCCCTAGGAACTAAACAAAGGGGAGGGGCATGTATTAGTTTTTAGGCAATCCCGAGGTAGAGGTTACGTCCAGCTGGGATTTCGTCTAGGCCGATGTAGTTATAGCCATAGAGCGAGTAGTAGGGGTTGTTCTTGTCATCGCTTTGGAAGCCGTTGACGAGGTCATAGAGATCGCCTTTGGCTTCTGCGTCGATGATGCCGTTATCGTTAACGTCTTTGACGAAGAGGCTTGCGTATTCGCTTCCGAGTCCATTGACTTCGGAAATGAGGCCATCCGCGTCGAAATTGGTGAGGCCGATGGTGACGTCAGCTTCCGCGAAACGGAGCTTGCTGCCATCGTTTTCGGCGGTAGCGTCAGCGTAGACGTTGGCTTCGAGTCCGGTAAGGCAACGGGCATCGAATCCGGAAGCGCTATGGAGATCGGTGGAGGTGAAGGTCAAATCGGCATTGCCGATGACGCCAATGCCAAGGAGAGCGCCCAAATCAAGGGAAATGGTGTAGCTCCTGCCGCTCGTAAGGTCTTTGGTGAAGAAACCGTTGAAGCAATCGGCGACGTGGATGCCCTTTTCGTCGAAGAGGCCTTTCTTTGGTTCGGCTTCTTCTTCGTTGTTGGCTTGTGGTTCCTCCGGTTCCTCGTTTTCATTCTTGGCGAAGAGGGATTCATCAACGCCTAAGGTGTAGCCAAGGACCCAGTTAAGCAAGTCGGCATTATAGTCTTTGCCATCGATTCTGACCGCGTCCTTGACGTCTTTGATTCTTCCGTAGGAGGAATCGCGGGTGAGGAGTAGTTCGCCATCTGGATCGACTCCGTTAGCGTAGTAGTAGATTTTGGAATCGCGTTTGCCCTCTAGTTCGTTCGGACGGAAATAATGGGCATCGTCAGGAGCGTTAAGTCCCCTGATGACTGGGAGGTTGGAGAAATCGGCCATGAGTTTGGTCTCGGCCCCTTCAACGGAGGCGTCGAGGGTGAAGTCATAGACGTTAAGTCCATATCCCGCGACCATGAGATCGATGGAGCCTTCAAGCCCATAATAGGAGACGCCCGCGAGGTTGCCATCGTTATTCTCGACCACGCCCATCGTAAGGGTGTTGAGAAGCTCATTGCCCATCGAGGCAAGGGGGGTGAAGTCGGTGAATCCTTCGAAGGAAGAGAAGGCTTCCGCGGAGGCTTCGCCTAAGGTATCGATGTCGGAGATCGTCAAATCGAATTTGTTGACGTTATCCTTCTTGACGAGGACCTTAAGGTCGGAAAGACCCTTTTCGGCCCCATTGCCTTCTTCGTCTCCGCCATAGGTTTGTTCGGAATCGTAGGAGAGGACGAGGTCGATCTTGATGCCATCAAGGCCAAGGGCGTCGCCACTGATGGTGACTTTGGTCTGTTCGCCAAGGCTGACGTCTTCGAGGATTCCGCGATATGTGAGTAAGTCGAAGTAGCGGCCATCGAGGATATCGCTGAGCAAGGAGCTGCTCGCTTCGCCCATGATGGAGGCCCCAAGGCGGGAGAACCTATCGTCACCCCTGACGAAATCAAGGAGGAAATCAAGGCTGAAGCCATTGTCTTCACTGAAAACTTCCTTAGCGGCGTTGAGGTCGATTAAACCCTCGATGCCCTTTTCGGATTTTTGGGAGACGGTCGCTTTGCCAGATTTGGATAAGGAATCGTAGGAGAAGCCGATCTTCTTCATATCATCCTGCAAGCCGAGCTTGATGTTATGGTCTTGGACATAGGTGTCCGCGAAATGGGTGAGGCTGAGATCGACCTTTCCTTCTTTGGTAGTGACTTCTCCTTCGCCTTCTTTGGCGAAATCGAAGGCGAGTCCGCCACCGATTTCAAGAGCGTGGTCAACGCCATTTTCCTTGTAGAGGTTGCCGTTAAGGGAAGCCTTGAATGACTTATCGTCCGCGATGGCTTTGATTTGACCACCCAAACCCTTGAGGTGGGAAAGGGATTCGTATTCTTTGTCGGAACCGTATTCGGGTTCTTTCGGGGTTTCGAATTCGCTGGTCTTGATCTCACCGTTAAGGGAGATGGAAGCGAGCTCGATATCCTTTAAGGTGATGCTAAGCAACGAGGAGTCGTTCCTTCCGGAAACCTTGAGGATAACGCTTCCGGATAGTCCCAAAGGAGACAAACCAAGTTCAATGGTGATGAGGTTATCCTCGCCCTTGATGAGGGAGATGAGGTCAAGGACGGAGACGAAGGTTCCGTCTTCGATTCCTTTGAGCAAAGAGGAATTCATGATCCTATCGATTTCATCGCCGAGGGTTCCAAGGAGTTTGGTGATGGAGGAAAGATCCATCTTCTCTTCGGAGGAACCACTGAAAGCGTCCTTCAAGACGTTGGTGTAGAACTCATCGAGATAGGTCTTGCTGGTTTTGGCTTTGAGGACGTCGTTGACGTTGAGGTATCCCTGGTAGCCGTTTTCCTCTTCAAGATATGCGACTCCGATGCGGTGTCCTTTGAATTCTTCGCCTTCCTCACGTTTCTTATCGATGGTGATGTTGGCGTCGATTCCCTCGAGGGCGCGTTTCTTGTTGCCTTCCTCATCGACTTTGAAAGCATCGATGTTGGCGTCAAGGTGAAGGAGTGCCGCCTCATCGACGGAAGATTTCTTCATGACGGTGCGGGAGCCTTCCTTGGCTTCCTTGCGGTGACCGATTTCCAAATCGGCGGTTAAACCGATTTCTGGTTTGGCGATGACTTTGGCGATATTGCGGAACAAAGCGGCCGAATCGGCGAGATCGCGGTATTCTTCCGGATCGCCATAGATGGTGCTAGCCCAGTCGATGTCCTCTCCATTGTTGACGAGTTTTCCGCCGATATCCGCGGAAAGGGAGAGGTCCATGCCGTCTTGGATATGCCAAACGGGATTCTCAAGGGGATGTCCGTTCTCGTCGAACTTAGCTGGTAAATCGACATGGTTAAGGACGGCGTTTTCGTTACCGCCAAGACCGAGTTTGATGGATTTGTCGCCAAGCTTAAGGTTCCAAATGAAGTAAGCTGTGTTATCCTCGCCACCGATATTGACCATCTCGTTAAGGGAAGTGAGAATCTCGTCGGTATCGATGGAAGAAGAGGTTTCTTTTTCCTCCTCTTCCTCGACGGAGACGCTTCCGGTTAACTTATCTAGCCATCCCTCGAAGGAGACGGAGATGCCTCCATCGGAAAGGATCTCGAGGATATCGGCGATAAGCCAGTCCAATTTACCGTATTCGTATTGATAGGTACCGCGGGTCGTGGGGTCTTCGCTGTTCCCGTCGATCTCGGTTTCATAAGCGGCGGTCGAGATCTTGTATTTGAAGTCCCAGCTTCCGCCTTCGCTTCTTTCCCCGCCAACGCTATCCGCGTTACCCCTATCGGCAAGGTTGAGGTAGAGATTGTCGTTAACTAATGAAGCGTGGATATCGCGATACTTGGCATCGGTCCCGTTATTGGAATAGATGACGGGAGCGGTGAGGGCGAAGTTGACGCCGTGGAGGTTAAGCTCTTCGAGAGCGAAATCAAGGGTCGCCGGGTTTTCTGGATCGACCGTGATTGTGTTATGACCCTCTTTGGCGCTTTCACCGGTGTAATAATGGTCGAATTTGAGGTCGTTGATCTCGACATGGAGACCCGCGGTCGCCCCTTCTGCGAGGTTGTTAACGAATCTCTCGCGGAAGGTAAGGGTTGGTTGGGACGGGGTCGAATGGTCGCGAAGGTCGATGACCGTGACGTTTTGGGGGATGACGAAGAAGGCCGTGGCCGCGGAGGCGGCGAAGACTAGGCCAAAGGCCCCAATCGTCGTAGCTGTCTTAAGTTTCTTATTCATGGTTTTAACTCCTTAAGTCCTTTTATAGGGTTTCCGGATAGGCCGGGAGGGTCGAATCCGGAGAGGGGAACCCGTAATCTGGCGTTCCCAAGTGGTATTCGGTTACGAGGCTTTGGGTGGCCGGGCTTCCGAATCCCGCTCCTGTTGTGGCTGTATATCTTTCGTGGGTCACGAATCGCTTCGGCAGCAATTCGTCATCCAGATAGAACGTTAGGTGACAATATTCGAATGGTGGTGGATATTTGAGACTCGATATCGTTTGCATCTGCTTTTGGTAATTGAGGACCCCTTTCCTTGGGTCTAACTCGATTTCCACCTTGTACCCCCCGCCTTCGTTTTTGGTGAAGGAGGTCGGCCCTTCCCCTGAAAGCGGGTCGCCTTCAAGAAGAGTTCCTGGGGCCACGATGTAGACGAGTCCATTGGAGACGTTTCTTCCCATCATCTCTTTGTATTCGGCGTTGGAATACGTTTTCTTTTCGTGAGATGCATAATTTGGGTTATCTCCCCAATAGGTGTCGGTTGTCTCGCCTTCTTGGAACATCCTATCGTAGAGGTTCACTAGCCCAAGGGAGTTGCTTTCCTCGAAGAAGCGGTCGCCCTCTTTGATGGTTCGCGATTCTATGCGTATCTTGACGTGTCCTAGGTCAGCAACCGATCCGCCGATCCCTACCGTATAGGTGTTTTCCTGTTGCTCGAACAAGTAGTAAGCGGCATTGACTGCTTCGTCTGGCTTGAGGGAGAGGTAGTTCCCGCTGGCTTTCGCTTTGTTATAGGAAGCGATCACAGACTTCATATCGACTGTTACCTCATCGACAAGGTATTGGGTTTGGTCAGGCCTAACTACTTTGGCGAGGACGATCCCGGTTATGACCCCGGCGAGGACAACGCCAAAACCGACGCCGCCGTAGATGCCGATTCTGCGGAGACGTTTGTTTGAATTGTTTTTCTCACTCACTTCGTTTTTCATACTAGGTCCTTGACCGGCCATATTAAGCGCCTTTATGCGCGGGAGGGCACTCTCTTGCGTGTTTCCAATATAAAGAATTGCAATTCTCCAAATCGTAGAATTGCCATTTCATTAGAAGCATTCGGGACTTTTCGTGATATGTTTTCTCAACAGTAGAATTGAGGAAAATAGGTTATAAACTGTATAGTCACTTTTAAAAACTCATGCATGCCCCTTTTATTTTCTTTTAAAGGAATGACGTCTATCTTTATGGTAAAATATGGTTAGATAGAAGAGGTTCGAAAAATGGAAAGTAATATCCGCGTCATAAAAGTCAAACAAAGCGTTCTCGCCAATAACGACGCCCGTGCCGAGAAGGTTCGCACGAAATTAAAGGAGAATGGAGTCTTCCTCATCAATTTGATGTCCTCTCCAGGGGCTGGAAAAACCACGCTCTTGGTTTCTTTGATCAACGAACTTAAAAAGAACCTTCGGGTTGGCGTAATCGAAGCGGACATGGACGCCGTCGTCGATACTGAAACGATAAAAGAGAAGACAGGCGTCAAAGCGATGCAGTTGCATACCTCGGGCGAATGCCACCTCGATGCCAAGATGGTCGATGAGGCGATAACCGAATTTGGGCTTGGCGAACTTGACCTTGTGATTTTGGAAAATATCGGAAATCTTGTCTGCCCCGCGGAATTTGATACTGGCGCTAGCATGAACCTCGTCCTTCTCTCCGTCCCAGAAGGAGACGATAAACCTTTGAAATACCCTTTGATGTTCAAAGTCGGCGAAGTTTTTGTCTTTACTAAAATGGATGTTGCCCCCTACTTTGATTTTGACTTAGAAAAGGTCAAAGGCCACATCCTCAAGCTTAATAAAGAAGCTTCTTTCTATCCCGTTTCCGCGAAAACCGGAGAAGGAATGGAAGAACTGGAAAAAGCCATTCTTAACGCTGTTAGGGAATACAAAAAATAACCCCCGTTTCTTGTTTTTTCGATAAACGGTATTGGTTTTACCGCATTTTGATTATACAAAAAACGCTACATTATCTTATTGATAATACACAATTATCTTGCGGTTAATTCGGAAAAACTTCATTTTCCATTGACAATAATTTAATGAAAACGACCCCGTTGATTCTGTTTTCAAAGGGGTGTAGAATAATAAAGGTTAGGGAGTGTATCTTCCTACGAGGTCCATATTAATGATATTCAAAAAGGATTCCTATGTGTTTCACAAAAGGGTCGGTATTTGTCGCGTTGACGATATCGCTCCCTTCCCTGGAGATGACTCCGGGAATCTTTACTATGTCCTCGCCCCTTTATATGGCGATGATAAGGGGAATATCCTCCATGTCCCATTAGGCAACGCGATTAGCCTTTCCCTTCCTTTGACCAAGGAAGAAGCGGGGGCAATCGTCAGGGATTGGCCTAATCCCGATGAAAACCATTACGTGGTTGATTCCAAGAAAAGGAAAACCCTTTACGAGGAATCCTTGGGCTCAGGATCAATCGTCACCCTCGCCCCCTTGTTAGAAGGAGCCATGCAAAGAAAGAAAAGGGATGGACACCTCAATTCCATGGATGGCCAATTCGTCTCCCATGCAGAGCCCTTAATCTATGGTTCTATCGCGCACGCATTAAATATGGATTACGCAAACGTCAGGGAATACATCATCAACAATCTCGGCAAATAGGTCTTGGAAATAACCAAGGCCTTTTTTACAAAAAAGAAAAACCGCCGAAGCGGTTTTGATTTCGATAAGGAATCTTATTCCTTCATGGCGTTACGGGCGCCGAGAAGTCCGAATAGGCCGCCGACGATTCCGAAGATAGCCGGGAGGATTAAGCCAACGCCAAGGGTTGGGTTCTCTTCAACAAGTGGAGCTCCGGCATTGGCAACGCCAAGGAACATCTGAGGTCCGAAGAAGAGGAGAACGGCTCCGACGATTCCGACAACCGCGCCAAGTCCGAGACCGATCATTCCGGCTTTGGAAGGAAGGAATGTGCCAATTAGAAGAATAACCGCGGAAACAACAAGAAGGACGAAGGCCGCGATAAGTCCGGGAACCGCGTCGTAGCCTTGGTAGCCAAACATGACCTGGAAGGCTGAACCGCGGGAGGAAGGATAATCCTTGACTCCGCCGAAAGCAGATGCAAATAGGGTGAATATCGCTACGATCATCGCGACGGTCGCAACGAGTCCAATTAATGTTTTAGTTCTTTTCATTTAGGGTAATCTCCGTGTCCGAGAGAGAGTATACCCTTACAAAGGGTAATCGGCAATAATGGGATTTTTCTTATAAAATAGCGAAAAACTTTCGATAACAAGCGAACTATTTTCAAAACAATAGCAATAAATGCTATTCTTCGGTATTTTCTTCGACGCTTTCAATAGGTTCTTTTTGACCCTTTTTCCTCATTTTGCGGATGATTAGGAAAATGGAGGGAATTAAGGATAAAGCGGCCGCGATTGAAGTGACTATGAACATGTTCCTATCCGGATAGAGGACACTGCCGGTTTCATCGACCCTTCTATCGGCGAAGACCGCTAAGGCGATGTTACTTCCGACTAGCATTGGGATGAGAACAGCGAAAACCATCCTGACCCCTTGGGCGGAACCGACCTCGTTCTCCTTTGTCTCATCCCTAACCGTGGCTCCCAAAACCGCGGTTCCGATAAGATAACCACTCATCATGAGGGTCGCGCTTAAAACGGCCGGCCACCAGGCGGCACCCGAGAAGAAAAGCAACAAAGCTCCACTAGCCATCATAACGACCCCAGGAATCAGCAATTTCAACTTACCGATCTTATCCATGAAGGCTCCTAAGACTACGGTTACCAAGGAACTGACCCCTAGGATTATGGCCATGGCAGGATAGAAATTCCCAAGGGCAAGGGTATTGGTGAAATAGACCAAATAATAGGGCATGAAGGCATCGACACCGATATTGAAGAAGAGGAAAGCGAGTAAGGCGATATAGAAATCTGGATTGCCTTTAATTGAAGAAGGAAGGAACCCATGTATCAAAGTTTTGAAATAATTGCCGTTCCTATTGGGGACTATTTTGTCTTTTGGAAGGAAGATGAAGCAGACGATTCCGACAATGCTTGTGATGACCCCTACTATTAGGAAGAAAATGAGCCAGAGGTTTTGGACTTCTTTGGCGAAATCCGCATAGCTTTGTCCTTCCGCGGGGTTACCACCTAGGGCTAGGCTTCCCCCGAGGACGACCATCAAGGCGGTCGCGATAAGAGGCAAAACCGAGAGGACGCTTTCCACGAGCGGCCTCGTGTGCTCATCTGTGTTATCGGTTACCCAAGCGTTGAAACAGGCATCGTTCGCGCTAGATCCGAAGAAGGTCATTAGGCAATCGATGATGCAATTGAAGACCCCAACAAGAATCAAGGCCAAGGCCATGTCCCCGTTAGAGAGGGTCAACATATTGCTTAGACTCATTATGGCAAAGCCAAAGACGAAGACGCCCCAGACGGTATAACCTAGGGAAATGAAAATACGCCTTTTGCCTAATCTATCGGATAAGGCGCCGATAAGAAAAGTCGTAACGGTCGCAACGATTGAACTAGCCGCGGTCATCCAAGTGATATGCGCGGCGTTATGGGATTGGGAGAAGACCCAGAGGTTGATGTATTGGTTTTCTACGGCCCATGCTAATTGCCCCGCGAATCCAAGCAGGAGGAGCAATAGCCAAAAACGGGCTTTGGAAAGTGGTTTGTCTTTATTCATAAAGGTTTACCTCTAGGTAGATTATAGACCCTTTGAAAGAAAGTCCAACAATTTGGCCGCCGCCTTACCCCTATGGGAATAACGGTTCTTGGTTTCCTCGTCCAAAGTTCCAAATGGCTTATTTAATTCTTTGCTAAAGAAGATGGGATCATAGCCAAATCCGTTCTCCCCGACCTCTTTATCCAAGATTAAACCCTCACATATGCCCTCAAAGAAATGAGCTTCCTCCGATTTTTCGGGGAGGCAAGCGATATGACAAACGAATCTAGCGTCTTTTTTCTTTCCTTCTAGCCTTTTGTTTAGCTCGTCGAAGGCGTTTGGATATCCTCCAAGCGAACTGGCAAACCTCGCGGTGAATAATCCCGGGAAACCATCCAATTCCAAAACCTCAAGTCCGGAATCGTCCGCGACGATGGGTAAATCGGTGTATGGTCTCAACGCTTTTGCCTTAATGAAGGCATTCTCTTCGTATGTTTTCCCGTTTTCCTCAACATCGATTTTGATTCCTAAATCCTTCATGGTCAAAATCTCGATTCCCCTAGGGGAAAGGATATCGAGATATTCCTTGACCTTCCCAAGATTATTGCTTGCCAAAAGGATTCTCATTGCTTCTTAACGGCCTTCTTGGGCTTATAACGAATCATGACGTCGAGAAGGATTCCGCTGACAATGCGGATGTTCTTCCTTTCGCTTGCGGAGAGCTTTCCGAATCTTGCCATGAAGGGGAAGAAGTTCTTCGGAGAGAAGGCGTCGGAAAGGGTCAAATTGTCATCGTCGCCTTTCAATAATTGATATATGGTGTTCAGATAATCCCTTAATTGGGCATCGGTTAAACGTGACATCATCTCGTTCAAATGACCCTTGTCGAGCTCGGTTCCACTCGCATATTCCATGGTGTGGACCAAATGGTCGTATTCAATGTCCCAGGTGAAGTGGTAATGGGACAAGGGCCCTTTGCTTGAGGACGTAATGACCGTAATCGGCTGTTTCTTTCTGAATACCAAGCCGACGATGGAGTATTCGGGGATAAAGGTATGGACTTTAGGAAGGATGCGTTCATAACCTTCCATGCTTATCAACGAGCCCTTGAAGCCGGGGCAATCGCAATCCATGACATAACGGATCCGCTTTTGCTTTTCCTCACTTACGGAACTTGCGGCGAAAACCGCAAGGATGCCTCCTTTGGAATGGCCTCCCACATAAAAACTGTGTTGGGGATAATCGTCCATTAGTTTATCTAGGGTTTTAGCTGCGATTTCCTCAGAAGGGACGACCTCGTTAGTGGCCATGTTCGCGTCTTCCTTCCACGATAGAAGCGTTTCATCGGTTCCCCTATAGGAAAGGAATAACCTTTTGCCAGGAAGATGAATCAATAGATTCGCATGGGTGATTTGGTTGGCTTCATCGAAAATGGAATTGAAGTGGCTGATTCTGATATTGGCAAAGCGGGGACTATGTTCCAAGGTTGAGATAAAAGCCCTCTCCGCCTGCGAAAGCTCTTTCTTCGCGTCTTTATCCGATAAGAGGAAGGAACAGAGGGCGGATATGGTGGATGAATTGACTTTGGCTTGGGCCATTTTCTCGAATCTGAGGTAGGAAAGAATGGAGAAAACGTAAAGATCGGCTTCGCTTGGTTCCACTATTCTCCCTAGGTCTTTTCGCCTTAAAAAGAAGAGGAGGCTTTCGGAAGGTTTTTCTCTAGTCAAAAAATTCGCCATTCTTTCTCCTTGAGGCAATTTTACCATCGCGCTATGTATTTGCTATTACTAGGCAAACGAAAAAGAGTCGATTATTTTGCCCCTTTTGAAACAAAACTACCCGTGTCCCCTAAGAAATGAAAAAGCACACACAGAAAGTGAGTGCTTAGATGCTTTCGTTCCCAAATTGGCTTAAGAATCAGGAAGATGATCTTAATTGCCAATGACAATTAAGGGATAATATCGCTTAACGCTCGGTCCAATGATGGCCGCAATCTTTGCAATCGAGATCCCAATACTTCGATAACGATGTGGAAAGATGGGCGGCGCTGATATTGGTGGAAGAGCATTTTGGACATGTGAACGTCGGGGTGGAGCAGATCAATCCGCCTCCGCTAACTAGGGCTAGTTGCTCGCTAGTTAATTCAACGCCCTCTGCCTTCGCCAAAGAGAGGATTTCCTCAGGATTCTTGCACGTCTTGACCTTGGCGATTTGTTCTTCCGTCAAACCTTCTAATAAGTCTTTTTTCATTTCGAAGATCTCCTTACTATCTATATATTACCGAAGTGTATTCACAAAAGTGCCACAAAAAGCCACTTCGCCATGAACCTTCTTCAAATTAGTAGAACCGTTTCCTTGTATGCGATTCTTTTGTTATTTCGGAGTGCGGAATTTATCGCCGCAGCTTAGACATTTCCACTTGCCAGCCTCTTGTATAACCCAGACGCTATTGCATTCTGGGCAATGAGGTAAAGAAATGATGGTACAGCCACCGCCGCTGACGGCGGAAAGTTGTTCGCTGGTGAGTTCGATGCCTTCCTCTTTGGCCAATTTAAGCAATTCTTCTGGGCTTTGACAGTTTTTTGCTTTGACAATTTGTTCTTCCGTCAAACCTTCTAATAAGTCTTTGTTCATTTCAAAGATCTCCTTGCTATCTATATATTACCGAAATCTATTCACAAAAGTGCCACAAAAAAGCTCTGTGTATTAGTTAACCAATTTTAATACAGTCCGGACACTTGCTTTGAAAACCGGACACTATTTACTCTCCTGATTCGTCGATAAGAATAGATAGAGGATAAGCCTTATAAAACTCTTTTGATAGTTTTCTTAGTTCTACAATTTTGGCCATAAAGATAATAAAAGCTTGGAATATCCAAGCAATTTCATTTGGGATTTCTTTTTAAGGTCTTACCCTCAGACCATATCTATCAAGAGGTTTCCCTTTTGACAACTTTATATAACAAAATAAAACCCTATTTTTCAATAGGGGATTAAGCTTATGAGCGTGCTATTACCATTAAAGGATTTTGAAAATAATTATTTTTTGCTCCATTCATGACCGCATTTTGTGCAAGTGAGATCATAACCAACAAATGGGAACCAAACCCATTCAGTTTTATTTGATCCACATTTTGGACATTTTACGTCACTAGGAGGTTCAGATGTACATCCACCACCGTTAACAGCCTCTAATTGTTCATCGGTAAGTTGAACGCCTTCTTCTTTGGCGAGTTTTAATAATTCATCTTTGCTTTTACAATTTTTAACTTTTTCGATTTGTTCTTCGCTTAAGCCTTTTAGTAATTCTTCTTTCATATACGAGGTTCTCCTTCGCTAAATAAATGTTATCAGACTGCTTGCCACAAATGTGTTGCATTTATTTATATTTTTACTAAATATCTTATACTTAGTATAAAAATAAACCCTATTTTAAATAGGGATTTATAAGATTGTGACCCCTAGCAAGGATGAGAACCCGGGTCGTCGTCCGCAGCTTCCAGATGCAAAAAACGGGGCTGCCTTCGCTTCCGGCAACCCCCGTTACTTGACCATGTGCGGTCCGCGCCGTGCGCGATGTCAGCAGTCCCAAGAAAGGCTCAGGCTGCTGACGTACAAATTGGCTTCATCCGAATCGTCCATGGAGTAGAGGTATACACAGACTTCAACCACGGTTCCGTCGGTACCCCCTTTGTCCCACACAAGGTGCGCAGTACCGTTCCCGTCCCCGTCGAGTTCGAAGGGGGTATTCCCCCATTCTTTGACGGCGGATTGGTATTGGTCGCGCAGCTCGACCGAGTACATGTCCACCGTGCCCGCGTCGTTTTCGACGCCCATGTAGATTTCGAAATGGGTGAGGTTGTTTATGCCGATCTGCAGGAAGTAGCCGCAATGATTGGACATCGGATGCGCCTCCACGAACCTTTCGCCCCCGAAGGTGAGCGGGCCCATGAACTCCGGCGCGACCGTCGTGTGGATGGGGTCGGATACGCCGGTTGTGACATTAACGTCTTGAGGACCCGGCGTGGACTCGAACTGGTCGGATCCGTGGTCGGCGTCGAAGGTGAAGCTTTTGCTCGTGGCCTTAGTCTCGAAGATGGTGTTTAGTTTCGGGCCTCCGCCAAAAGCTAAAGCGGTAACGGCAACTGTGCAAGCTAATACTCCCATTGAGGCTAATAAGAATGTTATTTTCTTCATATTTTCTTCAACCTCCTTTTAGAAAATAATAAATTTCTTTTATTTTATAGGGGGAAGGGGAGGAGAAACAAGCACTTTGTGCTAGAGAGTGCTATTCACGTCATTTGTTATTTATTTGTTTTTTTTGGGTGATAATTTTAGAAGGAAATGTCAAATAGTACTTAAAAAGAGAAAAGTCAACATTGTTTATAATCTAAAATCTATTCAAATTAAATATCAATAGAAAGCCAAATTCTGATATGGGGTACCTATAGGTGTCAGGTGGAGTACCTCTAGGTATATGAGGTTGTTCACCATAGGTATAAATGAAACCACTATTTTTTTCCTTCAGAACCGAACTAGCAAACCTGGAAACTACTCAAAATAAACAAAAAATGAGGATTTCTCCCCATTTCTCGTGCTTTTTATCGTAAACCTTTGTATCAAAGTATGTATACGATTATGGCGCGCCCGAGGCGATTCGAACGCCTAGCACTCAGCTTCGAAGGCTGATGCTCTATCCGTTGAGCTACGGGCGCGTAAAACAAGGATAAGGCAAAAAACGGGGAAACGGTATAAAAAAAGCAGTGCCCAGCACCGCGAAATGACTGATGGAGCAGGTGACGGGAATCGGACCCGCGTGACCAGCTTGGAAGGCTGGTGTTCTACCATTGAACTACACCTGCGTGGGCTTTCCTCTCGAAAAGCCCGATTATCTTATCATAGGCAAAAAGAAGAATAAAGCGATTTTTATAGCAGTTTTATAAATGATGCCTTGCAAAGAAAAACCCCGAATCAATCGGGGTAATTCGCCAAGATTTAACGACCGATGAAGGAGAGGATCTTCTTCTTTGGGGCGTAGCCGAGGTTCGTGCCGAGGAGTTTCCCGTCCACTAGATGGATAAGGGTTGGGATGGCGCTTACGCCATATTCGGCCGCGGCTTCGGAAATCTCATCGACATCGACGGAGAGGACGGTTAAGTCGCTATTTTCCTCCGCGATTTCCTCGATGAAGGGGGCGATCATTTTGCATGGTCCGCACCAAGTGGCGTAGAAGTCCACGAGGACGTCGCCCTTCTGGCTTAATTCTTTGAATTGTTCGTAACTGCTGATTTCGACTTTCATGGGTTTTTCCTTTCGTCTTGATGCCATTATAACCCGAATATCAGGAAGATGATAATCAAATGCACCGGGAAATAGGCATAGGAGAAAATACGGAACCAAAGACTGCTATATCCCTTCTGCCCGTTATAGAGGAGAAGAGGGATGCAGGCTAGCAAACACCATGCCTGGAATGACATGTTCATGGGGTCGATGCTGCGTTCGTTGATATAGCTGAGTCCCCATAATCCAAGGACGATCGACGCAAGGAAAAGCACCCTCACGATGTTGGCCGCGGCGATTCCGGAAGGCGATTCGCGGTAGAGATCATCGCTGATACCGAGGTATTGGTTGGTCTTATGGGAGAAGAAGGTGACGATGGAGGAGGAATAATAGAAAAGGACCCCGGCTCCTAACCCAAGTAAGGAATAGGCTGGACGGAAGGGGAAGGGCCACCAGGTGATGGTGATTTCCCCATTAAGCTCCAATACGCGCAATAAAAATGAGGTTATCAATATACCCGCTGGAATCAATGCGATAAGTTTCTTCCACCATAGTTTTCCCGAGAGGAAATACAAAACCAAGGCCACGAGAATCAAATCGGCGAAGGGATTGGGCGCTTGGTTTAATTGATAGATACCCATCCCGTATATTCCGATAACCTGGGCGACCGTTAAAAGGACGTATATCCCGCCCATCCTAAGAAGGTATTTCTCCTTGTTATGGGAATACCTCATGCCTTCTGCAAGAAGGAAGATGAACAAAGGAAAGGCGATTCTTCCGATAATGCGGAAAATATCCCCAGCCTGAGCAATGTTACGGTCCGCATTACTTGCAAGGAAAACCCCAATATGGTCAAAGGTCATGGTGACTAGACCGATGATCCTTATCCAGAAAGAGGAGAGGATTAAATGCCTGTTGGGATTATACATTCGGGGTTCCACCAATATTCTTCATGATGAGATATTGCCCAATCGCAAAGACGTTATTCAAGGCGTGTGAGGTATAGGAACAAGCAAATCCCCACCTATCGTAAAGGTAAGCGAAGGCAAATCCCGAGAACATATAGATCGGGAGGTTCGTCCATTCTCTTATTGCCGCGGCATAGCCGTCTCGCGAGAAATTGAAGGCCCCGCCAAAATCGAAATGGATAAGGCCAAAGATAATCGCGGTGATGATAAATCCAAGGACTTTGCCTAATCTTGACGATAACCCATACAAGCCAACCCTATACGCGCATTCTTCGACGAAAGGACCGATAAGCCCGAAGAAGAGGATTGCGAGGAAGGGGTTGAAATCGATGAGGACATAGAGGGTGCTTTGGTTCGCGTTGGCTCCATTATCGATCCCAACCGATCGTAGGATTATGCCGATGATGAGGTTATAGAAGAATTCGATTCCGATGATTATCGCAAACCCGGCAAGGCCAAAGACATAGGGCTTCCAGCCTTTAAAGGATTTGAATAAGTCGGGGAATTTGCCGATGAAAAGGAGAGCCGCCCCAACAAAGGCGATTCCATAGATGGTATATTCGGTTGGCCCTAACCAAGGGGCACTCATCATGACGTTCTGGAGTTCCTCGGCGTTTGTTGCTAACCCTTGGGCGGTTATGACCATGCCGAAGATTAGTTGGACGACAAGCGCCAATAAACGCAATCCCAAAGGACCAAGAATTAGGAAAAAGAGCATTTCCCTAATCCAGGAAATGGGGAGATGACCGGCGAAAAGCCCGCCATCCTCACGCGGGAATTCACGTTTGCAGCCTTTGCAGACCGTTTCCTTGGGATCACGGCTCGCGCCGCAGTCGGGACATTGAATTTTGGAGAAGTAGGTTTTCATACGGAGAAAAGTATAAGAGCATTTCCCAAAAAGGGAAAACAAATCGTTCCCGTGGAAGGAAGGAGAGGAAAAGAGTATCATTTCCCCTGTGAGCAGCAAAGACGAAAAGAAGCTTATCCCCCTAAACGAATCCGAAGGCGAAGCCAAATGCCTCTGGAGCTCTTTTATCGCTAGATTGGTTCCGATTTCTTCATTGGAAGAATGGAAAGCAAAGGAAGAGTCCTTCAAGAAAGACCACCCAAAGGCTGATCATTATCCTTATGGCCTTATGGTCGAGGGAACTAGCAGGTCCAACGACGATGGGGAGCCTGGGGGTTCGGCCGGAAGGCCTTTGTTAGGCTTACTTGAAAACCGCCACCTCCATAACTGCGCGATTATCGTCGCTAGGTATTTTGGGGGTAGCAAGCTAGGAATACCGAGGTTAAGGAGATGCTTCCTCGAATCCGCGGAAAACGCGATTTCGAATGCACGCCTTGGCCAAATCAAGAAAAAACTCTCCTATTCATTCGAGGTCGATTATCCGACTTATGACCGTCTCAATTCATTGAAGGACCGCCTTGGCTTTGAGATGAATGTCAGCGATTTCGGAGTAAAAATCTCCCTTACTATCTTGACAAGTGATAAAATCGACAGGCTCTTCGAAGGAAGAGGCATCGATATCGATATTCCCACCCCGATAGAGGTGGAGGCAATTGAGGAGGAAAGGATATGATTTCCGTCAATGAATTAGCCACAAGACGCGCAAGGCTATTCGACCATCTTGAGGATGGCTCGATCGCGATTATTTATTCCGGCGTAGCCAAGAAATGCTCCGCCGATGAGGATTACCCATTCGAGGTCAACCGAAATTTCTTTTATCTAACGGGAATCGAGCAAGAGAATTCTGTCTTGCTCCTTGTTTCTTCCGAAGGACAAAGAAGGGAATACCTTTTCATCCCTCCATTTGATCCAGTAAAAGAGAAATGGTATGGAAGACGCCTAACTCAGGAGGAAGCCAAAAATATCTCAGGTATTAGGAACGTTCTATATAACGGAGCCTTCCAGTCGAGAGTGGACTCCGCTCTCCGCGGCTCTTCCACCGATTTTGGTAACGCCTCAACCGTTTATTTGGACTTGGAGAAGGAACTAAAGATCGCCGAGGAGACCACCACCCAAGATTACAAGAAGACCCTCGAAAGGGCGTATCCTGGCATAAACGTCAAGGACGTGTATCCGGTTTTGGTGAAGATGCGCCTTATCAAATCCCCCGCGGAAATCGAGGAATTCGAGAAGGCGGTCGAACATACGAGGTTAGGCATCCAAACCGTTATGAGCATGGCTAGGGCCGGGGTTTACGAATATGAACTCGCGGACGCCTTCCTCCGCGTCATCAACGATGATTCGGGATATCAAGGACTAGCCTTCAACACGATTATGGCTAGCGGAAGAAACGCCGCGATCCTCCATTACCCTCGCCCCCTCGCCCAAATCCAAAAAGGCGATTTGCTCCTTATGGATTTAGGCGCCAGACACAGCTATTACTGCGCGGATGTTTCTAGAACCATCCCCGTTTCCGGGAAATTCGACGATTACCAGAAGATGCTTTATGAAATCGTCCTTGGTTGCAACAAGGCGGTCGCTGCCTTTGCTAAACCCGGACTTACCATCCACCAGCTTCAGGAATTCACCAAGGAATACCTAGCAAGGGAATGTATGGATAAAGGCATCATCGAGAAAAAGGAGGATCTCGACAAATACTATTTCCACGGGGTCTCCCATCATATTGGCCTCGATACCCATGATCCAGGAGGAGACAAAGCGATTCCTCTTGCACCGGGTATGATAATCTCCGATGAACCTGGTTTATACATCGCCGAGAAGAATATCGGAATCCGCATCGAAGACGATCTTCTTATCACCGAAAACGGATGCAGGGTCCTCACGGAATCCATCATGAAGGAGGTTTCGGACATCGAAGCCTTCTACGCTCTCCGCAAGTAAAAACAAGTCATCGATTTGAATGGTCCCCTTGAATTTGGGGACCTTTTCATTTGTAATATATGCACATATGAAAAAATACGTACTCTCAATTGACCAGGGCACGACTTCGACTCGCGCCATTTTTATCGATAAGGAAGGAAATGCCATCTATTCGGCCCAAAGACCATTGGATCTCGTCTACCCCAAACCAGGCTGGGTCGAGGTGGACGCCGATAGGATTTGGATTTCCGTCATCGATGTCGTCAACGAGCTTCTCGTCAAATCGGATGCGACCTTCGATGATATCGCCGCGATCGGCATCACCAACCAACGCGAAACCGCGGTTGTTTGGGATAAATCGACCGGTAGAGCCGTAACTAATGCGATAGTTTGGCAATCAAAACAGACCCAAGAGCTTTGCGATGAACGCATGGATAAGATGGCATTCATCCATAAGAAGACGGGGTTGAGGATGAACCCTTATTTCTCCGCCTCCAAGATTCGTTATATCCTCGACCATCTTGAAAACGGCCAAGAAAGAGCGGAACGCGGAGAATTGCTCTTCGGCACGGTCGATTCCTGGCTTATCTACAAAATGACCAAGGGAAAGGTCCACGCGACCGATGTCTCCAATGCTTCGCGCACCCTTTTGTTCGATATCTTCAAAATGAAATACTGCCCTGAATTATGCGCGATTTGGAACATTCCGATGTGCATGCTTCCGGAAGTAAAAGATAACTCCGCCGATTATGGCGAAGCCACCTTCTTCAAAACCGACGTCCATATCATGGGGGTCGCAGGCGACCAACAAGCCGCTTTGTTCGGCCAATGCTGCTTCAAGAAGGGCGATAGCAAAAACACCTATGGAACGGGTTGCTTCATGTTGATGAACATCGGAGAAAAGCCGATTCTTTCCAAACGCGGCCTTCTTACAACCGTTGCCTGGAGGGAAAAAGGCGTTACGACCTATGCTCTCGAAGGCTCGGTTTTTATCGGAGGCGCAATCGTTCAATGGCTGCGCGATGAAACCCGTTGGTTCGAGGATTCATCGGATTCCGAGTATTATGCCTCCAAACGCAAAGACACGGCCGGCGTTTATTTCGTCCCCGCCTTTGTAGGTTTAGGAACCCCATGGTGGGACGATGAATGCCGCGGGGCCATATTCGGATTAACACGTGGGGCCGATAGGCATAACATCACCCGCGCCGGTCTTTATTCCGTCGCTTACCAATCCAAAGACGTCATCGAGACCATGAAAGAGGAAGCGGGATTGGAGCTTTCCTCCCTCCGCGTCGATGGCGGGGCCAGCGCGAATAAGATGATGATGCAATTCCAATCGGATATCCTCCAAACCGAAGTGGCCTTGCCGAAATGTTTGGAAACTACGGCTTTGGGGGCTGGGTATTTCGCCGGCTTAGCAGTCGGTTTTTGGAAGGATAAGCAGGACATTTCCTCTTGTCATGAGATCTCCAAGACATATCATCCATCCATGAGCAAGGAAGAAGCCGATGAACTCTATGAAGGATGGCTCATGGCCGTAGCCGCCGCCAGAAGCTTCAAACCTAAGAAAAAATAGGAAACGGTATCAATTTTTGGATGGGCTTAAATCGTGATAGGATAAGCCCATCTTTCTTTTTATCCGTTTCCTACATGAATTAACGACAAAAAATATTGCTAAAAGATGTTTTTTCCTCTTCACAAGACAACAACGGTTAAGCTATAGTTTAGTTGATGTCTAATTATCTCGATAACCTCATGATCTTTGATCCGACGATCACCAAACGCGGGTATTCCTATTATAAGGAAGGGCGCGTCGATCTTAAGGAAACTAGCCCTCAAAAAGTCAGGGCCATCGTTTATGGTTCCTCCCATTATGAGGTGAACCTCCAGTTTTCCGCGGATAACGATCTGATCAACGCGACCTGCACCTGCCCCTTCCCTGGCTTTTGCAAACATATGGTCGCGACTTTATACGCGACAAGCGATCATTTCGCTTTGCATAAGGAAGAAGGGAATGAAGCCGAATCGACCGACACGACAGCTTCCTTGAATAACGCTTTGGACGATATCAGCCGTTCCATTTACCGTTATAACTACAAAGGCTTATCGAAGGCTGTCGAAGGCTACATATCCGTCTTGCTTAAAGCCCCAGAATCCTCGAGGAAGAAATCCCTTAGCGATTTCCTTTTCCTCCTTTTCTCCAAACGCCATGGCAGCGTCGATTTGGATCGCCTTACCCCATATGTCAGGGAGGTCGTCAAGAAATCCGGTTTAGGAAAGGAGAACCTTTTCGAGATCATCAAAAACGTTTTGCTTTCCCCTTTAACTAACGAATCCTTCCTAGCGACCATGCTTAGCGATCCGGAATTCAGCTTCCTTACCCAAGAAGTGGTCCTCAGCGCGATCAAAGAAGGATACAAGCTTCCTTTCTACCTAACTTCCTACGCGCCTGTCTCATCTTGGCCGAAGGTTTATCCCGAATTCCTCCAAAAGGCTTTGGAACTAATCCCCTATTTTGCAACTCCCGATGAGATGGTTCTTTCCATGAACCGCGCGAAGGCCCACAAGGAATACGAAATCCTCTTTAAACTGTTTGGCTTGACCATCGAGCATTTCCCGGGTGTTGACATCCCCATATCGATTAGGAACGCCCTCCTTGAAATCGATGAATACCGCGAGAGCATGGAGGCTATCCTTTTCTCCGCTCTTTGCAAGGACTTCACCCCGGAGAAATACTTATTATGGCGCTCCGTCGTCAAGGACTCCGCCTTCTCAAAAAGGTTAGACGAATTAATCTCCGCTCATCCAAAGGCCAAGATCGACTTTATCCTCCTTATCGAAGGAAGGGAAAAAGTCGGTAACCTCTATGATAGAATCGATGTTTTCTCGATTCCTTTCCCCGCCCTTAACGGAAAACTCGGAAGCGTGAAAGAGGAGAAAGTGATAGGTGACCTACTTGAATACGCGAAGAGAATCGAGAAGAAGTGCATGGGCAAATTTACCCATAACGTGGATAACCTCTTATCCCTTCTTGATGTCTATCTCCATTTTGATCGTGAATCTTTGGCTAGACTTCTCCAAAACGAGGAATTCATTATGGCTTCCTTACGTATTGAACAATTAAGGGCCAAGGTTCTTTTATGCGCTTCTAAAGCGGATATGCTCCCTCTTCTAGGGGTCCATGAATATTGGAGGGATTGAAGATGTTCTTTACTCGTTCTTCCGCAAAAACCGAAACATGGATCGCTTCTTTTTCGGCTAGACCAACTTGTTTGGCGGCGAAAGAGGAAATCCAAAACGGCAATTACCGTATCTATTACCATTATGATTCCACCTCCGGAAACCTCATCTATGAACTAGTCGACGTCGATTCCGAAAACTATGTGAATATCGAAGTCAATCCCAAGGGTGACCTCCTTATCCCTTCCGAATACCAGGGCTACCGCGAACCGCCGGCCTTATATGGCGGGGCCGTCCTCTACCTTTATGAAAAGGAAATGAAACTCCTTGAAGAAGGAAAGCTTGACGAAGTCTATGTTTCCGATTTGGAGGAACTCCATTACCTGATGGGTCTATCGCCTAGACAACTCGATAGGCGCGCTTCCATTAGAAACGAATTCGCCTCCATCTTTGATGGACGCGAGGCGATTGGGACTTCAAGCGAAGCCAATTATCAAGTCAACCATAGCCTCTCCGTCGCCTTCTCCTTCGAACAAGGTTATAACTACTATGGCGAAGAATCATATTTGGTGAAACTCGTCCTTTTCGATGGCAAGGAAAGACTCGGCATGGTTAGAAGCAACGCCTCCTTCCTTAGTCATTATGAAAAGGGCATGGTCTATTCCATTAGGAACGGTTTGAAGGTCAACGTCTCCCGCGATTTGTTCTCCAGCACCTATTCAAGGGCCCTCGATTTCTTCCTAGGAAGACTCCATTATAAGGAAGAAGCGGCGTCTTTGATGAAAAGCGATGTCGTGTCCTTGCTCTTTATCCTTAGGGGAGAAAGCGTCAATTTCGATGGCAAGGATTACGTAATCGAATCCGATGTCGGAAGGGCCGGTTATCGATTCGCCCCCGATGAATCCCTTTTGTTCACCCCCTCCCCATCATCAAACGCGACCATTCTCTCCTCGAATATCCAACTCGCGGTTTTCGATAAGGAGAAATTCATCTGCTCTTTATATAACTTCCGCAACAAAACGGTTTCGGACCTATTCTTCTTCTATAGGACTCACGCCCCAAGCGAAACGGACCTCGTCAAGGACCTCGTCCGTCATTACGTGAAGGTTGAAGACGCCCTTCAAGATGACGAGCAACCGATTGAGGATAACCTTAACATCAGTCTTTATGTCGACCTTTCCGATAGGGGCCTGTTGCTGTTTTCGACCATTTGTACCCTCAACGGCCACGAGGAAACGATGGAGAAACTCCGCGATAACCTCTATTTCCGCGATAAGCTAAACCGTTACGCTTCGGCCTTGTCTCATCTTGGTGGAATCGTTAACGGAACCGTCAAGGAAGAGGAATCGATCCTCGCCTTCCTTTCCGGCGATTTAACGAACCTCAAACGCCTCGCTTCGGTCTTCCTTTCCGATGCAATCGCGAGGCTAAGGGTAAAAAGGGGTTCTCAAATCAATATCGCGATCGCCAAAAGCGAATCCAATTGGCTTTCTCTCCGTATCGACTCGCCAGATTATGACGACGAGACCCTTGAGAAGATCCTTTCCGCCTATAAGAAGAAACGTAAATACCTCCGTCTTGGGGATGATATCATCGTCCTCGATGACCCTGCTATCGTCGAGGCCACGAACGTCCAAAAGGAAGCCTCCCTCAAAGATGCCCTCTATACCGATCATCTTCCGTTCTATACGGCCTTTAAGCTGGCCTCTTCTTCCCATTCCGATGTCGGTTTCTCCATCACCGACTTCGTCAAGGAAGCAATCGGGTCAATCCGCGATTATGAGAAGAAACGCATTAATCTACCGGATAATATCGTTTCCAACCTCCGTCCTTACCAAAAATCGGCCGTCCAATGGATGGTCACCCTTTCCCATTACGGTTTAGCGGGCATCCTCGCGGACGATATGGGTTTAGGAAAGACCTTGGAATCCATTTCCTTTCTTTCCCTCTATCCTTCTTCCCGCCCAACTCTTGTCATCTGTCCAAAATCGGTTGTCTATAACTGGGCGGCCGAGGTCACCAAATGGAATTCGGAATTCGAAGTCAAGATAATCGCCGGAACCAAGGAACAACGTTCCGCGATCCTTTCCGAGATCAAGAGGAAGGAAAAGACCATCTACGTAGTTAGCTACGACACCTTGCGTAACGATATCGATGATTTCGCGAAGGTTAAATTCGGCACGGTCCTCGCCGACGAAGCCCAATTCATCAAAAACGCCCTTTCCAAGAAAGCCAAGGCCGTCAAGAGCCTCCGTTCCGATATCCGTTTCGCCTTAACCGGCACCCCAATTGAGAACTCTTTAAGCGACCTATGGTCGATATTCGATTTCCTAATGCCAGGCTATCTCCTCGATTTCGAGGACTTCAAAACCCAATATATCGATAATGACAACGAAGAACAAAGGAGCAACCTCCTCCACCGCATCACCCCATTCATCCTCCGCCGTTCCAAGACGCAGGTCCTCAAAGACCTCCCGAGCAAATCGGTGGAAGTCGTTACCCTTGCAATGAACGAGGAACAAGAGAAGTTCTATGACGCTTCGTTAATTGAGGCTAGGAACGCCCTTGAGGAAAACGGAGCCGGTTTCTCAATGTTCCCAGTATTCACGCGTTTACGCGAAATCGCGGTCGACCCGCCATCCTTCTTCGAAGGGTTCAGCGAAAGAAGTGCGAAATTCGATTACGTCCTTTCGATGGTGGAGGAGGCGATTTCCTCCGGCCACAAACTCCTTATCTTCTCCGCCTTTACCCGTGTTTTGGGCAACATGAGAGAGGCCCTAACTTCAATTGGGGTCGAATCTAGAACGATTTCGGGGGAAACCGAAGCGGAAGAACGCCTCCGCTTGGCGGAAGCCTTTAACGAAAGCGATGAATTCCCCGTCATGCTCGTTTCCCTTAAAGCCGGCGGAACCGGCCTTAACCTTATCGGCGCGGATATCGTCATCCACCTCGATCCCTGGTGGAATCCAGCCGCGGAAGAACAGGCTACGGATAGAAGCTATCGCATCGGCCAAACCCGCCCCGTCTCCGTCTATAAGCTTGTATGCCACGGCTCCATCGAAGAGAAGGTCCTCGCCTTGCAAGAGAA
Source organism: uncultured Erysipelotrichaceae bacterium (assembly GCA_947166565.1). Lineage (GTDB taxonomy): Bacteria > Bacillota_I > Bacilli_A > RFN20 > CAG-826 > Alloenteromonas. Next base: position 127,691 of record CAMVEL010000001.1, read on the forward strand.
CAAACGTGGGCTTTCCGATTCGCTTATCAAAGAAGGCGATTCCCTCATCAAGAAACTTTCCGAAGACGATATCCGTTATCTTCTTAGCAAATAGAAGGAGGCTTTTGGATGGATTATCGAAGGCTTTATGAAAAAAGTCTCATCATCGCCCCTAGGGATAGGCAGGACGAATTTCTTTCCTTACGCAAAACCCATCCGACCCTCGATTTCAAACTTATCGATAGGGACTCTTTCGTTGATAGGGCCGCTTACCAATATGACGAACGGGCGCTTATCTATTTATTGAAGAAGGGCAAAGGCTATCATGAAGCCAAGGAACTTCTAAAGGCTTTCACTCATTTTAATGAAAATAAAGCATACACATCCCCCATTATTTTGGGATATCTTCCTTTATTCAAAGAGCTTCTAGAGCAGGGGCTGCTTTATAAAGATCCCCTACCAGACGCGGATTTTGCGAAACGCCATATCGTAATCTCTGGCTACCATGAATCATCTTCCATCTCCAAATCACTTTCGGAAGCGAAGAACCTCGACACCTGTTTCGATTTAATCAAAAAGAATGATGCCTTCCCGGTCGTTAACGTGTTCTCTTCGGCTTTCCTCGAGCTTCACGCGGTTTTTAACCGCATCGCCTCTCTCTTAGATAATGGAGTTGATATCTCCTCCATTTATTTAGCTAACGTCAACGAAAACCACGCCCCGATGATCGAGGTTCTTTCTAACCTTTATGGATTCGCGGTTGATCTTCCTTCATATACCTCGCTTTACGCAACATCCTTAGGAAGGGATTTCCTTAGGTTATTCGATGAATCTGATGGCAAACTTGATGAAGTGATAGATAGATTAAAGGAGAGTTATTCCTCATCGGCAGACTTTCAAGCTCTTTACCTCAAGGTCAAATATTTCTTTATCCCTGAATTAGATAAGGAAAAGCAGAAGGAGGTTTATGTTTCTATCTTAAAGGAACTCAAAACGAAGAAGCCCTCAAAGAGCCCTGCCGTCAGAATCCTTAACGGGAATTACGCGAAGGAAGATAGCCATGTCTTCTATTTGGATTTTTCATTGGAAAGCACCCCAAAAACATATAATGGGTCCCCTATTTTTGATGAAGGGGCCTTAAAAGAATTAGGCATTCCGACTAGTCTAGAAAGAAACATAGAGGAGAAAAAGGATTTCATCGATTTCCTTCGTTCGCCTAGCATTGAGATGGTGACCTTCCATGAGAAACATATCGCGAATACCTCTCACCTTTCTTCTTTGGTTGGAGACCTCAAATTAAAAGTCAAAGAAGCCAAATTAAGCGATGATAAAAAACCAATCGAATATTCCAAAGACGTATCCAAGGCCATCGGGCAATCTCTCATCGATAAAAAGAAGACCTATGGGTTAGACGATGTTTTCCTGCCCCTTTATGGCGAAGACCCATTGACCCCTTATGATAATTCCTTTGATATTCCTCAAGGAGGGGTCAATATCAATCTTGGAACTAATTACGCCTATTCCTATTCCTCTATTGAACAATATTTCAATTGCCCTTTTAGTTTCTATGTTTCTCATGTTCTCCGTATCAAAGACATCAAAAAAAGGAAGAACACCGATTTAGGGACTCTTGCTCACGCGGCCTTCGATTCTTTCTTCAAAAAAGTGAGGGAGAATGCCATTTCCGATGAAGATGATCTTCGGGATCTTTTCGATAGGGTTTATGAGGAAGAAAAACTTCGACTCTACGATGGGGCTAACCTTAAACCTTCCGAGGTCTATCTTCTCAACCTTTCCAAAAAGGATTTATTCAAAGTTGCTATCTACATCTTCCATTCGGAAGAAAGAATAGATAGACCCCATTTCTATTATGAAAAACCTATTTACACGAAAATTGGAAACATCAACCTTACGGGCAAAATAGATAAGATAATTACCTTTGCGGAAGAAAACGTTGTCGTTATTGACTATAAGACTTATGGCGTTGACTTTTCCAAAGACAAACTCGAGTTCGGCCTGGGCATGCAACTTCCTATTTACTCCCTTCTTAGAAAAGGTGATAAGGAACTTGAATCATTCAAAACCGTTGGTTTGTTCATCTCCCCAATTGCCTTAGACAAAGATAAAGATACCGATAGCGAGGATATTTCCTCTTATGGGCCTTCTTTAAGACTACGAGGCATCTTTCTCGATGATAAGGACGCCTTGAAAAACTTCGGAATTACTTTCGGAGGGACCTCCGATTATATCTATGGTACAACGCTTACCAAAAAAGGAACGTATTGGTATCCAGGAAGAGAGACCACCGAAGAAGAATTTGAAACCTATGAGGAGAAGGCCAAAACCAAAATCATGGAAGCGGATAAGGCCATCTATGATGTCGTTTTCCCGATTTATCCTGCTACAAGAAAGAAACTTAAAGTCAATGGATGCGAATATTGCAATTTCCGGGCCATTTGCTATTTGAGAGCCTATCAAAAACACATTTTAGTCCCGGGGGAAATGGAGGAAAAAGATGAGCTTGAATAGTTTCACCTCACAGCAATTGGAAGCCATCCATTTCCAAGAGGGGCATTGCGTTGTTTCCGCTGGGGCTGGGAGTGGCAAGACAGCCGTTTTGACCGAAAGGGTCTATTGGCTTTTGGTTCCGCCTTTGGATGAGAGATTCGCCAAAGAATATAAAGAAAAGCATGGGGTTGATTGGAGCCCTGATGATGAAGAAACGCCTCCGGTATTCCAAAAAAACGTAGTCCCAAAGGCGACTCCGCGCGAGCTTGTGGTTTTGACTTTCACTAACGCCGCCGCATTTGAGATGAAGGAACGCGTTAGGGTAAAACTCGCTAATCATGAAGCCACCAAACATCTTTTGGCTTCTTTTGAAGAAAGTGACATCACCACATTCGATTCCTTTAACCTCCGACTTGTTAACCAAAACCATTTCGCTCTTGGACTAGATTCCGAGGTCGCCGTTTTGGACGAAGGCTTTGTCAAGGTCTATAAGCAAAGGCTGATTCGTGAGGTAACGGAACCTTATTTTGAAAGGGCGTTAATGGGCGAAGAACCATATTTTGCCAATTTCGTTGATAAAACATCGAAGAAAGACCTCAACAACCTATATTCTTTCGTTAGGCGCCTCTTAAGCGTTGCCGAACTTTCCGATGACCCAGTTGCTTTCCTTTCTGCTTATAAAGATAACTATGAAACCGACGAATGGCTCAATCATAGATTCAACGAATTTGAAGCTCATATCCGTAATCAATTACGCAAAGCCAGAAAATTCTTTGGAACTTACGAAAATGGAGTTTTATCAGATTTAGATTGCGCATTCGTTGATGCTTTGCTTGGTTGCGCCTCTTTTTCCGAGATGCATAACAAAATAACCGGTGGCCTTCAATTCCCCGATAAACCAGACGACCTTGGAAGCGATTCCGATGTTGCGATAAGGAATAATGTCAAAAATAAGATAATTCTCCCGATCATCAGTTATCTAAAGAAGGACAAAGAGACCTATATCCAAGAAGCAAAGGAAACCTATCCTTACCTTGATTTTGCCATCAAGATGGCTTTAGATGTCGAAAAACGCCTCATGGATTTCATGAAATCTCACGCTTCATATTCTTTTCCGTTTATAGCTAGTTTAGCTTTAAAGGCACTTAATATCGATTCGGTTCTGAAAAAGGTCAAAAACAGATATCGTTTCGTCATGGTTGATGAATATCAAGACACAAGCGATATCCAAGAAAGCCTCCTTAGAAAACTGGATAACGGCAACTTTTTCGCGGTTGGCGACATCAAACAATCCATATATAGGTTTAGGAACGCGAACCCCCGCATTTTCCTTAATAGGGTAAACGAATGCAGAGAAGGCAAAGGAAAACTCATCACCCTTCCTGACAATTTCCGTTCCCGCAAGGAAGTAATCGATGATATCAACGATATCTTCCTGAAGATCATGAAAAAAGACGCTGGAGGAGTTAATTATGAAGACAATCATGCCCTGGCCCCTTCAAATCGTAATTATGATTTGACCTCTTCACAGGAAGAATATGGTCTTTCCGTTATCGATTATGAACTAGACCCATCTGTTAAGGATCCTCAAAGCGTTGCAAGAGTTATTGCTAAAGACATTGCCGATAAGGTCGCCAAAGGCTTCCGAGTACATACCAAGGAAGGCGGGAGGCCTTGCCAATATGGGGACTTCGCCGTTTTGATTTCCCGCAAATCGGGTTTTTCCGAATATGTCCGCGCCTTTAAGGAAGCTGGTATCCCCCTCTCTCTAATGGACGCTTCAGACATTAGAAAAGATGATATCTACCTCCTAATAAAATCATTGATTTCCCTCGTCAATATGATTGTGACCGAGGAAGTCGACTTAAACAAAACAAAGTATTTCATCGCTTCGATTGCAAGAAGTTTCCTCTTTGATTACGAGGACAAAGTCCTTTATGAAGCGATTAAGAATAACACCTACGAGGATTTCCCCTTCTATAAGAAATTAATAGAAGACAAATACCTCCTTAAATCCAAAGGACCTCTAGGGGTCTTCGATTACCTTAGCGATTCCTTTAACTTCCTTGAAGGTCTAACAAGGCTTGGAGGCATCAAGGAAAACCTTTCCAAACTCCTTTCTATCCGCGATATGGCCAAAACCATCGAAAACCTTGGCATGGGTCTATCGGATTATTTGGATTACCTCAGCGATTTCGATGAATTCGATTTCAAACTGGAGGTCTCTGTTGGAACGAGGGAGAAATCCGCGGTCGCTTTGATGTCGATGCATAAATCCAAAGGCCTTCAGTTCAAGATTTGCTATTATCCCGAGCTTTACGCAAAACCCAATTCCGACAAAGACCCTGTCAAAGGCAACAAAGACCTAGGGATGGTGGCCCCATATTTTGATGGGGGCTCAAGAAAGAACACTTTCCTTTGCGAGCTTTATTCCGATAGGGACAAGGCCGAAGAAAGAAACGAGAAGATGAGGCTCTTCTATGTCGCTTTGACCCGCGCCGAAGAAAAAATGATTGTCCTTGTTCCTAAAGAAGATATCGATCCGAAAACCGGAGAACGGAAGGAAAGGAAACTTCCTCTTGATTCCTCTTTTGCTGACTTGATGCTTGATTTCTTCCTCCTTTCTGGGAAGACGTGCCCACATGTTGACGCTTCAGCGATAGATTCCGTTTCGGTTTCGTCTTCCTCGGAAGCGCCAACTGCAGAAGAAGAAATAGAATTCAAATCGGTTAGGGTCGCTTATCAAGAGAAGGAGTCGCATAGAGCCTCTAAGGAATTGAGCGAACCCCTTGACCCGGGAAAGCTGATTTTCGGTACACGCCTCCATCGTTTTATGGAATTCGCCTCATTTAAGGACAAGACTCTCCCCGAAGGGACTCCCGAAAAGGAGAGGAAGATTCTCCAGAAGGTTTTGGAACTGCCCTTATTCAAAGACGCGGATAAGGCAATAGAATTCCATGAATACGATTTCGATGATGAAGAATTTGGCAACGGCTCCATCGACTGCTTCCTTCTTTACGATGACCATATAGACCTCATCGATTTCAAGACGAGGTCGATAGACGAGAACGCCTATTCGAACCAGCTTTCCGTCTATGAAAAGGTCCTTTTGAAGGCTTTCCCCGATAAACGAATCGACAAATACCTTCTTTCTCTCGCTTTATGCGAGGTAAAAAGAGTATCCTAATAAGGAAAATGGAAGAAGAAAAGAAAAACACCCCTGTCGAAAACGGGGCTGAGAAAGCCCGTTTCCACGAACTCCTCAAGGCCATGAAGGTCCCTGAGTCCTTTGATTATGACTTCCTTTTCGAGACATACGAGACGATGATCGAAGGGGCTAACGATATCCAAACCGAGAACCCGATCATCCGCAATATGTCGCTTAATCCATTGGAATTGACCCTTTATATGGTTAACGAGCATGGTTTTTATCTAGCTTCCCATAAGGACAAGATGGAATCGAAATCCTTTAAGGACGACGAGGATTATATGGCTTATCTTGCTTCGGTCACCCTCGATAAATTCTTCACGAACGAACGCCTCGCTTACAAGATGGGGACCCTTACCTCCAGATTCTCCCCGAGCATGTCGACCCTTGACCTCTATTTGAATTTCATCCTCGGGATGCTTTCCCGTTATAAGCAAAACGAGCCTTCGAAAACCCTCGTTGTCGATATACTCAACAAAGGTTTCCAAATCGGAAAATGCGTTTCCTCCCTTCTTGAAGGCGGTTTTGAGACTGAGGCCTTTTCCTCTTGGAGGACCCTTCATGAGAATGAATGCATCCTCTCAATAATCGTAAAATACGGGACCCCCGTTATCGAAAAGTACCTCCGTCACATGGTTTACGGGACGGCTTTCCGCGGGGGAATCGCAAGCAAAGAGGAAACCGACGCGATCTTCGTCGAAATCAAAGAGAACATGCATGCGGTTGGCTTAAAGAGCAAAGACATGAAACGCTATATCGAATATGGCTGGATGCTAGGCGTGCCCAATGTCATGGAGATAGAGGGCTTCAAATTCAATTTCCGCGATGGCGTCCAACGCGTCGCCGGGCTTTCCGCCTATTCGAAAGTCTACGAGATGAGTAGTGAAGTCGCCCATAGTTCCCCATTATTGATTTATTCCCGTAAACACTATTTCTTCTCGATGGCCCTGCTTAACCTTTACGAATCATTCTTTAGGTTAGAGAAAATATTCACGACCCTTTATATGTCCAGCGTCTCGGAAGAAGAGAGGAAACGTTACATCAACATGCGTAACCTCTATTACGGAGAGCTTCTCGGATGCTACGAGGTTGAGAAACGCCGCTTCGCTTCCTTAAGCAAACGAAAATAAGCGACCCATTACCATAATTTCCAAGAAAAAAACCTGCATCCCCATGGCGGAAGCAGGTCTTTTTGTCTATCGCCGATCAGACGTCCGCGTAACATGAGCCACCGATGAATTCCCTCATTAGGGAGTTCGATGGAACCCATTTTTCGTCAATCGGCGTGAAGAACTTAAGCATTGAGAGGAGTCGCGCGGCCGCTGGGTAATAAGGCGAATCCATGTCGATGGCCTTCAACAAGGGCATCGCGTATTTGCGAAGGACAGGGAGCTCATAGGAGAGCATGGAATTGAAGACGTAATCACTGCCTTCCTGATTATCGTAGATCCAGCGGAATTCACCAGCCCTGACGCTTGGCCACATGCCAAGGGTCTCCTCAGCGGAAGAACCACGGAACTGGTTATCCCTGACGATGCGGCGGATAAGACGCAAGTCGGTGAGGGATAAGGGGTTATGGTTATCGAGGTTGATTTGGGCCTGCGGGGAGATGAAGATCTTGAATTTCTTGTTCTTTGGGATATCGCTAGTCATCCTCTCGTTAAGCGCGTGGATGCCTTCGATGATGATCGGCTCGTTCTTCCCTAAGCGAAGCGTCCTTCCAGGAACCTGTTTCCCAAGCTGGAAATCGTATTTTGGAAGTTGGACTTCCTCACCGTTGATGAGGTCAACCATGTTCTGGTTGAACAAGGCGATATCAAGGGCCTCAATCGATTCGTAATCGGGTTTGCCTTCATCGTTAAGGGGGTATTGGTCCTTTGGAAGGTAATAGTCATCTAGCGAGATACGGACCGGATGGATGCCCCTGCTAAGGAGTTCGATGCGGAGACGGTTCGCGAATGTCGTCTTGCCGGAAGAGGAAGGACCGGCCACGCAGATTAGGGCGATATCGTCGATATCGTCTTCGATGAGTTGGCCCAGTTCGCAAAGTTGACGGTTATGACGGGCTTCGCAGATGTTGATGAATTCGATGTCCCCACGGGTCTCGATGGTTTCGTTGATTCGGGCGACTTGGTCGCTTCCGATGATTTTGGCCCAGTCATGGCTTTCCTTTAAGGTCCTACCGAATGTTGGGGCATCCTTGAATTCTGGGATTTGCCCTTTGTTTTCGGCACGTGGATATTGGAGAAGAAGCCCTGGAGCATAAAGACGGAGCTTATAGGAAGTGATGTAACCGGTGGATGGAACCATATGGTGATACATATAGTTTAGATAACCATCGCATTCATAAAGGTGGACGGTTTTCTCGGGACGGTATTTAAGAAGGGAGATCTTATCCTCGAATCCTCTTTCCCTGAAGATTTCCGCGGCCTCCTCATTAGGAACGACCTTGCGGATAAGACGGTAATCGGCCTTGATGATTTCCTCGATTTCGTGGTTGATGCGGATGAGCATGTTCGTGTTGGCGGAAACCTCGGGGTTGAGGATATGAATGGACACGCAACGCGAAACGTTATACGCGAAACGGATTTTGAGGTTTGGATAAACCCTATCAAAAGCCATCGCGACGATATAGCGTAAGCAGGCTTCGTATAATTTCATGGCTTCTGGGTCGGAGACGGTGAGGAATTCGACCTCGCTATCGCCGCGAAGCTCATAGGTAAGTTCCCTTGTGCGGTTGTTGACCCTAGCCGCGATGATCTTTCTTTCGGGATCCCTATCGCCAATAAGATCGAGGAGGGTGGTATTGCTTTCAAGGAAGAGTTCGCCATGTCCCTTGATATTGACTCTATAACTCATTTTTCTTTTACTACCTCCATTTCGTTCGTAGCGGCATAGTTTAATTTGTAACCGCTTACAAATCAAGAGGCTAATAAACGAGTTTCTCCGATGAAAGGAGAAGTGCGTTTGATAATGGTATGCTTTTTTACCACAAGTGTATGAAAAATCTTTACAAGATTTGCCTCCGTTGCTCTATAATGCTACACGTCAGAAATCGGGCGAAAGGAGTTTTTTATTTATGAAAGGAAACCTAGTCTATGTACAAAGCGGAGGCCCGACCTCCGTTATCAATTCCTCCCTTTACGGAGCCATTTTAGAAGCCAAGAAACATCCGGAGATCGAACATGTGTTCGGATCCCTTAATGGAGTCGAGGGCTTAATCGAGGACAACCTCATCGATATGTATGCCGAGGACGAAACCGAGCTTTCTTACCTTAAGCAAACCCCAGGGACCATCCTTGGGTCTGCTAGGCGCAAACTTCCGGAGGATTTGGACGATCCGGTCTATGACAAGATCTTCGCGACCCTCCATAAGCACAACATCAAAGCCGTTCTCTTCAATGGTGGGAACGACTCCATGGATACCACTAACAAGATTTCCCGCGTCGCGGCAAAACGCGGCGAGGATGTCCTCACCATTGGTATCCCCAAGACCATCGATAACGACCTTGCCAATACCGACCACTCCGTTGGTTTCCCCTCCGCGGCCCGTATGGTCATGAACCAAACCCTCGCCCTCTCGATTGATTCCTGTTGCTTCAAGAAAGGCAAGGTCTACCTCGTCGAAATCATGGGACGCGATGCCGGATGGCTCACCGCCGCCGCAGGATTAGTCCCCGCCCCATATACCCCGGATGCCTTCATTCTCCCAGAGATGAAGCAGGATGTCCCAACCCTACTTGAAATTATCCGTAAGGCCTATGAAGAAAAAGGACACGCGGTCATCGCCATGAGCGAAGGCGTCCAATTCGATGTTGGCGTCGACGTTGAAGTCGATTCCTTCGGCCATATCTGCCTCGATGGTGCGGCCCATGGTCTCGCCAAACTCATCAAGAAGGAACTTCGCCTCCCCGTCCGCGAAGTCATTTATAGCACCCTGGCTAGGGCTAACCCCGTCTACATCTCCAAAGTCGACTCCGAAGAGGCGATAGGCGTTGGAGGATTCGGCGTCAAGGCCGTCACCGAAGGCAAAACCGGTTATATGGTCGCCATCAAACGCGATTCCACCGTTCCTTATGCCTCCCATTTCGAGCTCCATCCAGTCTCCGAAATCGCTAATGCGGTCTCCCTTATCCCACAGGATTGGTTAGAGGGATACACCAAAATCTCTGAGCCTCTAAAGGCTTATATCCTCTCCCTCATCAACGCCGGCATCGAAATTAAATACGACGAAAACGGCTTGACCCATTACACCAAACTTCGCAAAGTCAAAGTCGTTGACTAAGCTTCCCTAGGCTTCGCGATCTTCCTATAAAAGAATAATAATAGGAAGGACAGCAAAGCCATTAAGCCAGCCATAACGATAACTGCAATAACACCTAACCAAAGTCCCCCTTGCATGAAGCCATACCAGTCATAGGCAAAGGGGACTTTTCCATTCGCGTCCATATGGCTTATGGCCGTACTTGCATAGAAGATTTCATAGGCAATCGCGGGGATTAACGCTACAAGGATAAGTTTGTAATCGAGCCTCTTGTCCGCGTTAAGCAAAAAAACCGCGATTGAGGCAACCGGGGTAAGGAGATGGAAGAAGAGGTTATGGTTACGGTATAGATTGAAGAAACTATCGATATTCCCCTCTTTTATGGCAACGCCTGGGCCTAAGATTAGGAGGATGGTCACCATCGTCAAGGCCAAACAAGAGGCTCCGACGAATTCGGTTATGTCCAACCATTTCGGTCTTTTCTCAATTTTCTTAAGAAGACGCAACAGATCGTAGACGATGCAAATGATGGAAATGAAACCGATTAGGATATTGCTTTCGACGGTGAAATACCGAAGGGCCGTATAATCGGAAGCGGCCGCGGTAGGTTTGAAAAAGCGAAGACCCGCAAACCTCATGATGACCGCTAAGATGGTCATTAGAAGGACAAGAATATGCAAAACAAGGGACGCGATATCCTTCCTTTTTTGTCTTTTTTCATCCGTTAATTGATGCATGTCCCCATTATATTAGCATTTCGAATCGATTTATCCCTATCGTTTTCTCTTATAAACAATCGTTGATGAAAGTGGTTTCCTCTCCCTTCCTAAAGGGAAGAGGAACGATTATAATTCTGCAAGACAAAAGGAAAAACGATGAAACTTGCCGAACGTTATGTGAAATGGGAAGAGGAAAAGAGATTACTCTTTTGGCTCATCGTCGTCGATGTCTTCGGACTTGCGGTTTTCGTGCCGTTTTTCCTCCTTTCGAACCCCGGTTTGTTCTTTGGCTGGTTACTTGGCAGCGCCGTCGAGATCATCTGCTATTTGACGATGGTCTATGGTTCTTCCTTGGTTTTGGATTATTCCTCCAAGCGCGGCGGAAGGGAAAGAGGAATAGCGGTCACTTTGGCTTTTGCGGCCTTACGCTTCCTCCTTGCCGTTGGTTCCCTCGTCCTCGCCGCTTTCCTCACCTTCAAAACGGAAGGTAAGGCCATCAATTTCTTCACCACCGCGGGAGCCTACCTCCCATTAGTCATCGTTTCGATCGTCTTCACCCTTATCCATAACCGCGAAAAGAAGAAGGGCAATAAGGATGTGAAGAAAGAAGAGAAGCCTTTGGAAAAGGGTGAGGAGGCTATCGATGAATAACCTCACCCTTTTCAACGCGATTTCCGATTTGGTCGATACCTTCACCAACAAATGGGGCCAGTTCCGCCTTTCGGGCGGAGTCCTTTCCTCCCTTATCATCATGACCATCATCGCCATCCTCGCGATCATCATCGGCATCCAAGCCAAAGTCACAGACCCCTTGAAGAAGCCGAAGGGATTATTGAAACTCGCCGAAATCTTCGTCGAATGGTTGGAGAACTGGACCGCCGATACGATGGGCATAACCAAAGGCAGCATGTGGCCTGGCTATTTCATGGGCCTATTCACCTATTTGTTCGTTTCCTTCATCTGGGGCATAACGGGCATGCATACCGTCATCGACGTTTTGCTAATACCGTTGAGTTTGGCAATCGTCATGTTCATCCTCATCCAAGTTACGGGCCTTCGTTATCAAAAGGGCCGTTATTTCCATCGTTATATCGAGCCCCTTATCCCTTGGCTTCCAATCAACCTCATCACAATGTGGACCCCGATCATCTCGACTTCCCTTCGTATGTTCGGTAACGCCATCGCCGGTTCGATCATCCTTGCTATCGTCGATTGGGCGTTACAAGGCCTTTCGGTAACCATTTTCTCCGGCATGGGCGATTGGGGACGCGTATTCTTAAGCCCCGTCGTCCTCGCCGTCTTGAATCTATATTTCTCTTTATTCTCAGGGTATGTGCAGACCCTTGTATTCTGCTCCCTTAACGCCGTCTGGATTGGACAGGAGATCCCTGCCATTGAGACGATGAATGAGGAACAACAGGTCGTTCGCTCCCCTAAGAATGAGGCATTGACCCAATAAAAACCATTAATTAGGAGGTAATTTTATGGGATTTCTAGCTAATATGGCCCAGATCTTCTTGGCCGCCGACCAAGCCGGACTCGCCGCTATCGGCGCCGGTCTCGCCGTCTGCATGGGCACCTTCTCCTCAATCGGAGAATCGAGGATCGCCTGCCACGCAATCGACGGTATGGTCCGCAACCCCGAGATGGCCAAGAACCTTCGCTCGACGATGATCCTTGCGATCGCGCTTGACGAATCAACCGCGATTTACGCATTCGTCATCGCAATTCTCATCCTCTTCGTCTTATAAGGACATTACGGACGATGATCCCCAACCTGACAAAAAGTCTATTCGCGATTTTCGCGAGTTCGGGGGAAGGCGCGGTCGACAAGGACGATTTGGTAAGCAAACTCTTCCCAACCAACCCTTGGGACGTGGTCATCCAAATCTCGGCCTTCGTCATCTTGCTCCTCATCGTTTTCTTTATCGCGTATAAGCCCGTAAGAAAGCTTTTGCAACAAAGAAGCGAATACGTTGAGGGACAGATAACTTCCGCGGAAGAGGCCAATAAAGTGGCCCAAGCCGCCGCTTCCAAAAAAGAAGAAACGATAGAGGAAGGCAAAAAGGAAGCCGCCCGTATCGTTAAGGAAGCCAAGGAAGAAGCCTCGAAGGAGGCAACGCGCATCATCGCCGAAGCCAAGGATGAAGCGACGAAACGCAGGATTCGCGCGGACGAAGAAATCGAAGAGGCCAAGGAAGCCTCTTTGCAGGAGGTCAAGGAGAACATTGTCGATGTTGCTCTCGCCGCTTCCAGCAAAGTCCTCGAAAGAGAGGTCTCCAAGGAAGATAACGAACGCCTCATATCCGATTTCGTCGATTCCGTTTATCGCGGTGAGGAGGAGTAAAAGATGGATGAGCTTTCCTCCAATTACGCAACCGCGTTATTCTCTCTAGTCGGCAAGGAAGAGGCCCCGCGCTATCTTCCCAAACTCGAGGAATTCGCCTCGCTTCTCCATGAGAACGACCTTTTGAATCGCGCCCTATGCTCCTATTCGCTAGGCAAAAAGGAAAAGGAAGGACTCTTGGAATCCGCCCTTGGTAAGGAAAGACTCCCCCATTTGCTCGACTTCCTAAAAGTCGTGCTCTCCCATCATCGTATGCGCCACCTAGACGCGATCATCGCTTCCTACCGAAGCCTTGTGAACGAGTCGATCGGCGTGAAGGAAGGGATATGCTACACGCCCTTCCCCTTAGAGAAAGCCAAACTCCAGCAAATCGAAAAGGCCTTCGAGAAACGTTTGAACTCAAAGGTCCATCTCATCAACCGCGTCGATGAAAACCTCCTTGGAGGGGTAAAGGTCGCCCTTGATGGCAAAGTCTATGACGGAAGCCTTCGTTCGAGACTGCAGGAACTTGGCAAAAACCTGAAATAAGGAGGGAATATTATGAAGATAGATTCCAGCGAGATCACCTCATTGCTCAAAGCCCAAATCGCTGGGTATGAAGGCAAATTGGAAACGGATGACGTCGGTACGGTCATATCCGTAGGCGACGGCATTGCCCTTTGCTATGGCCTTGATAAGGCGATGCTCGGCGAATTGCTCGTTTTCCCTCACGATGTCTATGGCATGGTCATGAACCTTGATTCGGATGATGTCGGAGCCGTCCTCCTAGGTTCCGATAGGCTCATTTCCGAAGGCGATACGGTCAAACGCACCCACCGTGTTGTTGAGGTCCCCGTCGGTGACGCTCTCCTTGGAAGAGTAGTCAATTCCTTGGGCCAGCCAATTGATAACAATACCCCAATAAAGACTACACGTACCCGCCCAATTGAACGTATTGCCCCTGGGGTCATGACTAGGAAATCCGTCGATACCCCTCTTGAAACCGGCATTAAGGCAATCGACGCCATGATTCCTATTGGAAGAGGTCAACGCGAACTTATCATCGGCGATAGGCAAACCGGGAAAACCGCGATTGCCCTAGATACCATCATCAACCAAAAGGATAAGAACGTTAAATGCGTCTATGTCGCGATCGGTCAGAAGAATTCCTCCGTCGCTTCCTTGGTCGATAAATTGAAGAACATGGGCTGCATGGATTATGTGACCGTCGTCAGCGCCTCCGCTTCCGAATCCGCCCCGCTTCAATATATCGCCCCCTTCGCTGGTATGGCAATCGCCGAGGAATGGATGGAAAAAGGCGAGGACGTCCTCATCGTTTTCGACGATTTATCAAAGCACGCCGTCGCTTATCGTACCCTTGCCTTGCTACTAAAAAGGGCCCCAGGACGCGAAGCCTATCCCGGCGATATCTTCTATCTCCATTCGCGCCTTCTTGAGAGGGCATGCCGTTTATCCAAGGATTTCGGTGGAGGCTCAATCACCGCCTTGCCGATTATCGAAACCCAGGCTGGCGATATCTCCGCCTATATTCCAACTAACGTCATTTCCATCACGGACGGTCAGATATTCCTCCTCGTCGATTATTTCAACGAAGGCCAAAGGCCCGCCATCGATTCCGGCTTCTCCGTTAGCCGTGTCGGTGGAGCGGCCCAAACCAAGGCCATGAAGGCGGTCGCCCGTTCATTGAAGATCGAATTAGCCAATTACCGCGAGATGCTTTCCTTCTCACAGTTTGGCAGCGATCTTGATCCCGCAACCAAAAAGATCCTCACCCACGGGGCCATCTTGATGGAAACGCTCAAGCAAAAGCAATATAACCCCTATCCGTTATGGAAACAGGTTTTCGAGCTCTTCGCCGTTCAGCAGAATTACCTCGATAACCTCCAGAAGAAGGAGGTCCGCCCCTTCTTGGACGAACTCAACGAATACGCTTACGCCCGCAGGAAAGAGGTCTTTGATGAAATCCAAGCCTCCGGGCAACTTAGCGATGACCAGAAGGAGATTCTCCGCGGAGTGATCGAATCCTTCATCGCCGAAAGGAAATAAGTTAAGGAGAAAGAATGGCTGGGAACCTCACGAAAACCAAAAGACGCATCGCCTCGATTTCCTCTACCAAGAAGATAACGAAGGCCATGGAGATGGTCGCTTCCGTCAAACTGAAGCGATTCAAGAATTCTTTCGAACGCCTTTTGGCTTACCAAGAAGAGGTCTATAACCAGATGTCTTACATCGTCCATCTCCTAAAAGAGGAGTACGAAGAAGACAAAAACGCTACCGTTTCCCATTATTTGCAGGAAAACGACGGTGGAAAAGGAACCCTCTATCTGCTCATAACCTCCGATTTGGGATTATGCGCGGGATACAACTCCAATCTCTTCAAATTCCTTGAGGAACGCTTCGATAAGGAAAAGGATGTCCTCGCCCCAATCGGTAGCAAGGGACTTACCCATTATCTGCGCGATGGCGGATACAAAATCGATGAATCATTCGCTTCCATCGGCCTATCGGTAGAAGAGAAATCGGTCATCGAACGCTGCATAAAGATAAAGCAGGACTTCAACGAGGAGAAATACCGTAAGGTCGTTCTTATCTACACGAACTACCTCAATTCGATTTCCTTCGTTCCTAACGAGGAGACCCTTCTCCCCTTAAACCTCGAATATAAGGAGGAGGATTACCGCAAGAACGCCCCCGAACTTCTTGAGGAAACGCCTCACGATCTCCTCCATTCCTTCCTCCCCACATATCTCTATTCCCGTCTATATACCCGTTTGGTCGAAAGCCAACTCTCCGAGCAGGCAAGCAGAAGGAACGCGATGGAGAATGCCAACGATAACGCGGACGAATTGCTCCGCACTCTGACAATCGAATACAACAAAGCCCGTCAAGGGGCGATCACCCAGGAAATCGTGGAGGTCGTCTCCGGGGCTAATGCAAACTGAAAATGGAGGTCATGCCTATGAAAAACGAAAGCAAATACGCGAAAGGGACAATCGTCGAGGCCGTCGGCCCCGTTATCGATGTCCGCTTCGATAGCAGCCATCTTCCGGAAATCCTCACGGCTTTATGGATTCCTCTCCCAAATGGCGGGAAACTCACGGCCGAAGTCATGCAGCATATCGGCGATGACGTCGTCCGTTCGGTCGCGATGGGCCCAACGGATGGTTTGACCCGTGGCATGGAAGTCATCAATTCCGGAGCCTCCATCTCCGTTCCAGTCGGCGAAGAGACCCTTGGCCGCATGTTTAATGTCCTAGGCGATCCAATCGATGGCAAAGAACCCCTCGATTCATCGATCCATATGCCAATCCATCGCCTTGCCCCGACCTTCGCGGAGCAATCCGTTTCCCATGAGATCCTCGAAACGGGTATCAAGGTCATCGATTTGCTTTGCCCCTATATCAAGGGTGGGAAAATCGGTTTGTTTGGCGGAGCCGGCGTTGGCAAAACCGTCTTAATCCAAGAGCTTATCTTCAATATCGCCAAAGAGCATAACGGCACCTCCGTTTTCGCAGGCGTCGGCGAGCGTTCACGTGAAGGCAACGACCTCTATTTCGAGATGAAGGAAAGCGGTGTTTTGGAGAAAACCGCCCTTTGCTTTGGCCAGATGAACGAACCCCCCGGAGCCCGTATGAGAGTCGCCTTAAGCGCCCTTACGATGGCCGAGTATTTCCGCGATAAGGAGCACCAAGACGTGTTGCTCTTCATCGACAATATCTTCCGTTTCACCCAAGCCGGTTCGGAAGTCTCCGCCCTCTTGGGCCGTATGCCTTCCGCGGTCGGTTATCAGCCAACCCTTGCCACCGAGATGGGCCAACTCCAAGAACGCATCACTTCGACAAAGGATGGCTCCATCACTTCCGTCCAGGCGATTTATGTCCCCGCGGACGACCTGACCGACCCCGCTCCGGCGACCACCTTCTCTCACCTTGACGCGAAGACTCTCCTTGACCGTAACACCGCGGCTTTGGGTATTTATCCCGCGGTCGATCCCCTTGAATCCTCATCCACCGCCCTTGATCCCAATATTGTCGGGGAAGAGCATTATGAAGTCGCTAGGGGGGTGCAGATGCTTCTCCAACGCTATAAGGAATTGCAGGATATCATCGCGATCCTTGGCATCGATGAACTTTCCGATGAAGACAAAGCCATCGTTAACCGCGCGAGGCGTATCCGCAATTTCCTTTCCCAACCCTTCCGCGTCGCTACGCAGTTCAGCGGACAGGAAGGCAAATACGTTCCCGTTAAGGAAACCGTGCGTTCCTTTAAGGAAATCCTTTCCGGAAAATACGATAACCTCCCTGAATCCGCCTTCCTTTATTGCGGAACGATTGAGGATGTCGTCAAGAAAGCGGAGGAACTCAAGTGATTCGCTTAACCATCCTTACACCCAATGGAATCGTCTTAGACGAGGATGTGACCTCTTTTTCCGTTCCCTCCAAGAAGGGGGCTTTGGTAATAGAAGGGAAATACACCCCGATCTATGAGGTTTTGGAAAAGGCCGGTATTTTGAAAATAGTCTCAGCAAAGAAAACTTCCTATTACGCGATCTTCAATTCTTCCATCCGTGTTACCCCTATGAAAGCGCTTCTATGTTGCACACTTTGCGAGCGTGGCTACGATATAAACGCGGCACGCGCAAATGCGTCCGCCGATAGGGCGCGCAAACGCCTCGAGGAAAAAAGCGATGGCATTGACCTAATAAGGGCCAAGGCCTCCTTGAACAGGGCCCTCGTAAGACTATCGGTAAAATCTCTTTCGGAAGGGAGTTAAAATGAATTTCGTCTTCATCTCGCCGAACTTCCCGGTTCGTTATTTCAAGTGGGTGGAAGCCCTCAAAAACCATGGAGTCAACGTCCTCGGAATCGGGGACACCCCATATTACAACTGCCACGAGAGGCTGAAGAAGGCCTTGAAGGAATATTATTATGTTCCGGACATGAGCGATTTCGAGGCCATGAAAGCCGCGGTTTCCTATTATGTCTCCAAATACGGGAAGATCGACTTTATCGAAAGCGACAACGAGTGGTGGCTGACCCTCGATGCTAGATTACGTCAAGAATTCGGGGTCAACACCGGTTTCCTTCCTTGTCAGATGGATGCCATCAAAGCCAAATCCGCGATGAAGGAATATTTCGTTAAAGGCGGCGCCAAAGTCAGCCGTTATATCCTTGTCGATGGCCCGGCGGATTTGGAGAAAGCCAAGGAATTTATCAGGTCTGTCGGCTATCCTGTCTTCGTTAAGCCCAATGTTGGTGTCGGGGCCTCCGATAGCTTCAAAATCAAAGATGAGGATGCCCTTAACGCCTTCCTTTCCAAGCAGCTTATCGAAACCTATATCATGGAGGAATTCATCGAAGGCTTCATCGTCTCTTACGATGGCGTCTGCGATATCGATTCCAACGTGGTGTTTGCTACAAGCGACCATTTCCCAACGCCAATCGACCAAATCGTCAACGGGGCGATGGATATCATTTATTACAATAACCCATTCTCCTTGCCTTTCCATGATATCGACGGTGAGGCCTTCGAAAAACTCGGTAGGTCCGTCGTTAAGGCCTTCGGTATCAGCAAGAGGTTCTTCCATATCGAATTCTTCGTCCTTACCAAAGACAAAGAAGGACTAGGAAAGAAGGGCCAATTCATCGGCCTTGAATGCAACATGAGACCTCCAGGAGGCTATACCCCTGACCTTATCGACTACGCGAATTCCATTTCCTGTTACGAGCTGTACGCGGACGTCATCTGCTATAACGAGTCGAGGCAGGACCTGAACAAAGAGAAATTCTATGCCTTCGCGGTCAGCCGCAGGAACGGAGTCGATTACGTCCATTCCGAAAAGGAAATCGATGAAAAATACGGATCGGTTATCTGCATGAAGGGTAGATATCCCGCCCATATCGCCGTAGCGATGGGCGATAATTATTTCTACGCAAGATTCAAAGACTTCAAAGAAGGCGAGGAATTCGCCTCCTTCCTCTCCGCAAGGAAAGCCTAATAGGATTTAAGGGGCCTATGAAGCCCCTTTTCTTATGCGTTTTCGCTCACTTTGATTAGGGCTCCGTCCTTATTCTCATAGAAGCCTTCTTCAAGGTCATAATTTTCGAGAAGGGCGAATTCCCCTTTGATGTTATCGCGATATTTATCGTTAAAAGTTTTTAGGGAATTCGAATACACGTATCCCTTATTTTTCTTTTCTCCCAAATAAGAAGTGAACTTCGAGGAATCATGAAACCTCACTAAATCCCCGTGGTGCATGTTCTCGTTTATATAGGAAACGACCGCGGAAGAAGTAGCGGAATGCCCCGTAAAAGGCATTATCTGGAAACTCTCTTTGCTGATACGGAAAGAATAGGGGAATTTTGTGGTGAAGACCCCTTTTAGGGAAGGGAATTCCATTTCGATTTTGTTTAGGGCTTCCGTGACAAAGGAAGAAGTAGACAAAGTCTCCGCGTGGATCATGTAAGCCTCGATTTTGGTTTCCATGATCGCTTTAGCGAATTTTGGCTCTAATTCTTGGCAATGGCCGCAATCTCCGGCGGCTATAACTAGATATACGGTCTCACCATCCCTTAATCGTTCGATTACCCTATCCCCGTTATCGTAGATGCAAGTGGAGGAATAGGTGTATTCGCTTACCCCAATTAAATCGCCATTGCGGAAGACGACGGGGCTGTTTGGATTGATGGGAGAACTTCCACAGGAAAAAAGAATTGGGACAAGGACTAGTAGTTTTCTGACCGCGGTTTTCTTCATCGGCAAGATTATACATTTTTCCAAATAAGGAAAAAACTAGCCTAATTTACGCGAATTGCCTTCCCCGAAACCCTTGGTTTATAGGATAATTACATCAACAAGGAGATGAACCGATTATGAATATCCTACACACCGTCAACGAAAACGAAATCACCCCTGAGCATTTTCTAGCCTGCATCGAAATCCCCGCTGGCTCATCCTGCAAATACGAAATGGACGAGCATTCCGGTGCTTTAAAGCTTGATAGGATCCTTTATACCGCTACCCACTATCCTCAGAATTACGGATTCATCCCCAAAACCTGGGGACTTGACGATGACCCCCTCGATGTTTTGGTTATCACCTCTTGCCCGGTTGTTCCTTTAGCGCTTGTCCGCGCTTATCCAATTGGTATCCTCTCGATGATCGATTCAGGCAAAGTCGATGAGAAGATCATCGCCATTTGCCAAGACGATCCCTTCTATAACGAATTCAAGGATATCAAGGATCTCCCACAGCATATCCTCCAGGAAATCCGCCATTTCTTCACCGTCTACAAACAGCTTGAACACGGCAAAGAAACCGTAATCGAAGGCATCCATGGCGCCGAAAAAGCCAAGGACACCATCCTAAAAGGTAAGAAACGTTACCATGAGAAATTCCCAGAAAGGTAAAGGTAAAAGACTCAAATTATTCCCCTTGATTCTTTACGTCCTTTTTGGTGCGCTCTCAAGTTTGACTATCGCGGAAAGCGCGGTTCCTTCAGGGGCTTCTGGCGATCAGTCTTGGTCGCTTGCCAAACTCATGAACGATTTACTAACCGCTATCCTCCCTCCTAAGGAACTGATAACGGTTAGCCCTTCCAAACTCGATATCCTCTCTTCCGCCCCTAGCGCGAAATTCGGGGAGGAGACAAAAAGGATCTTCGCTGACGATGAAGCCATCATCGGCACGACGAAGATGTATACCTACACCTTGACTTACGATACATCCTCCGCGGATATCTATAATTCCAACGTCGAATTCAAACCCCTGATCACCCCAGGGGATAATTCCTATACCTTGACGATGAGCCCATCCACAAAAGGAGGGGTCATCCGCATCATCCCCCTTCTTGAAGGGGATTATTCCTTTTCGTTAAAGGATGCTTCAGGACATGAGAAACATATCGATTTTCGTTCAGAACAAAGGAAAGCCCCAATAGATATCGAGACCAATGTCGATTCCTTCCAAGTCGCGATTGGGCAAAAGAAGCGTTTCCCCTTCGCCCTTGCCTTTGGCGATATGGGCGATGATTTCTTCAAGACGGGCCGCGACGATCTTTCTTTGGACCGCTATTTGGCTAGATATTATTCCCACGAGAAAGCCGTTTTCTCTTCAAGTGACCCCTCCATCTTCGAAGTGGGAGAAGGAGGCATTGTTGAAGGGAAGGCTAGCGGAAACGCCAATCTTTTGTTTAACGGAGAGATTATTTCTAACATTGAGGTAAATGGAACCTATGTTAACGAGATTGCTTCCATCTCTTTATCGGCCTCCACGAATAAACTAGGGGTCCTCGATTACGATTATTTCTATGGCCCAGAGTTAGAGGTCCATTATTTCGATGCCATGAATAACGAAATCCACCCAACTGATCCGCAGCTTAATTTCGTTTCCTCCGACGAGTTAATCGCCAAAGTCTCCAACGGTCATTTGGAAGTAGATAAGGAAGGCCTGTATCAAGCTTTCCCTGCAGGCAAGGTTTCCGGGTATCGGAAAAAGGGCAACGTCTCCATCAAGGCCAGCCTTCTCGATAATCCAGAGATCAAGGCGAGCTTCGAGATGGTTTCGACCGATGTCTTGCCAACCGATGCCGTCTTCAATGCGACTTGCAATGGGAAACAAATCGTTGAGGGTTTTACCGCGAAAGTCGGCGATCTAATCAATGTCTCCGGTTCCTTTAACCCAAAGAACGCGAACGATAAACGAATCCATGTTGAGGCTGATGCCACTGCCTTCAAGGTAATGAATCAAGACACTTCCTCGCCTTCTTTGCAAATCTTAAAAGACGGGAACCTCTCCTTCGATGTCTATTCGCCGGTTTTAGGAGAAGTTAGCAAAAAGGTTTTCTCCTTAAAAGCGGAACCTCGTCCCATCGTTCCAGATAGCAAGATGAACGATTTCCATCAAATCGTCAGAAAAGGAATGGGGCACTTCACCCTCTTTGCGATCAACGGATTATTCGCGACCCTCGCCTTTATCTTGACCCTATTCGAGGATAAAAAAGGCGGAATCGCCATTTGCTTTGGCATCTCCGCTGGCTCTGGTTTCGTTCTTGCTGGATTATCCGAACTAATCCAGGCGATTCCGGCCTTAAAGAGAGGTTCTACTTGGACCGATGTCTTCATCGATTTCTCGGGCTTTCTCTTCGCGGCTATCGTCGTTTGCCTCATCGCTTTGTTAGTCAAAACGATTGTTTGGCTAGCTAAAAGGAAGAAAGCATCCTAACGGGGATTCCCGTATTTCTTTCTGATGTTGCTTCTGATTCTCGCCATTTTCGTTTTGGCGATATCGAGGAAGGATTGTTGCATGGTTTCTAGATATCTAGCCTTGGCCCAGTAATACCAAAGGATGTCGTGAAAGGCCATGACGTCACGGACCATCTCGACTGTTTTGCAGGTCACTTTATCAATTCCATAGTAGGCGTGTATCAATCTTTCGCATAATCCATCATCTAATTCGTTCTCTTCTAATAAGGAAGCGACATCGAAAATCTCATAATTCATCCCGGCCATTTCGAGGTCGAGGAATTTCATACGTTTCTCTTCTTTGTCGTAAACGAGGTTTAGATTATGAAGGTCATTATGGCAGAAAACTACAGGAGAAGAGTCAAAAGCAATCTTGGCTTTGCGGATTACTTCCTCTTCATAATCCTCCCTGATGTTTTCTTGCGATAATTCACGGTAACGGAAAAGTCTTTCCACGGGGAAAAACGGGGCGAAGTTCCCGCTTATGCGGTGGAAGCATTTAAGGGATTCGATCGCGGAAAGGTAATAACGATAGGAAGCGTCTTTCTCATCCTTAAAGACATAGGGAGGGATGTAGCGTTCGATCTTATCGCCTTTTTCGGTATCGAAGGCAAGGATTTGAGGGATAACCGATGTTTCCTTTTTCCTTAACAAAGCAATGGAAGCTTCGTATTCCCGCTTCGCGGAATAATAGGGAGAATCGACTTTGTTTGGTTTATTTAGCCTAATGACATCTTCGAGGTTAATAAGGAAAACATCGTTCGCGGTTCCTCCGCCTAAGGGCTTAATCGAAAAGACCTTCTTACGGTTAACACCCTCATAAATGAGGATTGCCCTTTCGACCGGATTCTCACTCATGGGCGATTTTCCTCCCGGAAGAGACGGCTTCCTCTATATAAGGGGCTATATCCCTGATGAAGTAGCTGACGTAATGATTCAAGATGGCTTGTCCGATGTTCTTTCCCTTACGGATTTCCTTCATTTTCGCGACCATCACCTCGCCTATATCAAGATGGCTTAAGGCCAAACAAAGCATACATGCATCGTTTATTTCCTTGTTTGAGGGGTTGACCTTATCGATAACGACATGGGCTCCTGAACCTTGTTTTGGATGAATCCAGAGGCATTCGCCTTTATGGGAGAAATAGGACATCAGGAAATCGTTTTGTCTGGAATTCTTTCCATATACAAACCTAACTCCATCGATAAAGCATTCAAAAGGCATATAAGCGGAGCCTTTGACTCCTTCGTTTCTTTTCCTTGGGCCGTTTTCCTTTTCATAACGGGCAAGGTCCTCTTCCGAGGAATATTCAAGGAGTAGGAGGAAGTCATTGGCTTCCTTCAATTCTTCAATAGTCTTGTTTCTTCTATCCTCGCTATATTCTAGGGCGAGTTTGGCCTTCTTGGCTCTTTTGAAGAAATTTTCCGCGTTTTTACTTAAGGACAAGGTCTTGTTCAAAGCCACCTTTTCTCCGTAATAATCCATGAAGCCTGATTCCAAATCGATATCATCGATATTCATGAAAATGAAATTTCCGTAATCGCCATCATTAAGGTGGTTTTTGGCCTCCGCCTCATCTTTATCGATCATCTTTAGACGGTTATTGAGGTTCTTGATCGTCCTTTTGGCTTTGTCATAAAGGGGCTTGAACTGGTTTTTCTTCCTTTTTTCGAATAAATCATCTTCCTCTTCGATATAGTGGTTGAGGAAAGCCTCATAATCAAAATCTTTGGCCTCTTTGTTTTTGGCTTCGCCTTTTTCGGGAGGAGCGTACTTTAATCCCCTAAATAAGGGTCTTGGCGATTCCAAGGAGAGAGTGAAAAGGCTGGAAAGGACGTTATCATCTTCATCAAGAAGGATGAGATTTCCCTTAAAGGGGATCAATTCGGCAACAAGACTATATTTCCTCTCTTGATACAAATCGTCGATTGAGGAGAACCTTATCGCCAAAATGGAATCGTCGTTGATGGTTTCGATTTTATTGATTTTGCCGCCGGAAGCGACTTTCCTAAGTTGGGTGGAAAGGGTGGAACTTAAACTTGGGAAGGCAAAGGAAGTGGGGGAAATGTAAACCCGAGGCTCGTTCCCGTTAAGGACGAAGACCAAACTCTGCTTATTGGAAATCGCGAAAGCAAAGACGCCATTATCAAAATGGACGCATTTGCTGAGCCTTTTGCCGCTTAATTCCTTATCGAGAATCAAGGCATAGGCGTTAATTTCCGCGGAGTTCATTCGCATGGTCATATTATCCTCGCCCTTTTCTTTTAAAAGAAGGGGGTCGATTAGGACCTCCTCATCTTAGATATCTTTTTGTCGAAATAGGCCTTGATGTCATCTATCAAAGAAATGTCTGCGGGAAGGAAATCCACCTCTCCAAGTTCATCGATATCGACGAACTTTCCGTCTTCGTGTTCGAGCAAGGCTAAATGGGATCCTTCCTCAACCTTGCAGACGAAACAATGCATTTTCAAATGGAAGGAGGGGTAATCGTAATCGATGGTCTTCAAGAAAGATTCGATGAAGATGTTCGCGTCCAATTCTTCCTTTATTTCCCTTAAGAGGCATTCTTCGGGGGATTCTCCTTGTTCAAGTTTTCCTCCAGGAAATTCCCAGCCTCCTTTGAATTCGCCATATCCGCGTTTCGTCACGAAGACCTTATGGCCCGAAGTGATGATCGCCGCGCTTACTTCGATAATCTTCATTTAATCGACCCCTGTATCAATTATCCACCAAAAAAGAGGGAGGAACATAACCATTTTTCATCCCTTATTCTATAACTATGCAAAATCTTAAAGCCTTTTTCCCTCTATGGTCTTATACTTTCTCCGTTAGGAACGAACCAATGAACATCTTTGAAGTAGTCAATCATTCGATGACCCCTATGGTGGTCCTATGTCTTTTTATCCCTTTATTGGGCACGACCTTAGGCTCGGCTATGGTTTTCTTTCTCAGAAAGGAAATCAATCCGCGCGTTCAGAAATTCCTCCTAGGGTTTGCATCGGGCGTCATGATCGCCGCTTCGATCTGGAGTTTGCTCCAACCAGCCATCTCTTCCTACCAAAAAGACGATTTCAGGATGTGGCTCATCCCTTCCCTTGGCTTCTTGGTTGGCATCGGCTTCCTCCTGTTGCTTGATTTCCTCGTCCCCCATATTCATATCAACAAAGAGGAAGAAGGCGTAAAGAAAAGCAGGCTTAGCCGCACCTCGAAGATGATGTTCGCGGTCACCCTCCACAACATTCCCGAAGGACTCGCCTTTGGCGTAGCTGCCGCCGGTGTGCTTTCCGGGACCATAACCGAACAGGCATTGCTTGTGTTATCAATTGGCATCGCTATCCAAAATTTCCCTGAAGGGGCGATCGTCTCAATGCCTTTAAGGGAGGAAGGCTTCCCAAAATGGAAGGCTTTCCTATATGGCTTCATCTCTGGGGTGGTGGAACCTATCGCCGCGGGCTTAGCGCTTCTTGTCACCTATTTCGTCAGCACCATCCTTCCGTTTACCCTTGCTTTTGCCGCCGGAGCGATGATCTATGTCGTCGCCGAAGAGCTTATTCCGGAAGCCAACGAAGGCAGCCATTCAAATTTGGCGACCATCGGACTAGCCATAGGCTTCGTGCTCATGATGGTCCTTGACATCGCGCTAGGTTAAGGTCAAAAAAGCATTGACCTAAACGCGCGCGAGTATAAAATTTCACGTGTTTTGAGCAGAAAGGCAGGATAAAGGCATGAATGAATATCTAGCAGGTATATACGCTAATCTCGAAAAGACCTATCCGGAACAAAAAGAATACCTCCAAGCGGCGAAAGAGATCCTTTCGACCCTCTCTATCGTCGCTGACGCCCATCCAGAATACGTAAAGGAACGTGTTTTTGAACGCTTCGTCGAGCCCGAACGCATTATTTGCTTCAGGGTCTCTTGGCTTAACGATAAGGGAGAGGTCATGATCAATCATGGCTACCGCGTGCAGTTCTCTTCTGCTATCGGCCCTTATAAAGGCGGACTCCGTTTCCATCCTTCGGTCAATCTCAGTATTTTGAAATTCCTTGGCCTTGAACAGGTTTTGAAGAATTCGCTCACCGGACTCCCTTTAGGCGGAGGAAAAGGTGGCTCGGATTTCGATCCCAAGGGTAAAAGCGACCATGAAATCATGTCGTTTTGCCAGGCCTTCATGGATGAGCTCTACCGCCATATCGGCGAATTCACCGATGTCCCCGCGGGCGATATCGGAGTAGGCGGCAGGGAAATCGGCTATCTCTACGGCGAATATAAGAAACTAGTTAACCGCGCGGATGGCGTCTTAACCGGGAAGCCTTTGACTTTAGGTGGATCATTGGCTAGGACCGAAGCGACCGGTTTTGGCCTTTGCTATTTTGCTAACGCCGCCCTTAAAAAGATGCGCAACGATTCGTTTGAGGGGAAGCGTGTCACGATTTCCGGCTCTGGAAACGTTGCGATCTACGCTTGCAAGAAAGCCACCGAACTCGGTGGGAAAGTCATCGCCATGAGCGATTCCTCCGGCTTTATCTATGATGAGGACGGCATCGATTTGGCTTCCATCAAGGAAATCAAGGAAGTCCGTCGCGGCAGAATCAAGGAATACCTAGATACCCATCCTTCCGCCGAATACCATGAAGGAAGCAAGGGAATCTGGTCGCTTCCAACCGACATCGCCTTACCTTGCGCCACCCAAAACGAGATCGGCCTAGAAGAAGCGAAGGCCCTCGTCAAAAACGGGCTTATCGGTATTTTCGAAGGGGCCAACATGCCTTGCTTGCTTGAGGCTTCCCGCTATTTCATCGATAACAAGATCCTATATGGCCCAGCGAAGGCCTCCAATGCGGGAGGAGTCGCAACCTCTGGATTCGAGATGAGTCAGAATTCCATGAGGCTGTCCTGGAGTTTCGAGGAAGTCGACGCCAAATTGAAGGAAACCATGGAAGGAATCTTCCTTACCGTCTATGAAACCGCGAAGAAATATGGCGATGAATACGATTTGCTCCTAGGGGCCAACGTCGCCGGATTCGAAAAGGTGGCAGATGCCATCTACCGTCAAGGCATAATTTGATATACGTTTAGGCATATTTAAGGAAACGGTATCTATTTTTGAGTTTTATCACGACCATTTATGATTCAAGATCTCACCTCCATCGATTACAAATCCTCGCTTGATTTGCTCCAAACCCAAAAGGCGATCAAATTCATCAAGGACACATTCGAAAGCCATCTCGCGGAATCCTTGGGTTTAACCCGTGTTTCCGCCCCTTTGTTCGTCCTCTCTTCCTCCGGCCTTAACGATGGCTTATCCGGAAAGGAGAAGGCGATTTCCTTCCTTTCTAAGGAAATAGAAGGCGATATCGAAATCGTCCATTCCCTTGCCAAATGGAAAAGGTATGCCCTTCATCGTTATAACATCCCCGTCCACGAAGGCATCTATACCGATATGAACGCGATTAGGAAGGATGAAAGGCTCGATCCCCTCCATTCCATCTACGTCGACCAATGGGATTACGAACTCTGCATCGAGGAGAAGGACCGTAATTTGGAATATCTCAAAGAGACGGTTAGGAAAATCTACAAAGTCCTATTGGAAGTCAGCGATCTTGTTTCGGTTCGTTATGGCATAAGCCACGACCTACCTAAGGATATATTCTTCATCACTTCCGAAGAATTGCTCTCGCTTTATCCAACTTTTTCGCCTAAGGAAAGGGAAGAGGCGATATGCAAGGATAAAGGAGCGGTTTTCCTTATTGGCATAGGCCATAAACTTAGCAACGGCCTCCCCCATGATTCAAGAGCTCCCGATTACGATGATTGGAATCTTAATGGGGACATCCTTCTATATTACCCTCTCCTCGATACTGCGTTTGAGATATCCTCGATGGGCATTAGGGTTAGCCCCTCTTCCCTTAAGGAACAGCTTTCTTTAAGTGGAAGGAGCAAGGAACTTGATAACCCCTATTGCAAGGCGATAATCGATGGACGCCTGCCCTATTCTTTGGGTGGCGGCATTGGTCAATCCCGCCTATGCATGTATTTTTTGAACAAGGCCCATATCGGGGAAGTCCAAGCTTCCTTATGGAACAAAGATGAGGAGCAACGCCTTTCCGAATCTGGCATCACCCTCCTTTAAGAAGATGGAAAAACGAGAAACCAACAACGTCGAACTGGTTAAACGCATCACCCGTGACGGATTGCTTCTAGCAAGTCTATGCGTCTTGGGGATGTTTTCCATTCCGATGGGGGATAACGTCAAGGTTTCCCTTCAGCTCTTCGTGGTTTTCCTCATTTCCTTTCTCGCGAATTCCTGGTTCGACTGCATTCTCATAACCGCGGCCTATTTGGGGTTAGGGATGTTCATGCCGATATATGCGGGATTCTCTTCCAACATCAGCCCAACGTTTGGGTTCGTCATCTCCTTCGTTATCGCTTCCCCCGTAATGAACCTTTTCAATAAGATCAAGGGGATTCCAGAGATATTGAGGTTAATCATATCTTGCCTTTTGGGAACCCTAATCGTCTATGCGATCGGTTCGGTTTTCCTAATGGCCTATCTAAGCCTCGATTATCCCCGTGCCCTGATGGTCGCGGTCATCCCATATCTGCCATTCGATGCGATTAAAATCGCCTTGGCGATATTGATTTTCAAATTGCTTCCGAAGACCTTGAAGGAAGAAAGAAAAATAGATAAAGACGCGGAAGGCGAATGACTATCTTATTCTCCGTCCTATTTTTTATTTTAAAGCCATCGATGAGGATTCTTTCATCGCTTTCCTTAAGAAAAACAACAAAAGGCAATAATCAATACCGTTTTCCATTCCTTTGCGTATTTTTGCTTTTTTTGCGCACATTTTTAAGCGCATACGCGTATTCGCGCTTGAGCAGCGCGATAATTTTGGAGTATGATAAGATGCCGAAAAGGTTGGACTAAAAACCAAAACAACAACGAAAAAAGAAAAGAAAGGTAAGGGTATTTATGTCAACAAAAGCATTTTACAAAACCGAGGAAATCGGAAAGGGCAAGCCAGGGTTTGCGAAGACCCGTTCGATCATCGAGGCCGCCTTCTATGGGAATAACGTCGTCAAGATCAATTCCCTCAAGGAAGCCTATGAATTAGCGAAGAACTCCCCGGGCACCATCGTCACCGATATGCCGGTTTTCGAAGCCGAGAAGATCGGCCTCGACCGCGACGCGAAGGTTCTTCTCTTCAACGACGGCGCGATCACCGGACGTTATGCGGCCGCTAGGCGCATCCAGGGCGAGCCAGGAGTCAACGCCACCGAACTCGATAAACTTCTTATGGAAGCCGTCTATGACACCCGCTTCAAGAAGATGTACCACGCGGAAGCCTATATCGGACTTGACCCAGAATTCATGGTCAAAGCCCACCTCCTTATCCCAGAAGGATTTGAGATGCTCGTCTATAACTGGCTCCTCAACTTCCAGTGGATCAACGACGAATACCTAAAGATGTATGCCGCCTCCAAACCAGTTGGCGATGGAAAAGAACCTGATATCTATATCTTCTCCGACCCAGCTTGGAAAGGCGCCCCAGACCGCACCGATATCTGCGAAGGCAAGTGCCTTGCCTATTTCTCAACCAACACCAACTGCGCCGCGATCCTTGGCATGCGCTATTTCGGTGAGCATAAGAAAGGTACGCTCACCATCGCCTGGGCCATCGCTAACCGCAACGGCTATGCTTCCTGCCACGGCGGACAGAAGGAATTCACCCTCAAAGACGGCAGCAAGTTCGTCGCTTCCGTCTATGGCCTTTCCGGCTCTGGCAAATCCACCATCACCCATGCCAAGCACGGTGGCAAATACGGCGTCAAGGTCCTCCATGACGACGCTTTCATCATCAATGACGAGACCTGTGCCTCCATCGCCCTCGAGCCTTCCTATTTCGATAAGACCAACGATTACCCGACCGGGTGCCCAGATAACAAATATCTTATCACCGTCCAAAACTGCTCCGCGACCCGCGATGCCGATGGAAAAGTCGTCCTCGTCACCGAGGATATCCGTAACGGTAATGGCCGCGCCATCAAGTCCAAACTTTGGTCGCCAAACCGCGTCGACAAAATCGATTCCCCAGTCAACGCCATCTTCTGGATCATGAAGGATCCGACCCTTCCTCCAATCGTCAAATTGAAAGGCGCCGCCCTCGCTTCCGTCATGGGCGCGACCCTCGCCACCAAGAGAAGCTCCGCCGAGCGTCTTGCCCCTGGCGTCGATCCTAACGCCCTCGTCGTCGAGCCATACGCGAACCCATTCCGTACCTATCCGCTCGTCAACGACTACGTCAAATTCAAACACCTCGTCGAGGAGAAGAACGTTGATTGCTACATCATCAACACCGGCGAGTTCATGGGCAAGAAAGTCCAGAAGGAAGATACCTTCGGAGTCATCGAAGCCGTCGTCGACAAAACCGCCAAATTCGAGAAATGGGGACCATTCTCCGATATCGAGATCTACAATTGGCCGGGATTCATCCCCGATCTAAAAGACGAAGCCTACGTCGAGCAACTAATCGCCCGTATGCAGGACCGCGTCGCCTTCGTTGAAAGCCGCAAGACCGTCAAAGGCGGTTTCGACGAACTACCAGAAGACGCTCTTGAAGCCATCAAGAAGGTCGTTGAGGAAGCCAAGACGCTCAAGTAATTATGGGAGTCAAGGTTGTCGAAACTTGCCTTCGCGACGGACACCAATCCCTTTTCGCCACGAGGATGACCACCCCGGAAGTCCTCTTGGCGCTAGAAGAGCTTGATAAAGTCGGTTACCACGCCATTGAGATTTGGGGTGGGGCCACCTTCGATAGCTGTCTCCGTTTCCTCCACGAGGATCCATGGGAGAGGCTACGTCAAGCGAAGAAGATCTGCAAGAACACCAAATTGCAGATGCTATTCCGCGGACAAAACATCCTCGGATACCGTCATTATGCCGATGACGTCGTCGAGAAATTCGTCGAGAAATCACTTAAAAACGGCATCGATATCATCCGTATCTTCGATGCCTTGAACGATATTAGGAATCTCGAAGCGGCCGTCAAAGCCACCAAGAAATACGGTGGCGAATGCCAAATCGCCCTTTCCTATACGACTTCCCCGGTCCATACGGTCGAATATTATGTCGAGCTCGCAAAGCGCGTCGAATCCCTTGGGGCCGATAGCCTTTGCATCAAGGATATGGCTGGTGTCTTGCTTCCAAAAGACGCCTATGAGCTTATCAGCGCCTTGAAGAAGAACACCAAGCTCCCAATCGAGCTCCATAGCCATTGCACCGGTGGACTCTGCGAGATGACTTACCTCAAAGCCATCGAAGCCGGGGTAGATATCGTCGACTGCGCCCTTTCCCCTCTTTCCGGCGGAACGAGCCAGCCCTGCACCGAGTCGCTTAATTTCGCCTTGCAAGGCACCGAATACGATCCCCATCTTAACGTCGATATGCTCAATGCGGCGGCCTCCAAGATGCAAAGCGTCCGCGCCAAATATTTAGCTAATGGGTTGCTTAATCCGAAGGTTCTTTCGGTTAACGCGAACATTATCAAATACCAGGTTCCCGGCGGCATGCTCTCCAACCTCATCAACCAGTTGAAGGCCCAAGGCGCCGAACAACGCCTCGACGAGGTTCTTTCCGAAGTTCCCCTCGTCCGTAAGGATATGGGCTACCCACCTCTTGTCACCCCGCTTTCCCAGATGGTTGGCACCCAAGCGGTCCTCAACGTCATCTCCGGCGAACGTTACAAGATTGTTCCAAAGGAAATCAACGAATACCTCCATGGCCGTTATGGGGCCTCCCCCGCGCCGGTAAATGAGGAAATCAGGAAGAAGATTATCGGGGATGATCCAGTCATCACCTATCGTCCCGCCGATGACCTCAAGCCGGAATTCGCCGAACTCAAAAAACAATACAAGGGCATCGCCAAATCCGATGAAGACGTCCTCTCGATTGCCCTCTTTGGCGATGTTGCCATCAAATACATCAACGAACGCAACGAGGAAGATGCGGTGACCACCATCCGCGTGGAGGCCTAATATGGCGATCTTCGGAGTTTACGAAAACCCAGAGAACATCCGCGTCCCGGATGCCCTCCTCATCGCCCTTATCGCTATCCTTATCGTTTTCTTCGCCTTAGGAGTGGTCATCTTCATCACCTATCTCGCCCAAAAGGGCACCGATACGATTGAGAAGAAGATGAACATCCTCCCCCGTAAGGAGAATGCGATTCTAGCAAGCGATGAAGACGCGGTCGTCGCCGCTTTGACGGCCGTCATCGATTTCCACAAAGAGACGAAAAAGGATGCACGTATCGTCTCGATTACCAGAATTGAGGAGTAACTGCTATGAAAGTCTACAAAATCAAAGTCAACGGAAAAGCCTACCGCGTCGAGCTCGAGGCGGTCGAGGAGAATAACGCCGCGGCGCCAGCTGCCCCTAAGGCCGAATCCCCAAAGGAAGCCCAACCGAAAGTCGTGGCCGCTGGACCGGTCCAAGGTCAGGAAGTCCTTTCCCCAATCCAAGGGCAGGTCACCAAAGTCTTGGTCAAGCCTGGCGATAAGGTCACCAAAGGCACCGTTTTATGCGTTATCGAGGCGATGAAACTCGAAAACGACGTCGTCTCCCCATATGATGGCGAGGTCGCCGAGGTTCTTGTTTCCAAGGGAAGCAACGTGGCTTCCAAAGAAAGGATCGCGGTCATTCGTTAAGAAAGGGTGTTTATGGAGAATTTTATAAAAACCATAAGTGCCTTCTTCGAGAGTACGGGAGTCGCCGGGTTTTTCCGGAATGGCGGTTACCTCAACCTCATCATGATTCTCGTGGCTCTGCTTTTGCTTTTCCTCGCGATTCGCAAAAAGTTTGAGCCCTACCTCCTTTTGCCAATCGCCTTTGGGATGTTGCTAGTTAACCTCCCTGGCGTCGGCAAGGAAATATTCGCGAAGGGGGCCTCGACCTATGATGCGGTCTCCCTTTCCGCCAAAGCGGGTATCGACCTCGCCTCGGCTACCACCCTCCTTGGCCCTGATGGGATGAACCTCCAAGCGGGCCAAATGGTGAGCCTTGCGGAGATTCATACCTTCCTAGGCGACAATCCAAACATCATCGACGCGGTTTCAATCGCCCGTATCAACGATGCCTATAACGCCGATTACACCGGAATGTTTGGCTTCCTCTACTATGGGGTCAAATGGGGAATATATCCCTGCTTGATATTCCTTTGCATTGGTGCCACGACCGATTTCGGACCGCTTATTGCCAATAAGAAGACCATGCTTCTTGGCGCTGCGGCCCAACTTGGCATCTTCATCACCTTCATTGGCGCTATCGCGATTGGCAAAAACGGTCTTAGATGGACCGATTTCGACGCCAATATCGCTTCCTCCATCGGTATCATCGGTGGAGCCGATGGCCCAACCGCGATTCTCGTCACGAGCAAACTCGCGCCCGATTACCTTTCTTCCATCGCTATCGTAGCCTATTCCTACATGGCCTTGGTCCCCGTCATCCAGCCTCCGATAATCCGCCTTCTCACCACGAAGAAGGAGAGGGCCATCAAGATGGAGACCCCAAGGGATGTCAGCAAGCTTGAACGTATCCTCTTCCCGATCATCGTTACGATCGTCACCACCTTGATCGTTCCTTCCGCCGGACCTCTCATCGGCTGCTTGATGTTAGGTAACCTCATCAAGGAATCGGGTGTCGTTCCAAAGATTACCGAAACCCTCGCCAACAGTTTGATGTATATCGTCACCATCCTCCTTGGCGTCTGCGTTGGCTGCACGGCCGACGCCGCGACCTTCCTTAGGGTCGATACCCTCCTTATCTTCGTTCTCGGCATCATCGCCTTCGCCTTCGCGACCGCCTTTGGTGTGTTAGGAGGCAAGCTGATGTGCGTATTGACGAAGGGCAAGGTCAACCCGATGATCGGCGCAGCCGGCGTCTCCGCCGTTCCTATGGCCGCTAGGGTCGTCCATAAAGAAGGACTCAAGGAAGATCCGACGAATTTCCTCCTAATGCACGCGATGGGACCAAACGTCGCCGGGGTCATTGGCTCCGCGGTTGCCGCCGGTGTATTGCTGTTATTGTTCCTCTAAGCGATAAAACACAATGGAAATCAAAGAGCTCCATTTCGAGGAAATCGATAGCACGTCCTCCTTCATTAAGAGGAATTGGACCTCGCTACCACCGTTTGCCTTCGTCTCCTCTTCCTTCCAAAAAGAAGGTAGGGGAAGAAACGATAGGAAATGGCTTTCCGAGAAAGGGAGCTCTTTATTATTCTCGCTTCTTATCAAGGACCATCCACTTTTGAACTATGGCCCTTTTCTTTCTCTTCCTTCCGCTGTATCCATATCGAAATTCCTAGAAAAAGAAGGAGTTGAAGGGGTCTCCATCAAATGGCCTAACGACATCTATATCCACGGTAAGAAAGTCGCGGGCATCCTCCTTGAAGGTTCATTGCCTGATTATCTGATAATTGGAATCGGCATCAACCTTAATCAGCCTTCCTTCGAAGGCGAATACCGTAGACCCCCGACCTCTATTTTCCTAGAAACTGGAAAGAAGGTTGATGTTTCTTCCTTCAAAGATGGCCTTTTCCAAGCCATCATGGAGACTTTCCTTAAAGAGGACATGAAGGAATGTTGCCTCTCCTATTTTAAAACCCATGATTTCCTTTTAGGAAAAAGGGGGTATCAAGGAAAAGACAAAAAGGAAGGGACCTTCCTAGGAGTGGATAAGGATTTCAATCTCCTTTTCAAGCTCGGCAACGAAATTCTCACCCTTTCTTCAGGCGAAGTATCCGCGATTGAAATCATTTAGCCCCATAACCCTTTTGATGCTTAATGCCCATAAGGATGCTATCCTT
>CAMVEL010000002.1 GCA_947166565.1 uncultured Erysipelotrichaceae bacterium
ATAAAGGGGGCCTATGATACGGCTTACGCGAACCGTAACGACCTCTTCGATTACGACGCCCCCTATACGATAACTCTCCTCGTCCAACTCGCGATTGAGCAGGAGGACTTCGATTTGGCGGAAAAAACCCTTGGGGAGCTGGAGAATTTCCCCTATGTGAACCAGCAGACCGAGGAGACCCTACGCGATATGAAAAAGCATATCAAGGACGAGATGAAATCCTTCTATTCCAGGAACAGGGTCAAAGGGTATCTACCCTATTCCGAATCCCTCTCGGACGAAGTGATTTCCTCCTATCTCCAAGACAAGGATTTCTGCAATTCCCCATACGCGATTCCCTTCGCGGTTTCCTTAGTCGAAGACCTAAAAAGAAACGGCAAGACCAAGACGGCCGGGCTCATCCTCCTCATTGAGAAAAAGTATGGGAAAGAGGTCTATCTCAAAAAGAATGGCATAATATACAAGATAGTGCCTAAGAATACGAAAATGCCCTTTGAGGACGAGAATTTCATTAAGCTAGATATGGCTTTCCAAAGGATGAAGGATGTCAGTCAGGGCCGTATCTGCCATTCGATCCTGATCTCTCTTTCAGTCGCGATTTTCCCATCCGAGGTCTTCTCCCTTGCCAAGTCCGAATCCTTGGAGAAGGCGATCATCCAAGTTTCCGCTCTTTGCTTAAGACAGGAATTCGCCTTCTCAAACGAGGAGGAAGAAGAGCTATTCAAAAGGGTCTATGAACTCGTCTTCGATGAATGCTATTCCCCCAAAGGGGGTATCCCGAAGTCCTAAAGGATAACCCAAAACCCTCGATTCAAGGCCTTCATTTGGCCTTTTTCTATCGAAAAGACAAAAATAGTTGTTGCAGGGCTATCTTAAGATAGTTTAGACTATTCCACGCTGAAGACGGAGGGGTTACCTCCCTCCAGTCAAAACCATTCAATTTAGAGGTAGTAGAACAAATGAAAACTGAAGTGAAACGTCTGGAGGACTGCAAGGTCGTCCTCAAGGTCGAAGTCGATTCCGACATCTGGACCGAGGCCCAAAAACGCGCCTTCTCCAAGCTTGCGAAGAACATCTCGATCAAGGGCTTCCGCAAAGGCCATGTCCCCGAAAGCATGGCCAGGAAATACATCTCCGACTCCCAAGTCGTCCAACAGGCCCTCGAAGACGTCGCCAATCCGGTCTATGCCCAGGCTCTCCAACAAGAACGCATCTCCCCATTCACCCGTCCCGATGTCGATGTTGAAAGCCTCACCGACAAGACCCTTACCCTTGTCTATAAATTCACGGAATCCCCACGCGTCAAATTAGGCGCCTACACCGGACTTACCGCCGAAAAGCCAGGGGCCTCCGTTAACGAAGAGGAAATCGAAAAGGATATCCAAAACCGCCTCGAGCAGGCCGCGGACCTCGTTTCCGTCGATCGGCCCGCCAAACTCGGCGATACCGTCATCCTCGATTTCAAGGGCTTTGTCGACGAGAAGGAATTCGAAGGCGGCTCTGCCGATAATTACGAATTGCTCCTTGGCTCCAATTCCTTCGTCCCGGGCTTCGAAGAGGCCCTCGTCGGTGTTAAGCCAGACGAAGAGAAAGACGTCAACATCGTCTTCCCGGAGCAATATGTCGCTTCTCTTGCAGGCAAACCCGCGACCTTCAAATGCAAAATCCACGAAGTCAAGGAGAAGAGGGTTCCCTCCCTTTCCGATGAAGCGGTCCTCGACCTCAATATCGCCGACGTCAAAACCGTCGACGAACTCAAGGAATTCGTCAAGAAAGACCTCCTCCAGAGGAAAGTCAACGCGATCGAGCAGACCTACCTCAACGCGATCATCGACCAAATCGTCGATAACGCGGAGATCACCATCCCCTCGATGGTCGTCGAGAAAGAAGGCGCTGCCGCTCTCGATAAGCTCCGCCATCAGATTGAGGATAACGGCCTTACCTTCCAGCAATACCTCGAGATCACCGGTTCCACCGAAGCCGAGCAACTTGAGAATCAGAAGAAGGAAGCCGAGAGGAACCTCCGCCATTATTTCGTACTCGAGACCCTCATGGCCAAAGAGAAGATCGAGGCCAGCGAAGAGGAGATCAACCTCGAACTCGCGAGGATCGGCGAACAATACCATATGGACGTCGAAGCCGTCAGGAAGGCCCTTGGTGAGAACCTCGATTCCATCCGTTCCCAGATCCGCAACAACAAACTAACCAGATTCCTCCTCGAGAAGAACCCCGCGAAAGCCGCCCCCAAGGCGGAAAAGCCCGCGGCCAAGAAGGCTCCAGCTAAGAAACCAGAAGCCCCAAAGGAAGAGGTCCAAGAGGAGAAAAAGGAAGCTAAACCAGCCGCGAAGAAACCCGCAGCCAAGAAAGCTCCCGCCAAAAAAGAGGCCGAATAATCCGGCTTAAGCATTTCAATCATAAGGAGGTCGTAGCATTGTCCCGTGCCGATTTTGGCACTTAAGGCTTGACAGTGCCAGCGACCTCTTTATAATTTGTCTAGCACTCAACATTCTAGAGTGCCAATAACGGCTCATTACCCTATATATAAATAATAAGGAAAGGAGAAGTCCATGACCCCTGCTGAAAGCACCACCATCGCCCTCCCATTATTGGTGACAAGAGCCCTTGTCGTCTTCCCCAATATGTCCGAAGAGATCGAAGTCGCCCGTCCATTCTCGGTCGTCTCGGTCGAAAAGGCCAAGAAGGAAACCAATAACCTCATCTTCATCGTCACCCAGCGCGACGCCAAAGTGGATAACCCCAACAAAGATGATATCTACGCAATCGGCACGATGTGCCGCATCGTCTCTTACGCCCCGATGGGCGAAAAGATCCGCATCAGGGTCGTCGGTAGCAAACGGGCCCGCCTTTTCGATGTCTCCATGAACGAAAACGGCTGCTTCGCGACCGGCGAACTCCTCGAATCGACCCGCGGAGGCAAAGAGGAGGAGATGAAGCTCTCCAAATCCCTTGTCGAGGTCATCACGGGGACCCCGGGCTTCAATACCTCCCTTCCCCATTCGGTCATCCAAACCCTCCGTAACGGCACTTCAAGCGATGACCTTCCCGATGCAATCGCCTCCTATTTTGGCCTAACCATCGAACAAAAACAGAAGATCTTGGAGGAGACTAACCTCAATAACCGCCTCTCCTTGCTTCTAGGTTTCATCAATGACCTCAAGGGCATGAGCGAGGTTGAGAACAATCTCAACGAGAAAGTTAGGGAATCTAGCGAAAAGGCCCAGAAGGAATACTATCTTCGCGAAAAGATGAAGGCCATCAAAGAGGAATTAGGAGAGGATACCGATTCCTCCTCTTCCCCGGAGAACATCAGGGAGAAATTAACGAAGAACCCCTATCCGGAGAACATCAAAAAGCGCGTCGAGAAGGAGCTCAAGCGTTATGAATTGATGCCCGAATCCTCCCTCGAATCCTCCCTTATCATGAATTACATCGAGACCCTCATGGGGGTCCCTTGGTTTGAGAAAACCGAGGATAACGAATCCCTCGATAACGTCAGGAAGGTCCTAGATGAAGACCATTATGGCTTGGAGAAAGTCAAGAAGCGCATCATCGAATATCTTGCCGTCAAGAAGATGACGGGAAACCTCAAAGCCCCGATATTATGCTTCTATGGCCCCCCAGGATGCGGCAAAACCTCGCTTGCAAGGTCGATCGCTAGGGCTCTTGGCCGTAAATTCTTCAAGGCTTCCTTAGGAGGCATCTCCGATGAAGCCGAGATCAGGGGCCATCGCCGCACCTACGTCGGCTCCTTGCCAGGACGTATCATCCACGGCATGAGCAAGGCCGGGACCGTCAACCCCGTCTTCCTCCTCGACGAAATCGATAAGGTCGGCGGCTCCAATTATCGCGGCGACCCTTCAAGCGCCCTCCTCGAAGTCCTCGACCCCGAGCAGAATTTCGCCTTCAACGACAATTACCTCGAAGAGCCCTATGACTTAAGCAACGTCTTGTTCATCTGCACCGCGAACGACATCTCCGCGGTCCCAGGACCCCTTCGCGACCGTCTTGAACTAATCGAGGTCCCTTCCTATACGGAAATCGAGAAAACCAA
Organism: uncultured Erysipelotrichaceae bacterium; assembly: GCA_947166565.1. GTDB lineage: Bacteria > Bacillota_I > Bacilli_A > RFN20 > CAG-826 > Alloenteromonas. The sequence continues at coordinate 4,073 of CAMVEL010000002.1, forward strand.
GATCGCGACGGGCTTCCTTATCAATAAACAGATGAAGGCCAACGGCTTGAAGGAAGGGGATATCGTCTTCGAAGACGACTCCCTCCCCGAGATCATCGAGCATTACACGATGGAAGCGGGCGTCCGTCAGCTTGAAAGGACGATTGCCTCGATTTGCCGCAAGGCGGTCGTCGAACTCCTCTCTAACGAATCAATCGCCCGCCCAATTAAAGTCGACGCGAAGAAGGCGATCGAATATCTCGGCGTCGAATTATTCGAGGGCACGAAGAAAGAGAAGGAGAACCAAATCGGCGTCGTCACGGGCCTCGCCTATACCGATTTCGGTGGCGATATCCTCCCGATTGAGGTCACCTATTTCCCTGGAAAGGGCGGACTCGTCCTAACAGGAAGACTAGGCGACGTCATGAAGGAAAGCGCCTCGATCGCCCTCGATTTCGTCAGGGCCAATTCCAAGAAATACGATATCGATGACGCTTTGTTCCAATCTAACGACATCCATATCCATATCCCTGAGGGCGCGGTCCCAAAGGATGGGCCATCCGCGGGCGTTGCCCTTACGGTCGCCCTTATCTCTTGCCTCTCCAACGTCCCGGTATCCAGCGATATCGCGATGACCGGGGAAGTCACTCTCCGTGGCAAAGCCCTCCCAATCGGCGGACTTCGCGAGAAATCCCTCGCGGCCATGAGAAGCGGCATCAAGGCCATCATGGTCCCTTACGATAACCGCAAAGACGTCGAGGAGCTCCCGGAGGAAGTGAAGAAAGGCCTCACCATCAAATACATGAAATGCGTTGATGACGCGGTCGAATTCGCCTTCGTCAGGGGGTAAAGATGAAAGACGTCAATTTCCGCAAGGTGAGGTTTGTCACCTCCGCGAATAGCTTTACCCGCCACTTGGAAAAAGAACTGCCGATCATCCTCATGGTCGGTCGTTCTAACGTCGGCAAAAGCACGCTTATCAACGGCTTAATCGGCCAAAACCTCGCTTTTTCCTCCAAAAAGGCCGGGAAGACCAAATTGCTCAATTATTTCCTCATCGACGATACCTTCTATCTTCTAGATTCGCCAGGATATGGCTCGACCTCCTATGCGACGATGTCGACGATCCATTTCTCGAAGATGATGGAGGAAGGGCTAAAGAGGAATGACCTCAAGGCCATCTGCCTCCTGCTTGATTTCCGCAATGAACCCGGCGAAGACGATAAGGCCTTCTTCCGATATCTCCGCGCTTCGGGAAAGCCGATCATCGCGATCCTCACCAAGACCGATAGGATGAACCAATCCGAAAAGGCCAAGGCGAGGAAAATCGCCAAGGATAACGGCTTCGATCTCTATATCGAGAGCGAGTTAAGCGGGAAAAGCAACGACAAAATCCGCAAAGCGATCCTTAGTTACGTCTAAGGGTCGCTTTTTTTGATCGCCTATAAAATAGGGGGTTATCAAAAAGGGCTTTTGCATGCATAATATCCGCGGTCTTGATGATCTAGGAGGGAGAATTGCCCTTCTTGCGTAAGATAGAGAGCTAGGGACGGTGGAAGCCTGGCAAGCAAGGAGAAGGGATTCGAGTCGCTTAGGGAAGGACCGACAAACAATGAAGGGCCCCAAACAAAAAGGGGAATTCAGGTGGTACCGCGTCTTCTAGGGCGTCCTGAAGGAAGTTTCAGGAGGCCTTTTTATTTAAAAAGGAAAACCTATATGTTGGATAAGCATTATGACCATAACCTCGTGGAAAAGGGAAAATACGAGAACTGGAAGGACAAGGGTTATTTCCTCGCGGGGGATAAATCCAAGGACCCATTCTGCATCGTTATCCCCCCGCCTAACGTCACGGGCAAACTCCATCTTGGCCACGTCATGGATACGGTCACCCAGGATATCATCGCTAGATACAAGAGGATGAAGGGCTACGATGTCCTTTATGTCCCCGGGATGGACCACGCCGGTATTGCAACGCAGGCCAAAGTCGAGGCAAGGCTAAGGAAAGAAGGGGTCTCCCGTTATGATTTGGGAAGGGAGAAATTCCTCGAGAAGGCCTGGGAATGGAAAAAGGAATACGCGGATTTCATCCATACCCAATGGGCCAAAGTCGGCATTTCCGTCGATTATAGCAGGGAAAGGTTCACCCTCGACGAAGGGTTAAGCGAGGCCGTAAAGAAGGTTTTCGTGACCCTTTATAACGAAGGTCTTATCTATCAAGGCGAGAAGATCATCAACTGGGACCCCGAACTCCGTACGGCTTTGTCTAACGTCGAAGTCATCCATAGCGATGACCCCGGCGAATTCTATTATTTCAAATATCGCGTGGAGGGTTCTGACAAGGTCCTTATCGTCGCGACCACCCGTCCGGAGACGATGTTTGGCGATACGGCGATCTTCGTTAACCCCAAAGACAAGCGCTATGCCGATTTGGTCGGGAAGAAAGCGATTAACCCCGCTAACGGGGAACCCCTTCCGATCATGGCCGACGAATACGTCGATATCGATTTCGGCACGGGCGCGATGAAATGCACTCCCGCTCATGACCCAAATGACTTCCTTCTTGGCAAGAAATATAACTTCCCCTTCATCAAATGCCTCGATGAATGCGCGAAGATGAACGAGAAGGCCGGAAAATACCAAGGCATGGATAGATATGAATGCCGCAAAGCCTTGGTCAAGGATATCGAGGAAGCGGGGAATCTCGATCATATCGAGCATATTATCCATTCCGTTGGCCATTCCGAAAGAAGCAATGCGGTTGTTGAGCCGATGCTATCGAAGCAATGGTTCGTCAAGATGAAGCCCCTCGCTGAACGCGTTTTGAAGCAACAGAAGAGCAAGGACAAGGTCGAATTCTTCCCCGCCCGTTTTGAGAAGGTCCTCCTAAGGTGGATGAATAACGTCGAGGATTGGTGCGTCTCCCGTCAGCTTTGGTGGGGACACCGCATCCCCGCTTATTACAATAAGGAAACGGGAGAGGTGCTGGTCTCTGAAAAAGCGCCCGACATGAATCTATATACCCAAGACGAGGATGTCCTCGATACCTGGTTTTCTAGCGCCCTATGGCCTTTCTCGACCCTAGGCTGGCCCAATACCGAAGCCCCTGACTTCAAGAGGTATTATCCGACCGACTGTTTGGTCACGGGCTATGACATCATCTTCTTCTGGGTCTCCCGCATGATCTTCCAAGGTGAGCATTTCACCGATAAGGCCCCTTTCAAAAAGGTCCTTATCCATGGCCTTATCCGCGATGAGCAGGGCCGCAAGATGAGCAAGACCCTAGGAAACGGTATCGATCCGATCGACGTCATCGATAAATATGGCGTCGATGCCCTTCGTTATTTCATCACCACGAACAGCACCCCGGGGCTAGACATGCGTTATAGCGACGAGAAGCTCGCCTCTAGCGAAGCCTATCTTAACAAGATATGGAACGCGACCCGTTACGTCGAAAGCGTCCTAGGCGAGGACTTCAAGGAGGAAAAACTCGATTACAAGGATCTCGATACCCTCGAAAGGTTTATCCTCTCGCGTCTAGAATCCACGATCAAGAAAGTCGAATCCAAGATGGAATCCTATCAATTCGCCTCCGCTAGCGAATACCTCTATGATTTCGTCTACGATGATTTCTGCTCTTTCTACCTTGAGATGTCCAAGGTCTCCCTTAACGATGAGAAGAAGGCGAGTAAGGTCAAAAACGTCCTCTATAAGGTCATTAAGGAAATCATCCTTCTCCTTTATCCATATACCCCATTCGTCTGCGAGGAGCTCTACCTTTCCCTTCCTTTCCATAAGGATTCGATCATGGAGGAAACCTATCCCCAATATATCGCTTCCTTCCATTCACCGAAAGCGGAGAAGGAAGGCATGCTCCTAGCCAAGATGATCAAGGATGTCCGCGCCTATAAGGCCAGCAAGAAGATGGCTCCTAACGCGCCTTTGACCTTGACCTTATCCCCAAAAGCCCCCTTCAAGGGCATTGAGGATTACCTAACGCGTTTCCTTTTCGCCAAGGAAATCAAGGTCCTGCCAGAAGGTAAGGGCGATAGCCTCGTCTATAACGGGCTGACCCTCTTCCTTGAGCTTGATATCGGTAAGGGCGAATTGCTCGCTTCGCTGAATAAGGAGAAGGAGGCGATCCTCTTCGAGATCAATAGAAGCGAGAAGATGCTTTCCAACCCTGGCTTCTTAGCAAAGGCCCCGAAGGAGAAGATCGCGGTTGAACGGGAGAAGTTAGAGGAGAACAAAGCCAAACTCGCTGAAATCGAATCTCGCTTATCCAAAATCTAAAAACATCCGATAGGTTCTAAGGAATTTAACCCTTAGGGCCTTTTTCTTTCGCTTTAATAAAATATTTTTTAAAAAAGTTTTCATTTTTTTGAGCCAATTTTCGAAAAAAACCACTATTAGTTAGTAGAGGGAAAATTCTAGGAGCAATTGTCTTTAGCAAACGTTCTCACCCTTCTTTCCACCCTTGGATTTTCCCTCTATCGAGATGATTCAATAGGAGGTTTTGCTTATGAGTAAAATACCATTATCGGATTCCGAACTATCTTCAATTAGGGCTGGGGAAGCGATCACCTTAGCGACCGTGATGGTCGTCTTCACCGTCGTCATTTTGACGGTCGTCGCCTATCGCCTTTTCGTTTCCAGGGGAGGTAAGGTAACTTTGCCTAGCGGCTATAAATTCGAGTGGTCCGCAAAGTAAAATATCTACTCTTTCCCACATTTCAATATAAGGAGCAAACAAATGAAAATAAATCGCTATATATTTACTTAGATATAAAAAAACGACCTAGGTTTTAGGCCGTTATCAATCCGCGAAATCAAGGTCTTCCACCACGTAGAAGGTGAACTCAGGATAGATTTCCTTCATCTTGTTCCTAATCTCCTCGATGGCCTTTTTCGAATCCTTGTCGGCGAAATCGAAGATGAGGTCGAAGGAGCAGAATTTCTCTTCTTCCCTAACGTAGAAGCCATGGATTTGGAGGACGGATGGATAACCCTTCAAGACCTTAAGAAGGCTATCCTTAATCTCTTTTCCTAAAGGCGAGGAATCGTTGCTCGCATAGACCCCGAGGGTCAATATGATGCCTGTCTTGAGGTAGATGTCCCCGGTGATCCTTCTGGTTAAGTCATGGATTTGCTTGGCGTTAAAACTATCATCGACTTCGATATGGGCGCTGCCGATAGAGCGGTTTGGCCCATAATTATGGAGGATAAGGTCATAGACGCCTTTGACTTCGGGATAGGAAGCTATAGCTTTGCGGAGAGCTTGGGTTTCTTCTTTGCTAACTCTTTCCCCGATGATGAGGGAGTAGGAGCGGATAAGCATTTTGATGCCGGCCCTAAGGATGAACAAACCGATGAGGGCACCTAGATAATTTTCGATCGCGAAATGGGTGAAGAAGCTCACCAAGGCGGCAACTAAGGTCGAGAGAGAAAGGATTGCATCGAATAAAGCGTCGATTCCAGAATCCTTCAAGGCCTCGGAATTCCATTTCTTCCCGTTATGACGGAAATATAGGCCCAAAGCCACTTTGGTCAAGACGGCCACCCCAACGATGATGAGCATCCAAACGTCATATGCCGGGGGATTTGAGCAAGTTGGGTCAGCGATGATTCCTCTGACGGCTTCATAAACGGCGAGTCCACCCGCGAAGGTGACGATGATACCAACCGCCATCGAGGCGAGGTATTCGCTTCTACCATGTCCATAAGGGTGGTTTTTATCGGGTTTTTTCCCGGCGATCTTCGTTCCGATCATCGTGATAATCGAGGATAAGGCGTCGGTTAAGTTATTGACGGCATCGAGGATAATCGCGATGGATCCCGCGATTAAGCCGACGGTAGCCTTAAAGCCAACGAGGGCGACGTTTCCGAGAATCCCGATAATCGAGGTTTTTATAATCGCTTTTTCGCGCTTAACTAAATCGAATTGTTCCATATGAATAACTATAAAACTTTTCGAAAGCGATAGTGAAATTTTTGCTCGCAAAAGTAATTTCAAACCCACTTTTTTTCGCGCCCGCCCGCGAGTAAAATAGCAAAGACGAGATTCGTCTTTTCGTCTCTTTTTTGAGTATGAAGCAATCCTTGTCCCTCAAAATTACCTTCATCTCGGTCATTTCCATCCTCGTTGCGATGACAAGTGGCCTTATTTCGACTTACCTTGTCAACAATTCCTTGGCGGACTATAACGCGAACAACCGCATGCTAATCGCCGCCAATAGCAATTCCGAGGACTTCGAGAATTCCCTCCTTGTCGCAGAAACGGTCGTCAATTCCGGCAAGCAAATCGCCGAAAACGTCCTTAGCGTCGATGTCCTAGGGGACGATGCTAAGCTTGAAAACGGCCTAATCAACATCGATTCGGCCTTTGGAGCAGTGGCTAAGCCCGTTAATTTCCTCTGTACCTATTGGCTTGTTCTCGAGCCTTCTTTATGCGGGGTTACCCAAGGGAAAGGAATCGATGGTAAGGGCATTTTCAAAGTCCGCCCAATAGACGGAAACAACTTCGCCCCCTTCCCGGTCACCAACATCCTCAACTTCACCGAGGAAGATAAGGAAAACGTCATCTGGTGGTATACGGTTAAGGATTCTTCCAAGCCGATTTGGCTTGAGCCTTATTACAACGCGAACATTGACCAAAACCTCGTTACCTACGCGGTTCCGATTTATGAGAATAAGACCTTCCTCGGGGTAATCGGAGTCGATTTGCAATGGAATGAAATCCTCACTTACGCGACCGACATCAATGGGGATTTCGCTACCGCGGCCTCCGCTTTCCTCGTCGGGCAAGACGACCACATCCTCTATCACGAAGATAACAAAGGCTTCGATGAAAACGGCCATTTCGTCGGGACTTCGGTCACGGTTGAATCGATCGTTGGCCAAAAAAGCGTCGCGCTTCATGACAATAAAATCCATAACTACCCATATAAGGGCGATTCCCTAACCGCCATCGTCATCACCCTCCGTAACGGCATGGATTATGGAATATCCGCCAAAACGAACGTCGTCTTCGAATCCAGTTTCCTCCTTACGATCGTCCCCCTTATCGTCTATCTTTCCGTCACGGTCTTGCTAGCCTTGGCCCTTTTCTTCACCGTTAGGTATTTCTTTAAGCCGATCAAAGACCTAAATGAAGCGGTCGGAGCGATTCGCGATGGCGACTTGGAAGTAAAGATAAAACCGGGAAGAGACGATGAAATCGGTGAACTCACCGAATCCTTTGTCGCGATGGTCACCGCCTTGAAGGCCGAGAGGGCCGCCATGAGCGTCCTTGCCTTCCAAGATGGCTTAACCGGAGTCAAAAACAAGACGGCATATGATGAGAAAGTCAATTCCATCAATAAGGCCATCGCGGAAAGGAAAGCCGAATTCGCCGTCATCATGTGCGATGTCGATAACCTTAAAGGCGTCAATGACACCCTGGGTCACACCTCTGGAGACGAGGCGATCCGCTTCGCCTGCCTATCGCTTTGCCGCGCCTTCGTCCATTCCCCCGTTTACCGCGTTGGCGGCGATGAATTCGTCGCAATCGCAGAAGGAGAGGATTACCTAAATAGGAAGGAACTCTTCAAATCCATCGTCGGGAAGCGGATTGGCGACAAGGATTATTCCTATTCTTTGGGCATGGCTTCCTTCCATCAAGACGAAGACAAATCCTTCGAGGAGGTCTTCGCTAGGGCGGATAAGAAGATGTATGCCAATAAGGCCATGAACAAAAAGGGCAAAACCCATAAAGCCAAGAATGCAAAGGAAGGGAAGGATTAAGGGGATGAAACGGTTTGTCCCCTTATCCTTTTTCCTTTTCGCCCTTTCCTCCTGTTCCTTTCATTTAGATGAATTCAAGGAGCTCCCATATGAAAAAGGGGTTGATGAATTCTCTTCTTACAAGGCGGATATAGAGGAAAGGGAGGTCGTTTATCCCGAAACCTTCGCGATTTCGACAATTGCCAAGGAAGGCATCGAAGAAGAACGGAAACCCTTCTTCGGGAACATCATCTATAAGGAAACGAAAAGGGAAAGAAGCGGTTACGCCGTCTTCGATCTAATGAAAGGCTATTACGCGATAACCCAAAAAGAGGAAACGATTGAAGGGAGGAAAGAGGAATATTCCTCCTATGCCTATATTGAGGATAAAACCATCTTTTCCTATTACTATCAATTGGAGAAAGAGGATAAGGAAAGCGAGCCGATTGAGGAAACCGACCTCCAGAAGAAGGAATTCCCCGACCAAAAAAGCGCGAAGGAATATTTTAAGGAAAAATTCTTCCCGCTTGCTAAGGAATACTTCTTCGAGTCGACTTTCGAGATAAGCGAGGTCATGTTCAAGATCCCCTCCTTATATTCGAAGCAACGCGAAAAACTCGAGGAAATCCATTATTATATCCGCCCCGAAATCGAGAAAACCGATATGAAGGTCGAATATTATAAATACGTAAACGAGGAAAAAAGCCTGCCTCCCGATTCCTATGTCGGGGTATGGAAGGACTATATCCCTTCATTATATAGAAGGATAATCCGTCATTATGGCGGCAAGGACGTTCTAATCGAATTCGAAGAATGGAATGTTGAGTTAAACGTCAATATCGTTTATCCTTCGATTAGGGAAAACACGACTTCATCACTTTAGGGAGTATTTATGGACATTGTTTGGAAGACCCTGGAAATCATCAATTACGTCGCGATCGGCATCTCCGCGATCACTTTCCTTTTCCAACTCGTCATGATCCTTTTCTTCTTCCTCCCCGAGAAGCATTTCAAGGATAGCGAAGATTATGGAAGGGTCGCGATCATCATCTGCGCGAGAAACGAAAAAGACGTCATCGAGGATACGGTCAAAGACCTCCTCGATAACCAAAATTACCCCAAGGACAAATTCGATGTCTACGTCGTCGCGGACAATTGTACCGATAACACCGCGGAAATCGCGGAAAAGGCAGGAGCCAAGGTCATCCCGCATTTCGATTCCGACCCCGCCCATCACCGCGCGGCCTACGCCATCCAATACGGCTTAGAGAAAATCATCGAAAGCGGCGAGGTCTACGATTTCTTCATCAAATTCGACGCGGATAACCACGGGAACCCCGATTATATCCGCCAGATGAATAACGCCTATAGAAGCGGGGTCCAGATCGCGCGTCCATTCGAGACTAGCACCAACGCGACCCAGAATACCTGGACCTCGGTCTCCGCGGCCTATTATATCCGCGATTCCCGCATCGCCTCCAATTTCCGCGAAAACCTCCATCTTGACTCGATGCTTACCGGAGCGGGCATGATGGTTTCCTATGAGATCATCAAAAACATCAAGGGCTATTGGGACGCTTTATCCACCAGCGACGATTCCGAATTCACCATCAAGAGGCTATTGGAGAAAAAGCGCGTCCATTATGTCGCCGACGCCATCGTCTATGAGGATCAGCCTTCGACCATGAAGGACACCTGGAACCGCCTCACCCGTATGGGACATGGCCTCCACGGCGTCTTCTGGAGGAAGGGCTGGCCCTTGCTTGGCCATTTCTTCGTCTCCGGCAGATGGAGCAACGTCGATTTGTTCGTCCAGATGTTGATGATTCCCTTCACGATGGTCGCTTTCTTCTGGTTCGTGCCCTATTACGTTTTCTACGCCCTATGCCATTTCATCAATTGGCTCGGCGTCGAATGGATGAGTGGCTTCTCGGGGCTTGATGGGGTTTTGATGACCTCCAGCGTCTCCCAAACCGCCTTCATGAACCTCCTTGTCATGGCCGCGATCGTCATCGGTTCCTTCCTTGTTATCTTCACCCTTCAGACTTTCCTTGCGATTGCGATGAGCAAGAAGAAACTAGGTTTAAAAACCTACAAAGGCTACAAACGTTCGATCTTCCTCTCCTCTATCTTCATGGCTTTCTATGGTGTGGCCGTCTTCGTTGGGGTCTTAACCAAACCCAAATGGAAACAGCTTAAACGCAACGTAGTCAAGAAATAAGCCTCAAGGAAAAGATTCCATAAGAAAAATCCTCCCGCGGGGGAGGATTTTAATTTAAGGATAAGCTTATTAGGCTTTGTCGACGGAACCGAAGAGTTCCATCTTTTCCTTGACCTTGGCTTTGATGGCCTCATAGCCAGGCTTGAGGAGTTTGCGTGGGTCATAACCCTTGGCGGCGTTGGCGGCGGTTGGGTCGGCTTTGCCTTCGGCGCAGTATTTGATGGTCGCTTCGGCGAAGACGAGCTGGCAATCGGTGTTGACGTTGATCTTGGAAACGCCATTGACGATCGCGTCGCGGATTTGGTTATCGGGGATGCCTGTTCCGCCATGGAGGACTAGTGGGATGTAATCGGTGGCTTCGTTGATCTTCTCGAGGACATCGATATGGAGTCCGGTCCAGCCTTCTGGATAGATACCATGGATATTGCCAATACCGGCGGCGAGGAAGTCAATGCCGAGATCGACGATCTTGCGGCATTCTTCAGGATCGGCGACTTCGCCATCCGCGGTGATGCCGTCTTCCGTTCCGCCAATCGCGCCGACTTCGGCTTCGACGGAAACGCCTTTTTCATGGGCGAGAGCGACGATTTCCTTGGTCTTGGCGACGTTTTCCTCGAACGGGAGAGAGGAACCATCGAACATAACGGAGGTGAAACCGGCTTCGATGCAGGCTTTCGCGGCTTCGTAGTTGCCATGGTCGAGATGGAGGGCGACTGGAACGGTGATGCCGAGGCCCTTATCCATTTCCCTGACCATCGCGGCGACGACACGGTATCCGCCCATATATTTGGCAGCACCCATGGAAACGCCGATGATAACTGGTGAATTTAGCTCCTGAGCGGTGGTGAGGATGGCTTTGGTCCATTCGAGGTTGTTGGTGTTGAAATGGCCAATCGCGTAATGTCCCTTCTTCGCATCGCGAAGCATTTTGGTTGCATTTACTAACATGGAATTGAAATTCCTCCTTTTCTTCTAATGCTAATAAAAGTATAGACCCTTATTTAGGGTCTTTCAAAGATTTTGAGAAAGGAAAAATAAGGAAATCTAATCTTTGTTTTCCCTATTTCTAACTTCCATCTGCATATCGATGCTAAGAAGCTCGAACTGGCTTTGGTAAAGTTCGTAGTAATGGCCTTTTTTCGCCATCAATTCCTTATGGGTGCCCTTTTCCAAGATGGAACCATTCTCCATGAAGAGGATAAGCGAGGAATTGACGATCGTCGAAAGGCGGTGGGCGATCGTGATCGAGGTCCTACCCTTAAGCAATTCGTCGATCGCCTTCTGCAAATAGGCCTCGGTGGAGGTATCGACGGAGGAGGTGGCTTCATCAAGGATGAGGATGGAGGGGTCGCGCAATAAGGCCCTAGCGAAGCAGATAAGCTGTTTTTGGCCTTGCGAAAGCGAGCCCCCGCCTTCCCCTAAATGGGTATCATAACCTTCTGGCAAAGAGGCGATGAAATCATGGATTCCCACTTTCCTGCAGGCTTCCTCCATCTCTTCCTTCGTCGCGTTTTCCTTTCCGTAACGGAGGTTTTCCGCGATGGTTAGGGGGAATAGATGCGGGGTTTGCTGGACATAGCCGATTTGGGAACGAAGATAGGGGATGCCATATTCCCTATAAGGCTTGTTATCGATGAGGATCTCGCCTCCCGTTGGCTCATAGAACCTGCAAAGCAAATTCGCTAACGTGGTCTTGCCACTCCCGGTTTCCCCGACGATCGCGATATTCGTGCCCTCTGGAATCTTCAGATTGAAGGGGTGGATGACCTCGATGTTGTTGTCGTAATGGAAGGAGACGTCCTTGAATTCGACCTCGCCTTTAAAAGGAACGAAGTTCTCTTTCCTTGGGTTAAAGATATCCCCATATTTTTCGATGACTTCTGGTGAATCTACGATTTTGACTTCGGCATCGAAAAGCTGCGCGACCTTTTCCGCGCCCGCTTGGGCGGCCATGATCTCGGAGAAGGATTCGCTAAGGCTGACAAGAGGCTGGAAGATCGCGGAGACGAAGGAAATGAACAAAACGGTGATGGCTGGGGTAATCACGAAGAATTCCGGCAAATCGTTCCTTAAGGATAGGAAGACGATTAACGCGGTCAACCCTGAAGCGATCAAATCAAGAAGAGGCGAGAAAAAGGCGTTGACCCTTAAGGCGCGGACCCTCTTCTTGCGGATATCCTCGATGATATCACCCGCCTCCGCGGACGATTTCTCTTCAAGGGAAAGTGATTTGATGGTTTTGGCCCCGCTTATCGTCTCCGCGACGAAACCAACATAATGGGAATGGGCGTTTCTGGCGATGCGATGACGCAAAAGGATCGTCCTTTCAAAGAAGGGGATCATGATGGCGACCAGTGGCAAGGCTCCCAAAACGATGGAGGCGTAGACGAAATTGACCGAATACATCGAGATGAGGGAGAAGATCAAATTGCCTATCGCCCAGAAGAAGGAGGTGACGTCGCTAGAGAGGATGTCCCCGATCGTCGAGGTATCGCCTTGCATCCTCGCGATTAGCCAACCCGCGGAATTCCTATCGAAATAGGAGAAGCTAAGTTCCTGCACCTTCCTAAATCCCGTCCTCCTCAAGGTGGAGACGACCTTCATCGCGAAGATCTGCGAGAAATAGAAATTGATGTAGATGAGGACGCATCTAACGAGGATTCCCCCGACCATGATCAAGAAGAAGGGGAGGACATTCAAATCAAATTGGATTCCAAAAAGGAATTTGACGTGGATCAGGACATCGAGGAACTGCGCCTCCGATGTTAGGGGAAGTTTGGAGGCCGTATCGATGGCCCCAGCAAAGAACAAAGGCAAAAGACTGGAGTCGATGAAGGCGATGAAAATAGAGGTGACGATGGCCTTGATCAGATGTTTGATATCGCCTTTAGCTAATGCTAAAAACCTAAACCAAATCTTCAGATTCAGCTTATCGGGCAAGGCTTCTTCCTGGAATCCGCTTTTACCGGCCATCTTCACTTCACCCCCTCTCCAAAGACACCTTGGATGGTGGCTATTTCCTTATATAACTTAGAGGAAACCAAAAGTTCCTCATGGGTACCGAGAGATTCGATTCGCCCTTTATCCAAAACCATGATTTTATCCGCGTCTTTCGCCGTATTGACGCGGTGGGTGATGATAATCGTCATCTTCCTCCGTCCGTTTTCGGACAATCCTTTGCGAATCGCTAAATCGGTCTTCGAATCAACCGCGGAAAGGGAATCGTCGAGAAGGAGGATGTCGCGCTTTGTGGCTAGGGCCCTAGCTAAGGCAAGACGCTGCCTTTGCCCTCCCGAAAGGGTGACGCCCTTATCGCCAACGGGAGTTTGGTAACCTTCCGCGAAAGAAGCGATGCTTTCTTCCATTTTGGCGAGTTTCGCGCTTTCCTCAATCGTTTCCTTATCCTCCATTTCCATCCCGATGGAGATGTTGTCCGAGACCGTCTTGGAGAAGAGGAAGGGGTCTTGCAAGACGGGGGCGATATGGTGACGGAGGCTCTTTTTGCTCATGGAGGAAATGTCTTTCCCATCAAGGGTGATTTTCCCGCTTGTTGGCTCATATAGGCGCATCAATAAACTCGCGACCGTCGATTTCCCACTGCCGGTTTTACCCATGATGGCCAAGGTTTCACCGGGATTCAAGGTAAAGGAGACGTTTTCGATGACATCGACTTCCTTTTGGTCAGGATAAGCAAAGGAAACGTTATCGAAAACGAGTTGTCCAAATGGGGCCTTATCCCCGTTTAACCTATCTTCCTCGGGCCTATTGAGGAATAAGGTGATACGGTCGCTCGAAGCAAGGGTTTGGCCAAGGGCGCTGATCCTCATCGCCGTATTGCGAAGCGGCCAGACCATCATGTTGACGAAGGTATAGGCGATAACCGCGGTTCCCGGGGTTATTTCCTTGGAGAAAACGAGGAAAAGCGCGTAGATGACCGCGACCGTCCTTGAAAGGAAAATGAAGATATCGCTAGAGGCGAAGAAGAAGGAGGAGAGCCTTCTCCACGAGATGAAGCGGGCTTCATATTCGCCTATTTCCCTATCGAACCTTTCGCATTCGCTATTCTCCGCGGCATAGGCCTTGACTAGCCTTACCGCGTTAAGGTCATTGGAAATCGTATCCATCAAGACGGCTTCCGCATCGTCCGTGGCCCTATATCTTTTCCTAACCGTCTTGATGAGGAAGAAGGAATAGACGAAAAGGAAGGGGAAAAGGATAATCGCGATGATGAATAGCTTCCAGGATACGGAAGCAAGGATCCCTGAGCATAAGCCCACCATGAAAACGGTATAGGTCAATTGGTTAAGGTCAAATCCCAAAAAGCGACGGACGATATCGACGTCTCTGGTGCAGCATTGGATCAAATCCCCGCTTTTTTGGTTTTGGTATTCGCTATAAGGCAAGGAAACCAGATGGTTATAAAGGAGGACCTGAATCCCTTTCTGCATTGCGTTGGTGACATAAAACCTCGATAGCATCCTCACCAAAGACATCAAGAAGATGTAAATCGCCCCTAAAAGGAGAGATAGAGGCAAGACATACATATGGGAATAGATGAATTCCTCGCCATTACCAAAGGAAAGCATGTTGACGACAAGCTTGCTAACCGGATCCAAAGTCGCCGGGTCCAAATTATGGAGGAGAGCATCGACAAGGACCTTCGACATGAAGGAAGTGAATACAACTCCCAAAACCATGAGGAATTGGAGGAAAAAGGAAAAATAGAAAAGGAAGGCATGGCCCTTGATCGCTTTTTTCGTTAACCTAAGCAAATCGCCCATGGAAACTCCCCAATCCAACTTTGTTTCCTTAAGGAAAACATGGATTGCCTTTATCTTGTTTTTAAAAAACAAAGGGGTCAATATGTAAGCGCTTCCACCTAAAACTGAAAATGGAAACTCGAGACATGTCTCTAACGGAAAGAAAGGACTTATAAAAACATTGAAGAAGCAGGACATGTATCGATTAGTTTCCATTATTTCATGGGCTCAATCGATTTCCTTTGCACGCGTATACGCGCTTCCGATATAATTGAGGCTATGAATGAAAGACATTTCCTTTCACCCTGGCAAGAAGCGACTGGCTATATCATCTATCCCGATGCTTTTTATGATTCCAACGGAGATGGCATAGGCGACCTCCAAGGCATCATACAAAAACTTGATTACCTTCATGATTTGGGTATCGATTTGATATGGATCTGCCCCTTTTTCGCCTCCCCGATGGACGATAACGGATATGACGTATCCTCATATTATGATGTCGATCCGCGCTTTGGCAGCAACGAAGACTTCCGAGTTATGCTCGATAAGGCCCATTCCCTTGGTATAAGAATCATCATCGATTTCGTATTGAACCATACCTCGGACGAACATCCTTGGTTTAAGAAAGCCATTGAAGATCCTAATTCTGAGGAGGCCTCCTATTATTATTTCCTCAAGGGGAGAAGGACTGAGAACGGCATCGAACCTCCGAATAACTGGAGAAGTTATTTCAGCGAATCCGCCTGGAATAAAGTTCCCGGGAGCGAAGATACCTTCTACCTTCATCTTTTCTCGAAGAAAATGCCCGATGTCAACTGGTCTTATCCACCATTAAGGGAAAGGTATTTTGAGATAGCGAGGCATTATCTCGATATGGGGGTCGATGGCTTCCGCCTCGATGCCATTAGTCACTTAGGAAAAGACCTATCCTTCAGCGATTCCTCCCTTCCTGCTGGGCCAGATGGCTTGGTCCTTGACCCAAGCAAATACGCGAATAGGGAGGACATGTATCAATATTTGGGGGAATTCAAGGAAAAGGTCCTCTCCCATTATGATTGCCTTACCATCGGCGAAGCCGGCGGAGGAATCTCCCCTAAGCAATCCTTAAGGCTCACCAATAAATATAATGGCCTCATCAACATGGCCTTCAATTTCGATACGGCTTGGTGCAATGGGGCCTTCGCCTCAATAGATAAGAAAGACGAAGAAATCTATACTCGCGTCATCGAGCTTAAGGACAACTTCAAGAAGTGGTACGACGAAACAAGGAATGACGTCGAGGCTTTGCCGATATATTGGACCGACCACGACCATCCTAGGGCCCTTAGCCAATATGGAAACGTCGAATTCCGTAAGCAATCGATGAAGATGCTTATCTCGACCCTCCTTTTCTCTTATGGCGTCCCCTTCATGCTCTATGGCGATGAAATCGGGATGAGCAACGTCCAATTCGATAAACCCGAGGATTTCTACGCCGATATCAGCAGCAAAAACGAGGTTGCCTATCTCCGTTTGCAAGGCTATAGCGATAGCCACATCACCCATTATCTATGCCGCACCTCACGCATAAACGGCAGGCAACCCATGCAATGGAATTCCAGCGATAACGCCGGATTCTCCATTAAGGAAGGCAGGGTAAAAGCAAATCCCAACGCGAAAGAAGGGGTTAATGTCCTCGATGAAGAAAACGACCCTGATTCGATCCTCAATTTCACCAAATTGGCAATCAAGCTTAGGAAGAGGGAAGAGAATATGCGCTTCCTTCGTTATGGCCATTATGACCTTTATGACCATAACCATCCAGACGTTTATGGTTATTTCTTCGAACTTAACGAGGAAAAGCTCGTCGTCATCGCTTCCTTTAGCAAACACACGACCTATTTCTCATTCCACTGGAGGCCAACGGACGTCATCCTCCATAATTACAATGACTTTATTTACATTGACCATGTTTTCACCCTTCGTCCATTTGAATGCATCGTCATGAAGGCTTACTAGACAATGGATAAATATTATTTAATCAAATCGACCCGTCCCCTCGATTTTTTGACCATCGAAACCTTGATGGATAATCATGAGGGCCTATATTCTCTGAATATGGTCGATCCGAACCTTTGCTATTTCAGGCACGATGAGGCGATCGAGGGCAAACTTTTGAATTATCTTCGCCTTCCGCATTCAGGGAATATATCGATCCTTGTCGCCCCCTATGACGACGATTTCATGTTGAGTCTTCTTGATGACGCGCTTGCCTATTTCCCCAATACCTTGGTTTTCCCTCATGACGTCATCATGAAGCAAATCGGCTTCGGAAATTATTCCTCCTTCCAGCCCCTTCGCGATTATTTCGCCCGCGTCCCCCTCGATTTGCTCGAAACCGCGGGAGCATATCTCCGCGCTGGACTCAATGGCCTGAAGGCGGCGGAGACCCTTTATATCCATAGGAACACCTTCAACGCGAGGATCTCCAATTTCATCTCTTTGACCGCCCTTGATATCCGCGATTACCATAACGCCCTTTTGCTCGAGCTTTATTTCCAACTTTCATTAAGAAGATAAAAAATTTTCAAAAATTTGAGCCAAATTTCGCTTTTTGCCCCTATAAGTTAGTAGAGGCACTTTTTTGTCTCTAGAAAAGAGGTGTGCATATGAGTGAAGAAGAAAAATATGCAAAAAACGTCAAATGGGTCCGATACGGCGGCATTTTGATGGCAATCGTTTTCCTGGTTTTGGGAATTTTCCGTCTCTTCCTCGCCAAGGATATCCTTGGCTGCGTCGAATGCGGATTGCTAGGACTAGGGATGGCCTTGATCCTTCTTTCCCTTTCCTCCAAGATGGAACATGACTTAGAGAAGGAGAAGAAGGAAGAAATCCTCAATACCCCGGAAGAACACGATATAGGATTCTAAAGAAATAAAGGCGCCGAAGCGCCTAGATTCTATTTCTTGTTGAAGGTCTTCCTTGGACCAGGTTTTCTTGACCCTTTGTTTCTATTCATCGTGTGGGGTTTACCGCGAGGCTCGAACCTTCTTTCGCCGTTTTCCTTATGGAAGGGCTTATCTTTCCTATCTTCGCGGAATGGGCGGGAACGACGCGATTCATGGAATCTCTTCTCGCCATGAGGCTTGTCCTCGCCGTCTTTTTGGAAACGACGGTTTCCCGGCTTGAATGGAGGCTTCTTCTCATAACGACGGGGTCCATCTTCCTTCTTTTCAAAGGAATTCGCTTCTTTGATCTCCTCTAGACCGTTTGCCTTATTCGCATCGGCCTCAATCGCCTTTTTGGTGGCTTCTTCCTTCTTGGCTTGGCCTTGCTTGAGTTTGGAAAGAAGCTCAAGGGCCTCGGTTTCATTTATGACCTTAACCCCGTTTTCCCTCAATAGACGCGCGGTTATCCCTTCGCCTTTGATTTTCTTATGGGAGAAGGTGCCATCCCCGATTTCATGGCTTCCGCAAGAAGGGGAACCTTCCTTGAGAATCGCGGTTTTGATGCCGAAGAAGCGGACGATGCTAAGGGCTTTCTCCGCCCCAAGCGCGAAATTCTTGGACACGTCCTTGCCCGATTTGCTCTTGACGGAATCGAAGATGATCTCGCTTGGCTCCCTGGGGGTCTTCAGTCCGCCTTCGACCTCTGGGCAAAAGGGGATCAGATCGTAAAACTGCAAGAGACCTTCCAGGTCTTGGCTGAGGTTATTCCCCCCATCGTATTTCGTGTTTTCGCCCACTAAGCAGGCCGAGATCAGAATCTTATCCATATCGGGCGTATTTTAGAATCTTTTAGGCCAAGAAGAAAGCATTATCTAAACTAAGTTTAGCAAAAGGCCGCGGAAGCATTCAAAAAGTGGAGGTTTAGGAGTATTCTTTCCTTATGGAAAAACGGGTTTACGAATATCAAGGCAAATCCTATTCGGGTCTATTGACTTGGAAAAGGATGAAATCGCTTTTCCGCGTTTCCTTTTTTCTTGATAAAAACGAACTCCATATCTCCGCGAATCCAATCCTTAGTTATGAAGAAGTGGATAAATACGTCTACGAATCCTTGCCGAAACTCCTTAGGAAGAGCGGTAGGAAGAAAGCAAATGACGATGCGATTCCCGAAGGTTATACCTATATCCTTGGGGAATTGACCCCCTTGGATGGCCTAAGCGAGGATCAATACCTCCTTAAGCATAAAAAAGAGGCCATGCGGTATTTCGAAAGCAGGACCAGGAAATACGAGGAGATCATGAAGATAAAGGAACCCTATCGGATTTCCTTACGGCTGATGAAAAGCCGTTTTGGTTCCAATTCGCCTTCCACCCACCGGATTTCCTATTCCCTATATTTATATAGATATGCGGAAGAAGCAATCGATTCGGTCGTCATCCATGAACTATGCCATGATACCCATCATAACCATGGGGTCCTCTTCAACCGGAAACTAAGGAAATACTGCCCCG
Source organism: uncultured Erysipelotrichaceae bacterium (assembly GCA_947166565.1). Classification (GTDB taxonomy): domain Bacteria; phylum Bacillota_I; class Bacilli_A; order RFN20; family CAG-826; genus Alloenteromonas. The sequence continues at coordinate 23,232 of CAMVEL010000002.1, forward strand.
ATTACGATAAGCAAAGGAAAAGGCTTATCCACCATATCTACAAGAAGGAGGAGTCGGAATGAAGGAAATACTCTCTTTGAATAACCCTTTTATCAAATCCTTGAGGGACATCGCCAAAAAAGGCAACGCAGACTCCTTTTTGGTCGAAGGCTTCCACCTTGTGGAAATGGCTTCTCTCCACGGCAACCTCGACACCCTTCTTTTCGCAACGGAAGAAGAACCAAAACTCGAAGCGAAAGAGAAGATCCGCGTAAGCGAGGCCATCATCGAAAAGCTCTCCCATTCGGTTACCCCAGAACCCATTTTGGGCATATGCCATAAAAAGGAGGGGGACATGTATGGCTTTTCCCGCGTCCTCGTCCTTGACCGCGTTCAAGATCCCGGGAATCTAGGCGCCATATTCCGCAACGCCTTGGCATTCGGCTTCAAAAACATCATTCTCCTCCCGGGGACTTGCTCGCCCTTCAATAGCAAAGCCATCTCCTCTTCCCAAGGGGCCTTATTCGGTTTGAACATCCTTTCCATGAACGAGGAGGCGGTCATTCCTTTCCTCCATTCCCGCGGAGTCAAGGTCTACGCGACTTCCTTAAAAGAAGCGGAAAGCTTCGAATCACATCGCTTCGATAAAGACGAAAAGATAGCCTTCATCTTCGGAAACGAGGGAAGGGGCGCTTCCTCTTATCTATTAGAAAACGCCGATTGCAGGCTCTATATAGCAATGGAAGGAATCGATTCCCTCAATGTCGCTGTCGCCTCTGGTATTTTGCTTCACGCGATTTACGTTCTATAATGATGTTGCTATGCAAAGGAGGAAAAATATGAACAAAAAACTGCTACCCTCATTGCTAATGGCTTTGATTTTGACTTCCTGCGGGGGAGGTGGCGTCGACCCTTCCTCCTCTTCTAGCGACGCCCCCTTAGACGAACAAGGCTATTTCAACGGATTATCGGACGCGATGGATAAAACCTCGAAGGTCGATGGATATCGGATGTATACCCCCCACGCGAACGCCAAACTCGGCATTTTCGAAAACGGCTATGTAAACGCGAATGTGGGTTTCCTAATTAACCCAGGGGAAAACGAAACGAATTTCGCCCTCGAAATAAAGAAGATGCCAATCGACATCATCTTCGCTGGCCGCAACGAGGAAGATAAGAACAAGCGCGCTTTCTCAATGACCAATTCCCTGGAAGACGTCGATGGGAAAATGAGCGGCAAACTCGGTTCCTATCCCTTCAATAACCTTCCAGTCCCCAATTTTTCCACCTATTTCCAAGATGGGAAGCTCTATATCGACGCTTATGCGTTGGCTAGGCAAATCCGCACGATCACCCTAGGAAGCGTGAAGCTCCCCTATGATGGGAGGATCTGCTTCCCCCCACTAAGCGAAGAGGAAATAAGAAATGACCCCGAAATATCATCGATGCTCGATGACATGCCGGTCGATGTCCCTTCCGATTACGAGGAATTCAGCGTTAACGACATCCTCGACATGATGTCTTTCCTCGATGATCTTGGAGGAGTCGATTTCACCAAGGTCTTCGATAAGCTGAGCGAATTCGACTATAGCCTTTATGAGGTTACGGGCCCCACCTACTGGACTTTTGAAGGAGAGGATACCATCAAACTCAAGATAGAAGGACAAGATAAGCTCCGGGCTTTCCTGCTTTCCGCTTACGATGAGATTTTCGACGAAATTCCCGTCGTCGGGGCGGAAGTCCCCGATAAGGAGGAAACGATCGATTCCTTCCTCGAGACCATGAATTTCGAGTCTTTCGAAAGCGTATACAAATTCTCCGATAAGGGCCTCGCCTATAACAAATACGCCTTGGCGATTTCTTCCTTCAATAGCGATAAATTCGTCTATAAGGATGAACAAGGCGTCGAGCAGCCCCTCGATATAGTCCCTAACGGGAGATTCGCCCTTTCCTATGGCTTCGCTTACGATTATGAGGTATTGACTCCGAAAAGAGTCACCAATCCAGAGGATTTCACCGAGATTGATTACGTTGACCTCCTCAAGGACCTTTTGGAAGCCATTCCTAGCGGCGAAGAAGAGGAAACCTCGTCCAATTAATCAAAATTGCCTTTAGCAATTGACAACTTTATCGTCTTTTAAATATTTAAAAGGTGCTTTTATAATTCTGATTAATAGAGGTAAAAACGATGAAAAAGCCGATTTATTTGCTATCTGCGACCATTCTTCTTTCCCTTTGCGCCTGCGGAGGCGGAAATAATCCCGATACCTCCAAGGCCACGGGTTTGACCACCCCCGAAAGCTCCGCCATCGAAGAAGAGGTGGTAAACGTCTTCGTCCTTACCGGCCAATCCAACATGGAAGGACAGACCCAATTCGGCAACAACTATCTCCGTAACGCCATGCAGGCGGTTCAGGATAGCGGCGAATTCGAAGGCGTCTCCGTCGATGATTACGAAATGCTCACGACCGGCATCGAAACCGTCCGCACGAGTTATTATGGCTGCGGATATGGCGAGATCTATGACCCCAAGAACATCCACGCTTCAAATAAGGAAACCCCGATAGAAGGCAAATTTGAGAACACAAGGACCGGCATGGGGGCCAAAGACGATAGGATGGGCCCCGAGCTTGGCGCGGCCTATGGCTTAAGGAATTCCCCAAAAGAAGGCAAGAAAATCTATTTCATCAAGGCCGGCGTCTCCGGTTCTGGCTTCGCCCAAAACGGTGAGGATAAGATCAATTGGAACGTCGAAAAAGAGCAAAACCTCTATGTCAATCACCTCAAACCCTACACCGAGAATTGCCTTAACCTAATCAAGGGTGAAATAGGAGAAGGGGTCAAACCGATGATCCGCGGATTCCTTTGGATGCAGGGCGAATCCGATTCCGACAATGCGAAGATCCCATATTACGCGGATAGGCTAAATGCCCTCTTCGATAAATTCGAGACCGATTTCATCGATTATATCGAGGATAAGGACAAGGCTAACTGCGCCATGATCGACGCTTGCATCTATGATAACGACGGCACCATGTGGGGCGCCCAAACCTCGCAAGACCTCAACAAAGTGAAAATGGATAACGCCGCCGCCCACGATAACGTCTATTGCATCAACACCTCCTGGAAAATCGAGGGAGGCATGAAACTAAAAACCGGTTCCCCCGGCGGAGATTTCATGCATTACAACACCGAATCGTCCTTCCGCCTTGGCCTAGCCTATGCGGATGTGATCCTCAAGAACAACCTCCTCAAGTGAGGGGAATCGCCTACCCCCGGCTCCGGCCGGGTTTTATTTATCCAAGCCCCCTTCCTTTTATAAATAAAAAGGATATAATTTCCCCGTTCGTAGAAGCGGAGTAGTAACCATAATAACGGCTTCCGATACAGGGACGGCTCGATAGTGAGACGAGTCGAGGAAGAATATGGCGAATTCGCCGTGGAGAACGCCTTGGAGACTTGGCCGAATGGTCCTCGTTAAAGACCGTGAGAGCGTGATGGATAACATCGCGAATGAGGATGGCACCGCGGATATTCCGTTCCTCGGGAGTCGTCTTTTTATTTCTTAGGAGGAAAATATGAGCAACGCATTGATCGAAAAAGCCCTAGCCCTGCGTGAAGAGGCTATGGAAAAGCTCCAATTAATCAAGGATGAAATCGCCTTAGATGGCTTTTTCGCCGCTTATCTATCAAAGAAGGGTTCCATCAAGGGCCTTCTTTCCAATATGAAGGACGTTCCTCCCGAGGAAAGAGGCAACGTCGGAAGCGAGGTCAACCGCCTTTCCGCGGAGGTCCAAAAAGCCTTTGAGGAAAGGAAGGCGGACATCGAGAAACGCAAACTCGAGAAGCGCCTTAAGGAAGAGGCGATCGATATCTCGATGCCGGGAAGGAAAGCCCCATCCGGACGCATCAATCCCTATCATCTAATCATCGATGAGGTCACCGACATCTTCCTCTCGATGGGCTATGAAGTAATCGAAGGGCGCGACGTCGAGGAGGATAAATATAACTTCGAGCTCCTTAACGTTCCCAAGGACCACCCGTCCCGCGACATGCAGGATACCTTCTATCTTGACGCGGGCAAGCTCCTCCGTACCCAAACTTCCGCCGCCCAAGCCCATACGATGGTGGAACGCTCGCTCGATCCGACCCCGATTAGGATGATTTCGCCAGGGAAAGCCTATAGGCGCGACGATGACGACATGACCCATTCCCATCAATTCGCCCAGATAGAAGGGCTCGTCGTCGATAAGAACATCTCCATCGCCAACTTAAAGGCGACCTTGGAACTTTTCGCCAAGAAGATGTTCGGACCAAAGCGCGAAATTCGCCTTCGTTCCTCATATTTCCCCTTCACCGAACCTAGCGTCGAAGTCGACGTCAGTTGCTTCGCTTGCGGAGGAAAGGGGTGCAATATCTGCAAAGGGACCGGCTGGATCGAGATCCTTGGGGCGGGCATGGTCAACCCCAAAGTCCTCAAGATGTGCGGTTATGACCCCGAGGTTTGGAGCGGCTTTGCTTTTGGCGTCGGCGTCGAACGCGTCGCGATGCTCCGCTATGGCATCGACGATATCCGTAGGTTCTACGCTAACGACATGAAATTCCTCGATGGATTCATCGGAAAATAGGAGGATAAGACAATGAGAGTTTCCTATAAATGGCTTAAGCAATACGTCGACTTGGAAGGGATTAGCCCTGAGGAAGTCGCGGATAGACTCACCTTCGCAGGAGCCGAAGTCGAAGGGATCGAAACCCTTGCCAGCGGGACCAATCTCGTGATTGGTAAGATCATTTCCTGCACCCCCCATCCAGATTCCGATCACCTCCATGTCCTCCAAGTCGATGAAGGACAGTTCGGGGTTGAGCAGATCGTCTGCGGCGCCCCTAACGCCAGGGAAGGACTTAAGGTCATCGTCAGCCGTCCAGGAGCCAAACTCCCAGGAGGCGAAATCTCCAAAAGCAAGATTCGCGGAGTCGAAAGCAACGGCATGTGCTGCAGTTTGCTCGAACTCGGCGTCGATAAGAAATACCTTTCCGAGAAGCAAGTCGCGGGAATCGAAGAACTCCCAGAAGAGGCCCCAATCGGGGAAACCGATGTCTTGGGATATCTTGGCCTTGACGATAAGGTCCTCGAGGTTTCGGTTTTGCCCAATCGCCCCGACCTTAACGCGATGGAAAACGTCGCTAGGGAAGTGGCGTGTTTATTCCATCGCGACGTTAAGATCCCTTCAATCAAGGAAGAAAAGGCCGAGAAAACTTCTTTCAAGGTTGGCTCCCTTACTCCAAAATGCCCGCAATTCAGCGGAAAGGTCTATCGGGGAGTCAAGAATGGCCCCTCGCCAAAATGGCTTAAGGACATCCTTATCGCAGAAGGCATCAGAAGCATCGATACCATCGTCGATATCGGTAACTACGTCATGCTTCTAACCGGTCAGCCCCTCAATATGTATGACGCGGATAAACTCGAGAAGGAAGAACTAGTCGTAATCGATGATTATGAAGGCGATTTCTTCGCGATGGACGGCAATACCTACAAACTCGAAAAAGGCGATTTGCTCGTCACTTCCAATGGGAAACCCGTCTGTCTCGCGGGTATCATGACCGCGGATGCGGCTAGAATCGACGAAAACACCAAGAACATCGTCGTCGAGGCCGCGAATTTCGATTATGCCTCGATTAGGCGTACCTCCAACCGCCTTGGACTAGCTTCCGATTCCTCCAATAGGTTCTGCAAGGGCATCAACCCCCATCAGGCCGAATACGTCCAAGAGGTGACCAAAGCCTTGCTCGTCTCCCTTTGCAAAGCGGAGAAGGTCTACGAAACCGTCGATTACGATACCCTCGACCACGCGAAAAAGCTCGTTGAGGTCTCCATTAATTACATCAATTGTCGCCTTGGAACCTCTTTCTCGAAAGAGGAGATCGTCAATGTCTTGAAGGAGGACCATTTCCTCGTTAGGGAAGATAAGGGCGACACTTTGGTTCTTGAAGTTCCCCCTTACCGTATCGATATCGAAGGGAAGGCGGATATCTCCGAGGAAGTCATTAGGCTTTTAGGTTACGAAAACGTACATTCCATCCTTCCGACCTCCGAACTTGCCTGCAAGGGTTTAACCGAATCCCAAACCAAGAAGAGGATGATCAGAAGATACCTTCTTTCCTCTGGTGTCTCCGAGGTCCTTACCTATACCCTAATCGCGGAGAAAGATGTCAAGACCTTCGATTACATCACCAAAAAGGAAGCTTATCGCCTATCCAATCCCTTAACGGTTGACCGCGAATACGTCAGGACCAACCTCATGCCGAGCTTGCTAAGCGTCCTTTCCTATAACGTCAACCACCAAAACAAAGACGTCGCGATCTTCGAGATAAGCGATATCGATGCGAAGGATTACGCTTCCCGTCATTTGGCTATCGCTCTTACCGGCAAAGCCTATCAAATGGGCGAAATCGGCGGACGTCCCTATGATTTCTACGACGTTAAAGGCTATTTGGAAGGAATCCTCACTTTATTAGGCCTTAATTCCAACCGCGTCCAGATCGTGCCTTGGACCCTTGGGGGAGAAGAACTCCATCCAGGGAGGTCCGCGGAAATCCGCATGGGCAAGAAGCTCCTTGGCTATTTGGGCGAACTCCATCCCCTTGCCTTGAAGGATTTGGGTTTGGATAACGCGGTTATCCTCGAACTCGATTTGGGAGAGCTCCTCAACATGAAGGTCTCCGAGATCAAATACAAACCCGCCTCACGCTTTCCCGCGGTCACCCGCGATTTGGCTTTGCTCCTCGATGAAAAGGTCACTTTCGAGGAAATCAGGGTCGAATCCTTACGCGCGGATAGCCTTATCCATAAGGTCTCCGTCTTCGATTTGTATCGCGGCAAAGGGGTGCCAGAAGGGAAGAAATCCCTTGCGATCACCCTCACCCTCTACGCGGAGGACCATACCCTCAAAGATGAGGAAATCGCTTTATCGGTCAAAAAGGCCATCGATGCATTGTCCCGTAAATTCCTCGCGGAGATTCGTTCATGAATTTCTATAAATCCTTAATAACCCCCTTCAAAAACTTCGAATATAAGGGGAATCTCGATTATTCGGGGTTTTCCTTTGAGAAATACTACCCTCTTCTAGGCATCAAAACCTGCGAGGTCGATTTCGAGGCTTACCGCGAGGAAGACGAGACCTTGATGGCCTATGCCTATATCAAGGCGACCCTTCTAATCGCGGATTCGCGCGACCTCACCCCTTTTGAATATCCTCTCGAAATCGAAACGGACTTTCAAATCCTTAATTCCATCGAAGAAGAAGGGGAAGGCTATATCTATAAGGAAAACGCGATTCCCTTGGAGGAGCTTATCCTCCTAATCGTTAAAGGCGAGATCCCGATTTCCCCCCATAAAGAGGAGACCCCCCTTCCGGAATCGGGCGAAGGCTATTCCTTTGTTGACGAGGATAACCAAAGCGACGATAAGGAAAGGGTCATCCTCGAGGAAGAAAGAAAAGAGGAAGAGAGTTGAGCCAAAGGACCTTCGGAACCCCCGGAGGTTCTTTTTCTTATATATCTAAGATATAATAAGGATAAAGAAAGCCCGCCCTTAACAATTGGAGGAAAAATAGATGGATATCCATGCCCTCATGGCTTCCCGTCATAGCGTCCGTCAGTATCTAGATAAGCCTATCCCTATGGAGATTAGGGAACAACTCTATGATTTCGTTATCTCGCTTAACAAGGAAAGCGGCCTAAATATCCAAATAATCTATGATGAACGAAATGCTTTTCTTCGCGGATGGCAAGATATGGCAAATTCGAAGGATGCTCGAATTACATCGCTTTGATCGGAACGAAAAGCAAGGATTTGGATGAACGGGTTGGCTATTATGGTGAACACCTTGTCCTAAAAGCCCAGGAACTAGGCCTAAATACCTGTTGGGTGGCTTTGACGCATGGGAAAAGCCAGGCGGTTATCAATAAGGGCGAAACCGAAGCGATCCTCATCGCCTTAGGCTATGGAAAAACAAAGGGCAATCCAAGAAGAAGCAAAAAGGCAGAGGAAGTCAGCAATATCCAAGACGATTCCCCCGAATGGTTCAAAAAAGGCGTGGAAGCCGCTTTGCTTGCCCCGACCGCGATCAATCAGCAGAAGTTCTTTATCGAACTAGGTGGCAATAAAGTCAAAATCAAAAAAGGCTTGGTCGGACCTGAGCTTAACGTCGATTTGGGCATTATCAAATGCCATTTCGAATTAGGCGCCGGCAAAGAAAATTTCGAATGGGCCGAATAAAAAAGGAGCGGACTCATGAATATCAACAAATCGTTTATCTTTCTGCCCTGCTTGGTTTTAACGTTATCTTCCTGCGGCGATTCCTTTAGCACGTTAAGGGAGCTCCCCGTTAAGGAAGCCGATTTATCCGCGATTAACCTTTCCCATTATGAGAAAAACAAAGGGATATGGGATGAAAAAATGACTTTCACCGCGAAGGAAGATATCACCTATGTTTATGCTAAATTCGCGAAGACCTATACGAAAGAAACCAAAAGAAGCAATTACAAAACAAGCGAAGAGGATTGCCAACATATCTATATCCTCGCCTTGCCAAGAAACGAAGGCGAGGCCGTCCTTGCGGAAGTCCGTTTTTATGTCTATTCCCATACGGATGGAACGATGGTGTTACCTAATGGCGATGCTTACGCTTTCTATGGGAATGCCTATTACGAAACCTTCAACAAGATAAAGGACCATTTCCAAATCGCCAAACAAGACTACCGTTTGACGGTAAATGGCGCGGACGTATCGCCCGATGCGCCTGAATCTGGGCTATATAAGGCCGGGCATCTATTTAGCTTCAAAGTCGAAATAGTCACGGATGTCACCTTCCACGTCTTCCTCGATCAAGACGAAGTCATCAAATGGAAGACCGATGGGACACTCGGCGGATATGATTATTTCGAATTCATGATGCCGAGCCGCGATTGCACCTTAACAATCACCGGAGACAAATATTTTGCCGATAGAGACTACGATTTTTCGGAATTGTTCTTTTGGGTGAAAGGGATTGATGAGACCAATCTAAAAGGGATTCAAACCGAGGATGGGTATATCGGGGTTAACCCCGAAACGGCGGAAACGGTGGTTACATATAGCGAGGACGAAAGAGACCTTTCCTATAACCTCGACATCATCAAAAACGGAAAATTAAGGAAAGCGAATGATTACCAAGATCTCGATGGGGGATGGTACCGTAAAGTCACTTTCTTCCGTGATGACGAAACCGGATTCAGTTTTGAAATCCTCAATGGCAATTATATTAACCTGTTATGGAATGATTTCTCTTCCCCGCAAGCATTCGAATTCGTTGACGGAGAGAAAATACCGATGATAAGTTACGGGGATATTGTCTCGGAATAAGGCCAAATATTGGTTATACACTGTATAGATATTTAACCAAAAAGAAGGACCCATTTATCCAAAAAGGCATTTTCGGTTTCAATTCATTGCATTTTTAATTAGTTATTGCACGCTTCGCCTTATAGGCGTATATTCTTTCCGCAGCCCATCTTTGGTTTGTACCGATTCTCCCGATCAAACGAAGGTGTGGCCAAGAAATTAGGAAAGGAGAAAAACAATGGCTCTATCCAAAGAAGAGACCGCCGAAATCGTCAAGGCTTATGGCAAGAACGAGAAGGACACCGGTTCCACCGAAGTCCAAATCGCCCTTCTTACCAAGAGGATCAAGGACCTCACCACCCACCTCCAAGCTAATCACGGCGACGCCGGTGCAAGACGCAGCCTTCTCATCCTCGTCGGTAAGAGACGCAGCCTTCTGGATTACCTTGCCGCTAACGACGTTGATCGCTACACCGCTCTCATCGCTAGCCTCGGCATCCGTAAATAAGGAAATAGGCAAGATTCGCCCACCTATATGGTGGGTTTTCTTTTATTGTTTTTCCTTTATAATGAAAGACACAAAAAAAGGACACAAACCGATGAAAAGATTCGAAGACTTCTATTCTAGATTCTATTTCGACGACGATGACGGTTCGGGAGCGGATTCCTCCTGGCTTTTTGGTGATGATAGTGATAGCAAGGAAGAGGTAAAGCCCGCGGCCCCAGAGCCTTCTTCCGCCCCAAGAAGAAGGACGACGAATACCCCAATTGCCAACCCCAATTATCCGCAACAGAAAGATAAACCAGTTACTCCGCCATCTACGGGCGAGGTAACAACAAGATTAAAGAGGGTGGCTTTGATCCTGACTGTTCTCGGTATCGTGGTTTTCCTGTTTTCCTTGATTATGGTTTATGCGGTGATGGGAGAGCCTCTTTCCTTTGGAAGACCCATGACGATGAACGCCACGATTTGCCTAGTTTTGATGGGAATCGCGATTGGCTCCTTGATCGCGGGAAAACGGGGTGGCCAAAGGATAAATTACGTTATCGGCGCCTCTTTCGGAGCCTCTTTATTCTTCGCGGCGTTGTTTAATTTTTATTCTTACACCGTCGGATCCTTCGCTATGGGACCTAGAATTCTATTTTCCTTCGCCCCTTTCCTTATCGCCGGGATCGTCTTCATAATCATCTACGCCGTTAAGAAAAAGAAGGACTTCGCCTTCATTTCCTATTCCCTTTTCCTCGTCACCATTTTGGAATTCATCGCTTTCCTTTTTGGGACTTTCGTTTTCAAATATTAAGACGAGGGCTTAATCAAAAACAAAGCGCCTAACCGCGCTTTTTTCTTGGCAAAAGCGAATTGTCCTTTCCTCGCTTTTCCTTTTTCCCTTTGTTTTATGAAATGGAAACGCTTACAAATAAACTTCCCCCTTAAAAGGGGAAGGCATGTGTAGTATAGTCATAGGCGTTTGGAACATAACAGAAAGAGAAAAAGAATGAAAAAAGTATTCGAAACAGAATTCGCCGGCAGAAAAGTAGTGGTTGAGACCGGCGAAATCGCCAAGCAAGCAGACGGTTCTTGCTTGGTCCGTTTCGGCGAGACCGTGGTCTTAGCGACCGCCTGCTGCGCCGATGAACCCAAGGAAGGAGATTTCTTCCCCCTCACCGTCAACTATGAAGAAAAGCATTATGCCGTAGGCCGCATCCCCGGGGCCTTCCTCCGCAGGGAAGGACGCCCAGGAGAGCATGGGACCCTTGCCGCCCGTCTTATCGACCGCCCCATCCGTCCTTTGTTCGCCGAAGGCTTCCGCAACGAAGTCCAAATCGTCGCCACCGTCATGAGCGTCGACCCGGACAACACCCCAGAAATGACCGGAATGCTCGGAGCTTCCTTGGCTCTTTGCACTTCCGATATCCCCTTCGATGGCCCAGTCGCCGGCGTCTATGTCGGCAGGGTCAACGGAGAATTCATTATCGACCCAACCGATGAGCAACGCAAGGTTTCCGATATCGACCTCGCCGTCGCCGGTACCGAAGAAGCCATCATGATGGTCGAAGCCGGGGCCGCCCAAGTCCCAGAATCCGAGATGCTCGATGCCATTATGTTCGGTTTCGAAGCCATCAAGGAACTCTGCCGTTTCCAGAAGAAGATCATCGCGGAAATCGGCAAACCCAAGAGGGAAATCGTCCTCTTCAACCCGACCCCCGAAGTCGTTAAGCACATCTATGACGAAATCGGTGACAAGATGCCCGCGGCCGTCTCCACCTTCGATAAACTCGAAAGGCAGGACAAGATCGACGCCCTCCGCAAGCAGATCACCGATGAGTTCGAGGCTAAGGAATACGAAGACGAGCACGAAGAGAAGATGACCATGCTCATGGTCAACAACATCCTCGAGAAGATGGTCGCTGACGAAGTCAGACGCGAAATCATCGAGGAGAAGCGCCGTCCAGACGGCCGTAAGGTCGATGAGATCCGTCCGCTTGATTGCCAGGTCGACCTTCTCCCCCGTGCCCATGGCTCAGCCATGTTCACCCGCGGACAGACCCAGGTTATCGGCACGACCACCCTTGGGCCTCTAAGCGACGTCCAACTAATCGACGATCTCACCACCGAGACCGAACGCCGCTTCATGCATCACTATAACTTCCCACCATATTCCGTCGGTGAAATCGGCAGAATGGGCAGCCCAGGAAGAAGGGAGATCGGACACGGCAAACTCGGTGAGCGCGCCCTCTCCTACGTCCTTCCTTCAGTTGAGGAATTCCCATATACCATCCGCTGCGTCGCTGACGTAGTCGAGAGCAACGGTTCCTCTTCCCAAGCCTCCATATGCGCGAACTGCATGTCGCTTATGGCCGCTGGCGTCCCCATCAAAGGCATCGTCTCCGGCATCGCCATGGGCTTGATCACCGATGACCCAACCCGTTCTCCAGATAAGAAGACCAACCATTACACCATCCTCACCGATATCCAAGGCCTCGAAGACCATTTCGGTGACATGGACTTCAAATGCGCCGGTACCGAAAAAGGTATCACCGCCCTTCAGATGGACATCAAGATACACGGCGTCACCCGTGAGGTCTTGGAGGAAGCCCTTGCCCAGGCCAACAAAGCCCGCGCCGAAATCCGCGAAGCCATCAAAGCCTGCATCCCAGCCCCGCGTCCAGAAGTCTCCAAATACGCTCCGAAGATGGTCACCTTCAAGATTGACCCGGCGAAGATCCGCGAAGTCATCGGCAAAGGCGGCGAAACCATCCAAGGCATCGTCGCTTCCTGCGACCAGGCCAAGATCGACGTCGAAGACGATGGCACCATCACCATCTACCATAAGGACAAGGAGACCCTCGAGAAGGCCAAGGCCATGATCGACGATATCGTCAGGGAAGCCAAGGTCGGCGAGATCTTCGAAGGCAAAGTCACCCGCGTTGAGGATTATGGCGCCTTCGTCAACCTCTTCGGCGATACCGATGGCCTTTGCCACGTCACCCGCCTTGCCTGGAATTACGTCGATAAGGTTAGCGACGTCGTCAACGTCGGCGACACCCTCAAAGTCGTCGTCATCGGCATCGATGACCAAGGCAAAGTCAAGGTCAGCCACCGCGAATTCCTCGATAAGCCAGAAGGCTATGTCGAACGTCCGGACCGTCCAGAACGTCCACATGGAAACGATAGGCGTAACGACCGTCCCCATGGCAGTGACCGTCATGGCGATAGGCGTGGCGATAAGCGCCCAGGCGGAAAACGCAACTAAGCTAAACTAAAAAACCTCGGGCGACCGAGGTTTTTTTCTATATAAGAAGATGATTAAGGAAGGTTAAGCGCGACCGAGGAAGCGATGTTTTTCCTCAAGGATTCGATTTTGAATTCATCCATGATGGCTTTGATGGAAGAAAGGGTTTTGTTCTTATCCTTTTCGCTTAATGAAATGAAGATCGAGGCGACCTCGGAGCCATAATCGTTAGCAGCCATCCTGAAATCGCGGTCATCCTCAAAAATGGAGAGAAGATAACGAATATATAGACGCGAATAATATTCGAGGATGTCGTTTTCGACCCAATAGAAATTCCTTTTCGCGTTGCCTTCGTTCCTGATCAAGGAAGCGTATAGGGGAAGACCATCCATCCCATCATGCCATAAATCGGCGAAGAGGACGTCGTAAGTTTGTTTGTTCTTGGTTTTGGATGCGAATTCAAGGGCGTCGCCTTCGATGATCTCGATTTTCTCCTTATGGGGGAAAAGAGGGAGCATCAATTCCTTGAAAAGGGCGATGACGTTATGGTCGTTATCGACGATCGTCACTTTGGTTACATCGCTTTTCTCACTTGCTTCATAAGCGGCATAGCCGATTCCTAAGCCATAAAGGAGGACATGGCCATTAAAGGCGGAGAAAGGCTTGGCCATCGTGTTGATCTCATGGGGGATAAGACTCATCCATATCCTTCCCTTTTTCTTGATCGCCGGATAAGAGACTCTTTCCCTAAAGGCCCCGATTGGGGTAAAGGAAGATAAACCTTCCTCCTTGACCCTATCATCGGAAAGGAAAATCTGGTAAGGCTCATAGGTCACTTTTTCAAACGATATCGTCCCTTTCTTTCTGTTTTCCAGCCCGTTAAGCAAGCAAAAATAGGGCAAGGAAGAAAGGAAAGAAGGCTCATAAAGGGTTCTTTGCTTTGCTAAAAATGGCAGGTATTCATCGTAATAAAACGCGATATCCGCGTCCTTATCTAACGGGTCCTCGTATAAGGAAAAACAGGTGGAGGCCAGGGCTTCATCTAGACTTGGACTTCCTGAAACATTCCCCTTGAAGACCTTGCCATCAAGGGTCAGCAAATCGTTGAGGGCCTCATCCCTTTCCTCGTTTTGGTAGATATTCTCTAGGTAATTGAGGAAGTCTTTCCTCTCTTCTTGGTCAAGCTTGATTTTCATATCAGCAAAATTATCGAAGAGAAGTGATTTATTTACAAGAAAGCAATTATTGTGCATAGGAAAAGCTAAGCTTTTATGGTAAATTATGGGGGCTATGAAAGACGTAATAATCATCGGTGCCGGCGCAATCGGCTGCTTCGTCGCTCGTTATCTTTCCGCATATCGGTTAAAGACCCTCGTCATCGAAAGGGAACCAGATGTCGGAGACGGGACCTCGAAAGCCAATTCGGCGATCGTCCATTCGGGCGACGATCCAGTTCCAGGCACCAAAAAAGCCCGTTTCAATGTCGAAGGGAATAGGATGTTCCCTCAATTATGTGAGGAACTCGACGTCGAATTCGAACAAGTCGGTTCGATGAACGTCGCCCTTGATGAAAAACAAAGGGAAAAGCTCTTCGTTTTGGAAGAAAGAGCCAAACAAAACGGCGTTCCGACGAAAATGCTAACCGGCGAAGAGGTTCTCGCCATGGAGCCAAACATCAATAAATGCGTCACCGGCGCCTTGCTTTGCCCAACCGCCGGGGTCGTCAATCCCTTCGAGCTAACCGCCCACGCGATGGAAAACGCCCTCGATAACGGCGTTGAGCTCGTTTTGCGCGAGTCGGTCGTCTCGATCTCTAAGAAAGATGGCCATTTCCTCGTCAAGACCAATAAGAACGAATATGAGGCCGAAGTCGTCGTCAATTGCGCGGGCCTTTTCGCCGAGGAAATCGCCAAGATGGTCGAACCGATCGATTGGTATATCCGTCCCCGCAAAGGCGAATATTACGTTTTGGACCATTTCGGCAAAGGCTTCGTCAACCACGTCCTCTTCCCTCTTCCTAGCGAAAAGGGCAAAGGCATCCTTGTGACGATGACCAGCGCTTGGAATTACCTTGTTGGACCTAGCTCCGAATTCGTCGATGACAAAGAGGATATGTCCACCGATTCTCCAACTCTTGCCGATGTTAAGGCCCAAGCCCTCAACATGGTGCCCTCGATCCCCTTCAATCAGCAAATCCGCATCTTCGCTGGATGCAGGGCCACCCCCTCAACCGGCGATTTCATCATCGAGCCAGCGAAGAGCGAACCCAAATTCATCAACGTCGCGGGAATCGAATCCCCGGGGCTTGTTTCTTCCCCTGCCATCGGACGTTATGTCGCCGATGAACTCGTGGCCCCAATCCTCAAGGCCAAGAAGAAAGATAACTGGAACCCCCGCATCAAACCTTATGTCCATCCGCTTAAGATGGATATCGAGGAAAGGAAGGCCTTTGTCAAAGACCATCCCGAATATGGGGCGATCATCTGCAACTGCGAACAGGTCTCCATCGGGGAAATCAACGATGTCCTCTCGCGTTCCCTCCCAGCGACCACGATTAGGGCCGTAAGGAAAAGGACGCGCGCCGGGTTTGGCAAATGTCAAGGCGGTTTCTGCCAAAGCCAGGTTTTATGGCTGATAGCCAAGGCCACGGGCAAATCCCCAATGGAAATCGAATACGAACACGAAGGAAGCATTATCCTTGAAAGGGAGAGCAAATAATGGAAAGGCGCGATTTGGTTATCATCGGCGGTGGATCCGCCGGATTATCCGCCGCGGTCGCGGCCTACGACAAGGGCGTTAAGGACATTTTGATCCTCGAAAGGATCGCTTTCCTTGGCGGCATCCTCAATCAATGCATCCATAATGGATTCGGCCTTCATGAATTCAACGAAGAACTCACGGGCCCCGAATTCCTCACCCGTTTCGTAAAACAAGTCGAGGAAAGGCATATCGATTACAAACTCAATGCCTTCGTAACCGATATTAGCAAGGATAAGGTAGTCACCTATTCCTCCGCGGAAGACGGCGTAACCCAAATCCAAGCTAAAGCCATCATCATGGCCGCGGGCTGCTATGAAAGAAACGCAGGCGCGATCGGAATTCCCGGAGACCGTCCATCGGGAGTGGTCACCGCCGGGCAAGCCCAACTCTTCCTAAATGATTACGGCTATATGGTGGGAAAGCGCGTCTTTATCCTCGGTTCTGGCGATATTGGCTTAATCATGGCTAGACGTATGACCTTGGAAGGGGCCAAAGTCCTTGGCGTTGCTGAGCTCATGCCCTATAGCAACGGACTTAACCGCAATATCCAACAATGCCTTAAGGATTTCGATATCCCTCTCTATCTTTCCCATACCGTCACCAAGACGATCGGAAGAAGTAGGCTCGAGGCGATTGAGATCTCGGAAGTCGATTCCTCCTTCCGCCCAATCAAGGGAACGGAGAAGCGATTCGAAGTCGATACCTTGCTTCTTTCCGTTGGCCTAATTCCTAATAACGGGCTGCTCGATAACCTTGGAATCCCCCAATCTAGAAGTAGGGGCTCAGTTGTCAACCAAAAAATGGAAACAGAAATCGAAGGCATCTTCTCATGCGGTAACGTTCTCCACGTCCATGACCTTGTAGATTACGTCGTCGCGGAAGGACGAGTGGCAGGCGAAGCCGCCGCGGAATATATCGAGGGCAAACTCAAAAAGAGCGATAGCCTCATCCTCACGGAAGCAGGAGAAGGGGTCGGCTATGTCGTTCCCGGAAGAATCGAGTTGACCGACGAAGATGAGAAAATCACCTTCAAATTCCGCGTCAGGAAGCCGATGAAAAACGTTTATATTGTTTTCTCACTCAACGGAATTCCGTTCAAAAAGATATATAAACAAGCGATAATACCGAGTGAAATGGAAATTGTTAATATTCCTAGAAATCTACTAGTTTCCAACCAAGGTAAAATAGTGGTTTCTACCGAGCCCAAGGAGGTCAAATAATGGCTACCACCCTTACTTGCATCATTTGCCCAAACGGCTGCCAACTCACGGTCGACGATGATCTTAACGTCACGGGGAACAAATGCCTTAGAGGCGTCGAATACGGAAAACAGGAAGTAACCGATCCAAGAAGAACGGTGACCTCAACCGTGAAAATCGCCTCCAAGCAATTACGCGTTTGCCCTGTCAAAACGAATGTTGCGATTCCAAAAAACATGATTTTCAAAGTAATGGAAATCGTCAACCAAACCTCGATTGTCCCTCCAGTTTACATTGGCGAAGTCATCGTTAAGGATATCGCTGGGACTGGTGCCGATCTTGTTTCCACCAGGGAAGTCCTCGACTAAAAAAACATTGAAGAAGCGTCAAAAAGCGATTCCTGACGCTTTTTCTTTTCCATCATCTACAAAAACCGCTTATCTAAAGTTATTATTTTATTGAGAATTAGGAGGCCGATATGCGAATCATCATTGCCAGCGATATCCATGGACGCCTTCTCGTGGCCAAAAAGCTTGCCCACTTATTTTCGATTTACCGTCCTGATTCCATCCTTCTTTTGGGAGATTATCTCTACAATGGCCCTCGAAACGGTGTTCCTTCCGATTATGATCCGATGGGAACCTGCGAAATCCTCAACCGTTTCTCCTCGAAAATCATCGGAATCCGCGGCAATTGCGATTCCCGTATCGATGAGGCCCTCCTTAAATTCGATTTGAAGGATTCGCGTGTATTGCAGATAAACGGCCTCCGTTGCGACCTCGTCCATGGGGATTTGCTCACTTCCGACCTTCTTGAGGTCCAACGCGGGGATATCCTGATGTTTGGCCATACGCATGTCCCGATGCTCCAGAAAAGGGATGGGGTGGTCTATTTGAATCCCGGTTCCGTCTCTTTCCCAAAGGAAGAAAAACCCGCGAGTTATGCCGTTATGGAAGGAAGGCATCTGGAATTAAGGCGTTTGGAGGATTATTTTCCCTTCGCTTCCTTGGATTTATATTGATAAAAAGCCCATAAAACCGCTTTCTTTTTCTTTTTTATTTCCCTTAGGGAAAAACTTGCTATAATCTAGCCATCAAAGCGACGTTTATAGAAATGGGATTACTTTGAGGTGTATTTATGGATGATAGAATCAGAATCGTTGGATTAGGCGGCCTTGACGAAGAAGGCAAAAACTGTTTTTGCGTCGAGATCAATGACGACATCTTCGTTATCGAATGCGGTCTTCGCGACCCGGACAAGACTTTGCCCGGCGTCGATTACGTCATCCCCCGTTTCGATTATCTAGTCGAAAACAAAAGCCGCATCAAAGCCTATTTGCTTTCGCATGGGCATGACGATGTCATAGGAGGACTAGCCTATATATATGAGTCCGCCCCCGCGCCTATCTACGGTTCGAAGATCTCCCTCAAGATGCTTGAGATGTTCACCACCCATATCCATAAAGACCCATCTATTTACGATATGCATACGGTCGAGCCGACAAGCGATTTCACCGTCGCCGGCCATCGCATCCATTTCTTCCATACGGCCCATAACATCGCGGGAAGCAGTGGTATCTGCCTAGAAACCAGTTTGGGAAGTATCGTTTTCACCAGTGACTATGTCATCGAAAACGCCGCGGTTCCTAGCTATCTTAACGACATGAACGCCTTGGCGCAGATCGCGGAACACCCAACCCTCGCCCTTCTTAGCGAATCCGTATATGCCGCCCCTCTTTATAAACTCACACCCCATATCGAGGAAACATTCAAAAACGCCCCTGGCCGTATATTCGTTTCCTTGTTCAGCAACGATCTATATAACGTGAGCGAGGTCATCTCCCTTTGCGTCCGCTATTCCAAGAAGGTCGTTTTCTACGACGAATCCGTCAAAGCGACCATCGATGTCCTCCAATCCTGCGGGGAGCTTGATATTCCAAGAAGCAATTTCGCCTCTTTGGAGGATGTCCTCCGTCTTCGCGATCAGGATACCGTCATCCTTATGATGGGATTCGGCGAAAGGCTCTTCCGCAAAATCGCCCTTTTGGCTACCGGAGAAAACGAGGATAGGCGAATCAGATTGAAGCTAGACGATACCTTCATCATGGCTTCGATGAGCAACGACAACACCGAAATCGAATACACGGATGCCGCGGATGAGCTTTATCGCTCAGGCTGCCACGTGCAGATCATCAACAAGAAGAAGTTCCTTCGCATGCATGCCTCGGAGGAGGATCTTAAGATGATGGCAAGCCTTCTTAAGCCGAAGTACTACATCCCCGTCAAGGGCCTATACAAGGATTTGCTCGCCAACGCGATGCTCGCCTTATCGATGGGTATCAACCTCAATCACCGCAACGTCTTCGTCCCATCAAACGGCGATTCCATCCTCATCGATTCTTCGGGAGCAAGGCTATTCAATGAGGGCATCCCTCACGGCGATGTCATGATCGATGGCTCGGTCGCGGGAGACGTCTCCTCCCTTGTCCTTGCAGATAGGGAAAAGCTTGGGGACGGCGTCATTCTTCTTGGTCTCACAGTTTCGATGTCATCGAGAAAAATCGTCTCGACCCCTGACATTCAAATGAAGGGTTTGGTCTTTGGGAAGGAAGCGGATCTCCTGGTTCGCGACGTTACCAAAATGCTCGTTGCCTCCGTCGACGAGGAACTCCAAAAACCCGAATCCGGGATCGATGAGGTCAAACAGGCCGTTTTCGAGAAATGCGGTAGGCTGATTAGGCGTTTGACCGGCCGCGACCCAATGGTTCTCCCATTAATCCTAGAAGCCAAGTAATTCAAAATGAGGATCTAGTAAGCGATTGAATCGCTTCTAGGGTCCTCTTTTTTATACATTGTCTAAAAATGGGTCCAAACCATCTCTAATCCTAAGGATTATTGGTCTATAATTTACCCGCTACGATGAAGAAGAAAGCGAAAAAACAATTTACCTTCGAACCGGCGTTGACCGCCTTTGGCGTCATCCTGATTCTTTTCTTCGCCCTCATCGCGATTTCCCCAGGGACCCACCTTTATGGCTTAGCCTATGGGGTCGTTTATGTTTTTGGAAGCGTGGGTCTATATTTCATCACGGCCTTCTTCCTTTTCCTTGGGCTGTCTATCATCCTCCGTCACAAATTGATGGCCCAAGGCTTTTCGAGAATCCGCATTTTCTTCGGCATCCTCATCGCTTTTGTCGGAACCATCGTTTTCCTCGCCTATATCGGAAACCTCGGCAAAGGCTCCCCGACCGATTTCCGTTACTTCAACGAGGAAATCGATTTATCCCATGGAAACCTTGGAAAGAACCTCTATCTTTCCCCGACGTTATTCGGCGGAATCATCGGTTATGCCATTTCGGGATTGCTCGTTAACCTAGTTGGTTCTTGGCTCATCATCCTTCTTTTTGCCCTCTTCCTCCTTATCGGTTTGGTCGTCATTTTCTTCCCCCTTATCCGTGGGGGTTTCTCGGCTTTGGCCAAATCCATCAAGAAGAGCAACCAAAGGAAGGCCGAAGCCAAGGATAGGGCGGCTAAGGAAGCTAGCCTTGAGGCCTTATCGAAAGAAAAGGAGAGCTCTGCCACTCCAGTAATCGCCCCAGAGGATATCGATAATTCCTTCTTCGAGGGACATGAAAACGAAGCCTGGTCCTCGCCGTTAGACAAATACGCTTTCGCCCCGGCTTCCTCTTCCCCGATTCCTTCATCCGATAGAATCGCGGAAAGCCGCGTCGAGCGGAAAATGGGCGCTAGCGCCGGTGTTTTGGGCTATGGTCCAAGGGAGACCCCCGTCGTCGCCCCAATCAGCAGGACCGCGCCAATCACCCCATTAGGCTTGCAGGAAGCCCATTTCGATTTCTTCGACGAGAAGGAGAAACCCGCCGACCCAACCATGATGTTCGCGGAATCCCTCCCTCCAACCGGAGAGCCGCCAACCCCGGTTATCGAAAAACCGGTTCCAGAGGAGGAGCCGAAAGAAGAAGCGGCCCCCGTCAAGGAAGAGGTTTTCGATTTCAACGATTTCGCTCCGCGTTTAGGCGGGAATTCCGAAGCGGTCATCGAAACCGCCCCGGTTGCCCCTGCTATGCCAGTTAGGGAAACCCCATATGAAGCCCCAATCGAAGAGGATATCCCAGAAAATTACGAAGAGGAGAAGGCTTTTGTTGAGGAACCAGCTCCCTCTCCGATTCCTCCGATCGTTCCTACGCCAACGCCAGTCTCTCCAAAACCAGCCTCTGCACCAGTCAAGGAAGTCCCCCCAGAACCCAAGAAAGAATGGATTTATCCTTCGACCGATTTGCTTAAGACCTATGATGAGACGGTCGATTTGGATGCGATCAATGAAGTATGCGCTAGAAGAGCTGCGGCCATTGACCAGAAATTCCGCGATTTGGGCGTTGGCGCCCACGTTTCAGGCTACACTGCCGGGCCTTCCGTCACCCGTTACGATATCGAGACCGATCCCAATGTTTCGGTTAATTCCATTTCCCGTTATATCACCGATATCTCTCAGGCCATGGGCGGAGTTGCCACCCGTTTCACCGAAATCGTCCCCGGCCATACGACCTCCGCTTTGGAAGTCGTCAATGAGCCGGATTCAAGGAGGCTTGTCCCCTTCAGCGAATGCTTCAATGGCTTACCTCCGTTATCCCCAAAGACCACCATGCAGATTCCCTTTGGAGTCGATATCGAAAACCACGTTATCTCCGGTGATTTGTCTTCCTTCCCCCATATGCTCGTCGCTGGTACCACGGGTTCAGGCAAATCGATCTTCATCCAAGGCATTCTGATGTCTTTGGTCATGCGCAATAGACCCGATGAAATGAAGCTTATGCTCATTGACCCTAAGCGCGTTGAATTCGCCAAATACCGCGATATCCCCCATCTTCTTTGCCCGATCATCAAAGAGGCGAGCGAAGCCAAGGTCGCCTTAAGAAAAATCTGCGAGGAGATGGAAAGGCGTTATAAGCTATTCGAGGATTCCGCGGTCAGCAACATCAGGGAATACAATACCGATTATTGCGAAGTGACCGGGGCCACCCCGCTTTATTACATCGTCATGGTCGTCGATGAATACGCGGATTTGGTCGAGCAGGAGAAGGACGTCGCCTCCTCGGTCTTGCGCCTATCCTCCAAGGCCAGAGCTTGCGGTATCCACATGCTCATCTGCACCCAGCGTCCTGACACCAAAGTCATCACGGGCACCATCAAAAACAACCTTTCGACCCGTGTTGCCCTCCACCTAAAATCGGTATATGACTCCTCCACGATCCTCAATGAGCCTGGCGCGGAGGAACTATCGGACCACGGCGATATGATCGTCGATTGCGACAAGGTTTCCCGTTATTTCATGCGTTTGCAGGGCTGCATGGTTCATAACCGCGAGATCATGGCGGTTACCGAATTCCTCCGTAACCAACAAAAGGTCGAATACAATCCATATTTCTCCGATTTCAGCGATCCAGAGGCCAAAGCCGCGGAAGCCGCCGCCAAAAATGGAGGGGCAGCCCCAACTAACGTCAACCTCAAAGAGGATTCCTTCGAAACGGTCTACCTTTATGTCCGTGACGCCATCATGGCGATGGACGCGACCTCCATATCGAGGATCCAACGCGATTTCCGCGTCGGTTACCCCCGTGCATCCGAAATTTTCAACAAACTCATCGAAGATGGCATCGTCGCCCCGAAAACCGACGCGCCAAATTCCTCTAAACCATGCCAAGTCCTCGTCCATTCCTTGGAGGAACTTAACGGTGGAACCCCGGCCCAAGTCGGCCCCGGAAGCGTCTCCTCTTCCTATACCGAACCGGCCGGAATCGATGATTTCTCATAAACAGGAGACCCCCAACAGAAGAAGGAAGATACTATGAAAGATTCCTATGTAAACGCCAAATTAGTCGAACCAAACCTAATCCGCCTCGTGATTTTCTCTTCCCTTCCTTTCACTCGACCCGAACCGACTTTAGTGAAGGATAGGAAAGCCGTTGGAAAGCTTATTCCTAGCCGCGTATCGACTCTTTCCTCCTTGGCGATCATCGACTTTAGGCTCGAAAACGACCTAGAACTCGGACATAGTTATTTTTTGGTGGTCTACGGTTATGGAATCTTGCCCTTAGACGTAACCGAGGCCACGGGCTTCCCAGATTTCGATTTGAAATATTATTACGATGGAGACGATTTAGGCTGCACCTATACCAAGAAAAGGACTTCCTTCGTGGTCTGGGCCCCTTTAGCTAGTTCGGTCAACCTTCTTATCAGAAAAGAGAAACAAGATGGGTATGATCGATTCAAAATGAACCGCGAGGATAAGGGCATCTACCGCCTCGAACTCGATGGCAATTACGAGAATTATCGTTATCTATATGAGATAACCAACAACGAAACTACCCATAACGTGACCGATATCTACGCGAAGGCCTCCA
The DNA here is from genome assembly GCA_947166565.1 of uncultured Erysipelotrichaceae bacterium. Lineage (GTDB taxonomy): Bacteria > Bacillota_I > Bacilli_A > RFN20 > CAG-826 > Alloenteromonas. The sequence continues at coordinate 46,703 of CAMVEL010000002.1, forward strand.
CCCTCAACGGCAAGGAGTCCGTCGTCCTCGATTTCAAGAAAATCAAGGTCGATTCTCGAAGGGACTGCCTTCCAATCCTCAATTCCCCAACCGATGCCATCATCTATGAATGCCATGTCCGCGATATGACGATAGATGGCGGTTCCGACATTGTGAACAAAGGCACTTTCAAAGGCTTGGCGGAAAGAGGAAGGACCACTGAAGGGGGCCATCCCGCGGGTTTCGATTACATCAAATCCCTCGGCATCACCCATCTCCAATTGCTTCCGATCTATGACTATAAAACGGTCAATGAGGAAGAACCGGATTCCAGCTATAACTGGGGTTATGACCCTCAGCAATATTTCGTCCCCGAAGGATCTTTCGGGTCGAAAAGAGAGGATCCGACCTCCAGAATCCGCGACTTGAAGGAAATGGTCGCCGAATTCCATAAAGAAGGCATCAGAATCGTCATGGACGTCGTCTATAACCACGTCTTCGAATACGAGACGAGCATCTTCGAAAGGGTGGTCCCCAATTATTTCTTCCGCAAGAGGTATAATGGGACGATGGCCAATACCTCCGGATGCGGGAATGACCTTGCCTCCGAACGGCCGATGGTCAGAAAACTCATCGTCGACGCCTGCAAATGGTGGATCGACGAATATTCCATCGACGGATTCCGCTTCGATTTGATGGGTATCATCACCGTCGATTGCCTTAATGAAATCAAAGATTACGCAAGGTCGGTCGATAAAAACTTCCTCCTTTATGGGGAAGGCTGGAATATGGGCGGAGACCTTGCGGTTCCACTTGGCCATATGGGCAATTTCGCGATGCTCCAGGATTTCGCTTTCTTCAACGATCATTTCAGGGAATGCACGAAGCGTTACCTAACTGGCGATACCTCGATCTTCGGGGCTTTCAAGCATGCCTTCGTTTCCTCTTCCCTCCATTATATCCTCCCTGCGAAATTCCTTAACGCGAATCAGACTATCAACTACGTCGAATGTCATGATAACGCGACTTTCTACGATTATATCGACCATTCCCATCCCGATTGGAGCGTCGATGAGAAATTAGATATCTGCAAGCTCGGTTTCAAAACGGTTCTTTATTCCTTCGGTATTCCCTTTATCCATATGGGGCAGGAGATAGGCCAATCGAAATGGGGAGAAGACAATACCTACAACAAAGGCGATAGATGGAATAAATTCTCCTATTCCTTGCTCGATAAACGTTATGACATGGTCGAGGAATTCATGGAGGCGGTTGAATTCAGAAAGAAGACGCCTCCACTACATTTCTACGACCCAAGGGTCATCGAATCCTGCTTCGATATCCGCGATTACGGGATGATGATGAACGGGTTCTTCCATGATCCGCTTTCCTATTCCCCCTATAAGAATCTTTCCCTTTTCCTCAACCCAACCTTCGAGAGCATGAAGGTGACCTTGGAAGGCGGGGAGCAAATAAAAGTGGCCCCCCGTTCAACCTACATCATCAGCGAAAGGGGTGAGGCGAAATGAAGATCAAATTATTGTTCAAATGGATTAGAAGCGGCCTGACCTCCGGCGTTTTGCTTCTCCATTATTGGTTTTGGTATTTCATTCGTTATTCCAACCATCCCGAGAAATATCCAATTGAGAAGCGTTATGGCATGGTAAGGAGGGCCTGTGTTCCAATTCTTAAGCATTTCCGCGCGGATCTCCGTATCGAAGGCTTGGATAACCTCCAGGAATCGCTTGATTCCGGCAAAGGGACTTTGGTCGTTATGAACCACCTTTCGATTTTCGATATGCTGACGGTCATCATGGCTTGCGAAAAGCCCGTTACCTTCATCGCCAAGAAAGAACTTAGGAAGACCCCTCTTTTGGGTAGGGCAACCCGCTCGATCGATGCCTTGCTTCTCGATAGGGATGACCCCCGTCAAGCCATCACGGTTTTCCAAAAAGCCGCGGAAGTTGGGAAAAACAAGGGAATCGTCTGCGTTTATCCTGAAGGAACCCGTAATAAGCACCCTTTGGAGACGCCGGTCGCGGATTTCCACCCAGGGTCTTTCAAAGTGGCCCTTAGGGGCGAATGCAACATCGTCTGCATCTCTTGCTTCGGGACCTTCCGTTATCTAGCCGGGCCAACCGCCTATAGAAGCAGCCCCGTCAACATACATATCCATAAGATGATCCCATATGAGGAGATCAAGGGCCTTAACACCACCCAACTCGCCGAGAAATGCCATAAGATCATCAACGATGAAGTCGATCTCCTAAAGATCAAGGACAAGGAATACCTTGAGGCTGGCCTCCATAAGAAGAAGGGGCCGAAATGGTGGAAAAAAAGCCCGGCCCTTGAGGCAATGGGGAAGAAGAAATGAGAGACCGCATCGAGAAAACCGATAATCCAAGCATCAAGACCCTTTCAACCGCGGTCGTCATCTCCGCTTTCGTCATGGTCGCCGCGCTTATCTATATCATCTATTCGGGTGACGAGACCTTAAAGGAGATGATACCTGCGGATAATTTAGTCGTCTTCAAAACTTCGTTAGGGATCGCTTTGGGACTAGGGGCCTTGCTTTCCGCGACTTTTGGGATGCTAGGCTTAACCCATTCTTGGGATAACAAATACCAACGTTACGCGGTTTTCTCTTCCTTAGGGATAACGCTTACCCTTATCGCTTCGGGCGTTTTGACGATTATCTTCTATAAAAACTACCCGATAGGAATCTCCTTCCTTGGAATCGGGGTTTGCATCGTGGTCCTTTGCTTGATCAGCTCGCCGTTAAAGATTCTTCGCGAAAAGAGGAAAAACGAGCCTCTTCAATAACCTATATATTTATATATATGGCGTAAGCCCTTGGGATAATGGTTCTTGCCAAGCCCATGGGTTATTTTTATATAACCGAGATTAACCTGATTGTATGCGACAATATGGAAGCCGTCTTCCGCGTTCAAAGATAGGGTTTCGCCCGCTAGATAACGTCTAGCTTCATCAAGGCTCAACCCGATTGCCATAACTTTGAGAAAATGCGATAAAGCGTAATCGGGGATCAGGGTTTTCGCTTTCTCGGCGATTTTGACCCCCACCCTTAGAGGAGAAGGGGAATTCATAAGGGGCAGTTCGCCATCATAGCCATAATAGACTTCGTTAAGTTCAACAACAGATGAAGGCTCGTATCCAAAGGAAGAAGCGAATTCTTTTATCGCTTTGTTCTCCTTGAATTTGGCTTTCCTTCTTATGGATGGCATATCGCCTTTTTTCTTCATCAAAGCCACGAATTGCCCTTCGCCTTCATAGAAGCAAGGAAGAAGGTAAACCATTCCTTTGCTATTAGAAGGATGATAGAAACGGGGTTCCTCGGGCAATCCGATCAATTCCATATCGTCATGAACAGAGAGGAAATAGGCGATATTGTCTTCGTTTTCCTCCCGCGAGAAGGAGCAAGTGCTATACACTAGACGTCCGCCTTCTTTTAATAAGAAATAGGCAATTTCAAGCAATTCGCGTTGAGTCTTCGCATTTCCCAAAACCTTATTCTCGGTCCAATCGGATTCGGATAATTCGTTTTTGCGGAACATCGCGCTTCCTGAGCATGGGGCATCGAGGATGACGTTATCAAAAGTTGGACCATAGAATTTGCTTAGCAAGGAAGGCTGCACGCTCATGATGATGGTATTCCCTAGGCCTAGCCTTTCGATGTTTGAAGAAAGCTCTTTGGCTCTAGGGAAGGAGAGGTCATTGGAAACTATAGTCCCTTCATTACCGATTTTAAGCGAGGCATCTATCGTTTTTCCGCCAGGAGCAGCGCATAAATCGATACATGATTCGCCTCTTTTTGGATTAAGGAAATGAACGGGCATCATCGCGGAAGCATCTTGGATATAGATCGCTCCGGAAGCGTGGAGAATCGACTTTCCGAAATCGTAATCGGCCTTATCGTAATAGAAGGCGTTTTCAATGAAAGGATGCTCCCTAACGGCAGGGAAAAGGCTTTTGAAAGCCTCCTTGCTTAGCCTTTCTTCATTCAAAACCAAGGCATGGGTTTGCTCTTTTTCCATAGAGGAAAGAATCTCTTTCCCTAAGCTTTCCCCGAAATGTTCAAGAATAGAAGAAGCAAAATCTGTCATGGCCATATTTTAATAAGAAAAAACGTCTTCTTCATCTTAAAGTTCATCGCTTTCTATCTTTCCGTTAACGGAAAAATAGACCATAATTAGCGCATGAGTATTCGCATGGTTGATATCATCGCCAAGAAACGCGATGGGGCCGCTCTCACCAAAGAAGAGATCCATACCTTCATCAAAGGTTTTACCGATGGGGAAATCCCTGATTACCAAGCCAGCGCCTTATGCATGGCCATTCTTTTCAAGGGAATGAACAAAGAGGAAATCGCTATTTTGACTGACGAAATGGAACATTCCGGCGGAACTATCGATTTATCTGGCATAAAAGGAACTGTTGTCGATAAGCATTCGACCGGCGGGGTAGGCGATAAAACCTCCCTTGCCGTTGGACCTCTTGTCGCCGCCTGCGGGGCAAAATGCGCCAAAATGAGCGGAAGGGGTCTTGGCCATACTGGTGGAACGCTCGATAAACTCGAGGCGATTCCAGGATTCCGCATCGGTTTGACCGAAAAGGAATTCATCGATCAAGTGAACCGCATCGGGCTTTGCATCATCGGCCAAACCGCCGCGGTCGACCCCGCGGATAAAAAACTTTATGCGCTTCGCGACGTCACCGCGACCGTCGAATCGATTCCCCTAATTGCCTCCTCGATCATGAGCAAGAAACTCGCTTCCGGATCAGATGCTATCCTCCTCGATGTCAAATTCGGGGCTGGGGCTTTCATGAAAACCGAAGAAAGAGCCTTGGAACTTGCCAAAACCATGGTCGATATCGGCTGTTTGCTAGGACGCGACACGCGCGCTGTCCTAACTGATATGGATCAGCCTCTTGGCCTAGCGGTAGGAAACGCGCTCGAAGTCAAGGAAGCCATCCATACCCTTAACGGCAAAGGGCCCGCAGATTTCGTAGAGCTTTGCATTTCCTCTGGAGCCATCATGCTTGAACAAGCCAAAATCGTCGATAACGAAGAAGACGGACGCAAACTCATCAAGAAGGCGATCGACGATAGAAGCGGTCTAGCAAAACTCGTCGAGATGGTCGAAGCCCAAGGCGGCGATTCTTCCTATATCCTTCATCCGGAGAAATTCCCTCTTGCCGCCAATATCATCCCAATAAAAGCCAAACAATCCGGTTATATCGCCCGTATCGATCCTCTAGCCATCGGCCTAGCTTCCATGAAATTAGGCGGAGGAAGGGAGAAGATGGACGATATCATCGATTATGCGGCCGGTGTCATGCTCACCCATAAAGTCGGCGATAAGGTAAGCGAAGGAGAAGTCCTCGCTTATGCGCACACCAACAAAAACGATGTAATGGATGCCCTAAACCAAATCGACGGGGCCTTTGTCATTTCCAAGAAAGAGGTTTCCATCCCTCCGGTCGTCCATAATTATCTTTCAGGCAAATAATGAGAATCGTTTTGCAAATCGTCAAATCCGCCTACGTCGAACTTAACGGCGAAAACATCTCCGAAATCGGAAAGGGTTTTGTTTTGCTCGTTGGTTTTACGCCTACGGATAACGAGGAAATCGTTAGGAAAATGGCGGAAAAAGTAGCTAAGCTCCGCATTTTCCCAGACGAAAACGGAAAGACGAACCTTTCCTTATCGTCTTTTAATGGAGAGGTGCTTTCCGTTAGCCAATTCACGGTCTATGCATCCGCAAAAAACGGTAACCGCCCCGATTTCATTTCCTGTATGAACAAGGATGAAGCTTCCAAGCTTTACCAATGCTTCCTCGATGACCTTCGGCCTTTAGTCCCCAATCTAAAATCGAATGTCTTCCATACGGATTGCCAAATCCATCTTATAAACGATGGTCCTTTCACCCTGATCCTCGATTCCAAGGAGCTATTTGGATTATGAAGGTGATGGTTGGACTTTCAGGCGGAGTCGATTCCGCGGTCGCGGCCTATTTATTACAGCAGCAAGGCCATGAAGTCGTCGCCGGATTCATGCGTAACTGGGACGCCCTTGCCAATAACGATTATCTAGGCAATCCGACGATCGGCGACCCCCAATGCCCACAGGAGAAGGACTACGAAGACGCCAAAATGGTCGCCGAGAAACTCGGTATCCCCCTTCTCCGCGCCGATTTCGTCAAGGAATATTGGGATGATGTCTTCTCTTATTTCCTTAATGAATATAAAAAAGGAAGAACCCCGAATCCCGATGTTTTCTGTAACAAATACATCAAGTTCGACCGTTTCCTTAATTTTGCGAAAAGCCAAGGATGCGACAAAATCGCGATGGGCCATTATGCGAAAAAGGTCAATGAGGGTGGAATCGATTATATTTTCAAGGCCGCCGACAAAAACAAAGACCAATCCTATTTCCTTTGTCAGATAAATGAGGAACAAATCTCCAGTTGCTTGTTCCCCCTTGCGGACATCGATAAGCCCAAGGTCAGGGAAATAGCCCACCAATTAGGACTATCCTCCGTCATGGACAAAAAGGATTCGACCGGCGTTTGCTTTATCGGCGAGCGCAATTTCAAGCAATTCCTCTCCAATTACCTCCCCTCCAAAAAAGGCGATATCATCGATGGGGGAACCGGAAAAGTTGTCGGAACCCATAACGGGGTCATGTATTATACGCTAGGCCAAAGAAAAGGCCTTGGCATCGGAGGAATCCGCGGGATTAACGCCGATGGAGGCTATTTCATCTACAAGAAAGATGTGCCCAACAACATCCTCTACGTCGCCAAAGTCGAGGATTCCTATCTTCTTGAAAGCGATAAGGCCATCATCGATAACGTCAATTGGATCGGACCAAAGCCAACTAACGAAATCGAAGTCGGGGTCAAATTCCGTTACCGTCAGGCTGACCAGAAGGCCAAACTCCATTTCGAAGGGGAGAAGATCGTCCTCGATTATTCCTTTGCCCCCGTCAAGGCCGTTACCCCAGGCCAAATCGCCGCCATTTATCAAGGTGAGCGCATGCTTGGGGGTGGTATCATCGATGCCATATATAGACAAGGAAAGCGAATCGACCTATGATTTCCTTAAGGAAGGTATACTTATGAAGAGATTCCAAACCATCTTATTCGGCGCCTTGGCTCTTTCCTCTTGCGCCGGCGATCCGATTTCGAGCGCCTCGAACCCCGTCGAAATCGGCAATTTCGTCTATAACCTTCCCCGCGCAACTTCCGTCCAACGCCTTGAAGCCGAAGACGTCGATCGTTTGGGCCTCCAGGCCTTCGAAGACGTCGGTGGAATCCTCGATAACGCCCCAGGCAACGTCTCGGTCTCGCCGGCCTCCTATCTTCTTGCGGTCGCGGGCCTCGCCAGCGTTTCCAAAAACTTCCCCAACGCCTCCTTCGGATTGCAGGATGAGCCCATCAATGACCTCAAGAACCTATTGACCGCTTGGAACTTTGAATATGCCTCCAACATGGATAGCAAGGATAAGTACAAAAGCCAGCAATATTGCGAATTCGAGGCGGTCGTCGCCCATCAAACCGTGGGATCGAAGTACCGTTTCGACCAGGCGAAGAGACAATCCTTCGTTTCCGATTACGTCTCGACCATCGAATCGAGCCTATCCTCCTATTATGCCGATGCGAACAAGCTTTTCCATGACCTATTGAAGTTCACGATCCCCGTACCGGATCCCCACCTTAATGGCGACGCCGTCCTCACCTATGGCGGATTCAGGATGAAGGATTATGTCCCCGGCGGACTAAACACCGCGAAGAAGCAGTTCAAACTAAAGAAAGTCGACGCTATGCCCTTTGGTAACGAGTTCTTTCCCTTATACACCCCATATCTAAGCGAGGAGAAGTACGAGGTCTTCAAGGTCTCCATCGAGAGGACCGACCTCGCGATCGTCTTACCCAAAGAGGGCGTTGATATCAATGAGGTCTCCGCCTATGAGGCCTTCGCCAAATTCTCCGAGAAGCGGACCTCGGTCTATGCGATCGGCTATGTCCCATTCTTCCATGTTATGAGCGAAAACCTCGATCTGACCGCGCCTCTTCGTGCCAAGATGAAGGGCAACGAGGTCTTCTACGACAAGCTTTTGACCGCAGACACGAGGAACGACCTCAAGATCGATGCGGTCTTGCAAAACACCGACTTCGAATTCAACCGTTATGGGGTCTCCGGCGAATCGATCACCGTGATCGCCGAATCCGGTGCCGCCGCCGAGCCCGAACATGAGATCGTCTACCTCAACGTCGACCGCCCATTCTACGCGATCTCCCTCAAGGATGGGTTTCCCCTTTTCGCGAGCAAAGTGGTCGACATCGGCTGATTTTTCCCTCTTCCTATAATAGGAAGCCTAGAGTAAGATAGTCAGGAAATCGGGAACTTGCCACTCCCCCTTATGCGGGTAATGCCGCCGTGCCTAGCGTTAATAGGAAAGAAAGAGCACCCTAAAAAAGGTGAAGAAGGATGGTACCGCGCCTCACCCGCGTTCCTTCGATGGGGGTGTTTTATTTTTTGAGGTAAAGAACATGAAAAGACTAACAGGAGCCGAAATCCGCAGAAAATGGATTTCTTTCTTTGAGTCCAAAGGCCATAAATGGCTGCCGGGCGTCAATTTGATCCCCCAAGGCGACAAGAGCCTTCTTTGGGTCAACGCCGGGGTCACCGGATTAAAGAAATATTTCGATGGTTCGGAGATTCCGCCTTCGAGGAGGATCGTCAACGTCCAAAAATCGATCAGGACCAACGACATCGAAAACGTCGGCCATACGGCAAGGCATCATACCTTCTTTGAGATGCTTGGCAATTTCTCCATCGGCGATTATTTCCGTAACGAAGTCATCCCCTGGGCCTATGAGCTTTTAACTAATGAGGAGACCGGCTTTGGAATCCCCGTCGAAAAGCTTTATTTCACCTATAACCCGATGGATAAGGATACCTTTGAACTATGGAAGAAGTGCGGCGTTCCCGAAAGCCATCTGATTCCCTTGGAAGGCAACTTCTGGGAAATCGGCGAAGGACCCTGCGGGCCTGACACCGAGATGTTCTTCGATAGAGGGGAGGAATACGATCCAGACCATCTAGGCGAGAAACTTCTTCGCGAAGACATGGATAACGACCGTTATATCGAAATCTGGAACATCGTCTTCTCCCAGTTTAATTCAGTCGCCGGAGTAGCGAGGAAGGATTACAAGGAACTTCCTTCCAAAAACATCGATACGGGCTCAGGATTAGAGAGGATCGCCTGTATTCTTCAAGGCACTCCGACCAACTTCGAGACCGACCTCTTCATGCCGTTAATCGAAGCCACCAAAGCCTTAGCCAATAAGCCTTACGAAGGAGAGAACCTCCTTCCTTACCGCGTCATCGCTGACCATGCAAGATGCCTGACCTTCGCTCTTAGCGATGGGGCTTATTTCTCTAACGAAGGAAGGGGCTATGTCCTCCGTCGCATCATAAGGCGCGCCATGCGTTATGGCAGAAAACTCGGCATCGATAAACCATTTATCTACGATTTGGTCGGAATCGTTGCCAAGATGTATGAGGATTTCTATCCCGAAATCACCGCGAAAGTCGATTTCGTCTCCAAGATGATCAAGGCCGAGGAAGAGAAGTTCCTCAAGACCCTTTCCTCTGGCGAAGCCCTGCTTTTGGAAATGATCAAAGGCAAGAAGGAGTTAGACGGCCCAAGCGCCTTCAAACTCTACGATACATTCGGCTTCCCTCTTGATATGAGCAAGGAAATCGCCGAGGAAAACGGCGTTTCCATCGATATCGAGGGTTTCAACAAGTGCATGGCGGAGCAAAAGGAAAGGGCAAGGAACGCCAGAGGCCAAATCGAATCCTTCCATAAACAAAGCAAAGACCTCCTCGAATTTAACGTCCCTTCCGAATTCATCTATGAGAAAACCGAGGTCAAGAGCAAAGTCATCGGACTATTCGTCGATGGCAATAAAGTCGATTCCATCGAAGAAGAAGGCGAAGTGGCCTTTGAAGTAACCCCCTTCTATGCCGAATCCGGTGGACAGGTTTCGGATGAAGGCCATATCGAATCATCCTCGACCTATGGCGAGGTCCTTGGGGCCTCCAAAGCCCCGGCCGGCCAGCATTTGATCCACGTCCATCTTTCCTATGGATCGCTTCATGTCGGCGATGAACTTACCCAGATCGTCGATAAGAGCAAGCGCGCCCTCACCGCGAGGAACCATTCGGCGACCCATCTTCTCCATGCCGCCTTATCTAACGTCTTGAAGGAGCACGTCGATCAAAAAGGCAGCTTCGTCAATTCCTCCTACCTCCGTTTCGATTTCTCCTTCCTCCGTAAATTAACAAAAGAAGAACTCGCGGATATCGAAAAAGAGGTTAACGAAAAAATCGCGGAAGGAATCGAAGAAGTGACCGAGGTTTTGCCTTTCGAAGAAGCCAAAACCCGCGGAGCCGAAATGGAATTCTCCGAAAAATACGGTGATACCGTCCGCGTCGTCGAATTCGGGGAATATTCCCGCGAATTCTGCGGAGGAACCCATGTTAGGAATTCTTCCGATATTGGGGCCTTCGTCATCGTTTCGGAAGGGGCCGTTTCTAGCGGAACACGCCGTATCGAAGCAAGGACGAGCTTAGGGGCCTATTCCTATCTTTCCGGCAAGAAAGAGGTTCTCGAAAGCGTCAAAGAAGGATTAGGAGGGGCGATCGATACCCTCATTCCGTCCTCTTTATCCTCTTTGAAGGAAGAGAATTCCGCTTTGCGCAAGCAAATCGATTCCCTGAAGGAGAAGCTTGCTTCTAGCGAAGCCGAATCCCTTCTTAACGAAATCGAGGAAATAGATGGCGTCGCTTATTTAGCCAAGAAAGTCGAAGGCGGACGCGACGAACTCCTCAAACTCGGCGATTCCATCAAGAGCCGTTATTCCGATTATCTGATTTTCCTTGCAGGAAGTAACGGCGCCCTTCTTTGCTTTGCTAACGGCAAGGCCTTAACCAAAATCAAGGCAGGAGAAGCGATGAAACTCGCCGCCCCGCTTCTTGGCGGTAACGGCGGAGGCCGTCCCGAAATGGCAAGCGGTAGCGCCAAAGACCTAACATCCTTCCAAGAGGTGGTCAAACTGTTACGCGAGAAGCTATAATCTTCCGGGAGGAAACAAAATGCTCGAAATCAAAGATGATAACGATTTGATCGTCACCGCCGAAGACGGCACCGAAGAACTCTTGAAGATCCTTTTCTATTACCATAACGACGAAAGGGGAAAGGATTATTATTTCGTCTACCGCCTCGAGGAGGAGGACGAGGTTTTCGTCCTTTGCTCTTCCGATGGGGAATCCTTGGAAACCCCAAGCGAAGAGGAATTCGAGGAAGCGGAAGAGGTTTTCGAAGCCTATCAGCAGGACCCGAAAATCGCTTCCATCAAATAAAGAGGGGCAAAAACGAATGTGAAACTTGTTTCACAACCCCCAAACATCTATACTATTGACCGCAAAAAGGAGAAACAACATGGCCGACAATAGAAAAGTCCTTACCAAAATCGAAAGAGAAAATCTACAAAAGGAACGCCGCCACATTCTTGACGTCGAACGTCCCGAAACACTTAACGAATTGACCCTCGCCCGCAGCCAAGGCGACCTTTCCGAAAACGCTGACTACGATGCCGCTAAGGATCACCTTACCAGAATCGAAAGCCGCTTAAGGGAAATAGACGATATCCTTGATAACGCCATCGATTACGAAGAAAGCGATATCACCGAGACCAAGGGCAAAATCACCATCGGCTACATCGTCAAATATCAGGAGAAGGGAACCAAGGATACAATCACCGTCCGCATCGTCGGTTCGGTCGGTGCCGATCCTCTTGCCGAAGTTCCTTCCGTTTCCAACGAATCGCCAATAGGACGTGCCCTCATCGGTCATAACGCCGGCGATACCGTCACGGTCGAAGCCATTGATTCCTACGACATCAAGATCTTGTCCGCGGAAAGAGGCTAAAAATTTCTTTAAAAAATTGGCTCGATTAAATCGGGCCTTTTTCTTTTTCCTTAAAAAATTTTTCAAAAATTTGAGCCAAATTTCGATTTTTACCACTATTAGTTAGTAGAGGCAAAAAAATGCCCGCGATACTTTAGGAGGTAAAAAAATGAAAACTATCATCATCGTGGTCGTCTTGACTCTAGTTGGCTTAATCGGCTTCAGTTTCGTTTCCTCTTCTTATGAGGCAAGCAATGATGCGATGTCTAGTGTGGTCAACGAAAAGAATACGGCGTCTTATACCATTTCCGGAGCGGTCAACCGCCCAGGGACCTATGTCTTGCCCGCGGATTCCACAATGGACGATCTCATCATCGCCGCGGCGGGGGCAACCGTTAACGCGGATTACCTTTCTTATGATGTCACCTTCACCCTTCGCCCTGCTGATAAATCGTATTACATCGCCCCAATTTACGATAACGAGGATACATGCGCGAAGGACCCAATCGTCAAATGCGACATCAATTCGGCGGATATCGACACCCTCCATGAGGTGGCGGGTTTATCTAACGCCTTATGCCAGGCCGTCGTTTCATTCCGCGCGACAACCGTTTTCCAGGCTTTGGAGATGGTTAAGGACGTTCCGGGAATAGGCCAAGCCACCTATTTGGCCATTCGCAACAAGATCACTTTAAGATCTCCTGGAGCGTAATGATTTAGACTCATGAAAGCCCTCTTCCTGCTTCTAGGGCTTTGCTCGGGCATACAACTTGGATTCCTAATTGCGGTCAATGATTATTTAGGTGTTGTGTGCCAACTCGTCCCTTCCTTTCTGTTTATGGTGTTGTCTATTAAAAAGAAGCAGGTTTTTCCTTTTCTTCTTGCCTATACGATAAGTTTTCTCCTTGGGATAATCGCCCTTCCAATCGAAGGAAAAAGCGAATTTTCCGGTATCGTCATAAGAAGTAGCGATAATTATTTTGTCCTCTTTAGCAATTTCCGCAGATATTACGTTTACGAAAAGGACAATATCCGCGAAGTTGGGGACATCCTTACAATTAACGGGAGGGCTTCCGCTTACCAAGGGGCGTTCTACGAATCCAGGTTCGATTTTGGGCGTTATCTAGCAAGTTTGGGAGTCCGTTATCAAATCAATGCCTATTCGATTTCCGCAAGATTCGAAAATCCATTAAGGCTCAAAGCGCTCGAGAACGGGTTTCTCAATGGGCTTGTTCCATCCGCGAAAGGGTTGACCTCAAGCCTCTTTTTTGGAAGAAAGGATTACGAAACGGAAATAACATCTTTGGCGGATTCGATGAATTTGGTATTCGCAATATCCTCTTCAGGATTAATATACGGATTCTTCCTTAGGGAACTGGAGAAGCGGTTATCCTGGAAGATAGATGAAGGCAAAGCCGCTTTGACAACGTTGTTGATTTCATTTGTCGTTCTGCCTTTAGGAATTCATAAAATTGGCATTAGACGTGTATTTCTAACTAGATTGCTGCGCTTCATCAACGTCAGATTCTTAAACAAGAGATTTAGCAGGATCGAGATAATCTCCTTCGCGGGGATAATCATGTTTGCCCTGAATCCTTTCGATGCCTTGCAAAGCGGCTTTCAGCTTGGCTTTGGTATCTCGATGGCCTTTCTCCTAAGTGAAAGAAGAATCAAGGATTTCGGGGTTTTTCTGCCCTATCTAATAAGGATTGTCTTCCTCCGCTTGCTTATCCTCCCATTTACCCTTTCTTCATCTAGCGGAAAACTCCATTTGTTATCCGGAATCTATAGCCAGATTCTTCTTCCTTTATCGATTCTTTATACCCTAATTTCAGGCGTTACGTTTCTTATTCCCTATATAAAAGGAATCCTCAATCCTTTAGGGAAAGGCTATTATTACGTTCTAAAAGGCTTCTCTTATCTTGATCCTTCGATTAGATTGCCGCCTCCAAGCCCTCTCTTCTATCTTCTTTATTATCTAATACTTTTCCTGTTAATCCTTTTGCTAGAGATAAAAGCCCATCGATTAGCGGGGATCATTACGATTTCGAGCCTTTCGATCTATGCCTTATCATGCACTCCACTTCCGCTTGCCTTCACCGATCAAGTCAGCTTCATAAACGTCGGACAAGGGGATTCGATTCTTATTAGGGATAACTTCAATACGGTTTTAATCGACACGGGTGGAAACATATCATTCGATATGGCAGAAGAAGTGTTAATACCATTTTTCCGTAAGGAGAGAATCGACCATATCGATTATCTTTTCATCACCCACGGGGACTTCGACCATGATGGGGCCAAAGACTCTTTGATGCGGAATTTCGATGTTAGACACTGTATAGATTCCCATTTAGATTTCCCCATAAAAATAGGCGGACTAACTTTTACGTCTTACAATATATATGGTGGTAATGAAGAAAATGATTTATCCCTAGTTTTAGGCGTTTCTTTAATGGGTAAGAAATGGCTATTTACGGGTGATGCACCGAAAAAGGTGGAGAAAAACATCATTAAGGACAACCCTGAAATTGATTGCGATATCCTTAAACTCGGCCACCATGGATCAAACACTTCGACTTGCCCAGAATGGCTTGACGTCCTGACCCCCGAGACCGTCATCGTCTCTTGCGGGCGGAACAACAAATATGGTCACCCACATAAGGAGGTAATCCAGGAATGTGAGAAAAGAGGAATCGAAATCCGAAGAACCGATCAAGAAGGTACGATAACCTATCGGAGTTTCTCTTTTATCGGGGTATAATAACCCCGAGATGATTTACCTTATCGCCTGCCCAGATTCGACCCTTGCGATCTCCTTGGCAAGAAACGCCATTAAAAAGGAATTGCCCGTCCGTGACGAGTTCAATTTCGTTTCTTTCAATATGGCCGACACCCCTTTGCTGGAGCTATCCCAAGAAGCAGGTTTTCTCCCTCTTGGCTACGATAAGAAAGCGATTATTGCCCAAAATTGCTATTTCCTTGAAAAACAAGGAAAAGGTTCGAAGAAGATGATGGACGGCCTTGATGACCTTAAGGCCTATTTGGAGCATCCCGCGGAATTCACCGATTTATATTTGCTTGTCTATAGCGATAAGCTCGATGAAAAGTCCCCTCTTTATGAGGCCATCAAGAAAAATGGGCATATTCAGATCGAGAAAGCCCCGGACGAGGCCTTCTTGAGGAAGGTCATGAATAATTTCCTCGCCAAAAGAGGAATCAAAATAGAAGAAGCGGCCGCCAGAGAACTTTTATCAAGGGTCGGCAATGATTACGCAAGACTTTCCAACGAACTGCGCAAGCTCGACATTTACGTCGATGGGGAGGATATCCGCCTTGAAGCCGTTAAGTTGTTGGTTAATGCTAGACTTGAGGACAATGTTTTTCAAATAAGCGAAGCCCTTTTAAACGATAACGTCAAAAAAGCATTATCGACCTATTACGACTTAAAGGTTTTGAATACCGATGAGGTTTCACTGATTTCGATTTTGGCGACGCAATTCCGCTTCGCAGATCAAGTTTCCTATCTTGATTCGATGGGTCGAACAAAAAGGGAAATCGCCTCGATTCTTTCCGCTAATGAATGGCGCGTTGGGAAAACGTTGCAAACCCTATATGGAGTTAAACGCGAAACAATAGCCAGAATAATCGAACAACTATATGAAGCGGATAAAATGATATTGACGGGATCCGCGAATCCCGAATTCGCCTTTACTAGATTCTTGGCTAACTTCAGTTTAGATTAAAGAAAACGCCGATTGCTCGGCGTTTTTTTCGTTAGATTGATGCTTAGGCTAAGCTAGCGACGAGACGCTGAAGGCGAGCTTTCTTGCGGGAAGCGGTGTTCCTTGCGAAGATCTTATCGCCAGCGGCCCTATCAATGAGGGAGATAACCTCCGGAAGAGCCTTGAGCGCTTCGTCCTTTTTCCCTTCGGCAGCAAGAGCTTCAAGCTTCTTGGTGGCGGTGCGGATTTCGTTCTTGCGGGAATTGTTCGCAACGTTGGTCTTCTTGGAATTGAGGTCGCGTTTCACAGCGGATTTGATATTTGCCATTTTTATATTGTTCCTTATCGATATTTGCCCGCATATATTAGCCTTGAGGCTAAGAGTAATCAAGACTTTTTAACGGGAACAAGTCTATTTGTTATTTGTTTTTCTTGAGGTCGATGATGCACTTGGTGAAATCGTAGACATGGGCAAGCGCGCCATATTTCTCTTCGGGAATCTCAACGTCAAATTCCTTATTTAGAAGTTGGCACATCTCGATGTAGCTCATGGAGTCACCACCTAAATCCGTGGTCCAAATCGCGGTTGGGCCGATTTTGAATTCCGGAAGAAGAAGGACTTTGGAGAAGATCTTGGTGATGCGCTTTGCGACTTCATCAACCTCTTTTTGGTCGTACCCTTCAAAGGAGACAACGACTTTCTTTGCTCCAGAAGTATCGACGAAATCGTCACTTCCGGCTTCAATCGCCTTCTTGAGTTCGAAGCGCTTGACCTTCATTGATCCGGAGACAGGAAGAGGACGTTTGTCAATGAGGACATCCATAACTTTCTTTTCGTTAGGAAGCGTATCGTTGATGGCTTTGATGTCCTCGTTGATTTTCTTCATCTTCTTTTCGTCGACGGTATTATCGACTTCGACGACGAGGACGATGCTTTCGTCAGCGTGCCCTGGAATCTTCGCACCTAAGCAGACGACGTTGTTAACGTTCTTGATGTCCTTGAAATAATATTCGATTTCATCGGGGAAAACGTTTTCGCCATTAGAAAGGATGATCGTGTCTTTGATACGTCCTTTGATATAGAAGTAGCCCTGGCTATCCTCCATGACGATATCGCCGGTTGGGAAGAAATCATCCTCCCAGCTAACGCGTTTGAGCATGCCTCCGATGATTTCGCGGGTATGGGTGATTGGGGAGCGGATGAAGAGCTCGCCTTGCCTTTCCCCGTTTTCGTTGCGGACGACATTGCCATCGCCGATGCGGTATTCGATGCCATGGAATGGCTTTCCAATCGCGCCTTTTAGCCTTTGGGCGACATCGGTCGACATCTCAACGGAGGTAACGCCGACTTCGGTCATACCGAAACCGTTATATAAAGGGTACCCGAGACCGTTGATGGTCGCCGCGGTCTTCGGGGAGAGATAGCCTCCGCCGGAGATGCAGTATTCGACTTCCGTTCCGAAAAGCTTCTTCTGGAAGGCTTTTCTAACGGTATTGCTAGCGCCGAAACCGGCTTCCTTTTTGGAGATGCGGCCAGTATTGAAAGCAACCATTTTGGAGAATAAGTCGGCTTTGTTTCCGCCTAAGGAAGCGACGGTGCGGTGAATGTTCTGGGCAACGCCGTCCCAAAGCATTGGAACGCTATATATATGGGTGCATTTTGCTTTCCTAATGGCATAAAGGAGGTCGCTCGTAGCAATGGAGGTTGGGTAAACGAGTGTCTTTCCGTAATAGGTATACCAAAGGAGAACCGCGACGAAACCAAAGATATGGTGGAAGGGTAGCATTGCGAGGATGCGGATTTTTCCAGGATGCATGAGGGTCGTTGTTTTCTCTGGCATCGAGATTGATGAAACGATTTGATTGGTGAGGTTAGCCCCGTTATAAACCATCATTTTGGCTGCTCCCGTCGTTCCAGAGGAGCAGAAGATAACGTGGTTCGCCCAATCTGGCTGGAAGTCATAGTCATCGGGCTCATTGAAGATTTCCCGAAGCCTTAATCTCCTGACGGCGAATTCTTCCTCGTCATTGGTGATGATGGCTTGCGCCTTGGCTTGGACTAAGAGGTTATCGGTATTCTCCTTAGCGAGTTTCGCGTCGATTAGAAGCGGGGAATGTCCACTCATGAGAAGGGCCCAAAAGATGACGACCCAACGTGGGGAATTCTTGAGTTTCAAACCGATGACGCATCCTGCTCTTGTCGATGAGAGCAAGCGGCTTAACTTCCCGGCGGTTAAGAAGACCTGATTGCGGAATTCTTCATAGGAAGCGCGCTGGATTTTTCCGTTTTCATCGAAGGATATCGAGATATCGTCGCGAGGATTCCTCTTGACAATGACGTTGAATATATCCTCCATGGATTGTCTCGTTGCGAGCAAATCCTTGGTTGGAATCATAAACGAAGCAACTTCAGATTGTTTGTATTTCTTCATAGATGCAAGTTTCCTTTCATTTCTTGCGGGTAATAATCTAGGGACAAACCAAAAGAACAAAATTGATTTTTATGCGACGGCATCAAGTCTATCTTTGAAGACTGGACGGCCCTCTTCTTTTATGTCCTTGTTCATTTTGACTTTTTCAGCATCCGTTTTCGCTTAAGGCTAAAGCCTTTACGTTTCGGATGTGCTAACATAGTAAAGTAAACGAAGTGAATTATCTAGCATTATCATGATCAACGAATTGAAAAACCTGAAAATTCTCTATCTCGGAACCCCCGAGATTTCCGCGGATACCCTTTCCTATCTTCTCGAAGGCGGGGCCAATATAGTCGCGGTTATCACCAATCCCGATAAACCCCAAGGAAGAAAGGGAATAGAAGTGCCACCTCCTGTTAAATCCCTCGCTTTATCCAAAGGGATACCAGTCTATCAAAAGGCAAGAATCCGTGACGATTACGCCTTTTTGGACGATATCGATTTCGATATTCTCCTTACCATGGCCTATGGGCAAATCCTCCCCATGGAGATTTTGAATAAAGCTCCTTTGGGCGCATATAACCTCCATGGATCCCTACTTCCCGAATATCGCGGAGCCGCCCCAATCCAAAGGGCCATCATGGATAACAAAAAGGAAACCGGCGTTACTTTGATGGAAATGGTCGCGAAGATGGATGCCGGGAAGATGTTTGCCAAAAAAGTAGTGGAAATCGGGGAAAACGACAATTATACCTCGTTATGCAAGAAGATCTCAAAGGCCGCCGCCGATTTGGCCTTATCCTCTCTTTTAGATGTTGTTAATAAGGTTAATCTAGGGGAAGAGCAAGACGAAAACCTCGTTACCTTTGCCGCTAAAATCGGCGTCGATGAGGAAAGGCTTGATCTTAATCTCCCCGTCAATGAACTTTACGCGAGGATTAGGGGTCTATCCCTTATTCCAGGCGGGCATTTCATTCTGAATGGATTGAAGCTAAAGGTATTCAAAGCCTCGATCGCTTCGGATGAACAAAAAGGTGAAATCGGCGAGATTATCGGCGTTAAGAAAGGGATTTTCGTCTCCGTCAAAGGCGGGGTTATCCGCCTTGAGGAAGTCCAACTCGAAGGCAAGAAAGCGATGGATGCCGCCTCATTTGCTAATGGGATGCATAATCTCTTAGGAAACAAATTGGAATAAAATGGCGAAAAAAGAAGACGAGAAGCCCTTTATTCGCCTTTCCGTCCACGGATTGGTGGATTTTCTTTTACGTTCCGGCGATATCGATGATCGCGTCTATAACCAAGACACCATGGAAGAAGGCACCCGTCTTCATTCCTCATATCAAAAAAAGCAAGGCGATGACTACCTATTCGAAGTCTTCCTGCAAGAGACCATCGAGACGAAAGAAGGGACTATCGTTTTACAAGGAAGGGCCGATGGAATCATCGATATCCCAGGAAAGCCTCCCATTATCGATGAATTGAAATCCACCGTCATGGGCCTCGAGGAATTCTTCGAGCAGCAAAAGGAATGGCATCTAGGCCAAGCCCTTTGTTATGCCTTCATGTATCTGCATCAAGAGAAAAAGGATAAGTGCATCGTTAGGCTCACCTACCTTTCCCAAGAATCAAACGATAAGCTTATCAAGGAATTCCCCTTTGCCTTAAAGGAAGTGGAGAAACGGGTATATAAATATATAAAGGAATACTTTGAGCTCGAAAGCATCGTCTACGAACACCGTAAAAAACGCGACGAATCGGTCGTTAACCTGCCTTTTCCTTATGGGGATTTCAGGCCAGGCCAAAGAGAGCTTGCCAAATATTCCTATGGGACCGCGATAAAAGGAGGGGTGTTTTTCGCAGAAGCACCAACCGGCATCGGGAAAACCATGTCGACCCTTTACCCCTTCGTCAAATCCTTTAAGGAAGGAAGAAACGAAAAACTGTTTTACCTTACCGCGAAAACATTAGGCGGAATCGCTGCCTATGACGCCTTGACCGAAATGTATGGAAAAGGGTTAGTTGCTAACGATTCTTTCCTGCATTCTCGCGATAAGATCTGCTTTTTGCCAGGCCACGCCTGCAACCCCGATGATTGTCCTTTCACCAAAAACTATTACGGCAAACTCAAAGAGGCGATGCTTGAAGTCGCTAAAAGCGGAAAGAGGTTCTCAAGGGAGACGATCATCGAGACCTGCATGGAAAAGACCATGTGCCCTTTTGAGTTCCAACTCGACCTCAGTTTATGGGCGGATATCGTCATCTGCGATTACAATTATTTCTTCGATCCTCTCGTCCATTTGGAACGTTATTTCGACGAAAGTGTCGACACATCGCGCGATATCGTCCTAATTGACGAGGCCCATAACCTTGTCGAAAGGGGAAGGAGCATGTTCTCCGCGGAGCTTTCGACGGAACTTTGCTTCTATGCCAAGAAAGCACTTGGCAAATCCAAGGAGGCCTTATCCTTGAAGAAAGGCATCGGAAAGCTCGAAAACGCGATTCTTTCCTGTTTGAAGATAGACGAGAAGGAGCAAGTATACCAAAAAGTCCCTGAGGAATTGGAGAAAGCCATCGAATCCTTGATTAACGCGAATATTCGTCATAAGAAGAAAGGAAAAATGACTCTCCCTTCAGAAACCAAGGAACTGATGAGGGAGACATATCGCTTCAAAACGCTTTACGAGAACTATTTCAAGGGCAACAGCAAACTCTATTGCTATGAAGAGGGAAAGGAAGTCCATTTCAAATTGCTTTGCCTCGATGCTTCGCCGTTTTTAAGGCAGCAGCTTAGCCGCGTCCGCTCCGCGATTCTTTTCTCCGCCACCCTTTCCCCCATCAGATATTTCATGCAGTCGATTCTAGGAAGGGACGATTATCCTTATCTTCTTTTGCCTTCCCCATTCCCGAAGGAAAACTTCAAGTTACTTTTAGCCCCCAAAGTCAGCGTCCGTTATAAGGATAGGGAATCGACTTACGTAGAGGTCGCCAAATACCTCGAGGAATTCGTCAAAGCCAAAAAAGGCAATTACTTCATTTATTTCCCTTCCTATGAATATCTGAGGAACATCCGTTCCCTTATCGATATCAAGGATGCCTCTATTTTCGTTCAGGACCGTTCGATGAATGCCTTGGAAAAGGAAGAATTCCTCGCGAATTTCCCACCTTCCCCAGAAGGTACCAACGTCGGTTTGATGATTCTTGGGGGAAGCTTCTCCGAAGGCATCGACATGGTTGATGACCGCCTTATCGGAGTGGCAATCGTAGGCATTGGTCTTCCAGGAATCGGCACCGAGAATAACCTAATCCGCGATTATTATTCAGGAAAAGGCGAAGATGGATTCGAGGTCGCCTACAAGAATCCCGGCATGAACAAAGTCATGCAGGCAGTCGGAAGATTGATTAGAAGCCCAAGTGACGTTGGGGCCGCCTTACTCCTTGATGACCGTTATATGAAGGAAGAGTACCGAAGGCTATTTGAGCGCCTTTGGAGCGAATATGAGGTCATCATGGAACCAAAGGAAATAAGGGAATCCCTCAAAGCCTTCTACAAAGATAAATAGGGTTTGAAAATTTCTTGTATAAGAAAGACTTCGAAGTTGGTATTATTTCCTGCGTGAGAAAAACGCCATGCCATTTTCCCAGAAAAACATTAGAAACTTCTCGATAATCGCCCATATCGATCACGGTAAGTCGACCTTGGCTGACCGTATTTTGGAATTGACTGGAACGGTCGAGAAACGCCTTATGAAGGAGCAATTGCTCGATTCGATGGACCTTGAAAGGGAAAGGGGCATCACGATTAAGCTAAACGCCGTCACGGTCACCTATAAGGCCAAAGACGGCGAAACCTATATCTATAACCTCATCGATACTCCGGGGCACGTCGACTTCGCTTACGAAGTCAGTCGCTCCCTTGCCGCTTGCGAAGGAGCGCTTTTGGTTATCGACGCCACCCAAGGCGTCCAGGCGCAAACGCTCGCTAACGTGTATTTGGCAGTCGATAATGACTTGGCCATCGTTCCCGTCATCAACAAGATAGATTTGCCTTCCGCGATGCCTGAACTCGTCAAAGAAGAAGTCGAAACCCGCATTGGCATCGATTGTTCTTCCGCCTGCGAAATATCCGCGAAGACGGGTTTGGGGGTCGATGAAGTGCTCGAGCGCATCGTGACCGAGATCCCAGCCCCAAACGGAGACCTTAGCGCCCCCCTTAAGGCATTGATATTCGATTCATATTACGATTCTTACCGTGGGGTCGTTGTCAACATCCGCATAAAAGACGGTTCCGTGAAAGTCGGGGATACGATCTCATTGATGCATTCTGGAAAAACCTATCTTGTCACAGAAGTTGGGATTAGAACTCCTCAGGAAATGAAAACCTCTGCCCTTGAAGCAGGAGAAGTCGGTTATCTAACGGCCCAAATCAAGGATATCCACGACGTTTTCCCGGGCGAAACGATTACATTAAAGGATAATCCCGCCAAGGATCCTCTCCCTGGCTACCGTCGCATCAATCCGATGGTTTATTGCGGACTTTATCCAGTAGATAGCAAGAAATATGGTGACTTGAAGGATGCGTTGGAAAAACTTTCCCTCAACGATTCCTCCCTTGTCTATGAACCGGAAACTTCCCAAGCCCTTGGCTTTGGTTTCCGCTGCGGTTTCCTCGGACTGCTCCATATGGATGTCGTGCAGGAAAGGCTTGAAAGGGAATATAACCTCGACTTGATTCTTACCGCCCCAAGCGTCGTCTATCGCGTAACCAAAACCGATAGGAGCGTCCTTGAAATCGATAACCCATCGAAACTTCCGGATTTATCGACTGTTTCCGAGATTCAGGAACCATTTGTTTCAGCTTCCATCATGGCCCCAAAAGAATATGTTGGCCCGATTATGGAATTGTGCCAAGAACGTCGTGGCGTATATGTCGATTTGGAGTATTTCGACGATACGAGGGTTATTGTCAAATACGATTTGCCGTTATCTGAGATAATCTACAATTTCTTCGATAAATTGAAGAGTTATACGAAAGGCTATGCCTCTTTGGACTACGAATTCAAGGAATATAGGAAGAGCGATCTGGCCAAAATGGATATCCTCCTTAACGGCGAAGTCGTTGACGCCCTTTCCTCGATCGTCTTTAGGCCTAACGCCTATGGAAGGGCGATTTCAATCGTTAGGAAACTTAAATCTGTTATTCCCCGTCAGCAATTCGAAGTCCCGGTTCAGGCTGCGATCGCTGGAAAAATCATCGCCCGCGCGGATATCAAGAGCGTCAGGAAAGACGTCTTGGCCAAGTGCTATGGCGGAGATATCTCCAGAAAGAAGAAGCTGTTGGAAAAACAAAAGGAAGGCAAAAAGAGGATGAAGGCCGTCGGTTCGGTCGAAGTTCCTCAGGAAGCCTTCATGGCCATTCTTAGCATCGACGGCGAGGAAGAGTAGTTTCTTTCCTAATTTTCTAATCATGCCCCGTTTATTCCGAAAAAATGGGGCATTTCTTTAACATCCGACTATTAAAATTAGTAGTTTTCTGGTTGAAAGGGAACCTTTGTTCTCCTACAATAATGAAACCAAGAAAAGGAAAGATTCGCCATGGATGAGAATTCACGTGAAGTTCGTTATACCGACCTTGAGTATCTATCCCCCAAAGGGGTAGCCGAGAAGCTTGGTTTTTCCTCGATTGATTTCGTTTGGAAGGACGTCAAAAACTACCGCGACGCCCACAAAGCCACGCTTTCGATTCGCACGATCGCCCGCGGCCCGTTCTATTACACGGCCTTGGAATCGGTAATCAGAAAACTGGAAGCCAACGAAACGGCGATAACGGAGTTTCTCCGTCAATACAAAACGGTCGCTAGATTCGATGAAACAAAGGAAGAAGCGGATAAGGATTGCTATGTCCATAACCTTCTTTGCGCCGGCCAATTGCTTAAGGCTGACGTCCCAGAATTAGCGGTCAAGGCGATGTTAAGCGGAGTTTTCAACGAAACAAGTCCCGCCAAACGCATTGTCTATGGCTATAAGAAACTCCTCGACAATATGCCAAGGATGGTCGAGACTTGTGAGAATGAGGACGCCTTCCTCGGCGATGCCTTCGGGATGCTTCTTGGCACCGAGGAAATCACGACTTTATATAGAAGCAGCGATCAAAAAACCTTCATGACCGATTCCTATTCCTCCGGGGCCCCAGCTCAGCAAATCAAAGAGCTCCTCAAGGAATTATGGAATTATCTAAATACATCGGATAACAGCTTGCTTTTCAAAGCGTTGGTCGCCATTTATTACATCGTTTATGTCCAACCCTTCGATTCCAAGGAACTCACCAAGCTTTTGGCGGTGGCCCTTGGGAAATTCATCCTCGCGAAGAACGGGCTAGTCAATGTGGCCGCCCTTTTGCCCCTTGAGGAAGTGTTGCTCTATTCCCCCCACTTCGAAAAATACGAAGAACCCGAAATCAGGAGAACGGGGGATATCACCTATTTCGTCCTTGAAGGCGGTCAAATCCTATATCGCTCGATAATCTCGATGCTCGATGGGTTCCAAGCCATTCAAAATTCGGCTATCGAAAGGGAAAAACGCGAGATTCCTAAGGAAGAACTAAAAGAAGTCAAAGCAGAAGAGGAAGTGATCGAGGAGCCCAAGAAAGAGCGTAGGCCCCCGAAAGTTGCTGACATAGAGGAGGCAACCGACTATTATTCCGTGGAGGAAGATGGTGATTCCGCCTTCTCGGCTCCCAGAAAAGCCACGAAGAGTGACAAAGAAGTAAAGGAAATGACGCGTTATCTTCTCGAGACGCATCCCTTGCTTCGCAAAGCCCAAGCTTCCTTCTATGCGAACCATTGCACGATGGGCCGCTATTACACCATCCAGGATTTCAAGCGCAGCGTCCGTTGCGCCTATGAAACAGCTCGCACCTCCATGGATCTCCTCGCCGAGGAAAAACTCTATAAGAAGTTGCGTGTCAAAAACAAATACGTCTACACCCCAATCAAACAAGGAGATTAAAAAATGCTAGCTATATTCGAAACTCTTCCAGGATTTGTAATCGCGTTGCTCATCGTTGGCATCTTCGGTGTCATCGTCGTGGCGGTTATCCTTCTTAAGAAATATACGAAGCTCTTCAAAAGCGACGAAAAACCCAAATCCGAAAAGGAAATAGCCGCCGAGGAATTAGACCGTCTTCTCCAACCAATCGAAGAAGATGTGGTCGAAAAAACCGAGGAAAGCGAGGAAGAAGTCAAGCCGGAAGAGCCAAAAGAAGAAAAGAAGGACGACGATCCTAGCAATCAATGAACCCTTCTCCGAAATCGGCTTATATCCATATTCCCTTTTGCAAAAGCATCTGCACCTATTGCGACTTTTGCAAATTGTTGAAGAATCCCGTTTTCGAACAATCTTACGTCGAAGCCCTTCTTGAAGATATCAAAAAGGCCAATTTAATGAACATGAAGACCATCTATGTGGGAGGAGGAACGCCCTCTTGCCTCGAAGATGGTCTTTTTGCCTCCTTATTGGCCGAATTAGGCGAATCTTTGGGTGAAGGGTATGAATTTACGGTCGAATGCAATCCGGAGTCCCTGACGCCCGAAAAAGCGCGAATTATGAAAGCAGTCGGCGTCAACCGCGTATCGATTGGCCTACAAAGCGCGAATCCCAAATACCTCTCCTATTTGGGTAGGACGCATACATTCAAGGCCGTTGAAGAAGCAATCATCACCCTTAGGAGTAACGGCATCAAAAACATCAATGTCGATTTGATGTATGGCTTCGAAGGTCAGAATGAGGAAGAATTGCTCGATGACATCAAAGCGATTCTTTCCTTAAAAGTCCCTCACCTATCGACTTATTCTTTAATTTTGGAAAAAGGGACGATCCTTTACGGAAAAGGGGTAAAGGAAACAGAAGGCGATATTCTTGCTAATTTCTATGAAATAATCCTAAAAGAGCTTAGGAAAGCCGGTTATAGACGTTATGAGGTCAGCAATTTCGCTCTTCCTGGTTATGAATCCCGCCATAACCTCGTCTATTGGCGCGATGAACAATATTATGGCCTAGGTCTTGGGGCCTCGGGCTATGAAAACGGGGTCCGTTACAGAATAACCCCTTCGATAAACAACTACCTAAAAGGAATTCGCAAAGTCGAAGAGGAAAAAGTGAACAAGGCCGATGACCGTTCCTATTATCTTCTAACTTTATTAAGGCTAGAAGAAGGTTTTGATCTCCGAGAATTCCGCGATCGTTTCGATGAGGACTTGCTATTTAGCAGAAAGACCGCGATCGAGAAGCACTTGAAATACGGAAATGTCATCGTCGAAAACGATAGAATCAAGGTAACAGACAAGGGTATGCTTCGGCTTGATTCGATATTGGTTGATTTACTTTAAGGGTAATTTTCCTTCTTTTCTCTATGGAGAAGATTCTTCATGGAGATTATACTTTTACCCGAGGAAACAACCCCCTATGCCAACATGTCGTCATTGTAATCGTCAAATCGAGAAATTCGAAACTGATATCTGCCCTTATTGCGGCGGAAAAGACCCGATTCCCGCCTCCTATAAAACGATGGATATAACCAAAAACATCGCCAAGATGGATGGGAAGAACGTCAATCTTTATAAATCGAAATCCCAGGCAGTTTATGCGAATCTATGCTTATTTTTAGGATTTGCCGGGGTTCATAATTTCTATATCAAGAAGCCTAAGCTCGGTTATATCGACATCGCGATAACCGTTTTCATCCTCGCCCTTATGGGAAGCCTTCTGACTTTCCTCACCCCTTTGCAGGGATTTGGCTATCTAATCGCTTTCGGCGTGGCCTTTTTGCTTTTCGCCATCTATTCATTCTATCTCCGTCAAAAGGATTCGCCCCGTGACGGTGAAGGGGAGTTCCTCCGTTAATGCAGCATTATTTCGGAAAAATCGTTGGAGACGGGGCCTTCCTTGAAGAGGATGATTTACGCCATCTTAAGGTTAGAAGGGCAGAAATCGGCGAGCCCATCGAGATTTCTACCGAAGACGGAAAGCTTTATCAATGCGAAATAACTTCGCTTTCCCCGTTAAGAATAACGGTTAAGGAAGAAGTCGAGAATAAGCGGGAACCGGACATCAAACTAACCTTGGCTTTCTCGTTGCTAAAATCCGACCATAACGAATTAATCATCCAAAAAGCCACGGAGGTCGGAGCGACCTCATTCGCCCCGTTCGTCTCCGAGCGCTCGATCGTCCGTCCCGAGGGGAAAGAGGACAACAAACTCCAAAGGATGCGGAAAATCGCCAAGGAAGCCGCCGTCCAATGTCGTAGAAACATCGTCCCTGCCGTTTTGCCATATTCTTCTTTTGAAGAAGTATTAAGGCTCAAAGCTTCACATCGCTATCTCGCCTACGAAGGTCTTTTGGGGGATTCCAAATCGCTTTTCAAAGAGCTAAACAACATCAAAAAAGGCGAGGACATCTTGGTTTTGATTGGTCCTGAAGGAGGTTTTTCGGATAAGGAGATTCTTAAGGCCAAGGAAGTGGGATTCGAATTCGTAAGCCTAGGAAGAAGCATGTTAAGGGCGGAAACCGCGGCGATTTATTCGACGAGCCTAATAGTCGCGAAGGGGGAAGAATAAAATGGATTTCTTCACATTGACCCGCAAAAGGCAGAGGAGGACGCATTTCAATCGCTCTTCTGAAATGCAATTTTTCCTCGATAACAACGTGCTTTTACGTTCAAACCCCATGTTTATGACCTATGCGAATGCGCAACGTTCTTTCGATATCGTCAGGGCCAACATCATAATTCGTGGACTCATTAACAAAAAGACCATCGAAAAAATCTATTTTTCCTTGATGGAAGGCCAACTTCTTGAAACAATCAACAAAGAGCAGAAGGAAGAAGTATCCAAAAAGGTCCAAGCCGAGATAAGCGATCTCCCATATGCCTTTGACCAAGAAAGCAAAATCTATATCCCTTTCTTTTCAAGAAGTATCAATAGAATCTACGAGAAGGACTTCTGGAAATTGGAGGAAATGCCCTATAAATCGTTATTAAAGGACTTCGATTCAATCATTTCCGATCCTTTCGACCTCTATGGCGATGACCTATATAACTCCATTTTCACGAAGCTTGTCAGGTTGAAGAAAGCCAGAGAGGGCTCGGCATTCTATGATTACGATGCCTTGGCAATTTATTTCGTCAATAAAGGCGGGCGTTTGGAAGAAGCGATATATCTTTTCGACAAGGATTTAAGGAAGCCTTCGCCCAACCATATGATCGGAAAGCTCATTCCGGTGGTCAATGCATACTATTCCGGCAACAAAGACGCCTTCTTTGCTGAATTGGTAAAAAATAGGTTAATTTCTAGTAGATTATTAGCAAAGCATTTAGATTCAATTCGCTCGAATAAATCGGGAGAAAACGCGGAGTAGTAGGTAATGTTTGAATCATTTTACCTTCATACATTAGGTTGCAAAGTCAACGCTTATGAGACCTCTGCCCTTGGAGAGGAATTATCGCGACACGGGTTGCGTAAAGTCCAAAATCCGGAAGAGGCTGATGTCATTGTCTTAAATACCTGCTCAGTCACCGCAAGGGCCGATCAGAAATCTCGTCAACATATATCTTCTTTTAGGCGTAGGAATCCTAATGCATCGATCCTCGTGATGGGGTGCTATTCCCAGACACACGCAGATGAATGCGTATCTTTAGGCGCCAACGTCGTCTTAGGTTCCGCCAACCGTTCCAAGGCCTTTAGCCTACTGGAAGAGTCGCTTAGGAAAAACGAGCCAATAATCGACGTTAAGCCAAGCGTTCGCAATGAATCCTATGAAGAACTAGGCTTCAATGCCTATTCGGATAACGCCCGCGCCTACCTTAAGGTACAAGATGGATGCAATAACTTTTGCTCATATTGCTATATTCCCACTCTACGCGGGAATTCACGCTCCCGCGAACCGAGGGAAGTCGTAGAAGAGGCGATTGCCCTCGAAAACAAAGGCTTCCGCGAGATCATCATCACGGGAATCCATATAGGCGCCTATGGGGAGGATCTTGACGGCCATTTCCGTCTCGCCGATTTGCTTAACGCCATATTGAACAAATGCGAAAAGCTCGATAGATTGCGGATTTCCTCAATCGAGGAATCGGAGATCGACGATGGCTTCCTCTCCTTGCTAAGAAACAAGAAGCAGGTCGTCGATCACCTCCATATCCCCCTCCAATCCGGCTCCTCCGATGTCTTGAAGGCCATGCACCGCCATTACGATACCAAGGCTTTCCTCGAAAAGCTTTCCGCTATTAGATCAATCCGTCCGGAAATCGCGATTACCACCGATATAATCGTTGGTTTCCCTTCCGAAACCGAAGAGGATTTCGCAAAGACCCTCGAATTCTGCGAGGAAGCCAAATTCGCGGAAATCCACGTGTTCCCCTTTTCCCCTCGTCCGAACACGCCCGCCTACTA
Organism: uncultured Erysipelotrichaceae bacterium; assembly: GCA_947166565.1. Lineage (GTDB taxonomy): Bacteria > Bacillota_I > Bacilli_A > RFN20 > CAG-826 > Alloenteromonas. The sequence continues at coordinate 76,269 of CAMVEL010000002.1, forward strand.
TATGAAGGACCTCTCCCCGCAGATAAAGAAGGAACGCGTCAAACGTCTTATGAATCTTTCCAAATCCTTAAGGAAGAAATACGAATCGCAATTTTATGGAAGAAGCATGCCCGTCCTGTTCGAGGATTACGACGAAAAGAAGCGCCTTGCCTTTGGTCATACCGAAAACTATCTCCTCGTCGCCCTTCCTAGCGATAAACCACGTCATGGAGAAATCGCGGAAATTATTTATGACGATAAGGTGGCATCGGACTAATTCGGAATTTTTTTGACATTGTCTCAAAAATCATGTTGCCTACGCACACAAGACAAATATAATTTGCTCGCTCAAAAGGAGATGAAAAGAAAATGGCAGTCCCACAGAGAAGAATCAGCAAAACTCGCAAGCGTCTACGCCGCACCCACTTCAAGCTAGAAGTCACCGGCCTCGTCGCCTGCCCACACTGCGGAGAAATGATCCGCTCCCATCGCGTTTGCCCGAAATGCGGCTATTATGGCGGCAAGTCGGTCGTCGCTAAGAAAGAAGAGGAATAAGTCACCTCAAGGCCCTTTGTATGGGCCTTTTTGTTAGAAGAAGGAGAAAACAATGGAATTCAACAAATACTTTGACCACACGTTGCTCAAACCAGAAGCCACCGAAAAGGACATCATCCGCCTTTGTGAGGAAGCGAAGAAATACGATTTCGCCTCCGTCTGCGTCAATCCTTGCTTTGTTTCCTTGGCTAAGGAACAGCTCGAAGGCTCTAACGTCAAGGTCTGCACCGTCATCGGTTTCCCTTTAGGGGCCAATTCCTCCTCGGTCAAGGCCACCGAAGCCTCCATCGCCGTCATGAACGGGGCGGAAGAGGTCGACATGGTCATCAACGTCGGCTGGGTCAAGGAAAGAAGATACGAGGACCTCGTCTACGAAATCGCCCTCATCAAGGATGCCTGCGAGGGAAAACTCCTCAAGGTCATCCTCGAAACCTGCCTCCTAACCGATGAGGAGATCGCTTACGCCAGCAAAGCAGCGATGGACGCCGGTGCCGATTTCGTGAAGACCTCGACCGGTTTCTCCAAAGGAGGAGCGACCGTCGAAGCCGTCAGGATCATGCGCGAAACCGTCGGTGATAAGCTCGGCGTTAAGGCTAGTGGAGGCATCCATACCCTCGCCGAAGCCAAAGCCCTCATCGAAGCCGGCGCGAACCGCCTTGGATGCTCCGCTTCCGTCAAGATAATGGAAGAACTTGGCAAATAAGATCCAAAAGTTAAATTTTCCGATTGAAACGTCCATCTTTTGATGGTATGTTATTGCTCGCGACCAGAAAGGAAGGTGATTATAGATGGCAGTTAAGACAACTCTCCGCGAAGGGGAAAACGTCGACGAACTCCTCCGTCGTTTCAAACGCGGCGTGAACAAGTCTGGCATCCTTCTTGAAGCTCGCAAGCGCGAAGCCTATCTCAAACCAGGCCTAAAGAGGAAAATGAAATCCAAAATGGCCAGGCGCAAGAAGTTCTAAGCCCTTAGCTAACTAGACCCGTCCAAGCGACGGGTTTTTTCTTGCCCGAAAAGGAAAGTGCAAAAAAATAGTTTCGATTAAAAGCCATCTTTGCAAAAAGTTTTCAAAAAAGTGAGCCAATTTTCGATTTTTTCCACTATTAGTTAGTATGAAGACAAAAATCGTTTACCAATCACAGGAGAAGGGCTGCGGCTATGCCGCGGTGAAGATGGCCCTGATCCATATGTCCAAAAGGAAGGACTTCGCTTATGCGGAGGAACCGGAGATCGAGGGAATGGCCCCTTCCTTATTGGATATAAAGGAATATGCCCTTAACCACGGCCTTTCCCTCGAGGTCTTTAGGACAAAAGACCCATCCGAACTATTCGAGAACAAGGAATATCCCCTTTTGCTGATCCTAAGCGAAAGCAAATCGACCCACATGGTCTATTTGGAGAGGAAAAGGCGGAAGGACTATGTTGTTTATGACCCCAAGAGAGGAAAGCGTTATATCCCCCACGAGGACCTCCACCGCGTGTTTTCCGGAACCTTCGTTTCCCTCCTTTCATATAGGGAACTTGGGCAATCGTTCCAAAAGAAGAAGGACAAAACCAGGAGATGGAACCTCCTCGATGCCTTTTTCTCCTTCTTGCCCCTGCCCTTTCTCCTTTTGGGGATGTCGACCCTTGAAGGATACGTCTTGGCGATTCCGATAACCTTCTTCCTTCTTTCGTTAACGTCGGTTTTCATCGGGAGATTCATCAAGATCGCCTCCTTCAAGGCGTTCGACCGTAATTACGGGCGTTTCCTCCTCCATAACGACCCCCTCAAAAGGAGGAGCCTCTACACGCATTATTGCCAATACAAAGCCTACGCCTTCACTAGCCTTGGCCAATTCGCGGCGACCCTAGCGGAGACGATTGGCCTCGTGACGATTCTAGCGATCCGCAACCTCTTCTTCGGGACCCTTCTTTGCCTAGCGATCCTCATGAGCGTCCTCCTTGTGATCCTCGATACCCCAAGGGAAAAGAAAACCTTAGGAATGATCGAGGAAAAGGAGGATACCTTCCTCAACGTCCGCCTCTCGGAAGAAGATAGGAAGACGGCTTTGCTTGGGGTCTTCGCCTCCTCGACTTCCTACGCCTCGTTTTTGCTTTCTAGGGAGACCTTCACGTTCGTTATCTCCGTCGCTTTCTCCTCCATCGCGATGGCGATAACGGGCCTAGCCTCACTCGAGACCTTCATCTTCTATTGCCTTTCCATCCATATCGTGGTGAGTTTGACCATCGAGACCTTCAAATCCTATGAAGGGGTGGAGAAGAAAAGGAAGGAGGAGCCCTTTTTCCTCCGTTATTTCGTGGAGTGACCCTACTCCAAGACCCCTTGTTTATGGTAAAATAACTTAGTTATGGAATTGCTATTCGAAAACGAGTTGGACCCTAAATACGATGTCCTCGAAAAGGAATACGCCCTCATCATGGGCAAAGCCTTTGAATACCTAAACATCAAGACGAATTACGAAGTCGACGTCTCCCTCGTCGATTTCGAATCCATCCAACAGATCAACCGCGACTACCGCGGGATCGACAGGATAACCGACGTCATTTCCTTCGCCTTCAATGACGATAAGAGCGAATTGGGCGCGATAAAAGGGGATGTTCCCCGCCTATTAGGTGAGATCTTCATCTGCGTGCCCCGCGCCCTTGAGCAGGCTAAGGAAATCGGCAATACCCCCGAAAGGGAACTATCCTTCCTCTTCTGCCATGGCCTCCTCCATCTTCTAGGCTATGACCACATGAAGAAGGAGGACGAGGAGATCATGTTCCCCCTTCAGGAAAAAATCCTTGAGCTAACCAAGGAAGAAAGGAAATAACCATGGACAAGAACCTTCTGATCGAAGAAGCCAAGAAAGCGAGGGAGAAATCCTATTCCCCCTATAGCAAATTCAAGGTCGGCGCGGCCGCTTTGATGCGCGATGGAAGGATATTCCACGGCGCGAACATCGAGAATTCCTCCTACCCCCTTTGCATGTGCGCCGAAAGGAACGCGATCTATAACGCGATGAATAACGGTTACAAGAAAGAGGATTTCCTTGCTTTGGCCCTTATCGCCGATACCGAAGGGCCGGTGACACCCTGTGGGGCCTGCCGTCAGGTCATCAGCGAACTCATGCCTAAGGGCACCCCGATATTGATGGCCTCCCTCCGCGGCGATCTCCAGGAGACGACCCCCGAGGAGCTTTTGCCTTTCGCTTTCGACGAAAAGGCCCTGAAAAACCTATGAGAAACGGATTCATTGCCATTTTGGGAAAACCGAATGTCGGGAAAAGCACCCTTTTGAACGCGCTTTTATCGAAGAAGGTCTCGATTGTCACCCCTAGAGCCCAAACCACGCGCGATTCTATCATGGGCATCCTCACCGAAAAGGATTATCAGATGGTCTTCGTCGATACCCCGGGCATCTTCTTCGGCAAGCAACGCCTCGACAAGATCATGCGTAAATCCGCCTTCGAATCCGCTAGGGACGTCAATTTGATCCTCTACCTAATCGATGCCTCGACCCGCAATATCGAAGACGACATCAGGATTTTCAATTCCATACATTCGGAATCGCCCCGCGTTTTCGTCATCAACAAAATCGACTTGATCAGGCCCGAAAAGGCGATGAAGCTCAAGGAAAAACTAAGGGAATCCCACCCGGATACCCCGATAATCGAGGCTTCCTTCATCGAGAATTTCGGTATCAAGGAAATAAAGGAAGCGGCCTTGCCCTATTTGGAGGAAGGACCTTTCTTCTTCCCCGAGGATTCCTTGACCGATAAGGACAAAGCCTATCAGGCCAAGGAAGCGATACGCGAGGTCATGCTCAAGTACCTCCTTGACGAAATCCCCCATCAATCCGCGGTTTTCATTGAATCCATCAAGGAAAAAGAAGGGGAAATCGCCCTTAACGCGACGATTGTCACCGAGCGCGACGCCCATAAGGGCATCGTGATAGGAAAAGGCGGGGAGATGATCAAGAAGATCCGCCTTGGGGCGAGCAAGGAACTCGCGAGGATGTGGCATTTAAGCGTGGAGATGAACCTCAAGGTCATCGTCGACCCCTCATGGAGGGATAATCCCGGGAAGCTCTCCCGTTATGGGTATGGGGAATCTTGATACTTTCAGAATCAAAGGCATCGTCTTGAGGAGGACCGCGGTCAAAGACGCGGATGCGATGGTCAGTTGCATCGGCGAGGACGGCTGTTTTTCCTTTTACGGAAGAGGGGTCAAGAAGTTAACGAGCAAAAACGGCGCCGCCCTTTCCGAGCTTTCCTATTCGGATTTCCTCCTTATCAAAAGCAAAAACGGGGTCTACGCCCTTAAGGAAGCCGCGCCCATCGAATCCTATATAAAAGAAGGGGATTTGTCCGCGATCGCCGTCGAGAACTTCCTATGCGAGCTAATAAGCCATATTTTCAACGAAGAGGAAACGGAGGGTAAATTCCTCTATCCATATCTAAAAAAGGCTCTAGAGGCCATTAAACAGGGTTTTGAGCCCTTTACCGCGGGCATCATCTGCTTCGCGAAGGCCTTGATAGAACTAGGATTAGGCTTGGAAGTCGATTCCTGCGTTAGGTGCAAGGGGAAGAAAGGAATCGTCGGCCTATCGCTTCTTGACGGGGGCTTTGTCTGCGCGGATTGTTTGTTGGAAGAAGATGTCAAACTCGACCCCTATCTCCTGAAGATCATCCGTTATGTCTTCCGTTGCGGATTAGACGATCTATCCCGCGTCCCCTTCAAGAAGGAGGACCTCCTCCCCCTTTACGATTTGCTGGCGACCCATCTTGAAAACGCGACCAATTTCAAGCCTCGCAGTCTGGAACTATTGAGACAACTTTAAGCGAAAATAGGCTTCACGCGCCCATTTTGCAGAAATTAATCAAAATCTTTCATTTCGGACATTGGAAAATGGGGATTTTTGGAAATAATTAGTGATTGCATTAGCAACGAGGTAAGAAATATGTCCGACAAATATTCATTTGAACAAATCACGACCCATCTTCAAACGACGGGTTATGTATATCAGGGATCCGCGATTTACGGCGGGCTCTCCAACACCTGGGATTATGGCCCCCTCGGGGCGGAGCTTAAGCGCAATATCCGCGACGCCTGGTGGAAAAGGTTCGTTCAGGAAAGCCCGACCAACGTCGGCATCGACGCGGCCATTTTGATGAACCCCCGCGTATGGGAGGCGACCGGCCACGTCTCGACCTTCAACGACCCGATGGTCGACTGCAAATGCTGCAAGGCCCGTCATCGCGCGGATAACCTCATTAAATCGGAACATCCCGAAGCCGACGTTGAGGCTATGAGCTATGAGCAGATGGACGCCTTCATCAAGGAGCACGGCATCACTTGCCCAGAATGCGGCAAAGCCGACTTCACCCCGATTCGCAAATTCAACATGATGTTCAAGACCCATATAGGCGTGACCGAGGACGCTTCCTCGACCGTCTATCTCCGTCCGGAGACCGCCCAAGGCGTCTTCGTCAACTTCAAAAACGTAGCCCGCACGGCCAGAAAGAAGCTTCCCTTCGGCATTTGTAACGCGGGTAAGAGCTTCCGTAACGAGATCACCCCGGGGAATTTCACCTTCCGCACAAGGGAATTCGAACAGCTCGAAATGGAATTCTTCTGCAAGCCGGGCACCGATCTTGAATGGTTCGAATATTGGAAGGAATATTGCCGTAAGTTCCTCATGTCTTTGGGCGTGAAGGAGGAGAACCTCCGCTTCCGTGACCACGAACAGGCCGAACTCGCCTTCTATTCGAAGGCCACGACCGACGTCGAATACGATTTCCCGACCCTTGGATTCGGAGAAATCCTCGGTGTCGCCGACCGTACCGATTATGACCTCAAGAGGCACATGGAATATTCCAAGGAAGACCTCACCTATTTCGATCCCGACACCAACGAGAAATACGTCCCCTATTGCATCGAACCCTCGATGGGACTCGATAGATTGCTCCTCATGGTCGTCATGGATTCCTATGAAGAGGAGGAGCTTGAAGGCGGCGACAAGCGCGTCGTCATGCATATCTCCCCGGCCCTTGCCCCATATAAGGTCGCGGTCTTACCTTTATCGAAGAAACTTGGCGATAAGGCCCTCGAAGTCAATTCCCTTCTCTCCAAGAGACTATCTTCCGTCTATGACGAGACCGGTTCCATCGGCAAGAGGTACCGCCGCCAAGACGAGATAGGCACACCATTCTGCGTGACCGTTGATTTCCAGACCCTAGAAGATGAGACCGTCACTATCCGCGACCGCGATTCGATGGAGCAGATCCGCCTTCCGATCGCCGAATTATCCGAATATTTCGCCAAGAAGATTGAGTTCTAATTTCTAGTAATTATCTAGCACTAAATTAGTAGTTAATCCCTATACCTATATATTTATATATAAGAAAGGAGGCCCATGTATAGTCAGGACTTGATTGATGCAGTCTTGAAAGCCGCAGATATCGTCGACGTTATTTCGGCCTACCTTTCCGTCGAAAAGCATGGCCGCAACTATGTCGCGGTCTGCCCTTTCCACGATGACAAAAACCCCTCTCTCCAAATCTCCAAGGACAAGCAGATCTTCAAATGCTTTGCCTGTGGGGCCGGAGGCAACGCGATTACCTTCGTCCAACGTTACGATAAGCTCTCCTTCATGGAAGCGGTTCGCAAAGTCGCGGATATCGTCAACTTCAGCGACCCTCGTTTGATCGATAACGCCCCCAAGGTCCAAATCGATCCCGCGAAGGAACGTCTATATAATTGCATCAACGACTTGCAAACCTTCTATAAATACGCTTTGTCGATCGATGAAAGTCAAATCGCCAGGGATTATCTAAAGAATAGGAACATCGATGCCGCGCAGCAAAAGAAATACGGGATCGGCTATTCCCCAAACGATGGAGCCTTGACGATCCAATATCTCACAACGCGCGGGCATTCCCTCAAAAGCATTGAGGATATCGGCATCGCCGTCCCAAAAGGGGAAGCGGTCGTCGACGTTAACGCCGGCAGGCTCATCTTTCCGATCGCGGACCATAACGGCCAGGTAATCGGCTTCTCCGCGAGAAGGTTGGACGGAATCCACGACAAGAAATACGTCAATAGCAAGGAAGGGCCGATCTTCCATAAGGGAAACGTCCTCTATAACTACCATAACGTCGTCTCATCCGCCAAACACGACGGATACTGCTATATCCTCGAAGGCTTCATGGACGTCATGGCCTTGGAGAGGGCCGGTATCCAATCCGCGGTGGCCCTAATGGGCACAGCCCTCACCCAAGACCACGTCGAACTCCTTAAAAAACTTCGATGTGAACTCCGTATTTGCCTCGATGGCGATGCAGCTGGGCAAGATGGGATGATCAGGATGATCCCCTTACTCCTTAAAAACGGGATATCCTTCCGCTTCGTCGATTACGGCAAGGACCTCCGTGACCCCGACGATATCCTCCAACAAGAAGGCAAGGAAGCCCTTAAGGCCAAGATGGAAACCCTGATTGAGCCTCTTGATTTCCAGCTCAATTACTTCACCAACACCAAAAGGGTCGAGACCAGCGTCGAAAAGCAAAAGCTCATCGAACAATTCCTCCCGACCATCCGCTCCCTCCCCTTTGGGATAGAGCAGGAGAATTACCTCGCTAAACTCTCCAAGGCCACCGGTTATGAAATCGAGGCCATCAGAAACCTCCTTAACAAGGAGCCAACCCCAACACTCACCCGCGAGGAAGCGATTTACCGCGACGCCGTCAAAAAGCGTAGCCTCAACCATCCGGAGAAGAAGGCCCTCAGCCGCCTAGTTAGGGCCGAGCGCACCATCCTCTATTACATGATGTATGAAAAGGAGGCCGTCGAATTCTTCAAATCCTCGATTGGCGATTTCCATACCGATTTATACGAAGCGATCGCGATGTATATCCTCGATTATGAGAAAGACCACCCCGGAACGATCGTCGATATCTCCTCCATCACCGCCGCCATGCAATCCAACGACGACGAGAACTCGATGGTCCTAGTCGACGCGACCTCGCAACTAGCGATGTCCAAGGATTTCCCCGCCTATGACCGCAAAACCCTCGATACCTGCCTTAAGGTCATCGCGGAAGAAGCGGAAAGCAAGAGGGAGAAGGAGAAAACCAAGGAAGCCATCCGCCAAAGCGATGACCCGAACGCCGCCGCCAAGGCGATCGCGGAATTCGCCAAACGCAAGAAAAGCCTCGGCGAATGGCCGAAGAAAAACAAGAAATAAAGCCATCGCGGAAGAAGGACCGCAACAAAAGATGGCTAAACCTCAACGAATAAAGAAAGGGAGTAAAAAACATGCCAGAAAAGAAGAAAGCCGCCAAAAAAGCCAAAGAAGCCGTCGAAAAGGATGATCTCCTCGACGCGGACATCCCCTTTGATGACGAAGACGAAGACCTCGTTTCTTTGGATACCTTGAAGAAACAGCTTCTCGAGGAAGCGAAAAAGCGTGGTTACCTCAACCTCGATGACGTCTTCGACGCCACCAGAAGGCTCGACCTCTCCGAAGATGATTTGGAAGGGATGATCGAGTATTTCCGCGCTTCCGGCATCCAAATCGAATCCGATGACGATGAATCCGAAGAAGAACCTGAAGGCCCAAGCGCCGAGGATCTCGATTCGGAGATGGACCTCGAATCGGAAATGGACGCAGACGAAGACGAGATGGTCGAAGAGGATTCGACCCTCGATGACGAAGAGAAGGAAGTGGCCGCGATCAGCGATTTATCAAAGATCTCCATCGGCGAGGTCAAGGTCAACGACTCCGTTAAGATGTATCTTAAGGAAATTGGCAAAGTCGAGCTCCTTTCCGCTAAGGAGGAGACCGAACTCGCCAAGGCGATCGTCGCCGGCAACGCCCCAGGGGCGACCGAATGGGAAATCGAGGAAGGGCAAAGGGCCAAAGACCACCTAATCAACGCTAACCTCCGCCTTGTCATCGCCATTGCAAAGCATTATGTCGGTAGGGGCATGCATTTCCTTGACCTTATCCAAGAAGGCAACATGGGCTTGATAAAGGCCGTCGAGAAATTCGATTACACCAAAGGTTTCAAATTCTCGACCTACGCCACCTGGTGGATCCGTCAGGCCATCACCCGCGCAATCGCCGACCAGGCTAGGACCATCCGCATCCCCGTCCATATGGTCGAGACCATCAACAAGATGACCCGCGTCCAACGCCAACTCGTCCAAGAGCTTGGCCGCGACCCAACGCCAGAGGAAATCTCCGATAAAATGGACGGTTCCCTCTCCCCTGAACGCATCAGGGAGATTCAACGTATCGCTCTTGAACCGGTTTCTCTAGAAACCCCGATCGGCGAGGAAGACGATTCCCATCTCGGCGACTTCCTTGAGGACAAGGAAGCCCAAAGCCCCGAGGAATACACGACCAAATCCTTGCTTAAGGACGAGCTATACGAAATCATGAAGGACCTCACCGACCGTGAGGAAAGGGTCCTCCGCCTCCGTTATGGGCTTGACGATAACCGCCCCCGCACCCTCGAGGAGGTCGGACGCGAATTCGGGGTCACCCGCGAACGTATCCGTCAAATCGAGGCCAAAGCCATCAGGAAGCTCCGTCATCCGACGAGGGCCAAGAGGCTTGGCGATTATCGCGACTCCTTCTCAGACGGCTCCGGAAGGCGTTAAAATAGGATAACGAACAAGGAGGAAGCAAAATGGCAACAAACAAGCGCAACGTCCATAAGGCTTCCTCCTTTTCTTCTACCTTGAACGAGCAGGAATTATTCGCCCTCATCGAAAAAGGCCGCGTCTCCGATTCGCTTGAGGATAAGGCCAAAGGGCAAGAAGCGGCCTATCTCGTCGCTTCCTCCTATTTCCCTTACGCGGAAGCAACCGTCATCAAGGAATTCTCCGATGTCTGCACCCCGGGAACCACCGAGGATTTGTTCCAAGAGGCCAAAATCGCTCTTCTTGAGGCCGCGAATTCCTTCGATTACCGCAAAGGGGCCATTTTCTCGACCTACGCCTACCCTTGGATCAGGAATTCCTGCAACAATTATTTGAAGAAGCTCCGCCGTAGCCTCAATCGCCCAGACCCTGGCTTTGATAACGGGAATTTCGTCTCCCTAAATCAGGATGTCGAGGAAATGGAAGAGGAGAACGAGGAGAACCAAACCGCGAGGTTACAGGCCATCCAGGCGGTTTTGCCTAAACTCACGAGCAAGCAAAAAGACGCGATCGGCTATCGTTATGGATTATTCGGAAAGCCCCAGCTCAAAACCTTCGCGGAGATTGGCAACGCGATGGGGATAAGCGACGAAGCCGCGAGGATGCATTATCAAGTCGGCATTGGAAAACTGTCTACATTATTAAAGAAAAATAACGATGAATACTAATCTTTCCCTTCGTTTAGAGGCGATTGCCAAGATGGTCCCACCAAGTCGCGGCCTTGCCGATATCGGCTCCGACCATTGTCTTTTGCCCCTATCTTTGGCAAATAGGGAGGATATCGCCTTCCTACAGGCAATCGACAATAAACAAGGGCCGTATCAGAATATGGTTAAGGCGGTTAAGGAAGCCCATATGGAGAATCGGATTTCCCTTTCCTTATCCAACGGGCTCGATTGCCTTGACGAAAAAGTCGATACCATCGTCCTCGCGGGGATGGGGGGCAAACTTATCGCCGATATCTTGACTCGGGGCAAACGCAACCTCACCCATATCGAATATATCCTTCTTGACGCCCATCGCGACCTCCGTTATGTTCGCGAATTCGTCTTGGGGTTAGGTTATGCCATAATCGATGAGAACCTCATCAAGGAGAAGGACCTTTTCTATTCGATCATCCTCTTCAAAAAGGGGGAAACGCCCATATTGAATGAGGAGGACCTCCTCTTTGGGCCCTTTATCAGAAGGAAAAGAGGGAAGGATTATATCGATTTTCTCCTCCAAAACAAAAAGAGGATCGCGAAGATCCTCCAAGGTGATATTTCCCTCAATAACCGTCGTTATTACGATTATCTGCTTAACGCGATAAACAAGGAATTGTCCGCTTAAAGAGAAAGAAGATAGTCTTTCACGGCAAGATAGGTTTCCAAGGAAGTGCTCGCCCCGGTCGCTAAGGCGACGTAGCAAGAAGAAGAGAGGTCGATGGCCTTAACCGCGTCCAGATTCAAGGCGAGGTAGGCCTTTTTCTTACTCTTAAGGGCGATTTCATATAGCTTCAAGGAATTATTCGATGAATTGCTGCCTAGCACGATGACCGTATCGATATCTTCGGGCAGTTCCTTCATGGCTTTTTGCCTCGCGCTTGTCGCAAGGCAACGGAGCTTCCCTTTCCTTAAAGCGGGATAGAAGGAAGATAGATAAGCCAAGGAAGATTCGATTTCCGTTTCGCTTAAGGTCGTTTGGGAAAGGGCTATCGGGGAATCGCCCTGGATTTTGTCTTTATCGAATTCATGGCTATGGACATCATAGAAGCAAGCTTCCCTGACGTTGGCCCTGAAGCCTTCCGATTCAAGATGGCCCTTAACCCCGAGATAAATAATCTCTTCCTTTTCCTTTATGAGTTTTTTGGCCTCGGCCTCGTTTTCCTTGACGAAAGGGCAGGTCGCATCGATTATCTCCACCCCGTTTTCCCTTGCGATTTCATCGTAAATCTCGGGGTGGCCATGCGCGGAGAAGATGACCGAATCGCCTTGGCCTAACTTTCTAAGCTGGCTTTCCAAATCCCCTTTCCTTTCATCAAGAAGGATGAGTCCCGCGTTTTGCAAAAGCTCGATAGTCTCTTCGTTATGGACGAGCATCCCCAAAAGGTATACGCGGCGGTTAGGGCGATTCCTCTTCGCTTCATAGGCTTTCCTTAAGGCAAGGAGGACGCCCGCGCAATACCCGTATGGCTTGACTTCATAAACCTTCATATCCTAATTATTTGCGCCTTTTTCCCAAAAGGGAAGGGCAATAGGGTATAATCCCCCCGAAAAAAGAGAAGGAGGAAGAAAGAATGGGTAGTTTCAAGGAATTCGCCTTAAGCGAGACGATGATCAACGCGCTTAAGAAACAAGGGTATGTCTCGCCCTCCCCCGTGCAGACTAGGGTCATCCCCAAAGCCCTAAGGGGAACGAGCCTCGTCTGCCAAAGCGCGACAGGGTCCGGGAAAACCCACGCTTTCCTCATCCCGATCATCTCGCGTCTTGACCTTAACCTTCACCGCCTTCAGGCCATCATCATCGCCCCTAGCCGCGAACTCGCGAGGCAAATCTATGATTTCACCTTGCCTTTCCGCGACTTTTTCCCTTCCCTCAAGGTAAGGCTATTCACAAGCGAGGTCGGCAAGGAGCAAAACCAGGAAGGCCTATCGATCTCCCCGCATATCGTAATCGGGACCCCGGGCCGTCTTTCCGCGATGCTTTCGGAAGATTATGAACTCGATCTCCATGGGGTCAAAACCCTTGTCCTCGATGAAGCCGACATGCTTATGGAACTAGGCTATTTCGATGAGGTCGATTCCCTTTTCGACAAATTGCCCGAAAAGATGCAGACGATGGTCTTCTCGGCGACCCTCGAAGAAGGGCTTAAGGCCAAATTAGCCAAATACATCTCCGCGAGCTTCCTCTATGAAGGGGAGGAAGACAAAACCGCGAGTTCGGTCTCCCACCACCTCGTCGATATCAAGCACGCGGGGACCGAAGACGCCCTCATCCGTTTCCTTAAGGCTAGGGGAACCTATTTGGCGATGATCTTCTCTTCCACGAAGGAAGGGGTTAAAAAAGCTTACGAAGCCTTAAAGGCGGCGGGGCTAAATTCCGTCGTCTTCTATGGCGATTTGGACGAAAGGGAAAGAAGGAAGGCCATAAGGGCCATAAAAAGCAACGCCTATCAGTTCATCGTCTGCAGCGATCTGCTTTCCCGCGGCATCGATATAGCCGATGTCACCGACGTTATCTCACTTGATTTGCCTAGCGATAACGCCTATTACTACCATCGTGCAGGTCGCACGGGCAGATTCGACCGCCACGGCGATTCCTGGGTTTTCTATAACCGCGATTCCCTCAAAAAGCCCACCGAGCTTTTGGGGGAAGGGGTCCCTTTCGATTATTATGAACTCAAGGGCGAAACCCTCGTCAAAGACGAACTCGGCCTCATCAACAAACGCAAATTCACCAACAAGAAGAAATGGGATAACGAGGACGAAGCTAGGGAAATCAAAATCGCGAAGGCCCGCACGAGAAGCGATAAGGTGAAGCCTGGCTATAAGAGGAAGACCGAACGGGCGATCGAAAGGGTCAAGGGCAAATATCGCCGCAAGGCCATCAAGGAGAATATCCGCAAGGCCAAAAACGAGGCTTACGCCAAGAAGGCCAAGAAGCAATGAACGAGTGTTTGATCATAGGTTGCCACGTCGGTCTATCCGGCCCTTCCTATTTCCTTTCCTGTGCGGAATTCGCCCTTTCCCTTAAGGCCAATGCCTTTATGTTCTATACGGGCGCGCCGCAGAATTCGGTGAGGAAAAGCCTCGATGAAATGCATATAGATGAAGGGAAAGCCTTCTTAAAGGAAAAGGGGATTCCCCTTTCTAACCTCGTGGTCCACGCCCCCTATATCATCAATTTGGCGAATAAGGAAAACCTCGAGAATTACGAATTCGCGAAATCATTCCTAAAGGAGGAAATAAGGAGGACCGCGGCTTTCGGCGTGCCTACCCTCGTCCTCCATCCCGGGGCTAGGAAGGAAGCCTCCTTTGAGGAAGGGGCCCAAAACCTAGCCGATGCCCTAAATGAGATTTTGGAAGAAGAGAATAACGTCAAAATCGCCCTGGAGACGATGGCGGGGAAAGGAAGCGAAATCGGGCGCAGTTTCGAAGAGCTTTCCTATATCCTCTCCCTTATCAAGCATAAGGAAAAAGTCGGCATTTGCCTTGATACCTGCCATATCTTCGACGCGGGCTATGACATTGAGGATATCGATAAAACCTTAGGCGAATTCGATAGAATCATCGGTTTATCCAAGATCCTCGTCGTCCATCTTAACGATTCGAAGACCTTCAAAGGCTCCCATAAGGACCGTCATGAAAACCTCGGTTATGGGGCGATCGGGTTCGAAACGCTGCTTAAATACGCGTATGACGAAAGGCTAAAAAGCGTCCCGAAGATCCTCGAGACGCCTTATGTGAATGGTTTGCCTCCATATAAGAAAGAGATCGAAATGCTAAGAAACGGGGAATACCAAGAGAACTGGAAAGAAGAAATCTCCTAACCGAGTTTCTCGATTTCCTTTAACAAATCCCCCACGATATGCTCGTTATCGGAATTGCGGAGGATCTCCCCGTGGGAGAAGATGACCCAACTTCCATTGCCTCCCGCGGCCCCGATATCCGCATGTCTTGCCTCCCCCGGCCCATTGACGATGCAGCCCATCACCGCGACCGTGATGGGTTTTCTTTTCTCCTCGAGGTAATTTTGGATGGCCTTCGCGGTGGGGATCAAATCAACCGCGGTCCTCCCGCAGGTTGGGCAACTGATGAAGGTCGGATAATCCTTATATAAACCTAGGTCATGAAGCAAGCGGCAACAGGCCTTGACTTCCTCTTCTGGCTCATCGGAAAGGGAAATGCGGATGGTATCGCCGATCCCATCAAGAAGAAGGGGCGAAAGCCCCGCGGAGGAGCGGATTAGCCCAATATCCTTGGGACCGGCTTCGGTTATCCCTAGATGAAGGGGATAAGGGAAAGTGGAGGCGGCTAGGCGATAGGCCTCGATCGTTTCCTTGACGTCACTCCCCTTTAGGGAGATGACGATATCGTGGAAATCGTATTTTTCCAAGATGGCAACGTGCTTTTTCGCGCTTTCGACGAGGATCTTGGCCCCAATTACGTCCTTGCCGAAATAGATGGATTTATCGATGGAGCCGGAATTGACCCCAACCCTGATCGGGGCGTGATGGGCCTTCGCGGCTTCGATGACCTTCTTTATCTTCCATTCCTCCCCGATATTCCCGGGGTTTATCCTAATGGCATCGACCCCGGCTTCGAGCGCCTCAAGGGCGAATTCATATTGGAAATGGATATCGGCGATTAACGGGATCGAAACCCTTTTCTTGATCTCCTTGAAGGCACGGGCATCCTCCATATCGAGGACGGATAGCCTCATGAGTTTGGCCCCAAGGGCGGCGCAGCGGTTGATTTGGGCGGAAACCTCCTCGACCTTGCTCGTTTTGATGGAACACATCGACTGGATGATGACTTCCTCCTGACCTCCGAGGGTCAATTCCCCGATTCTGACCTGACGGGTTTTGCGCCTATCGACCATTGCATCTCTCCTTTTCTATTAAGAAAAAACTTTGTAGATTTTTCCTCCCTATTATGATACATTATGCGGGCAATAGGAGCGTAGTAAGAAAAAATGGCTAAGAACAAAAGGGATCAAGTCATCCTCAAGTGCACTGACTGCGGCAACGAGAACTACCTAACGACTCGCAACAAGAAGCTTCATCCAACCAAGATGGAGATCAAGAAATTCTGCCCGCATTGCCGGAAGATGACCCTTCATAAGGAAAAGAAATAAGGCCTCGGCCTTATTTTTTGTAGATAGGCTATATGGATAATCAGGTCTTGCTCATAAATTACGGAGGATATGACGGGAACGTCTATCTTTTCGGCGTCAAAGGCGGACCCTGCCTTATCATCGACGTCGGTTCCTCACACTTTGATAGGATCATGGATTTGGTGAAAACTCGCCATAGCAAAATCGAAGGCGTCCTCTTGACCCACGGCCATTTCGACCACATCATGGGCATCGAGCAAATCCATGGCGATATCCCCGTCTTCATGGGGGAAGAGGATATCCCTAGCCTTGAGGACCCCAAATATAACCTTTCCTTCGATCTTCTCGGGGAACCGCTTTCCTTCAAGACCCCAAAAGGGATATACGCGGTCGAAGACGGGGATGAAATAGTCACCGAATCCTTTGCCTTCAAGGTCATCCATACCCCCTTCCATACCGAAGGAAGCGTCTGTTTCCTTTTCCCTAGTGAGAAGATAATGTTCACGGGCGACACCCTCTTCGCTAGAGGAATCGGAAGGACCGACTTAAAAGGCGGGAGGAGTTCCTCAATCGAATCAAGCCTAGGAAAACTCGATTCCCTCGACCCAACCATCCGTATCTACCCCGGACATTATGGATCAAGCAATCTAGGGGAGGCCCTCCGCTTCGCCAAAATGGTCATCTAGTCAACGATACTAGAAGTATTTATAAAAATAACGAAGTGGCGATTCACCCGATGAAATAGCCACTTTTTCGACTTTCAGTCAGGAAAAGGGGAAAAAACCTTTAATTCTTTCCTTCCTTTATAGGAAGGGGCAATGTATAATGCTCTCGCTACAAGGCCCGTGCCATGTTTTAGAATGCGGGCCAAGCCAAAAGGAGTACATTAAGATTTATGATTAACGTAACTGAAGTCCGTCCAGGGAATTACTTCATCGACGAAGGAAACCTCTATCAATGCCTCGATATCCTTCTTAACAAAACGGCCATGAGGAAAATGGTCGCGAAGGTCAAGGTCAAGAACATGCGCACCGGGGCTATCATCGAATTAGCCCGTAACTCCGGCTACCAAGTCGATGACGTCCATGTCGAGAAGAAGGTCATGAATTACCTCTATGACGCGGGCGAAACCCTCGCCTTCATGGATGGTAAGACCTATGAGCAAGTCGAAATCGGCAAACCCCAGCTCACCAACGAGATCCCTTATCTCGCCCCGAATGCCGAGGTCACGGTCGTCATGTATGAGGATGAGATCCTCGGCGTCGTCCTTCCTTCCAAAGTCGCCCTCGAGGTCATCGAGTGCGAGCCAGGCGTCAGGGGTGACACCGTTTCCAACGGTGGCAGCAAGGATGCCGTCCTCGAAACCGGCATCACGATCCGCGTCCCGCTTTTCATCAACCAAGGCGAGAAGGTCCTCGTTGACACCGAGACCGGCAAATACGACGGGAGAGCCTAATGATGGTTATCCTCTTCGCTTTTGACGGGGCTTGGCTAGGCCTAACGATCGGGGCCCTAATCCTCGGCCTCATCGGAGGTTTCTTCGGAGCCCGCGCCTTCTTCAAGAAGCAGCTCCGCGAACATCCCCCGATAACGGAAGCCCAAATCAGGGCCATGTATGCCTCCATGGGTAAGAAACCAAGTGAAAAACAAGTTCGCGCCACCATGAACGCCCTCAAGCGCGGCGGCGACAACTATTGATTGAAAGGAAAAAAACAACAATGAAAACATTCGATATCCTCATCGATTCCTGTGGCGAAATGCCACGCGACATGCGCGAAGCATATGGCGTCGACTTCATCCCGATGTATCTTTCCACCGACATCAAGGGCGATATCCACGAATTCCCCGCCCTCATCGATTATGATGGCGAATACGATTTCCATTCCTTCTATGAACTTATGAGGAAGGGCATCCGCATCCGCACCGCGGCCGTCTCCGAAGCCGCCTTCGAGGAATATTTCCGCGAAGCCGTCAAACGCGGACACGACGTCCTCTATCTTGCCTGCTCCAGCGGATTATCCGTCTCCGTCGAGCTCGCCAAGAAAGTCGCGGCCAAATTGAACGCCGAAAACCCCGAATGGCATGGCTATTGCCTCGATACCCTCATCTCTGGCTTCCCAATCGCCGACATGGCGATTAAGGCCGATGCCATGAGGAAAGAAGGCAAAGACGTGAACGAAGTCGGCGAATATCTCGATTCCATCAAGTTGAAATACAACCAATTCGCGACCGTCGAGACCCTCACCTACCTCAAGAACGCCGGTAGGGTCACCGCCTCCAAGGCCTTCTTCGGCAACCTCTTCCACGTCAAGCCGATCATCATCTCCGACGTCAAGGGCCATAACGTCGCGACACTCTCCGAGAAAGGCCGCCGCGCCTCGCTCCAAAAGATCGTCGACCTCACCGTCGAAGCCGCCGAAAACATCGAAGAACAGACCATTTATATCTCCCATGGTGACGATGAAGCCGCGGCGAATTTCGTCAAGGAAGCCATCCTCAAAGTCGCTAAGCCGAAAGATATCCGCGTCGATAAGGTCGGCCCGATCATCGGTGCCTCCTCCGGTCCAGGCCTCGTCATCTGCTATTGCTTTGGTAAGGAAGTAACCTTCGCGGGCGAATAAGCCCATAGAGCAAGGGATCAACGCCCTTGCCTTTTCATTCGCTAGTATCAAAAAGGAATACTTATTATGAAAGTTTTGGATGCAAGTTCGTTCCGAGAGATGGTGTTGAACGGTTTCCGTGACATCAAATCGAAGTACCAGCACATCAACGATTTAAACGTCTTCCCGGTCCCCGATGGCGACACGGGGACGAATATAACCTCCACGATCTCCGGTGGCGTCAAGGCCATGGAGAGGGAGGAGAACGAGAACCACCTCGGCAAGCTCGCCCTTGCCTGCTCCGCCGGGATGCTTCTTTCCGCTAGAGGCAATTCCGGGGTCATCGTCTCGCAGTTCTTCCAAGGCCTCGCCGAAGGACTTGAAAACAAAGAGACCGCGACCGTCCGCGATTTCGCTTTCGCCTTGTCTTGTGCGACCCGCAAAGCCTACGACGCGGTTGTCCATCCAGTTGAGGGCACGATCCTCACCGTGGCTAGGGAAGGAAGCGATTATGTCGCGGAGAATATCGATAAGATCAAGGATTTCGATGCCTTGTTCCGCGTTTTGCTCAAGCAGATGGAAGTCTCCTTGGAACATACGCCCGACCTTCTTGATGTCCTTAAGGAAGCCGGCGTCATCGATTCTGGCGGAGCGGGGCTCGTCGCCATCATCGAGGGCATGGGCAAAGCCGTCAGGGGCGAAGAGGTCGATGATTCGGTCGAATGGAACGGCCCGACCAATTCCTTATCCTCCACGGGCGAAGTCCCATTCGATGAGAATTCCGAGCTTGAATACGGTTATTGCGCCGAATTCATCCTTCAGCTTCTAAATTCCAAGCAAGGCCCCGAGAAATTCGACCTAAAGGCCATGATCTCCTTCCTTGAAGGCATCGGCGATTCGATCGTCGCCTTAAGGCAAAAGAACATCGTCAAGGTCCATGTCCATACCAAAACCCCATTCAAAGCCATGGAATACGCTCAGCAATATGGCGAATTCGTGACCTGGAAGATGGAGAACATGTCGATTCAGCATAACGAGGTCCTTTTGAAGGAAATGCCGATTGAGGCCCCCGAAAAGAAGGCGATTGCCCTAATCGCGGTCGCCCCAAGCGTGGAGATCGCCGATCTATTCACCAAATTAGGAGTCGATGTCACGATTCCAGGCGGACAGACCATGAATCCTTCCGCGGAAGATTTCATCAAGGCCTTCGAAACCGTAAACGCCGACGCGATCATCGTTTTCCCGAATAACTCGAACATCATATTGACTGCTGAACAAGCCGGGAAACTCTACGATAAGGCCCGCGTCGAAGTCGCGAAGACCAAATCCGCCGTCGAATGCTATAGCGCCCTATCGATGTTAAATACCTACGATAACACCGTCGAGGAAAACCTCGCGATCGTCGAGGAATCGATAAGGAACCTCATCTGCGCGGAAGTCTCCAAGGCCGTCCGCGATTCCGTCAATAACGGGATCAACGTCAAGGAGAACGATTTCATCGGCATCGCTAACCATGAGGTAAGAAGCAGCGATCCCTCTATGCTGGAATGCATCAGGAAACTCTTCGAATCCATCGAGGACTTCAAGGACCGTTCCGTCCTGACCGTCTTCTATGGCACGGGCATCACCGAGGAAGACAAGGAAGGCCTCCGTTCGATGGTCGCCTCCATGAATTCCTGGATGGACCTAATGGAAATCGAGGGCAACCAAACCATCTACCCATTCATCTTCGCGATTGAATAAAGAAGTAGAACCTCTTATAGCCGTCTCGTGCGAGACGGCTTTTCTTTATCCCTCTAAACCCCTTATACATTGACATTATTGATAACGGAGTTTTGACATCCATAACTGGCGAATACAGAAGGCATTTGGACAAGCGGATATCTTTAGCAGACGCCCAAATATAAGAGTCGTATATCAAGAAGTAGAAGTCATCAAGAAGGCTTTGAGATTACCTAAAAAGAGGGTCTATTAAAGTTGATGGGTGGAAGAATCGAAGTCTTATCCTAGCCATGAACAAGAGGAATACCGAAGTAGAAGGAGTAAATAAAAAGAGAACCAAAAAAGGCTGTTATTCTTTTGATTAAAACTATTTATCCACCGAGCGGAAAAAGAGAGCAAAAACAATTTTACAAAAATTTTGTCAATTAAAATATCGCGATTAATCGGGCATAAAAAAGGCATTGTGGAAAGTTCAATCGAGTTTTCCACAATGCGATTCTAAGTTTTCAAACTACTAATTCTTTACTTCATCCAAGTGATTTTGGATTCGGTTCCTTCCTTTAATCTAGCAATGTTGCCATGGTGTCTGATGACGATGACCGCGGATAGGACAGTCAAGACAATCGCGCTTTCAAGCCCTAGCACCGGCAAGATAATCGAACCCGCCCCGGCATTATAGGTGAAGAAGGCCGGATTGAAGACTCCGGTTAGTCCAAGAATTGCGAATACCCAAGCGGCAACAGCGACGCTAATCGACATGATGATTGACGAAAGCGAGACATATTTCGAAGCCTTCAAAGTCCCAAAGAAACTAAGTCCGACGACGATGAAGAATCCCCAGGAGGAAAGAAGGCAAAGGCCCACGAAGCAGGAGACCGCCTTCCCGCCTTGGAAGCGGAGGAAGATGGAATAGCAGTGGCCTAACGCGGCCCCAAAGCCCGCTAGCCAATAATAGAGGACGCCAAGGAAATAGCCGTTCACGGTCAAATAGGTGTTCACCGGGGTGAAACTGATGATGGCCCAGGCCGCATATAGGGCGATGCCGGCCTTCAAGGAATCGATGACGATGGTCAATAAGCCGATTTTCTTGCCCAAGACGCGTCCCGTGTTGGTCCCGCCCGAATTATGGGAATAATAGTCGCGGGGATCCTTTTTGAAGAAGACCTTGCCGATGAAGACCCCAGTAGGGAAACTCCCTAGCAAATAGCCGACGAGCAGGCATCCTAAGCCAACCAAGACATTTACCAATACATCCATAATAGATTTCCTTTAGATTCCCTTTCCAATCGCCAACATTTTAATCCGAAGAGGTTTCTTTTCCAACAAACTTCGCGCTATAATATGTCAGTCTTTGACTGAAGCAACTATTTTAATGATGGAAGAAGAGAATAAAGCAAATATTATCGACGATGCCGCCGAGGAACGCAGACGCGCCAAGGCCGAGGAATCATATACATCGAAGGACATCGAGGTTTTAAGCGAGCTCGAAGGTATCCGCAAAAGGCCCGGTATGTATATCGGATCGACCAATTCCAGCGGTCTTCACCACCTTATTTGGGAAATCGTCGCGAACTCCGCCGACGAAGCGATCAATGGCTTCGGTTCCAATATCGAGGTCACTTTGCATAAAGACGGTTCCTGCTCCGTCGAAGACGAAGGACGCGGAATCCCCGTCGATATCCATAAGGGGACCGGCATGCCTGCCGTCCAAGTCCTCTTCACCCGTCTCCACGCGGGCGGTAAATTCTCCGATAAGAACTACACGACCTCCGCTGGTTTGCATGGCGTAGGCGCGACGGCGACCACCGCCTTAAGCGAATATACCGACGTCACCATCTGCCGCGGCGGGAAGATGTACCATATCCGTTTCGGACAAGGCGGAAAACTCGAGGTTCCCTTAGAGGAACTCGGTCCAACAAGAAAACATGGGACCACCGTCAGGTTCAAGCCGGATCCCACGGTTTTCTCGACCGTCGACTTCAAATGGGATTCGGTCTATAACCACCTTCAGGAGAAGGCCTTCCTCATCAGGGGGGTCCATTTCTTCCTCAAGGACGAAAGGAACAAACTCCAACACGAATTCTACGCGGAGAACGGCCTCCACGATTATATCGATACCCTCTGCGCCTCAAAGGAGAGGCTAGGGGATTCCATCTATTTCGACGACAACACCTCGCCGATTAAGATCGAGCTCGCCCTCCAGTGGTGCCAGAAGGACTATAACTCCGATAATATCTTCTCTTACGCGAACTCCGTCCATACCTTCGGGGGCGGTACCCACGTGACCGGTCTAAAAGCCGGCATCACCAAGGCCGTCAACGACTGGGCCATCAAGAACGAGGTCATCAAGGAGAAGGACAAATTGGGAAGGGAGGATATCTTCGAAGGCCTTACCGCCATCATCCATGTCCGCATCCCCCAATCCAACAACGAATTCGAAGGCCAGACCAAGGAAATCCTCGGCCTTCAGGAAGCGGAATCCGCGGTTAGGGAATTCACGGTCAAGAACCTCACCTATTACCTATCCGAACACAAGGATTTCGCGATCGACTTGATCCATAAATGCCAATCCTCCAAAGCCGTGCGCGATGCGGCGAGGAAGGCCAAGGAAGCCGCAAGAAGCGGCAAAACCCAGAAGAAGGCCGATTTCGTCATCTCCGATAAGCTCGCCGCGGCCCAAAGCAAGGATTACGCGGAAAACGAGCTCTTCATCGTCGAGGGCGATTCCGCGGGCGGCTCCGCGAAATCCGGCCGTGACCGCCTCCATCAGGCGATCTTGCCCCTTCGTGGAAAACCGCTCAACACCAACGACACCACGATGGAGAAGATGAGGGCCAACGCCGAATTCTCCACGATCATCCAGACCATCGGAGCTGGGGTCGGGGCCGATTTCGACGCGAGCGAAAGCAAATACGGCAAGATCATCATCATGACCGATGCCGATACCGACGGAGCCCATATCCAGATCCTTTTGCTCACTTTCTTCTATAATTACATGAAACCCCTTATCACCAACGGGATGGTCTATATCGCCTGCCCGCCCCTATACCGCGTCTATAAGAAAAGCGATCCCAAGAACAAATTCATCTACGCTTGGGACGACGCGGATTTGGAGGAAGCCAAAGAGAAAATCGGGCCAGGGTATGGCATCAACCGTTATAAAGGTTTGGGCGAGATGAACGCCGACCAACTCGCCGCGACCACGATGAACAAAGCGACCCGCAAACTCCTCCGCGTGAGGATCGATGACCCGATCGTCGTCGAGAAGCGCATCTCCGTCCTTATGGGCAACGACGCCTCCTTACGCAAACAGTGGATCGAGGAGAACGTCAAATTCGATGAGGTCGACTCCTTCATGAAGGAGGTCAAACTCTGATGGCTAAGAAAAAAGTAGTGGAAAAGCCCATCATCGTCGAGAACATCGTCCATTCGGCGATGGATGAATTGATGGGCGAAAGATTCGATATCTACGCCAAAGACGTCATCCAAGACCGCGCGATCCCCGATGCTAGGGACGGCCTTAAGCCCGTCCAACGCCGCATTATCTACGCGATGTGGAACACCAACAACACCATCGATAAACCGACGAAGAAATGCGCGCATATCGTCGGTGAGGTCATGGGCAAATACCATCCCCATGGCGACTCCTCGATCTATGAAGCCCTCGTCAGGATGTCCCAGCCCTGGAATCTTCGCGCGCCCTTAATCGATTTCCAAGGCAACAACGGCTCAATGGATGGCGATGGCCCCGCCGCTTATCGTTATACCGAAGCCAGGTTATCCGCTCTTTCCAATGAACTTATCCGCGACTTGGAGAAGGATACGGTCCCCATGGGCCTGACTTTCGATGATGCGAATTATGAGCCTCTCGTCTTGCCTGCCCGTTTCCCGAACATGTTCGTCAACGGGGCCAAAGGCATCGCGGTTGGTATGGCGACGGAGATCCCTCCCCATAATCTAGGCGAGATCACCCGCGCGGTCATCCACCGCATCGAGCATCCTTCCTGCCCCATCGAATCCTTGATGAAATTCGTGGCGGGCCCAGACTTCCCAACAGGAGGAGTCATCTATAATTCCCAGGGCCTAAGCGATATCTACCTTACCGGCAAGGGCAAGATCGAGATGCAATGCAAATACCACATCGAGGAAAACGATGGGGTCAACTCAATCATCATCACCGAAATCCCATATCAAGTCGTCAAGAGCAGCCTTGTTTTCTCAATCGACAAGATCCGTCATGACAAGGATATCGATGGCATCGACGAAGTCAGGGACGAAACCGATAAGAATGGGGTCCGCATCGCGATTGATTTGAAACCTAATTTCAAACCCGAGGCGATCATCGCCTATTTGATGGGCAAGACCGATATGCGCACCTCCTATACGGCCAATATGGTCGCGATCGTCGATGGGCGTCCGGCCACCTTGAATTTGCTTTCCTATTGCGATACCTATATCGCCCATCAAAGGGAAGTCATCACCAGAAGAAGCATCTTCCTTAGGAAAAAGGATATCGCGAGACTCGAAATCGTCGACGGCCTCATCAAAGCCAATTCCGTCATCGACGAAGTCGTCCATATCATCCGCGCCTCCGCGGATAAGGCTGATGCGAGGAAAAACCTCGAGGCCCGTTTCGGTTTCACCGAGAATCAAAGCGAAGCCATCGTCATGATGCCCTTATACAAGCTCTCCCATACCGATATCGTCTCATTGGAAGAGGAAGCGAAGGCCCTCCGCGATGATATCGCCTATCTTGATGGCATCCTCAAATCGCAGGAAGCCCTCGATAAGGTCATCGTCGCCGATTTGCGCGAGATCATGAAGAAATACGATTCGCCAAGGCGCACCGCCATCGAGGAGGAGAACAAGAACCTCCGCGAAGTCAAGAGGGCGGAGCTCATCGCAAGCGAGGAGGTCATGGTCGCCGTTAGCCGCGATGGCTACGTCAAGCGTTCCTCTTTGGCTTCCTATAAAGGCTCAGGAGGCCATAATGGCGTGCTTCCTGGCTGTAAGGAAAAGGACACCCTCATCTTCATCGGGCCTGCCCAAACTACCGACCATATGCTGATGTTTACCTCCAAGGGCAATTATCTATATGTCCCTGTCCATATGCTTAAATCCAATAAATGGAACGATGAAGGGGTTCACGTCAATATCGCGATTAATCTTGAGGCTGACGATAAGATCATCAAAGCCTTCGCGGTGGAATCTTTCCGTGAAGGAATCAATGTCGTGATCGCCTCCAAAAATGGGCAGATCAAGCGTACGAAGCTTTCCGCCTTCCCCGTCACGAGGTTTACCCGTCCGGTCAAGGCCATTAAGCTTTTCGCGGATGACGAATTAGCCGATGTCGTCTTCACTTCGGGGAATGACAACCTCCTCGTTATCTCCTCTAGCGGAGGCAAAGACGAAACGGTCCTCGCCTCTTTCTATAACGAGAACGAGATCAGTATCACCGGCACCTCAAGTTCAGGCATGAAGGCCGCTTCCTTCAAAGGGAAGCCGGTCGCCGCCCTTATCGCCTTCAATCCGGAAGAGCGCGGCAAGGTCATGTTGGTCACCGACCATGGCGTCACCCGCGTATTCGGCATCAACAACATCGAAGAAGGGACAAGAACCGGGAAGGCCACGATCCTCTATCGTTATTTCAAGAAAGAGGAGAACGGCCTCGTCTATGCCCAAAAGGCCCAGAACGTCGAGGTTCCAAAGACCTTCAAAGTCACTCTCGACGATGGCTCTTATGCCGAAGTCGTCTATGAGGATCTTCTCCTTACCCCAATGGATAAATACGCTAAGAGCGAGAAGGAACTCCCTAAGGGAAGGACCATCGCTTCCGTCTTTAGGGGCGATTCCATGAGGATCGATGATTCCTTCAAGACCTTCGAATCTCCAAAAGGCGAGGGCGATGAAGGCGAGGAGATGCCAGTCCCAACCGAATCTTCGAGCACCGAATCCAATCAGCTTCTTGAAGGTAATGAAGAAGGGGATAATGAAGGCCCCGTCGAACTCTTCGAGCAGATGTCGATATTCGGGGACGACGATTTCTAAACCAAGGGAAGGCTTGTCCATCCCTTTTTTCTTTCGGAATTCCCTTTATATATATGTATGCGCGTGCGCGCATGTTCGCTTAGATTGTTGTGGAAAAAGATATGTGGAAAAAGCGGTAGTTTTCCACAAAATAGGCCATACATGCATAGGTTATTTGAGGCCATGAATGAAACCCTTAATTTATTACTTTTGAAATCTAGTATCTTTTTAGTAGTTTTATAGTAGTGAGGAAAACTCGATGCTTTCGAAGCAATTCGGTGATTGAAAATGGAAATAAGGAGGGGCATGCATGGTTTTTTGATTTGTTTTGTTTCCTTCTTGCCTATAGCGCGTGCGCGCTTTACAATTTCCCCATGAGGAAAAACGAGATTCCAAGCGCCTATTACGAATGCTCTAGGGATATCGACCCGGACATGCTCGCTAGGCACGGCTTTAAGCTCATTCTCTTCGATTTGGATAATACCCTCGATCCCTATGCGGTCAAGGAACCGACCGAAGAAGCCAAAGCCATGAAGGAAAGATTCGTCTCCGCCTCGCTCCGCTTGATGATCGCTTCCAACAACAAAGGCAAAAGGGTTGGCCATTATGCCGAACTCCTTGGCATCGAATACCGTTGTTGGATGCTGAAGCCCTTTGCCTTTAGGCTAAGGAAGCTCATCAAGAAGCTCGGATACAAAAAAGAGGAAGTCGTCTTGATCGGCGATCAGATCCAAACCGATGTCAAAGCCGGGAATAGGGCGGGGATAACGACGATTCTCGTCGAACCCCTCGACCCTTCCATCGAACCTCCATGGACCAGATGGAATCGTCGCTTCGATAAGCCCAAAAGGGCCAAACTAAAAGAACAAGGACTTCTAAAACCCTTAGAATAAAGAAGGAGTAAAGAAATGAGCCGTATCCAGGTAATCAGGCGTTGCTTCAATTGCGGAACGCCCCTCCAAACCGATGACCCCGAAGCTTTGGGCTACATCAACAAGGAAACGTTCGAGAAATACGGGCCTTCCTCCGTTTTGCTTTGTGACAAATGCTTCCATGAAGCCCGTTATAACATCGCCCCAAGGGCCCCCGAGATCGACGATGACTTCCTTTCGATCGTCCAAGACGCCAAAGCAAGCGATTCCCTTATCGTCTATTTCGTCGATGTCTTCTCATTCGAAGCCTCCTTTGCCCCTGAACTCGTCGATGAACTTGAGGGTGCGAAGGTGCTTGTCTGCGCGAATAAACGCGACCTCCTCCCCCCAAAGGAATCCGATGACGCCTTAAGGGAATACGTCGCCCACCGTTTCCGCGCCGCGAAAGTCTCGGTCAAAGCCGATGACGTCATCCTCACCTCCTTGAATTCCTTATCTAACGTCTCTGCGCTGGTCGAGGAAATCCAACGCCGCAGGGAATTCCATGACGTCTATCTCCTCGGCTCCAAAAACGCCGGGAAAAGCGCCTTCCGCGACGCTTTCTTAAGGACCTACAACAATTCCTTCGACCGTCCAGTCGAGACGGTTCTCTATCCGCGCACGGAAATACCCGTGATGCAGATTCCCCTAGACGCCTCGACCTATCTTTACGATTTCCCAGGCTTCCCGATAACCAACGATATCCGTGGGGTCTGCGAAGGCTTGGTCCGTAAAATCACGCCTTTGAAGCACGTTAACGGCCGCAAGCTCACCCTTCCTAAAGGCGGGGCCTTCTCTTTGGAAGGCTTGCTCTATGTGGCCCTAACATCCGGAAAGAAAACCAATATGAACCTCTATTTCAAAAACGAACTCGCCGTTCGCCATGGTTCATCCAAGGTCCTCGAAGGCTCTTTCTTCCGTAAGCTTAAAGACGGCAAGGTCGGGGTTTATGACCCATCTTATGACGAACCCGCGGATTTCGATGCCTTCGATATCGAGGTCACCGAAACCGGAAAGAGAGATATCGGCATCGAGGGTTTGGGCTGGTTCAGCTTTGAGGCTGATAAGCAAACCTTCCGCATTATGGTTCCTAAGGGCGTCTCCGTTTACACATCAAGGACTAAGATCAAGAGAAAATGACTTTAAAAGGCAAGCAGAAGGCCTATCTACGCGGTTTGGCCAACCGCATCGACCATCGTTACCTCCTCGGGAAGAACGAGCCTGACGAGGGCTTTTATGAGATCCTCGATAAGGCTTTGGAAGCCAAAGAGCTCATCAAGGTCGGAATATTGCAAAATAGCGATCAGGAGAAAGAGGAGCTTTGCGACCTCTTGAAGAAGCGTTTAGACTGCGAAATCGTCCAGCTCCTCGGCAGGGTCATCACGATCTACCGTCCGAGCAAGAAAGATCCAAAGATCGTCCTTCCTAAATGAACAATAACCTCGAAGCCATCATCTACGGGGTTTGCCCGAATCTAAAAAACGTCGATAGGAACATGTTTCTTACCGGCTTTTCCTTTTTGGATGAGGACGGATTTGAGAAGGAGGAGCTTAGTGAGGATCTTGATGAACGGGCCTTGCTTGGCTTCATGGTCAGCAAGAAACGTTATATGCATTCCCTTTCGGTGGCCGCCTTATGCCGTAAAATCGCCTTAATCCATGGTTTGGACGGGCGCAAGGCCTATATCGCCGGGATGCTCCACGATTGTGGAAAAAGGAAGGTTGACGGTATGCTCAGACCCTTAATCGAGGAATATATGCCAGAATACCTCGATTTCCCCGAATGGGCTTATCACCAATTCGCCGGGGCTTTCCTCGCCAAAGAGGTCTTTAGGATAGAGGATGAGGATATCCTCGAGGCCATAAGGTTCCATGCGACGGGGAAGAAGGAGAGCGGAACCTACGCGAAGCTCGTCTACGCAGCCGATAAGATCGATCCCTTGCGCGGATACGATTCCAAATACATGATCGACGCGATGGAGAAGGATATCGACAAGGGTTTTGCCTTTGTATTGCAGGAAAACAAAGACTATTTGACCAAAAACGGGTATAAAGTGGATAATCCTTTGACGAGAGAGTGTTTTATTTATTACAAAATTAAATAAAAGAAGAAGGAGAGAAACAGGAAAATGTACGATCAGGACATCGAAAAAGAACTAAAAGTCGCCCTAGATTGCCTAGGCGAGCACAAAGTCAGCGACGTCTCTTACCTAGACGTTGCCGAATATACCCCATTCGCTTCCTATTACGTTTTGGCGACATGTATGAACCTAAGGCAGCTAGAAGCGATGGCCGGGCATCTGGAGGAAGCCTTCGAAAAGAACAAAATTGAGGTTTTCGCCAAGGAAGGCATCCCTGATTCCGGCTGGGTGATCGTTCAAGGCGGCGACATCATCATTCATTTATTCTTAGACGTCAACCGTAAAGAGATTGATCTCGAAGGATTGATAGTTGATATGGCCAAGCGTTCCGAGAAAAATCGTGCCCGTAAATAGTTTTGGAAAATAGGTTAATCATTAATTTCAGTTTCCATAAAATCAATTTGGAGGAATTCCGCAAAAACATAAACAGTGGAATTCCTCCAATTTCTTTTTCAAAACCTACTTCGCATAATGTCCATTATGTTAATCAGAATATAAAAATAAAATGGCAATCGGAAATTTTTTGAGGCAAAATTTATAAAGGAAAACTATTGATACGTAAATTGTGGAAAATTCCAAACCTTATAAAAAACTACTAAATTTATACTATCGATTTTTTTTCCTAATTTACCGAAACGATTTTGAGTATCTAAAACTTGGTTTCCAAAAAGCAGTTGAGTTTGCGCTTTCTTAATTCATCCATAAATCATTGTTAAATGGCATTTTCGATTCATTTAAAGATAATCCATTTGCTCAATTCGAAATTTCGTCATCTGAAATGCTCGTTTTGACCGCATTTTGCTATATAAAACCCCGGACGGCCTGCCGTTCGGGGGTTGATTTGCTTTTGACTGCTTCTGCTTATTCGAAGATTTCCATTAACGGTTCGCCAAGCATCGAAGCGTCCTTATTGAGGAAGAAATTATGCAATGCCGTCGCGCCAATGCAGGCAAACGTAGCGTTTTCTTCGAGCTTACGACCTTTATTGAGGGATGGAGAATACATCAATAGAGGGACTTTCTCCCTGGTATGGTCGGTTCCTCTGAATGTTGGATCATTCCCGTGATCGGCAGTGACCATCAAAAGGTCGTTATCGTCCATTTTCTCGATGAATTCGGCTAATCTGACGTCTAAAGCCTCTAAACAACGGGCATATCCAACGGGATTACGGCGATGTCCGTATTCGGAATCGAATTCGACGAGGTTGACAAAACACAATCCGGTGTAGTCCTCGCCTAGCTGACGAATCGCTTCATCCATACCTTCTTCGTTTGTGGCGGTATGGATGGTCCTAGTCACTCCTACTCCATTGAAGATATCGTTGATTTTGCCGATCGCGGAGACTTCGTAGCCAGCGTTTTTGAGGATATCAAGCGCGGTTACGCCAGTTGGGGAGACCGTATAATCGTGTCTATCGGCCCCAACGCGGTGGAAATCGTTCTTATTCGTCCCTAGATATGGCCTAGCGATGACCCTACCGACGAAATAACGGGGATCCATGCAGAGTTCCCTTGCGATCTCGCAGCAGCGATATAGCTCTTGTAAGCCGGTAACTTCTTCATGGGCGGCGATTTGGAGAACGGAATCGCTGGAGGTATAGACGATTAGCGAATTGTCCCTCATCTGCTCCTCACCTAACTGCTTGAGGATCTCCGTTCCGCTTGCGGCGACGTTGCCGATAATCTTATGTCCGGTCCTTCTTTCGAGTTCATCGATTAAATCCTGGGGGAAGCCGGTGTCGGTGAAGGTTTGAAACGGCTTGGTGGTGTTGATGCCCATCATCTCCCAGTGGCCCGTCATCGTGTCTTTCCCGCGGCTTGTTTCGCGTAAGGCCAGGTTATAGGCGTGAGGATGGTCGTTATTCTCCTTTACGCCCATGATTTCGTCGAGATTTCCTAAACCCATCGCCTCCATCACGGGGGTTTTAAGCCCTCCGACGGATTCCGCGGCATGGGCAAAGGTATTGGACCCGCAATCGCCGAAATCCGCGGCATCCGGCTCCTCGCCGATGCCCGCGCTATCCGCGACGATCACGAATATGCGTTTGAATTTCCGATATTCTTTTTTCATTTATGCTTTCCTTTCGATTTCGCAACTAATATAGACCTTTTATTGGGCCTTTTCATTCATTTTGATTAGGCTTCGTCACGAAGATAGGCCTCGTAGGCGCTCTTGATGCGCTTACTTGATACATGCGTGTATATTTCGGTGGTCTCAAGATGGGAATGGCCCAAAAGGGCGCTGACGATGCGCAAACTCGCCCCGTTTTCAAGTAGATGGGTCGCAAAGCAATGACGCAAGGTGTGGGGGCTAATCGGCTTATCGATGCCCACTTCTAGGGCGTATTTCTTGATTTGATTATAAAAATAGATTCGGGATAGGGCCTTTCCATAACGGTTAAGGAAAAGAGTCGAGGTATTCGCGCCTATATTATTGATGCGGAAATGCTCGATGTAATCCTTCAAACAATCTAGGGCATATTCACCGATTGGGACCACTCTTTCCTTCTTTCCTTTGCCGGAAGCGACCTTCACGACCCTTTCGACGAAGGATATATCGTAGGTATTGAGGGCCAAAAGCTCAGAGACGCGCAATCCACTCGCGTACATGCATTCGAGCATCGCCTTATCCCTCGCGCCATATTCATCCGTGGCTTTTGGGGCGTTAAGCAAATCCTCGACTTCCTCGACGCTAAGGACGTTAGGCAGGTGTTTCCCGAGCTTTGGACGGTCAATCGTCGGGAATTCCCCCTGGATCAGCCCTTCATCTTCCAAGAAACGGAAGAACATATAAAGGGCGGATAGCCTTCTTGCAACGGTGCGCGGAGAAAGGAAACGCTCGGTCTCCGCGATCGCGAAATCCTCGATGTCGGTCAAAAGGATGTCCTCAAGGTCCTTCTTCTCGGGGAAAGCCTGCAGGAACATCATGATATCCTCACGGTATGAGGAAATCGTCGCCTCGCTTAGGCCTTTCTCGCTGCGGAGATGCTCGACGTATTCTTCGAAAGCCTCGAGGATGCTCATTTTTTCTTGGCCTCACTTGCCCTAATGAGGACGTCTTTATCGAAATGGCGGTTCATCTCGTTGATGAAGAGCCTCGTCTTATCCATTTCCTCGAATTCCTGGTAATTCCAAAAGCTCATCTGCACGTCGCGACGCGTCTTATCCTCCAAACGGGACAAGGAGACCCCGACCAGGCGGATTTCCATGACCCCATCGAAATTATCCTTATATAAGCGTTCCGCAAGGGCGTAGATCGCATCGAAGGAATCGGTTGGGGAAGGGAAACTATCCGCGCGGGAATGAAGATGGAAGGAGCCTTCGGTATCCTTGACGGTCAAAGTCAAGGTGTTCCCGACCTTATGGGCTTCCTTCATCCTGCTCGCGACTTCCATGCAAAGCATCTTCAAGGTGCCCTCTATTTCGTAGAATTCGCTGCAATCGTGGCTTAACGTGGAGGAATTGCCGATGGATTTAGGGTCCCATGGCTCCAAATCGAGGGTATTCTCCCCGCCACCTAGAACCCATTCCTTCGCGGTGAAGAAGAATTTGCCGAGGAAGCGCATCAAAATCGGGTCATCGACTTTGGCTTTCTCCGCGAAATCCCCAATCGTATTTATGCCCAGCTCCCTAAGTTTGGGGCTGCTTTTCTTGCCGATTCCCCAAAACGATTCAATGGGCAATCCATAAAGGATGCTCGGGATATCCTTTTTCCTAATTATCGTTAGGCCCATCGGCTTTTTGAGGTCGCTAGCCATCTTGGCGAGCCATTTGGTCGGGGCGATGCCGATCGAAGCCGTCAGGCCGGTTCTTTTATATAGGTCATTTTGGAAATGCTGGAAATAGGCGATGGGATCCTTGACGTTAACGATGGCCTCGGAGAAATCCGCGTAGCATTCATCGATTGAGGCCACTTCGATATCCTTGACGTATTCCTTCACGATCGCGAAAAAGGAATTCGACATCATCTTGTAATAGGAGAAATCGGGTTCGACCACGATGAGGTTTTTGCATAATTTGTCCGCTTGAAAGGTCGGCATGCCCGAATGGATGCCATATTCCCTGGCCTTATATGAGCAAGTGGAGACGATTCCCCCTCTTCCGCGATGGCCGATGACAAGAGGCTTATCCTTCAAGGAAGGGTTACGCAAAACCTCCGCGTTGGCGAAGAAGGCATTGAGGTCAATATGCGCGATAACCTTTCCCATACATGGATATTATCCTATTAAAATTAGGATAAAAAAAGGATGGACGAGAGGTTTTGTCTCTTTCCATCCACTTCTTATTTCCCAAGCGTTTCCTTGATAAGAGGCAGCATTTCCTCGGGGTTAAGCTTTCCTAAGGACCTTTGGTTAACCAAGGAATCCGAAGCGATGAATTCGCTGGGGACGGCCTTAACGATGATATTGCCCTTATATCCTAGTTCCATGAGTTTGGCGGACAAAGAATCCGCGAAGCCTTCCTTCGTGGAATAGGCGTCATAAATAAGGATGTTCTTATATCCAAGAAGCCCTTTGACCGCTTCGTCGGCGATTGGATAAAGGTAGATAGGATCGATATAGGTCAAATCGAGCTTTTCGTTAGCGACGAGCTTATATAATTCCCTTCCAGCGGGCCCAATTCCCATGACGGCGAGTTCCTTCGAGCCTTCTTGGAGGGTGAGGAAAGAGAGATAATCGAGCTTGAGGTCCTCGATTTCCTCGTCTTTGCCAACGTGCTCACGCGATAAACGGATGCAGAAGACGCCCTTGTTTTCCTCGAACGATTGCTCATAAAGCTTCGCGGCGACCGTTTTGGAGGAAGCCATCGTCACGGTCACATGGGGGATCGATTTAAGATAAGCGACATCGTAGATTCCTTGATGGGTATCGCCGTTTTTCCCGACTAACCCCGCCCTATCGATAAGCAGGGTCATGTTGGCGTTTAGCCTCGCGCAATCATGGCTAAGTTCATCGTAAGCGCGTTGGAGGAAGGTCGAATAAATCGAGACTATCGGGTGATAGCCGTTGAGATAGAGGCTTCCCGCAAGGGTAAGGCAATGCTCTTCGGCGATGCCGACATCGATGCAGCGGTCCTTAAACATCGAGAAGGGTTTCTCCAAACCCGATCCTCTTCCGGTGGCAGGGACAAGGAGGAAGGCGTTTTGGTGCTTTTCCATCATCTCGGCGGTGTAATCGGCGAAGAAATGGGAATAGGAGATGGAATCTGGGTACATCTTCTTCGGCTTCCCGGTTTCCAAATCAAACGGGGTGACGCCATGCCAATAGCCGGTCGTGTCCTTCTCGGCGAAAGGATAACCCTTCCCCTTGATGGTCTTCACGTGCAATACAACGGATTTGCTGGCGGATTTCGCTCTTTTCAGGGCTTTCTCTAACTTCTTTATGTCATGACCATCATAAGGTCCCATATAGGTGAAGCCGAGGTTATCGAAGAGGTTAAGGGGAACGAGGCGACGTTTGACCGCGCTTTTGATTTTGTAGGATAAATTGTAGATTTTTCTACCAAGAGCGTTCCTTTCGAGGACGTTTTGATAGCCGCGTTTAAGGCGGTTATAGCCTTTCGCGGAGGAGATGCGGCGGAAGAATTTCCCCATTCCCCCGACCGATTTGCTTATCGACATCTCGTTGTCATTGAGGATGATGATGATCTTATGCCCTCTAGCGGAGACATCGTTTAAACCTTCGAAGGCCAAACCATTGACGATGGAAGAATCCCCGATAAAGGCGACGACATCGAATTTTTCTCCTTTTAAATCGCGGGCGATCGCGAAGCCTTCGGCCGCGGAGATGCTATTGGAGGAATGCCCCGCCTCATATGGGTCATATGGGCTTTCCGCGATCTTTTGGAAGCCTTGGGTATGGCCGGGCTCATTAAGATGCTCAAGGCTTCTGCCCGTAAGGATTTTATGGGCATAGGATTGATGACCGACATCGAAGATCAATTTGTCCTTGGAGAAATCGAAGCTTCTATGGAGGGCAATCGTGATCTCGACGTCGCCCAAGTTGGAGGAAAGGTGGCCCCCGTAGGTGGAAACCGCGCGGAGCAATTCCTTCCTTATATCCTCGGAAAGCATGTCCAACTGCTTATACGAAAGCCCCTTAAGGAATGAAGGGTCCTTAATGGTAGAAACGTCAATTCTTTCGTGTTTATCGGACATATCTTTACTAGAAATCTACTAATTTATTACTTGAAAACTATTTATCTTCTTTTGGTTGCCCGGTGAGCTCCTCAATCTTGGCAACCGCGTTATTCAGCTCTTCTTCCATTCCTTTGATTAGGGTCTGACCTTCCTGGAAGAGCTTTATGGCCTCATCCAAAGGAAGGGTCGAGCCTTCGATCTTCGCAACGATTTCATTAAGTCTGGATAGCCGAGCCTCGAAACTTTGTTTTTCTTCTGCCATCGTTATTTTCCTCCTTCTTTTGATTTGACCGTGGACTTTATTATACCATCTTTAAGATGGGTGAGGATTTCATCTCCGATTTCTATATCGCTCGCGCGAGTTATGACCTTGCCTTTCGCGTTTTCCGAAATCGTATAGCCTCTTTCCAAGACCTTCTCGGGGTTTAACCCCTGTAGACGGCTGGAGGCCCCTTCCAGAGCCAGCCTCCTCCTCAATAAGGAAGCGTTCATCGAGGCGATCAACCTCTCCTTCGTCCGTGACAGGTTATCAAGAGGCCTTTCGTAAATGGCGCTAGGACGGACGAAGAATGGACGGGAGGATAAAGAGTCGAGTTTCTCCTTCTTTTGCCTTAGAAGGGCGTTTATCGCGGTTTTGAGGGCGTTAAACTCTTCGTCTAAAGCCATCAGGACCTCGTTTTTGTCTGGAGTCGCCAAAACTGCGGCGGCCGTAGGGGTCGAAACGCGCTTATCGCTGACCAAATCAATCAGGGTCGTATCGATTTCGTGTCCGACCGCGGAGATGACGGGGACCGGGCTATCCGCGACCGCCCTAACGAGGGTTTCGTCGTTGAAGGCCCCTAAATCCTCGCTGCTTCCGCCACCCCTACCGATGATCAAAACGTCGATATTCGCGGATAAAGCCAGACGATAGGCCCTTAACAAATCCTTCGGGGCATCTTGCCCTTGGACTAATGAAGGAACGGTCACGAGGGTCGATAAGGGCCAACGCATACTCGCGTTATGGACGATATCCTTCATGCCCGCGGAATTCTTCCCGGCGATCACGCCGATTCTAGATG
Organism: uncultured Erysipelotrichaceae bacterium; assembly: GCA_947166565.1. GTDB lineage: Bacteria > Bacillota_I > Bacilli_A > RFN20 > CAG-826 > Alloenteromonas. The sequence continues at coordinate 112,909 of CAMVEL010000002.1, forward strand.
GGAAAGCGGGTATCTCCCTTTTCCTCGATTCATCGAAAAGCCCTTCCTGACGGAGTTTTTCCGCAAGGGCGCGCAGTTTTGCGAGTTCGTTCCCTTCGCCATAAAGGCTCACTTCCTCCGCGACGAATTGGTAACTTCCTCTTGGGGGGTAGACAGAAAGATGACCAACGCAAAGAAGTTCGTCACCGTCTTTTGGGAGGAAGGTCAGTTTCCTAGCATCCCCCGCCCAAATGACCGCGGAGATGACCGATTCCTCGTCCTTCAGGGAGAAATAGCAATGTCCGGAAGGGTATTTCTTGAAATTGCTGACTTCGCCCCGAAGATGGATGCCCATAAAGGAAAAATCGCCTTCCAGGGCGCGTTTTATCCTTTTGTTAAGGCCGCTTACGGTCTCGACGTTCTCGTTTTTGGGGGCCAAGGTTCCCACGAGGATCAATCCTCCCTAACCAAGACGTTATCGAGGATCCCGTTGACGAATTTGTAGTCCTTCTCATCCGCGTAGGTCTTCGCGAGTTTGACCGCGATGTTGATGACGACCTTCTTATCGACATCCGGCTCCACGTAGAAGAAATGGACATAGCTAAGCAAAAGGATCGAGGCGACCACGCGGTTAAGCCTATCGAAGGTCCATTTGCGCATGTTCGCGTTGAAAACCGCCTTGATGGCTTCGTAATTCCTGATGGTCGATATCATCGTCGCCTTCAAATAGGGGTCGACGTCTTCGTATTCGCAATCGGAAAGGGAGGAAAGAATCGCCTCCACGTCTATCGCTTCTCCCATAGACATGTAGGTAAGGGCATCATAGATCGCGCTCATCGCGACCTCTTGGAGGGCGTTACGCGATAACGCCTCTTTTTCGACATCATTGTTAAGAACCATAGACTTCTCTCCCGATTTTCTGGGGGCCAAAAAGCCGTGTTCGCTATTTTGACCGCGCATATCTTACCACATACGCGTGACTTTCTATAGGGAAGTTATGCGCTTTCCTTTTCCTTCTTGAGGGCATTGCTAGCCAAAAAATAGAAAACGAGGGCGAGGATCTGCAAGAGGAGGAAAAGGAAATGGATGACCATGCAGAAGACCGCTTCGACATCCATGCTTCCCGCTTCCATTCCCTTTTGGATGGAGATGATAAGAAGGAAGATAAAATCCGCAAAATAAAGCGCGGTTATCGAGATATTGGCCCATAATTTGGCCTTCAGGGCGAAATAGCCGAAAAGAATGAAGATCGCGGCGATGCCAAGGCTTACGAATATCGAGCAATAGGAAACCCCGTTGGAGACGAACACCTCGTAGAAATAACGGGAGAGCCCGGTGGCCAAGGTGACGTTGCGCCTAGAGGAAAACACCGAGATCATCACGGTGGCCAAATCGATGATCCCGGGGATCAATCCGTATAGGGAAAGCCTTTGGTAGGCCTTGATTTTCCTATTCGTATCCTCAACGAGGGCTTTGTTCTTGTTTTTTGACATCAATAGACCTTAACGACCTTGACCTTGACCTCAACCGGCAAGGTATCGAGCATCTCGGTTAGGGTCGAGACGATTTCCTTCTGGATGCGGGTGCAGATATCCGCGACGGGGGAGGATTTGGGGAGGGAGACATCGACCGAGATGGTCGCGACCCCTTCTTTGGAAAGGGAAACCCTCGCGCCGCGTTCAACGGAAAATAACGGATTTATGGCCTGTTTCTTCCTGACGATGGCAGCCCCGGCGCGTTCGACGCAGCGATTGGCGATCGAGGAGACGCAGGCTCGCGATATGCCCATTTCGCCGATACGGGAATAATTGTTGATTGGGAGGTAAAGCGCGTTGTTCATACCTTAATTCTACTTCCCGAGGACCATTTCCTCAATGAGTTTGGCGATATTGTCTTTGGTGAATCCGTATTCCCCAAGGACCATATCGACTTTTCCGGAAGCCCCGAACCTATCGACGCCGAAGTTATGCTTGGCGTATTTGGCCCATCCGAAGGTGCTTCCGCATTCGACGGACATCCTCTTCTCGTAATCGCAAGAGAGGATGGAGGCCTTATATTCCTCGTCCTGGGCTTCGAAAAGTTCGAAGGAAGGCATGGAAATGACCTTGATGCGCGGGGCTAAAGTCTCGATTTCGTTCAAGGCATCGAGGACGAGGCGGACCTCGGAACCGGTCGCGATGACCTCGAATTCGGCGTCTTCCTTGCCAAAGACGAGATAAGCGCCCTTCTTGGCCTTATCGACATCGGAGGTATAAAGAAGAGGCAAGGCCTGACGGGACAAAACGAGGGCCGTCGGGGTCTTTTTGGATTCAAGGGCGACTTCGTATCCGGCGACGACTTCGTTGCCATCGGCGGGACGGAAGACGTTGAAATTGGGGATGGCGCGGAGCATCGCGAGTTGCTCGATCGGTTGATGGGTGGGGCCATCTTCCCCAACCGCGAGAGAATCGTGGGTGAGGATATAAATGGATGGGAGCTCTTGCAAAGCGGCCATCCTGAGGGCCGGTTTCATGTAGTCGGCGAAGACGAAGAAGGCGGCGCAGTAAGCGACGATCCCCCCGTGGAGGAGGATACCGTTATTGATCGCGGCCATCGCGAATTCGCGAATGCCATAACGCATGTCGCGTCCAGCCGTATTGGTCGAATCGAACCTTTCGATGCCCTTGACGTTGGTGTTGGTGCTGCCCGCGACATCGGCCGATCCACCAAGGGTGAATGGGAGGGAAGGAAGCAAGGCGGAAAGGTATTCTCCGCTAGTCTGACGGGAGGCTTTCTTGTAATCCGGGGCGAATTCGGGACGCGGAGGGAGATAACCTTCGACTTTGCGGTCAAAGGCATCGCAAAGCTCCGCGAATTCCTTCTTATGGGTAAGGCGATAATCGCCGAGGAATTCCTCGTAATCATCGTAGGCTTTGTTGCCCCTGATGACGAAGGTCTTGCCGAAATACTCGTAGACCTCTCTTGGGATTTCAAATGGCGGATAGGAATATCCATATCTTTCTTTGGCGTAGGCGCCGTCTTCTTCTCCTAACGGGGAACCGTGGGTGACGTGGCTGCCTTCGTTTTTGGAGCCAAAGCCGATTTTGGAATGGACGATGATGACGGTCGGGAAGGCCTTCGATTGCTTGGCTTCTGCGATGGATGCGGAGATCCTATCGATATCCTCGCCGTCTTCGACCTCGAGGACGTTCCATTCGGCGGAGAGGAAACGGAGTTTGACGTTCTCGGTGAGGGAATCGCTGGTCGGACCATCGAGGGTCGCACCGTTTTCATCATAGAAAAGGATGAGCTTATTGAGGCGGAGGTGCCCAGCGAGGGAAATAGCTTCCTGGGAGATGCCTTCCTCAAGGCAGCCATCGCCGCAAAGGCAATAGGTATAATGGCCCATGAGCTTCTCGCCTTCGTCGTATCTTCCGCGGATACTGACTTCCGCAATCGCCATACCGACGGCTTGGGCGATACCCTGTCCTAAAGGACCGCCGGAAGAATCGACGCCAGCGGTGACGCCGACTTCGGGGTGGCCTGGGGTGCGGGAACCAAGCTGGCGGAAAGCCATAAGGTCCTCTTTGGAGACATCATAGCCCGTTACATGGAGCATTGTGTATAAAAGGGCAGAGGCGTGTCCGCTGGAGAAGACGAGCCTATCGCGGTTTATCCATTCTGGGCGGGAAGGATCGGCGACTAAATGATCGCGGTAGAGCGCGAGCATCGTCGGGGCGGCGTCAAGAGCCATGCCGGGGTGCCCGCTTTTTGCGCGGTTGGTGACATCGATGACGGTGGCCCTAATGGCGCCAAGAGCGAGTTTTTCCATTTCCTTCATTTCGTTCTTCTCCATTTTGATTCTCCTTTTCCTAAATTGTTTTTAGTAGTTTTATGGTGAATATTTAGTTAATGCTATCCTTTGGATAGAATTCTACTTCTTATTCTTCGGTCAACGCTATGCCAAGGACGTCGAGCTGATCTTTGTCTACGCTTTGGGGGGCTTTTGAGAGTGGATCGACCGCGGAGAGGTTCTTCGGGAAAGCGATGACGTCGCGGATATTGTCCGTGCCCGTCAGGATCATCGTTAACCTCTCTAAGCCAAAGGCCAAACCTCCATGAGGCGGGGCGCCATAGGAGAAAGCATCGATGAACCAGCCGAATTTACGGCCGACTTCCTCGTCGCTTAAACCAAGGAGGTTGAAGATCTTCCATTGGACGTCATGGTCATAGATACGAAGGGTTCCTCCTCCTGCCTCATAACCGTTGATGACGATATCGTAAGCGTAAGCGAGGACCGCTTCGGGGTCGCTATCAAGAAGAGGAAGATCCTCGTCGCGAGGACGCGTGAAGGGGTGATGTTCCGCGGTATAACGGTCTTCGCCTTCGACCTTATCGAACATCGGGAAATCGATGACCCAAAGCAAATCGAAACGCTTTTCATCGATCAAATCGAGTTTTCTGCCAAGGAACAAACGCAAGGCCCCAAGCGCGTTATCGATATGGCGGCGTGAGGAAGAGGAAGCGAATAAGAGCATATCGCCTTCGTTCATCGATAGTCCTTCGATTAGCTTCTTGCCCTGCTCCTCGTTAAGGAATTTGGCGAAGGAACCGGCAAGCGCGCCGTTTTCGACCTTGAGGGAAAGAACGCCTTTTAGTCCATATTTACGCATCTCGAGGGTGATTTCGTCGATGACTTTGCGGGATATATGGGCGGCTCCTCCTGGAACCACGATGCCTTTGATGAAGGGATTGCCTTCAAATCCGGCGAAGCCGACGCCTTCCATATAGGAAGAGAGGTCATTAAGGAGCAATCCGAAACGGGTGTCCGGCTTGTCGCTGCCGTAATTATCCATGGCATCCCAGAATTTCATCCTCCTTAAGGGGAGGGCAATCTCCACTCCCGCGATTTCCTTGAAAATGCGATAGAGGAAGCCTTCCATAAGGGAGAGGACCTCATCTTGGCTCATGAAGCTCATCTCAAGGTCAAGCTGGGTGAATTCCGGTTGCCTATCCGCGCGTAAATCCTCGTCGCGGAAGCATTTGGCGACTTGGTAATACCTCTCAAAACCCGAAACCATCAAAAGCTGTTTCCATAATTGGGGGCTTTGGGGAAGGGCGTAGAAAGAGCCGTGTTTCAGCCTAGAGGGGACAAGATAGTCCCTCGCCCCCTCTGGGGAAGAGAGGTTAAGGATTGGGGTCTCGACCTCCAAGAAGCCCTTATCATCGAAATAATCGCGGAAGATCTTGCAGATTTTGGCCCTGGCTTTGAGCTTGTTGAGCATGCAGGGACGGCGAAGGTCGAGATAACGCTGGGCGAGACGGGTGTCTTCGAGGGCGTCGGTCTTATCGGCGATTATGAATGGAGGGTTCTTCGCTTTGTTAAGGACCTCCATCTCCTTCAAGACGACCTCGACCTCTCCTGTTGGAAGGGAGGGGTTAGGCACTTCTTTTAACCTAACGACGCCTTTGATCGCGACGACGTATTCGTTCCTGACGTCAGGAAAATCGTCAGGATGGTCGGTCGTGAGTTGGATAATGCCGGTCGAATCGCGTAAATCGATAAATAGAAGGCTGCCGAGGTTGCGCCTATTGGCAACCCAGCCGGCAAGGCTCACTTCTTGTCCAGCATGTTCCTTACGGATGTTCCCGTTAAAAAATGTACGTTCCATAAATTGTATCCTTTCAAATGATGGACCCATCCAATGGGTCTTTATTTGACATTTATCTTAATTGTCCCCGTCATCTTTGTGATGATGGCCGCAGCAGCAATGGCCCTCATGTCCTTCTTCGTGGTCATGGTGATGGCCGCAGCAATGTTCGCCATGTCCTTCTTCGTGGTCATGGTGATGGCCGCAGCAGCAATCGTCGCCTTCGCACTCGTCCCCGCAGCAACAGCCATCGTCGGAATCGATCGCGTTGAAGATGTCGTTGAGGGTGTGATCGAGGGTAGATAGATCCGCCTCGATTTGTTCCTCGCGGTCGAGGATCTTCACTTGGATCTTCCCGTTATTTATCTCGTCTTCGCCGAAGATAAGGGCGACTTTGGCTTTCCTTCTGTTGGCTTTCTTGAATAAGGAGCCGAGTTTGGCCGCTTTATAAGGGGATTCGACCGAATACCCGAGGCCACGGAGCTGCTCGGAGAGGATATAGCCATGCTCTATAAGGTCTTCGCTTAGGGGCATGACATAGATATCGAGGCCTTTGTCGATGTTATCGAATAAGCCTTTGTCCTTCATAAGCGAATAGATGCGTTCGATCCCGAAGGCGAAGCCAACGCCGGAATCGACTTCGGCCTTGGCCCCGAAATTATGGAGCATGTTGTCATAATGGCCTCCGCCAAGAAGCGCGCCATATTCCTCCCCCGAGACCTCGAAGACGATGTGGCCATAATAATCGAGGCCGCGGACGAGGGTATCGTCGATTTCGTAATCGATGCCTTCGTCGGAAAGGATCGAGAGGGTCTTATAGAACCTATCCTCCGCCTCTTCCGAAAGGAAATCCTTGCTCTTTGGGGCGTTTTTGACGAGTTCTTGGTCCTCCTTCACCTTGCAATCGAGGATGCGGAGGGGATTCAGCTCGTAACGCGATTTGCAGTCATCGCACATATTCGGCAACAGGGGCTCAAAATATTTCTTGAGGGCCTCGCGATAGGCGTCGCGGGAAGCTTTGTCGCCAAGGGTGTTGACCTTGACCTTCAAACCCTTGAAACCAAGGTAATTGAGCACGCGCATCGCAAGGGCGATCGTCTCCGCGTCGGCGTAGGCGTTATCGACCCCGATATTCTCGACGCCCGCTTGGATGAATTGACGGTATCTCCCAAGCTGTGGGCGTTCATAACGGAAGGCCGGACCGACATAATAAAGTTTCAATGGGGAATCGAAATTGAAGAGCATCTTGTTCTCAACGATGGCCCTAGCGACCCCCGCGGTGATCTCGGGGCGGAGGGTCAATGACCTCTCCCCTTTGTCGAGGAAGGTGTACATTTCCTTCCTAACGACATCGCTCCCTTCGCCCGTCGAACGGCAGAAAACCTCGGTATGTTCGAGAATTGGGGTCTCTATAGGCATATAGCCATAGAGCTCTGCAACGGCTTGGAAGACGTTTTTGATGTATTGATAGCACTTCGCTTCTTCAGCGTAGATATCGTGGGTTCCCTTAACGGCATTTAGACTCATGGGAAATCCTCCTTTGTTTCGCGGTGAGTATTATATTCTTCGGGAATTGCTTAAGCAATTACCTTGCATTTTTCCCTCCTCTCCCATCGATCAAAGACGAAAATGATGATTAGAGGAAACGAGGTAATCAGTAACTAGAAAAATAAATTCGATAAAATCGAGTCTTTTTTGATTTATCAAAATATTTTTCAACAATCTGAGCCGAATTTCGGTTTTTTTCACTATTAGTAAGTAGGAGGTCATTTCCATGATTGAAAAGATCTGGAATGTATTTCCAACCCCCGTCAATCCGCGCGAAGCCCCTTGGGAAACGTACCCTAGGCGCGGGAGGAAAGGAGGAAGGCGGCGTGTCCAAAAGGCACCGGTCGAGGGAATTGGCCAAGGCGCTTGCGAAAGCGGCGCTAAGGATCCTGCTCGCGGCCCTCCTAATGTTAGGAACGCTGTTCCCCCATAGGTGGTAAATAAAAAGGTCGACCATTAGGCCGACCAATAAACCCATCTAAATAATACGCCAAGGACCGGACCCTTTCAAGGGGGCTATGGCCGGAGACCAGGCGTATTGTTTTCCCTAAATCAATGAATAACCCTAGAGACTGAATAAATGCCTTTAATGCCGAGTAAATCAGCGAAGCAATCGCTTAAAACCTTGGCATCAGGAACCAAAACGGTCATCCCGACGATGACGTTATGGGTCTCGGGGGTCGCATGGGCCTTCAAGTCGTTGCAACCGACGGATTTTGCGGAGATGGTCTGCAAGATTTCAGCGAGAAGATTCGGACGGTCGTTCGCGAATACCTCGATATCGACGGGATAGGTGCTTATTCCAAGATCCTCTTTCCAGTTCGCGTCGATCAAACGGCGTTGCTCCCTAGCGACATTGGGGCAGGAGGCGCGATGGATCGTGATGCCCTTGCCTTTGGTGATATAGCCGACTATCGCATCCCCAGGAATTGGGGTGCAGCAATGCCCCAAGGTTATGGCCAAGGAATCCCCGGCCCCGCTAATCTCGACGGGGCATTTGTTATCGACGACCGGCTTAAGCTTCTTGACGGCTTTGGTGAAATCGAAGGTCGAGGCCTTCTTTTTGATCTTGAGGAAATCCAAAACCGCGCTTGGGGTGGGGTTTTTCCCAAACACCATCAAATAGAGGTCATCGGGTTCGGAGAAACGATATTCCGAACGGAGGTTAACCATGTTGGCATCGAGGATCTTCTCCGCTTCGGCTTCCTCGATGTCAGCGGCTTTGAAAGCCTCGAGAAGCATCAATTTGCCTTGGATGAGCCTTTCTTCCCTTTGGTCTTCGGCCTCCTTCTTCTGCAAGGCGCGACGGATATGGGCCTTCGCGGAGGAGGTTTTGGCGATTTCAAGCCAAGAGGAATTCGGGTGGGCGTTCTTGGAGGTGCGGATTTCGCAGACGTCGCCGGTTTTCAAAACCGTATTTAGGGGAACGCCCATGCCGTTAACGACGGCCCCGGTCGCGGAATCGCCGACCTTGGTATGGATTTTATAGGCGAAATCGAGCGTCGTGGCCCCCGCGGGCAAATCGATGACCTTACCGTGAGGGGTGAAGACGTAGACGTTCGCGTAGAAGATGTCGTTGGTGAGGTCCTTCATGTATTCCTTCGCGTCTTCCGCATCATCGCTCATCGCGACGAAATCGCGGAACCAGTGGAGACGGTCCTCAATCTCCTTCTGCTCGGCCTTCGCCGAATAATGTCCGCCTTCCTTATAACGCCAATGGGCGGCGACGCCGGTCTCGGCGATTCTATCCATCTCCTCCGTCCTTATCTGGACTTCATACGTTTGGGAATCGCCAGCCAAAACGGAGGTATGGATCGATTGGTACATGTTGGGCTTGGGGGTAGCTATGTAATCCTTGAATCTCTCTGGGATAGGGGAGAACAAAGAATGGATGATACCGAAGATCTCATAACAGTTGATAACCGTTTTGGTGATGATTCTAATCGCCAAAACATCATATATTTGTTCGAACTTATAGTCTTTCCGATACATTTTCTTATATATCGAATAGATCGATTTGACACGCGACTCCAAACGGAAGGGGATGCCCTGTTCGTAAAGGGTGTCCGCGACCTTTTTCTTGAAGGCTTCAAGCGAGCCTTTGGTGTTCTCGCATTTCTCGTCGAGGAGGGCTTTGATCTTCTGGTATTTCTCGGGTTCGAGGTATTTCAAAGAGAGGTCCTCGAGCTCGCTTTGGATGTTATATAGGCCAAGGCGATGGGCTATGGGAGTGAAGACATCAAGGGTTTCCCTCGATAGGGCTTTCTGCCTTTCGGGGGAGAGGGAGGAAAGGGTCCTAAGGTTATGGAGTCTATCCGCGAGTTTAATGAGGATGACCCTGACGTCTTTAGCCATCCCTAGGAATATCTTACGATGATCCTCCGCCTCAAAATCTTCTTCCGTCTTATGGGAGAGCTTCATGCGTTGGATCTTGGTAAGCGAATCGACGAGGAATGATACTTCCTCCCCGAATTCGCGGGAAATGTCCTCATTGGTCGCCTCGGTATCCTCGACGACATCATGGAGCAAGGCGGCCGCGATGGTCGCTGGGCCCGCCTGCAAAGAAGCGATGATATAGGCGACCTCGACCGGATGATGGATATAGGGCTCGCCCGATTTGCGGAATTGGCCTTCGTGGAGCTTCTTGGCGAAAAGGTAGGCCTTCTCGATCATCTTCCGATCGGCTTCGTTGGTGATATATGGATAAAAAAGGTCCTTGAGATCAAGGTAATCATGGCTTTTGTTGCCAAGGTCATCGGTGACTCTCGCCAATGATTTGTCCTTTTCCATAAATCGTTTCCCTTCCTTATATATTATATAATATAGGTTAGGCCTTTTCTTCCATCTCAGGGACCATCTTCCCCTGGAATTCGACGTAGATGCGTCCGTTGAATTCGTTGAGGTGGAGATTGCCTTTGAAGGAGACCCTATCCCCGATGATATCCTCTTTGCTGACCTTGAAGGCCACGAGGTAATTGCCTTGGCTTATCTCCGTCCTAACCGAAGTCCCCATCTTGGAGAAGACGATATTCTCGACGGGGAAATCGCGGATGATGAATTTCGGTTCCTCGAAATCCTTGCCGAAGGGCCCGAATTTACGGATGAGGCGATAGGAATCCATGTTGATTTCGCTAGGAAGGAGCTCGATGGCCTTTTCCTTTTTCATAACGTGAGGATGGCTTGAAGCGAACGAAAGGAAGAATCTCGCGAATTCATCGTAGTCCTTCTTCCTTATCGTTAGGCCCCCCGCGAAAGGATGGCCTCCGCTTCTAAGGAGGAAGGAGGCGGCCTCCTCTTGGAAAAGAAGGAAAGAACAGCCTTCCTTGCAACGGAAGGAACCGACTAGTTCATCTTCGTTGAGGCTGGATTCGGATAGGACTATGACGGGTTTATTGTATTTATCGAGCAATCTCCCCGCGAGCATCCCGTTAAGTCCTTCGAGGATATTGGCCTTGAGGATGATGCCGGGAACGTTGTCGTCGACCCGAAGACTCGCTTCGGCTTCATTGGCCTTGTTCCTTCTCGAAGTATTGATTTCCTCGGCCCAAAAAGCCGTCTTGTTCTTGTCTTTGGCCTCGAGTTCAGCGAAATAATGGACGAGCTTTTGGCATTCATGGGCTTTTAGCATCCTCCCGATCGCGTTGATCTTCGGGCCGATTTCGATGCCCAGAACCCTTTCGTCGATATAACGATGCTTCGTTAGCATCATGATCTCGGGGAATTCGAGTTCCCTGATCTTCCTTAAGGCTAGGCCCACCAAAACGCGGTTTTGCCCTTTTATCGGCATCAAATCGGTGATGAGGGAAATGGCCCCCAAGGTCAATAGATAGGGATCGATAACCCCAAGGAGGGTGATTGAGAAAAGGAAACTTAGGCAGCCCGCGGATATACGGGCATCCCCATAATGGAGCAGCCCATCATGGATAATCGCGTTTGCGGGAGGCAAAGAAGAGGGGAGTTCATGATGATCGATGATCAAGACGTTGACCCCGTTTTGCCTAAGATAGGCGACCTCATCGAAGCAGCTGACCCCGTTATCGACGAGGATCAGGAGGCCGTAACCGCTTTTGAGGATCTTTTTGGCGTTTTCCATGTTCAGCCCATACCCATCCGTGTAACGGGAAGGGATAAAGAAGGAAACGTGATGATGGAGCAAAAGGAAGGTCCTCGTGAGGATTGAGGTCGCGAGGATCCCATCCGCATCGTAATCCCCATAGATGAGGATTTTCTGTTTGGCTTCCAAGGAGGCCTCGATCAAGGCTTTGCCTTCCTTTACGGAAGGTTCCTCATCGATGCGAGGGAATAAGGAAAAGGAAGGCTCTTTGGAAAAGGAGATGTAATCATCCTCAGTCAGCCCGTAATAATCAAGCAACCTTTGCTTCAGGCTTTCCATTAAGTCCTTCCTTTCTTTTTTTAGTCGTTGATACCGATGAAAATCGATTCCTCGGCTTCGCTGGTCTTCTTCTTCATGAGCTGACCGGTCGTCTTCTTCTTTTTGCGTTTTGGCGCGCGGATATGGATCTTACCGAAGATCTTCATTAAGAAAGAGGCGACGCCGGGGAAGCAAACGATCATGAAGAGCAACCCAAGGACGATCGCGATGAAGGCTCCAACATAGACCCTGCTATAAACATAGGGGCCAAAGCCGAAATAGACGATCGCGATATAAGCGGCATAGGCGGAGAAAGTCATGACGTTCCCGGCTTCATAGGTGGTTGCCTTCTCAAGGGAATCGACCTTGAATTCGAGGGTCCCCTTCTCCTTTTCCTTGCTTTCCTTCGCGTATTCCTTCTCGCCGTTAAGGATGAATAAGCCATAGGCGAGGATCGCGATGGAGGAAAGGGCGACGCCAACCGCGACGATTGGGGCCGCGGGGATACGGGTCGCGGCGAGGAAGAGGGTGCCGAATATCGATAGGGCAAAGCCGGAAATCGAGAGAGCAAGGCCTTTTCCTGGGCGGAAACGAAGCATGAAATAGAGGGCGGAGATCGCAAAGCCGACGCCTAAGGCAAGGGTGACTTGCCATAGATATGGCTGAGTTTCCGCATGGACGATGGAGGCAAAGCGGGCGTTGAAGTCGCTAACCTCGGATATATAACGGAGCTCGATCATTTCGGAAAGGGCTTCGTTGATATCGCTTGAGGCCGCTTCGACATAAACGGGCTTATCCTCCGCGTCGAGGGCCCCGTTCCAGACCTTGATCGCGTGGTCCTTCTTCAAATCGATGGAGGACTTGAAGGAGATGTCGTAGGTATACCAATATTCGGAGACGCCTTCCCCGGCATCCGGGGTGTAATAGACGAGTTTCGGTTCGGAAAGCTTGATGTCATCGACGAGGTTATCGAGGATCTTGCCATCGAGTTCGAAGGCCGAGAGAAGACGCGGGGCGCCCGTGTTATCGAGTCCGCGGAGTTCGCTAGAAGAATAGAGGGCGGCCGCGGTGGTGCCGGAAATCTTGTTTTGGTCTGTGGAGCGGATCTCCAAACGGAGGGAGGTCTCGCTCGATCCTAAGGCCGGATCGTTATAGGGGGTGCCGTTGACGGCTTGGAAGGCGACGGTCGTCCCGATTCCGGCGGCCAATAAGACCGCGGAGACGATAAGACCGATCTTGCGGCCCTTCTTGAGGTCTTTGTTCGCGAAGGGGCCGAAATAGGATTGTTTCTCTTCCTTAAGGAGATCGGGGATGAGCTTCTCGTTGACCCTAAGCATCTTCGGGAAGGAGGATTGCATGGTGTCGTCATTGGTAAGGATCCACATGAGGATTCTGGTGATGATAAGGTTGACGAGCATCGAGATGACCCCGCCGACTGCGAGCATCAAGCCCGCTTTGGAGAAGATGTCCCCACCGAAAGCGTACATGCAAACGCCAAGGATGACGGAGGCGACGCCCATATCGACGATCGGCCAGGTGGATTTCTTGCTCGCTTCGGCGTTGGCTTTCTTCAAGGTCCTGCCTTTATAAAGCTCGCCGCGGAGACGGGAAACATAATAGAAATAGCCGAATCCGCCGATTAGCGCGGTCGCGGCAAGAGCGACCAAAGCCGCCAAATTGAACTGGGCGCCAAAGGCGAAGAAGATGGCAAAGCTTAGGAAGGGGGTGAGGAAGATCGAAACGGCTCCCGCCATCGCTCCCGCCCTTTCGAAGGCGATAAGACCGGCGACGATGAAGAAGACGCCGATCAAGGTCGCGATCATCGTGCGGCTGAACGAGGCATAGATGACGCCATCGCCAAGGGAGACGATGTTCTCAACGCTGGCATAGGCCTTTTCCTGATAGAGATAGGTAACGCGGTATTCGGCCTTGGTGCTGCCGGCGACTTCGTATTCGAATTTGGAAGCGTGGAGCATCTGGAGGTAGAAAGAGGCGGCCTCATAGGCATCCGCGCCTTTGTCCGGATCGTATTTTCCTTCGCTCCAAGCGGCGGAATTGGGGACAAGGCAAAGGGAGAGGGTCTGCTCGGCCTCCTCTTTTTCCTTATCGGATTCGGGGACGTATTTCGCGGTCGCGGCCGGGATTTCGACCAAGATGCGATCATGGATGTTCGGATCGCTTTCCGCGGAGGCATAGGTATCGGTTTCGACGCGGTTGGCCCAGATGATGATCGGGCAGTTCTTCGCCGGGGTCGTGACGTTTCCCTCATCGTCTTTGACCTCTTCCACCGTATTGGTCTCGCAATAGGAGACGAGGTTACGGAAGGAATTCTGGTATTCCTCCCCTTCTTTCAAAGGGATGATGACGGTTGGGAGATCGACGCCGGTGCCGAGGTTGCGGGTCTCGATGCGGGCGGCGGAGAAATTGAGGATATCCTTATATTTATCGTCATCGGGATAATCGTCGTAGGTGGTATCCGCGGCGTCGAGTTCATAGACCTCGCCGGAGAAAGGCAGATAACGGGAAAGGTATTGGTATTTGGCATCCAAATCGCGGGAGGAACGCAAGGTGACCTTGATGGTATCGTAGCCAATGGTCGCGACATCGTATTCGGTGGAGGAATAATTGTCGAGCCTTTTGCGGAAGGTATCGGCGATATCCTCAATTATCGGATTGCCTTTGTTGTCCTTATCGGTCTCCCCGAGGAAAAGTCCGGCGTCGTTGCCGTAATTCCCCGTGACGGAATCGGGATCGTATTGGCTGGCTTTGAAATAAAGCGACCTACCGTCGTTATAGGCGACGTCGGTGTTGAGGCGTTGCACTAAGGGAACGGTCAATAGACCGACGGTTAGGAGCATCGCCCCGCCAAGAAGGTAATAAGAGATCAGTCTACGCATTTGCTAATTCTCCTTTCATCAAGTTAGAGGAATTCTTCGTTGGACGCGTCAAATAACGCGTATCGCGCTGACGCGTAATAGAATACTCTTAAAGAGTATTGCCTTCAAGGCATTTTTTCCTCTTATTTTCGATAGGAATTGAGCCTTAAAATAAGCGGGTTTATGTCAAAAACGCATACATGTCCCTTCTATTTTCAAAAGGGTCCTTTCTTCGCCTATTCAAGGGAAACAAAAATAATCTCGAGGAAAAAGAAAAAGGAAGGCCTTTTAGAAGAGCCTTCCCTGATGGTTTTTCCTTAAATGCTTATAGGCCTTATCGGTCGCGACGCGTCCGCGGTTGGTCTTATCGATCATCCCAATCATCAAGAGATATGGTTCATAGACGTCTTCTAGATTGGCGACCTCTTCCCCGATGGCGGAGGCGATGGTCTCTAATCCCGCCGGGCCTCCATGGAAACGGTCGATGATCGTCGAAAGATACCTGATATCGATATCGTCAAGGCCGAGTTCATCGATTTTGAGGGCCTCAAGGGAGGAGGAAGCCAGTTCTTTGGTGATGGTCTTGGCATCCGTCACGGTCGCAAAATCGCGGATTCTTCGATAGATGCGGTTGGCGATTCGCGGGGTTCCCCTGCTTCTTTCCGCGATCAATCGGCTTGCTTCGTCATCGATCGGGGTTTGGAAGACCTTCGCGGTCCGCTTGACGATTTCGGTTAATTCCTCGGGCGAATAGAAATCGATTTTGAGGGAGATACCGAATCTCGCCCTTAAAGGCGCGGAGAGCCCGCCGCTTCTAGTGGTGGCCCCAACGAGGGTGAAGGGGGGCAAAGGCATATTGATGACCTTGCTCGACCCACCTTGGTTGATGATGATCGAGAGGTTGAAGTCTTCCATCGCCCCATAAAGCACTTCTTCGACAACGCGGGGCAAACGATGGATTTCATCGATGAAAAGGACGTCGCCTTCCTCTATTTCCGATAAAATGGCGGCGAGGTCGCCCGGTTTTTCGATCGATGGTCCATTGATTAGCTTTATCTTGCTTCCAAGTTCATTGGCGATTACGTAGGCTAGCGTTGTTTTTCCAAGTCCCGGCGGACCATAAAGCAAAACGTGATCAAGCGCGTCATTGCGTTTCCTCGCGGCCGAAAGGAAGACGCGGAGGTTATCCTTCATCTTGGTCTGGCCGATATATTCGTCGAGGTATTGGGGACGGAGGCTAAGCTCGGTCGTGACTTCCTCCTTCGTCCTTTTGGCATCAAGCAACCTGCTCATGATGATTTCTTCCTAAGTTTTTGCAAGGCCAAACGGAGGACCGCGTCATTTTCTAGCCCAGGCTCATTGATAGAGGAGAGGACATCGTCGATTTCCTTGACCTTGAAGCCAAGTTGCTTAAGGGCAAGGCGGACTTCCTCGTAAGAAGTCGGCGCGCCTTTTTCGTCCATCTCCACGAGTTTGCCCTTCAAATCGAGGACGATTTGGGCCGCGGCTTTCGGACCGATGCCGGGGAGTTTCTTCAAATAGGAGGTGTTCTCGCTTTGAATGGCCCTGAATAAGTCTTCGGGATTGGTGCTAGAAAGGGCGGAAAGGGCGGTCTTTGGGCCGATACCCTTAACGGAGATAAGCGAGATGAACGCGCTTTTTTCGAGTTTGGAGGTAAAGCCGACCAGATAATGGTCATCTTGGCTAAGGACTTCGTAGGTATAGATATAGACATCCTCATTAAGACGAAAATCCTCGATGCGCGTGATGAAAACCTCGTAGGCGATGTTGCCGATATCGACGGCGATCGTCTCCTTGCTCTTATCGACTATTTTTCCTCTTAGACTATAAATCATGGCTTTACCTTTAAATATTATTCGCTATATTCGAATTCGAAATCAAGGATGCTCACCAAATCGCCATCCTTCGCGCCCAATTTCTCAAGTTCATCCTCAACCCCAAGGTTATCGAGATAGGAGATAAGATGGGCGATGCCGGCGTCAGTAGACAGGTTTATCGAACGATAATAATCCTCGACCACCTTACCCGTTATCACGAATTTATGAAGGGAAGGGTGCAATATCTTGAATGGGGGCTCTGCCAAATCGACGTAGGCGTTATAGACTTTTTTGCCTCCGAAGGTCCCTTCTTCGAATAGGGGGAATTCCGGCGTCTTCTGGACTAGCTCATAGATTTTCTTCATGAGCAGGGAGACGTTTTCCTCCGTATAGGCGGAGATCCCCAAGGATTCGAATCCGATTTTCCTATCGAATTCCTTCTTCCTTTCTTCCGCCCCTTCCGCGTCCATCATCGAGGCGACGACGATTTGGGGACGCTTCTCCAAATCGGCGCGATAGGTCAATAGTTCCTTGTTGATCGCTAGATAATCCTCATAGGGGTCACGTTGCCCATCCATCGAAACGATATGGACCAAGACGCGGCAACGCTCGATATGACGGAGGAAGGCGATCCCTAATCCCTTGCCTTCGCTAGCCCCTTTGATTAGCCCAGGCATATCGGCTAGGACGAAGGAAGAGACTCCATCAGGAAGCGAGATGACGCCTAGATTCGGTTCAAGGGTCGTGAACGGATAATCCGCGGTAGGGACATTGGCCTTGCTAACTAGATTCAATAGGGTGGATTTGCCAACCGAAGGAAAGCCGATTAAAGCCGCATCCGCGAGGAGCTTAAGTTCCAAGACAAGACGCTTTTGTTCGCCTGGCTTCCCGTTTTGGGCGATATGGGGGAGACGGTTTCGGCTGGATTTGAAGGAGGCGTTGCCCCTTCCGCCTTTCCCGCCTTTTGCGACAATTGCTTCCATACCGTCCTTATTCAAATCGAACAAAGGCTGCATGGATTCTTCCAAATAGATGACGGTTCCGACCGGGACATCGAAATAGAGGTCTTCCGCGTTATGGCCATAACGG
Source organism: uncultured Erysipelotrichaceae bacterium (assembly GCA_947166565.1). Taxonomy (GTDB): domain Bacteria; phylum Bacillota_I; class Bacilli_A; order RFN20; family CAG-826; genus Alloenteromonas. The sequence continues at coordinate 130,241 of CAMVEL010000002.1, forward strand.
TTGCATTTATCGCCCTTTTCCCCGTCATTAGCCCGTAACAAACGCGAATGACGGTAAGCTAAAAGGGTGTTGACGTTTTTCCTAGCGACCAAGATGATCGAGCCGCCCTTCCCGCCATTGCCGCCATCAGGCCCGCCCTTAGGGACGTTTTTCTCACGGTGAAAGGAGATGGCCCCATCGCCACCTTTGCCGCTTCTAACCTCGATTACCGCGCGGTCAAGCAGCATCAACGCTCCTCCTTCTTGAGGATATAGGATTCCTTATGCTTCTTGATGTCGCGAAGGTTCTTGTTGAAGGTCCTCGAGGAAGAGAAGAAAGGGATGGAGGTATCCTTATCGTTATACCAGATAACGGGGATCGGCATGATCTTGTATTCGTTTAGGGTCAGGAAATAGGAATGTTCGACGTCATAGGTGATGTCGTTATGACGCTGGGTGGCGATCATCTTGAGGGCCACAGAATGACGGAAGCATTTGAATCCGCACTGGGTATCGCGGATATCCTTAAGCTGGAATTTCCTTCTGACCATCGAGGAGGAGATACTATGGGCAAGACGGCGGATAAGATGGCCATGGTCCGCGTCCGATTCCTTCATGTCGCGATCGGCGACGAAGGCGTCGTAATTGCCGAGTTCCGGAATAATCTTATCGAAGGCGGACAAATCGGTGGCTAAATCCGCGTCCATCACCAAATCGTAATCCGCGTCGCTAGCTTCGATCCCAAGTTTCACCCCTAGTCCTTTCCCGGCTTTCTCGGCAAGGGGGAGGACGTTTATAAGCGGGGAGATTTCCTTGACCAAAAGGCGAAGGCGGTCGTCTTCTTCCTTCTCGCTCCCATTGGGGGAGATGATGATCGAATAGGTGAGCCCCGTCTTATCGAAATAGGGGATGACCTTCTCCTTGATGTTGTTGATGACTTTATCGGTTTGGTTCTTTAGAGGAAAGATAATCGCGATCTTCATATGGTTCCTCCTTTCGTGCAGGCCAATTATACGCGGGTTTAATCGCAATAGAAGGGTATCTATCTAGAATTTGAGGTCTTTGGCGATATCCCAAACCCTCGTCGCGACGTAATCGGCCGCGGTTTCGGTGAAATGGACCCCGTCATAAGGACGGAGGTAGAGCGATTCGTAATTTTCGGTCTCCTCGAATTCCTTGCGCAAATCAAGGATCTCAAAGCCGTTATCCTCCGCGAGTTGGCGTTGGATCGGGTTAACCTCCTCCTTGATGACGTTATTGGGGATCCCGAATTGGTTGCCTTCCTTCGTCGGGGGAGAGACCATCATGATGGTTTTGGCAAAGGGAAGCGCGTCCTTATAGGCTTTGAGGAGAGTCTTGTATTCATCGAGGAACGTGGGTTCCGCTTTAGCCCAGCCGGTCGCGTCGTTCGTCCCTAGCATAATCGCGAGGATATCGGGTTCATAGGCAAGCGAATTCTTGTAATATTCCTGTTTGATATAACGCATTTCGGGGTTATCCCAGGACCCTCCATAACCCGTGATGGAGATGCCGTTTTTCCCGAAATTCCCGACCTCGAAATGCTCGGGGACCTTCTTTGCAAGATAGGAGGGATAGGATTGCGCGGGCCACATATGGCCTTCGGTGAGGGAATCGCCAATACAGGCGATATGGAATTTCTCCTTGACCTTGATCGATAAGGAGGTGCGATAGGAACGATAGGCGATCGTGACGCTGGTTTGCTCTAAATCAAGATGGGTTCCATCTAGGACCGTGTATTCGACTTTCTCCCCGATGGAATTGCTGTTTTTTAGCCTTAATCGGACTTCCATGCCGGTGCTATCGAAATTGGTATCGACGAGGTATGTCCTTCTTTCTGGGGTCAAAGTGACCGCGAGTTCATAGTCCTCTTCCTTATGGGAGTCACTGCTATTATCCCCGCAGGAAGAAAGAAGCAAGGCCGATAAAGACACGGCTAACGGAAGGATGGATTTAAGTTTCCTGTTCATATGAAACCCCCTTTATAAAGCCTATTCAATGTAGGCTTTTCGACTTGTTTTTCCTATTTGTAATTATGCGACATCCTTTATTAAAAATAAAGATGGGTCGAAAAAAGGCCCTAAAGGGTGGAATCCTTAAGGGCCTTAATGGATGCGGCTAAAGTCGATTAGCCATGGTATTCGAAGAGGACGGTGCTTCCCTTCTTGACCGTGACGACCGCGTTATCGAAGGCAACGTCGACCGTGATGGTCTCGCCTCCACCGCTACGCTTGAAGGAAAGGACGCGGTCTTGGGTGTTGTTATCCTCGAAGCTACCGGTGATCAAGGAAGCGGGGTGCTCGTTCTTGAGTTTGATGGCTTTGGCAAGGATCGAGAAATCGCTATTGGGATCGTTGACCTGGGTATTGGCGGGAACGACGAATGGCGAGGAATTGACGTCATCATGGTAGATGTTGGTCTTCGCCCCGTTAATCGAATAGGAAGTCGTCATGGAGCCGTCCGTTGTCGTGCCGTTAGCAACCCACTTCATCGGTTGACGGTAAGCTAGGTCAGCATAATCGTCTTTGGCATGGGTCGCGTTAAGGAGGAAGTTGCCGGTCATGCCGATTTCATCGCCATAATAGATCCAGGTTAGGCCTGGCATGAAGATCTCGGCGAGTTTGACGCACATCGCCTTCTTGTTAAGAGCGGGGAAGGTGCCGGTCGTGACTTCGCCCTGGGCTTGGATACCCGTGGAATCACCGGTTCCGCCGATGCGGTTAATGACCCTAGCGATATCGTGGTTGGAGGTAAAGCAACCAGGAAGGGCGGAATCGCCTCTCCATTGGTCGTAGTTCTTGAAGACGTCGACCGCGTTCCATTTCATGTTGGTGTGGCCGTTATATTCCTTGCCTTTTCCTTGGTAAGTGGAAGCGCCCCTCATGAAGCCGGAAGCATATCCGCCGACCGATGGGCCCGCCGCGATCGAGGTGAGGTTGAAATAGGTATAGAAATCGAACATCGAGTCGAAGGCTTCGTAATATGGGCCAACCGCATAGGCCGTGCCATCGAAGTTCTCGCCGACGAAGAAGGCGTTCGGGTATTTGGATTTGACCGCGTGGTTGAGTTCCTTATAGAAATTGAGGTTCTTGGTGAGGTCGCTCGAATAATCGACGTTGCGTTCGAGCTTCTCATCATAGGAGACGTCCTCGACGATGGTGTCGCCAGAAGCGATATTGCATTCATCGCGCATGAAGATGTGCTTGACCGCGTCAAGGCGGAAGCCGCTGACGCCCCTTTCGCACCATCTTAAGGTCATCTCCTCAACCGCGTCACGGGTCGCCTGATAGGAGAAATTGAGTTCAGGCATGCCAGAGCCGAATTTCGCGTAATAGGAATAATCGTGATCGCCATAAGGATACCAGGAGGCTTCCTCTTTGATGGAGGAATCCTTCTTGTGGTTCGCCCATTGGTAATATCCGCGGTATTCGGGGTTGAGTTTGGCGGATTTGATGAACCAGGCGTTGGAGGTGGAGGTATGGTTAAGGACGAGGTCCATGACGATCTTCATGCCTTTTTTGTTGGCTTCCTTGATGAGGTCTTCGTAGTCCTTCATCGCGCTTTCCTCGGTCACTTCGCCATTGAAGGCGTTAGGCGAGGTTGCTGAACCGAATTTCGGGTCGACCTTATCGTAATCGGAGATATCGTAGCCATGGTAGCTATCCGATTTCTGAATCGGGGTAAGCCATAAGGCTTTGACACCTAATTTATCGAGATAATCGAGTTTTTGGGTGATGCCGTAGATATCGCCGAAGCCATCGCCATCGGAATCAGCAAAGCTGGAGACCATGATTTGGTAACCGGCCCCGATATTCTTGAAGTCGGGGGCGGTGCCCATGATTTCCTTATCGTTCCAATTAGCGTTATCATAGGTCGATTTGCCCTTGGTGACGTTTTCGCCTGTATCGCCCGCGAATGGGTCGACCCTATCATCGGCCTTAAGCGGGGTCGCCTGATAATCCTGGACGCCATCTTGGAGAGCGAATAGGTGGTAGGCCTTGCCGCCTCCATTGACCTCGATCTCGAGTTTGGAGAGGTTGACATAGAGGTTGGAACCGTCGTTGGTCCAGAATCCCCCGCCCGTTAGACGGGTTTCGCTCTTGACGATTTGGACGCCGACTTGGCTATCGAGGGTGGTCTTGTCCTCATCCGCGTAGAAGCTGACGGGGGTGCCGCCGATCTTCTTGGTCTTGTTGTTCCATCCGCCATCGTATTCCTTGGTGAGATCGATATCGTAGATCGCCCCGCCGTAATCGTCCATGCCGGAATAATCGAACTTATAGCCTTCGCCTTCGCTTGGGCGATATGGCCAAGCCCAGACATCCCATTGCTTATAATCATCCTCATTATGTTCCCAACGGAAATAATGGACGTAGAGGTGGCCGTCTTTGGAGGTCTTGGAGAGGTTTTGGTAATACTTATCGAGCTCTTCGTCAGGGATGACCGGTAGTTCGGCCTTTTCGTAGATGCCATAGAGGACCTTGTTATTGGAAGGAACCGTATAGGTCTTTTTGGAAATTGCCTTTGAGGCATCGCCCATCTTCGTTTCCTTGTTATAGCCTTCGCTCCAGGAGACGAATTTGAAGCCCGAACGGCTTGGGCCATCGGGAAGGGCGACTTCCGCGCCGGCTTTTCCGATTACGCGCTGAATCTCGCCATCTTCAAAGCAAGGGTTGAGGGTAACCGTGTATTCGATATCGAGACTCCTGCTCGTGGGTGTTGAGCAAGAGCCGCCTCCTCCGCAGGAAGAGAGGACGAGCGAGGCCGCGATTGGGCCTAAGCCAAAGAGGATCTTCATGTTGGATTTCATCTTTCTTCCCTCCTTATGCCTTAGCTAAACTGACCGCGAGCTTATTGGTCAGATAGACGTTATAGGTGCCGCTAGCGGTGATGACGATGTTGCCAGCGCCCATCCCATCGGTGGATACTCTCCATCCTTCGCCGGAGGCTCCTCCTTCTCCGCCATGCCACCCGGAGACCTCGGAATCGCCGGAAGCGAATTTGACGATCTTGAATTCATCGCCGCTCTTTAAGGATAGACCCATATATTTGCCCGTATTGGTTGGGGCATCGGTTTGGAGGCGATAGGTCTTATCGAAATTGGTGCCGCTTCCGCCCCAAGTGGGGTTGGTGAAGCTACCGACGATATAATAATCGATATAGGAAATGGGGTCATCGGCCGTCGAGGAGGAAGATGGGGTTGGTTCTGCGGAAGTCGTCTGTTGCTCGCCACTAGTGGAGGAAGAAATCGGTTCCTCTCCTTCGCTAGTCCATCCGGCATATACCGTCCAATCGCTTTTTAGGAGGATGTTCCATTTGAAGGGGGTGAGGCAAAGGTCTTCCTCAAACCAGCCCTCAAAGGTATAGCCTTCGCGCGTTGGGTTAGCGATCGGTTCAGCCAAATCATATTGCTCGAAGGTCTTTTTCGAGGCCTCTGGGGCCCCTTCGTAATTGAGGTCGAAGGTAATCGTGTAGACCGGTTCGTCGCCTTTGGGGCAGGAGGTATTCCCTCCTCCGCAGGCGGAAAGGGTCGTTAACGATAAGCTTAGACCGAATAAGGCAAATGCTTTGTTCATATGCTCTTTCTTCTCCTTTTTCCTTCCGTATCTAGAAAATGACGGATATTTTGTATGGGCGAAGGCGTTATGTTAAATACTAATCAAAACGCCTGAAAGCCCTTTCAATTGATATTATAAACTCCGCTTTACATATGTAAAAGACGGAAGAATATACTTATTTTGCCCTTTTTGGACTAATTAACGGACGCGGCGGTCCTTGCCGCTAGAAACGTAATATTCGGATTTTTTCCGATACATCATCACTTCGGCTTCCTTGGCGAGCTGCTCGAAGGATTTGGAGGTATCTTGCCTTACGCTATAACCGATCGCGACGGAATAACGGGTCTTGGCCATCTCCTCCTCGATCTTCTTATCGATGGAGGCGATCTCCTCTTCGCTAGGGTTCGTTGAGAAGGCGAGGAATTCATCGCCGCCCATACGGTAGAGATACATGTTCTTGCCCAAGCATCTATCGAGGACCTTGGCGATCGTGATTAGGGCCTCGTCCCCAGCGGCATGGCCTTCGTTATCGTTAAGTTCCTTCAAGGAATTCATGTCGATTTGGATGACCGCGCGGATCGAATGCGCCATCCTCTTGAGGTCCTCATAATAGGATTTACGTTCGAATAAGCCGGTTAGGGCGTCTTTCTTATTGGCCTGGCTATGGACATGGAGATAGAAGAAAAGGGTCGAGACGGCGATTGAGGTATTGAGGAGATTAAGGCCTATCTCGAAGGTTTCGAACATGGTCGCCGCGATGATCATCACCGAGCATACGAGCAAGGCGACCGCGTCGAAACGGCGTTGCCCCCTTAATTGAAGAATATTGATGATAAGTAAGAATCCAAGGATTAGGAAGGAAATGACGTGTCCCGAATAACCTAGAGGCCCTCTATTCCAGGTAAGAAGCCCGGTATCGGAGATTGTGTAATAGAAGGCGGCCTTCCCGAAGTCGGTGCCGATGAAGAAGACGGTCGCGTAGATTAGGGCGTTAAGGATAACAAGGCCCGCGGAAACCCAAAGGAGGCGTTTGTCGCTCGTGGATTGCCTTAGGAAAAGCAACAGGATCGCCGGGCGTAAGGAATAGCCAAGCCACCCAAGGAAACAAACGAGGCCGATGAGGTTAGGATAATTCTTAAGGTATTCCTCGAAGAAAGAGGAAATGGCGAGCAAAACGGCGCATCCGCAGGAAAGTATCGGCATATACCACATCTTGACTCCCTTGTTCTTATCGCGGATAACGAGCAAAATCAAAGCCAAGGAGATGCTAAGAAGGAAGAAATTGTCAATGAAGAAACCCGTAACGTCCATGCTTTTCCTCTTTGTCAGAGACAAAACAATTATAAGGCTAGATGCCTTTTATATCTAGGAAATAAGGAATGTAACCGATTTCTTTTGAATAAACAAAATAAAAAAGGCTACGAAAGCCCCTAATGTGTTGCACTTATCGGAAACGGTATCCAAAAACCCCATTTCCCGCGTTTTGTTTAACTTAAATACCAGACCTTGCAAGAAGGTTAGACTCTGGTGTTTTCCTAGCCTAGACAGTTTAGGCCTTCTTGGCCAAGCCCGTTCCTCAATTTGCCTTCCCCTATTTTCCTAGACCACGAAGGAAGAATGGATTTATAGTCCTTCTTCTTTCTTTCCTTTCACCTGACAGTTAGGGGATTTAGGGGGTCGCTATATTCCCTTCAACAAACGAGGGATCATAGCTAGCAGGAAGAGCAACCCGCCTTGACCATCGTGTATGTTAAGGCACGTCCAAGAAAAGGCAACAGGCAAAATTATGTTTTTTTGACAGCGTATAAGAATATCCGTTTATTTAACCTATAAATAAAGGTCGATGAGGTCGATCTCGAAGTCATCTTCCCCTAAGGCGGTTAAGGATATGACGATGTCACCCTTGACGAGGCTTTGGGCAAAATAAGCGACCCCTGCATAGGTTTTCTTGCCGTTAAGGGGGAAGGCCGGCACTTCTTTTAAGTTACCTTTGATGCCTGTTCCAAGACATTTCAGAAGCGATTCCTTGCTGGTCCAGGATTTAAAGAAACCAAGGGAATCCTTAATGTTTTTTAGTTCCTCGCTAGAATTGACGTAACTCGCGATTCCTTCTTTTTCCTTCTTGACCATCTCGATATCTAAGCCAACTTCCTTATTGGGGGAAACCGCTAGGCCGATAATCCCGTTGGAATGGGAGATATTGAAATGGGTTTTATTGGAGATAGGCTTACCATATTCATTAAGGGAATATTCCCCGATGTATTTCCTTTTTAGGTATATCGAGACCGCTTCTTCCTTACGGGCTCTATCTACCTTATATTTATAGACTACCCTTAATTCCTCATCGCTAAGGTCAAGGATAGGCAAAAGCTCGGATAGAGATTTATCTTTGACGTCCACTAGATAAAGGGTGAGCTTTTCCATGGCTCAAATTCTAGTGATTAAGTGGCTTTCTTTCAATTAAGAAAGGACAAAGGAAAGAACTATTCTGTGTCTAGTTCGATTGCACCCGAAAGGGTATAAAATGGCGTTGCATGTGCTAATTTACACCCGTAAGGGTATATTTATGGTTGATACCACTTGATTTATACCCAAAAGGGTGTATTTTAACTATATGGAATACTCTATTGGCAAATTCATCAAAGCAGAAAGAAGAAAGACGGGCTTAACCCAGGAGGAATTCGCTCTTCGCAGTGGTCTTGGTCTCCGTTTTATTAGGGAACTCGAGCAAGGAAAGAAGACGGTGAGGCTCGATAAGGTTTTGGAAGCCTTATCCATGTTCGATTACCACCTTGAGCCCGTGAAGGATAAAAGACCATGAGAAAAGGCAAAGTCTATGTTTCCGATAGATTCGCCGGAATCATCGAAGAAGATGAAAACGGCTATGTTTTCGCTTATGAGCCGTCTTATCTATCAAGCGATAATCCCCTTCCGGTTTCTTTAACCTTGCCTTTATCTAATGAGGAATACCATTCCAAGACGATGTTCCCTTTCTTCGATGGCCTTATCCCAGAAGGCTGGTTATTGAAATTATCGACTCAAACTTTTGGGGTCAATGACCTCGACCGCATGGGTTTATTGCTTCTAACCTGCAAAGATCCGATTGGGAATGTTTCCGTGGAGGATTGTAGCGATGACCTATGATTATTGCCTCTCCTGCGGGAAACCCCTTTTTGGCAAGGAAAAGGAAATCGGATGGAAGGAAAAATGCCTTATCCGCATGTTTTCCTCACCCACTTTGCCCAATATCGTCTTAGACGAAAAGGCAATTACCTATATTGCCAAGTCCCATATAAAGGAAGGCAACGCTCTTTCCGGGGTCCAAAAGAAGCTCTCGTTTGGCTTAAGCAAAAACAAGGGAGGACACCTTTCCTTAATCGATTATCCGACCGGTTATATCCTTAAACCCCAATGCGATGATCCGTTTTTCCCAGAAAGTGAGAACCTCGTGATGAATTTAGCGGAGATCGCGGGAATCGTGACCGTTCCTCATGGTTTGGTTCCCGTAGGCGATTCCTTGGCCTATATTTGCAAACGCATCGATAGGGAAAACAACAAGAAAATCCCGATGGAGGATTTTTGTCAGTTAAGCCTTCGCTTGACCGAAGATAAATATAAAGGCTCCTATGAGGCCATGAAGGGCGTAATCCTAAAATATTCGAGCAATCCCCGATTGGATGAAGTCGAACTATTTTACCGATTGCTTTTTTGCTTCCTCACCCTCAATAGCGATATGCACCTAAAGAACTTCTCCTTATGGGATAACGGGAATGGGTATCGCCTAAGCCCATGTTATGACTTGTTACCGGTTAACCTCGTCTTCCCATATGATAGGGAAGAGACGGCCTTAAGTTTAAACGGGAAAAAGAAAAACCTCCGTTTGAAGGATTTTTTGGCATTCGCGGAGAACGGAACTGACAAAGAGGTAATCGAAAGAAGGGTCGCTCTTAATATAATCCATAAATTGTTGACTTTAGAGGAAAGATTTATTGAGGAAATCGAGCATTCTTATCTTTCTGATGAATACAAAAGGAAATTCATATTCCTAATGAAGGAACGCTTCGATAGACTTAGGGGTTAGTTAATTAATCCAGAAATTTTTTGATATCTTCTTTTGAAACGACATTTTCAATGGATTTCCTTAAATTTGATAAGGAAATGTTAAGTCGCTCCTCCGCCTTCCACTTTTCGGAAACACTTTTTTTAATGTCTTTTATTTTGAAGTCATTCTTTTCAAGGAAACGTGTCTCTTCCTCTTGGAGGGTTTCTTTTAAGGAAAGAGCCTTTTTATTCAAAGCCTCGATTTGCTCCTTTAGTTCCTTCTTCTCCTTCATTTTAAAAATGCCTAAAGAAGATAAAGTCTTGGTCTTATCGTCAATTTCCTTTTGGAAGCTTGCATAAGTGTCTTTGTTAGGAGATTCAAAAGGGGCTTTGCTAAGATTCTTTGCTTCTTCGATAAGCGCATGGATTTCCAATCTCAAGGAAGCAAGTTCCCTTTCGATATCTCCAATCTGACGATTTAAGGAGATGTATTCTTCTTTATGGGTTTCCCAATAGGAAGCGATGGCTTTCTTTTTAGCCTCTTCCCATTTGTCTTGCTCTTCTTTTAGATGCCTCTTTTTGGCTTCATATAGCTTTGCAATCCGTTTGTTTCTTTCCCTAATCTCTGCTTTCCTTCTTCTGACTTTCGGTTCAGCTAAAAGTTGGTCCTTACTCAAAGATGAATGGTTGGATAACACTTCAAGAACTCGCTGGCTCACTTTGTTAGCCATATCAAGAGTGTGGACCAGACAGTCCGCATCCGCGGTTTCGCTTAATAATTCGACGATTTCTTCACCTAAAAGGATGATCAAATCGAGTTCTTCCTCGAATCTATCCCATTCATTTTCGTAGGGCCAATCGTTATGAAAGGAGGAACTTTTCAAAAACGCAGCCGCGATATTACCATAAGCCTTATCGATAAGGGCATAGAGTTCTTTAAAGCAATCGGAAAGAATTCCTTTTAAAGTCGTTTCGGCTTCCTTTTCCTTAAACCCTATGCCTTTTAAAACCATAAGACCTTCGGTTTTTATGATCGAAAAAGTTTCGATTATGCGGTCCTTGTTGTCTTTGGAATTCAATTCAAGGAAATTTTCATTACGGAATTTGATCTCGCTAAGAATCGCGTCTTCGAATATCGGGAACAATTCCTCCTTCCCATTTGTTTTAGCTAAGGGAAAAGCGCTTTTAAGACAATGCAAGGCTTCTTTTAAGCGGTTTTGGGCCCCGGTTCCTAAATGACTTATAGCCTTGGCTTTCATCTTCCAAGCATCGTAGGAAGAAGCGTTCATCGCGATTACTTGGTTGCAGAAATTCTCAGCCGATTCGTTATTGCCGCTATCCAAAGCGACGGCAGCCATCTTAAGGAGGTTCTCCTCTTGGGCCGCGTTAGCGACATTGACCGTGCCTGTAACCTCAACGATCAGATTCCTCGCGTCTTCAATCGTGTATTTGGCCCCACAATACTGGCAAACCATAAAATCATCCTGCTTAAGCATATCGGACATGCCGCAGCATTCGCATACCATTCGTTTCATAGGGACCGCTCCTTTTGATTAGGAAAATTATAAATGGAACACTATGAGAATAGAATAGAACAATGCTATCCTTTTCGATAGACTTAGGGGTTAGTTTTATCCTTATTTATATGTCTTCCTTATATCTAAGGATCTTTCCTTTGCATCTCGCGTTTTTGTTCTTTTTGTTTAAAGCATAATAAACCGCGGAAGGGATGACTCCTAGATATGTTGATGCTTCATTAACGGAATTAAAGGATATAAGGACGTTGTTATCCTCGTCTAGGATTACCACTTCTTTTTTCCTTGAATTTCTTCTAGGTATTTCTTTTTCCTTTTCCCCAAGGATAAAGAACCTATATCCTTTCGCGATTCCTCCCGTGATGATCGCTTGTTCGATATGGGAAATGGATATACCTAATTCCTTGGAGGCCTTAACGATGCTTTCGTATTCTTTTCTTATATCCTCTTTTATAGCAACGATAGGTTTATTCTTCATATCGTAGCTAACCAAATCCATAAGGGGTTGATCGATGAACCTCCATCGATATCCCTTAACGATAAGGCCGTATTTGATGGCTTTATAGATATTTGAAGGCGAGGATATCCCCTTCTTCTTACACGCTTCTTTAGCAGACTTAAAAGTAGCGATATCCAAGCCTCTTTTAGAGCACATCACCACTTTGGCAGGGGAATAAGCCATTGTTTATATCCTATAAAGGCCCCCAGGGTCATCCCCTGAAGGCCTTAAAGTTTTTTAATTGTTATCCCCGATTAGTCTTCTTTCCTATGCTTGTGTTGGAGGAAGAAGAGACCGCCCGAAACGATAGCGGAGGCAGTGATGACCGTGATGATGAGAGGGGTCTTGTCTCCGTCGCGTATATTGTTTTTGACAAGGACACCTGCTACACCGCCTTTTCCAGAAGGGCTACGATCCGCGAAGTCCGCAAAAGTTCCGGTGCCATACTTTCCAACTATATAGTCGTAACGAGCTGCGGCTTTTTGAATGTCAGTGCCGGATTCGCTTGCAACGGCTATCTTGAAATCGTTTTTATTCGCGGAAGATAGTTTCGCGAAGCGCGCCGAGGCATCAGACCAGTGCATATCCGCAGAAGTATAACCGCCAGCAGCCTTGCACCCAGAGGTATAGTAGGAAACAAATTCTTTGGAGAACTCAGTGGCATCAAACGCTAGAAGTCCAATTTTGGAAGCTGCGGCATAAGTTCTTATATCGCTTCCGCTATCATACCAAGCTAAAGCACGGCCGCCATCTTCGTCTCTCCTAATCTCGTAATATTCACCGCTTTTTGCAACGCGTAAAATTGTTTTCGTGCCAGTTATTCCCATCGAAGTGGAGCTTGTTCCGATTGAAATATAATTTGTTCCGTCGCTAATTGTGTATTTGTTGTTTCCAGCGATATTGAAAGTGAAAACGGCTCCTTCGTAATCATTTGTTGACGTCTGGCCCTTTCCTCCAGAAACTGTTCCGTCAAAATAATGGGAATCATTCGCTGTAAGAATGTATTTTCCGCCGTTTACTATGCCTTCGGTTTCGATATATGAAACAACCGTTACCGTAAATATAGCACTTGTGCTAGTTCCCGAATCGGAAATCGTTATAGTCGCATTCCCAGCAGCTACGCCCGTGATAACTCCTGCCGAAGATACTGTAGCCTTGGATGTATCGCTTGAAGCGTATGTGATTGTTCCGGTCGCACCGTTGACATAACTGGAAATATCCAAAGTAGAATTGGCATTAACGTTTCCCGATGAAGAAGAAAGCCAAATTTCATTCGAAACCCATTGAGCATACAAAGTAACGTCACTTGACACAGAGAAAGTATCTCCTGCCACCCTAGCGGTACCACTTCCATCAGCAGAAGTATTCCATCCATTAAATGTATAATGGGTTTTAGTTAAAGAGTTTATATTTCCTAAAACGGTGCATGTTCCACTCCCATCAAGTTTATACTTTGTAGAGTCGGTTGGTACAGATCCGCCAGTATTTCCATTTCCGTTATAGGTTACCTTATAGGAAGTAATTGCAGTGCTGTAAGTAATAACAATGTTGGTAAATTTCAAAGTTCTTGCACTTCCAACGGTTATTTTGAAAAATGTATAATCTCCAACAAAATCTATTGAACAATTCTTTGCTGAGCTGCTCAATCCAGTTGCACCGCCCATAGAAGTGTTAATTGCATCTTCAGTTGTTCCTCCGAAAACTTCGAAAGTACCATCTGTTTTTGAAGAGCTTGTTGCCGCTCCATTAACGGTAACGTTAGTGATAGAACCGGGAAATTCAATGGTATTTTTTACCGTTTCATTTTTTCCAACGCCGTTCGAGGACGTTCCTGAGGAAATAACTAAATCATATCCCGTCGAAGACTCTGCGCCAGGTCCTGTTGACCCAGATAATCCAAAGGACGCAAATGTCGCAGAGACGTTCGCTGTTTCTGAAGCCGCAACCATCGTTGCCTCTTTGTTTTTTGCAAAGTTTAACGTCCCTGCAGCTACTCCAATCCCTGCAACCGCCATAGATAGGCCAAGCGCCCATCCTGCGATCCTAATTGTCTTTTTGTTCATTTCTTTTCTCCCTTCTTACTAGATTTGAACAATGGTTGACTGATATCTTCTTTTGTTTATGTCCTCTTTACCCCATGAGAGGAAGGGATTCCTCTTTGCAAAGCCCTCACAACAAAAGAAGGTCGTCTTGCCTTTATCCTTGTTATTCTTCGCTTATCTAGAAGAAGGCGATCATTTAGGGCTTAGTTATTTAACAAATTAACTCGCCCTGCTTCTTCTATCTAAGGAATACCTATCAAGGATAGATATTTGATATGTAGGCTTTAGCCTTATGCGTACCCTAGACAAAAGAAATCCGCAGGGCTTCCTACGGCACTTAATGATAGAGAGAGAGAGAGAGAGAGTCAAGCACTCGCGTGCGCGAAGTGCTAATTATATCGATGTGGTCGGATGTTTATTTTTCTGACCACTTCTTTAAGGCAAGTATTTTTACACAAAAAAAGCCCGCTCGATTTGCAGTCGAACGGGCTATGCTAGGTATTAGAGCTATATCCGTTATGGATTAGTTTTCTTCCCTGCGATGACGGAGGAAGAAGTAACCACCGATAGCGGTAAGGCCACATAATGAAATTACAACAATAATTACTGGAAGATTAGATGAGTCATTCCCGATGCCTAAGAATGGAATTTTTGAACTTAAAGGACCATTAACTGTACCTTCACCAAATCTTCCCATGAATTCGTTTGTTCTTAAGTCAGAGTGAGTTCTAATTGCATGGTCGTACCTTGCGACAGTGTGTGCAACCGTATATTCGGTACTTCCATCATAATCTTCTGGGGTATGTGGATCTTCTGAAGCGAATAAGTTTTGTGCACCAGAAGTTAATTTTCCATATGCTATAGCCAAACTTGACCAAGATGAAATTGTAGCGGCACATGTACCAGCATTTCCACTACCTTTGATAAAGGTTTCAGCATATGAATTTGCTTCAGCGGTATAGGTTTGGAATACATAAACTGTGATAGCGTCTTGACCACCACTTGCATAGCAAGAGAATATAGAACTAGAGCTATTGTATCTAATTGTATTTCTAGTTGCGCCACCTTTCGCAGTTATTGTCCAGTTTGTATCGCTAACTTTAGCAAAACTGAAATAAAATCTCTGGTCAGGTGTTATTGTTTTCGAAGCTTTCAAATAGTTTTTCGGACTGCTACCAGTTCCACCAGCTGCGTACAAAACACTGTCATCAGCTAATTTCATCATGAAATAACCATTGTAATCACCAGTACCCGCTACCAAAGTTAAATTAACTGCATTAGCTTTTGCTACAATCCCTTTATCACTATCCTTCGCACCAACAGCTTCTGGAAAATTGTTTCCATCAGCATATGCGCCCATTACAACATCAGAATCGCCCGCAGCAATAGCAATATTAGCACCATCCACTATATCGGATGAATTTGCAACATGATATTCACCTTTTGAAGAATCAAAGACATCAACAACTCTAACGGAATAAGACGCAGATACGCTACCACCATAGGTGATAGTAATGGTATAAGTACCTTCTACACCTTTTTTAAATGCGCTAGAATTGACTGTATATCCGCTTGCTAAGATTTCAGTTGTATGTGGTGTGCACCAATCATCATATGTTCCTGTGACAGTTCCGTTGAACTCAAAATCATCAGTGAGAGCAAATTTTGTTTTTTGACCACTTAATGCAATGGAAACAATATCGGCATCTATAACGCTAGCTGTGATTACAACATCATCAGAAACACCAGTCAAAGATAAAATATTGTCGTTTAGTTCATAAGAATCAACATTTGATACACTTGTAATTGAGCCTTTTTTACCGCCTGCTGTTGTTAATGTTACAGAACCAGTTGTTCCAACTTCGTCATCACTGAGAGTAATTGCATCAGTAGAAACGCTAACGTTGAATGTATTTGGTCTAACTAACGAAGTAAGATAGTTACCGCTTGAAAATTCATAAACAGAACTATTGTAAAGAGTGATATTGCCATAAACAGTAACTTCGTAACCAACAGCTAAATCACCAATAACTGTAAAATTGGTGTTATTCACATTTTTGCCTTTGTAAACTTCAAATTGATCAGTTGTTGTTCCATCATCACTAATCCAATAAGTGATTGTGTTTGATTGATAGGAATCGACTTGAGAAATGATTCCGTGGACATAAACACCAGACCTATCGGCTGATTCGCCATCATCAATGACTGTTTTTGCCTCAGCAACTGTAAATGGGCTTTCAGATGAGGAAACTTTCTTAACAGATACAGAAACAGTTTTTGATGTACAACCTGTAACTGCAATAGTTAATGTGCAACTTGCGTAAACAGCTGTTCCTTTAGGAGCAATTGTGACAGTCGCTGTATTAGCATTAGTCAACGTTACACAATCATCACCAGCAGTTCTACTCCATGAATATTCTGCACTATCAGAAACATACTCGTTTGGCGTTGCTGTAACTGTGGTAGATGAACCACCTAAAGTTAAAGAAACTGCATTCTTATCTAAAGTGAAATTAGGTGTACTTACAACCGGTTCATTATAAGTTATAGTTGCCGAATAAAAATAAAGTGAATTCGTTGTACATCCAATTGTTAAAACAATGGTTCCACTATCTGCGACTGTTCCATTCGTAGTCCAAGCAGGGGTCACTGTTACAGCGCTTGAAGAATACGAACCATACCAAGCAGAATCATTAAAGGCGACTCCACTTGAAGATGTTCCGATAGATGCCATTGTAGTTGTTCCAGTCACAAAAGACAAATATCCCGCACCCGCTTTAGCATTTGATTTCATCGACAAAGACAAGGCGGTGATAGTACAACCATCATATCCAGAAAGTGTTAAAGTAAAGCTATTACCACTTGTTGCTTGTGAGACTGTGTTGTACGTTTGACTATATGTCGCACTACTATTAGATGGGCAAGTCCCAGATGCATTGACGGACGTCTTTGATGAAACAGTATAAGTTGCAGTAACACCATTGGCGGCTTCAACTTTTGTCACCTCTTTATTGCTCGCAATAGCAACGCCAACACCGACCGCCATGGCGATACCGACGACTGCCATGGAGACTTTTCTAAACAATTTATTGAACATTGTTTTTGTTTTCCTTTCTTTTTTTGTTTGTTTTTATTTAGGGAGAACTGCTTCTTCTTATTTAATTAAGGCTTATGGGTAAGAAGCAAAAATAAAACCCGCGGTAGCCTATAGGCAATTAAGATCTATGTCTTGACCTTAAAAGAAACCTCAGGCACGAAAACGCGAGTGGATAAAAATACGTTAGGCGCTTTCATGGATCTTGCCCCTTCCATGAAGAGGGAAACCATATTCGTCTTCATTCTTGATCCTCCCTATATGGCCAATTCTGAAATATATGATTTGCCATAACCTAGGAATCCTTGATGGAGAGGCTTTCCCAATTCTTCTTATTAGAATCCCATCAAGGATTCCTCCCCCGACAGTTGGGGGAATTAGAAGGGGAAGGCTATATATCCTATATATATTTATATAGCCACTTCTCCAATAGGCCTTCTTGGCTTTGACTTTATAACCATAAGCCCAAAACACCTAAAAGGGAAGGATTATTTATAATAAAGTGTTGTAGTAATAAGGTAATGAAACCGCTTTCAGGAATAAAAAAGGAAGGGGGTCGCCCCTTTCCACCTAATCCAAAACGCGGTTATGGATCAAGATAATTTGACGAAGGATTCGGGGATGTTAACAGTTTCATCCGTTCTATCGTATTATTCGAATGTTTTCAATATCAATGCATATTTTTGGACATATCAAAATAGGTTTTTTGCATGTTTTTGGACAGGTCAATATCGGAAATTTGCATATTATCGGACATATCAGCCCTTATGGCTTGCTAACAAAAGGAGGCCGAAGCCTCCTGAATGGAATCGATATAATGCTTCTTTTAGACTTCTTTATTTCCCTCGTTGTTATTATTTAAGGAAGAGAAATCCTCATCGAGGGCCTTAAGGATGATCGCGTAATCGTATGTTTCCTTGCTTGGATTAAGATAATCGTTGCCTTCGCTAGGCTTACCGTCCTTTGTATAGGGAACAAGGTCCTTATGGAAGCCAAGGAAGGTTTTATCGTAATATTCGGAATTGCCATAGGCGTCCGTATATAAGGCCCCATAAAGCCATTTATGACGGCACCAACGGTTATGCTCGACCTGCGAGAGATAACGGGCATAGGGGGTATAGGTCCCCAGTCCTTTCTTCACGTTGTCGTCTATTTGGTTATAGACGGTAGAGAAGAGGATCAGGTTCTCGTTGCTCTTGCGTTTATACAAATCGTTTTCATCGAAATATTGGTGACGGGCTTTGAGGGTGACCGCGTCCTTCTTCTTGAAGTCATCATGGTCTTTGGCCTTCGAAAACGATTCGTGGAAGCCGATAGCCTCGTCCTTAATCAAGATGTGGTTGGCGGAGAAGATATCGTGGGCGGAGCCAAAAAGATAGATATCGACGCCTTTTTGATGGTTGAAGATATTATCTTCGTACCCGATGACCCTTTGTTTGTTGTCCTTATTCCTGATATCGATAAAGAAACGCAATCTCTCATAGGTTTTCTTCCCATCCATCACGTCGCGCCTAATCGGCATAAGCAACATATTCGCGGCCTGGATATTTAATTCATCGTCACCAAGGGCGATCACCACCGAATCGTATTCGCCATTCCTTACTTTCTCCGCGGTAACCCCGAATTCCTTGGAATTGACGTTCATCTGATGGAAATAAAGACGCGGAAAGGATAAATGGGCCTCGTAATTGATCCAGGGGTCCTCCTTTTCCCCCTCTTCCTTTGTTTTCCCATAACGGAGGCGAAGGGAATCTTCCGCGCCTAAATCGATAAATTCGCCCTTATCCTCGCTATAGCAGATGAAGGAAGGGTGGGTGGAGGCGTAATAGCCCATGACCTTCTCGATATTGACGTCGAATATATCCGCCTTGAAGGGGGTGGGAAGCAGCAAGCCGTCCTCATCGGTTTTGCCTCCTGCGCAGGAGACGAAAAGATGCCCTAAGGCCATCTCTCCGTTTTGGCCAAAGCCGATTACGAGGACCTTGTTCCCGTTTTCCTTCTCGTTGATATATGGGGAGCCTTTCTTGACGAATGGATCGTTTGAAGCGTTAGCGAAACGTTTATGGAGGAGATCTTCGCCCGCGAGGATCGCCTCGTTAACGATTTGGATATCGGTCAACGTCGGGACTTCCTTGGTCTCGTTGACCCCGTATAAACCTTGGAGGGTCCTTTCGTAGAACTCGAAATTAAGGTCATGGTTGGAGAGGATATAATAATTGATTTGGTTAAGGGTCGAATCGCAATAATCGTTAAGCTTAACGGGGTTAAGGATTCCGTCATCATAGAATTTCTTCCTTGGGAGGAAGGCGATGACGTTTTTGATATCATCGAAGACGATGTCGGAGTTTTTGCTCTCCTCCCCCTTTAATTGCTCATCGTTGGAGAAGGCGAAGATATGGAACCTCTCTTGCATGAGGAAGCGAAGGAAGGATTCGGAGTTACGATGGATATGGAATAAGGAGGCGATGAGGGGACGGCCTTTGACGGGACGGTCGAAGTCCTTCTCCTTCTCGCTTTTCTTGGCTTTGCGTTTGGAAAGACGGATATATAGATAGCCTTGTTCAGCGATAAGTCGATGGATTTCGTTATCCCTATCGAAGGGCCCTAGTTCATCGGAAGCGAAGATGATGAGGCAATTCTTCCCGTATTCCTCATATAGGGAATCCGCGAGGATCAGACTCTCCTTGGTCGCGAAATTGAAGATGAAGAACCTCGTTTCCTTCTTGAAGAAATGGAGGCCAAGGACATTCCTTAACCTCATATATAGCCAGGAATAGAATTGATGGCTGACCCCAATTGAGATCAATAAGCCATTGGAGATCGCTAGCCAAGCGATCGAGGCATAATAGATGATCGCGGCCAGGGTGGAGGATTCCGCGATGCTTTGTCCTTCGAAGGTCAGCCCTCCTCCTGCGGAATATATTTCCTTTAGGCCTAGAAGCAAGATCTTCGAGGGGTCGGCTTCTCCCCAAAGGTTTGCCGCGCTGACCGCGCAGAAATAATGGATGATGAAGGTGATGAGGAAGATCGAGACGATCATCCAGATGTTGAGCCGTCTTCTTCTTAGCGACTCAATCGAATTGAGCGCGAAATATAAAGCGATCGTTAATATCGCCCCTAAAACGACGAGGATAACGGCTAAGAGCCAGGCAAGGCAGACGAATGCTCCCATAGTTTTCTCCAAGAAGGAAGAAAGGAATCCCCTTTTCTTCCATTAGACTTTTCTGTCTAACGTTGATTATATCAAAATGAAATCAGGAATTCGCCCAATGATTTTAAGGGGTGAAGGAAAAGATCAACGGTGGACTAATCAATATATATGTAAATATGTACGAGATGGAAAATAGGCGAATTTTCTATAGAATAGGCAAAACTAAACTAAGTATTGAGTCTAAACAAAAGCCTTGTATAATTTAGATGAAATTATTTTCAGTGAAAATGAATTCATCAAAAAGGAGGCCAACATGTTCATCGGTAGAATAGAAGAAACCAAGGCATTGCTTAAAACGTTTGCAACGCCAAATTGCCATTCCCTTGTCTATGGAAATAGGCGCGTTGGGAAGACTGAACTCGTAAACAAAGCCGCGATCGATAGCGGGTTGCCTTTCCTTAGCTATGAATGCGTGAAGTCTTCGCTTTCCAATAATCTAGATAGGATAGCCAAACAATTATATGAACAGGGGATAACCCCTTCTTCTTTATCCTTCCCTTCGTTCATGGATTTGTTCCGTTTCCTCAATTCCTTAAACAAGCATCTCGTCGTCCTAATCGACGAATATCCCTACCTATATTATAAAAACGATAAAAACGAGGTCGATTCCGAATTCCAAGGCATCTTGGATAAATATAGCCAAAACCTGAACCTTGTTCTTTCCGGTTCCCATATCGGGATGATGAAGAATATGCTTCAGGAGAAAAACCCCTTGTTTGGAAGGATGAAGACAATCATCCATCTGAAAGAACTGAATTATCTTGAATCCAGCGAATTCTACCCCGATCTATCTAGTTACGATAAGGCCTCTTTCTATGGCGTTTTCGGAGGGTCCCCTTTTATCCTTCAGCAGCTTGACCAACGCAAAAGCTTGGAGGAAAACATCGAGGAGACATTCTTGAAATCCACCAGTTCCATCGCTATCCACGTCGCGGAAGGCTATACCACCGATTTATCCACGAAGGATTCCGCGAATCAGATTTTCGAAGCTCTTGGCAACTCCAAGGTTAGGCATAAGAAAATCGAGGAATCGCTGGAATATCAACATAATGGTCTTTTAAGCAAACAGCTGAATATCCTCCTTGAGATGGAATTCATCGATAAGAACGTCCCAATCAACAGAATCGGGGATAAGAAAAAGACGAGCTATTACATCAAGAACAACGCCTTGAGATTCTATTTCACCTACGTCTATGGACGGCAGAATATCTTATCCATCCTCGGTCCCAAAGCCTTTTATGAAAGGTTTATCAAGGAAAGTCTATCTACTTATTTGTCCTATAGATTCGAGGAAATCGTCAGGGACTATATTTCTTTGGAAGTAAAAAGAGGAAACCTCCAAGGTATCTATAATGTTGGAACATATTATTATGATGACATCGTAAACAGGAAAAACGGGGAATTCGACGTTGCTATCCAAAAGAAGGATGGCTTCGATATAATCGAGGTCAAATTCCTAAAAGGCAAAGTCGATAAGAAAACCATCAAGCGAGAGATATCAAAGATAAAGGAAATAAGGGAAATCGATGTCCTTGATATCGGATTTGCCTCAATCAACGGCTTTGAAGACGATGTCGAAAAGTTATCCTATATGATTGACGGGGATGATATTTATCGTTGAAACCTAAGTTCGATACGTCCATCTTCAAGTTCATTCTTGGAGATAGGCTCATAATCATCGAAATAATCCGCGAACCGTTTTGGGCAGATGACTCTTTCAAGCGAGAATGATTCGCGGAAAGCGGCGCTGCTAAGATTGATAAGGGAAGAAGGAAGATCGATATAACGGAGATAGCCTAAGCCATTGAAGGAAGCCCCGATTTTATTGATGCCTTCTTCGACGATCACTTCTTCTACCCTCGTGATATCATCAAAGCAATGGTCCCCGATGGAAAAGACGTTTTGGCCTATTTGGATTTTATTGAACTGGGCGATTCCAAACCTATTGTAGAGGTAATCCTCGATATTCTTTTCGTTAACGAATAGGGTTTCGGGTCTATCGATATTCCCTTTTTTATCGATTATCTCAACCTCGCGGACCAGATTAACCTTATCCTTCGCATGGCTATAATCGATGATATGGGGGTTTATCATTCCATCTTCATAGGTAATGCAGTTGATGTCGGCCTCGACGAACAATAAAGTCGTTTTGTTATTTTCCGGGACGATGATCCTATCGAAATTAAGATATTCCAAATCACCATCATGGTAGATGAGGGTTTCGATATCGTTAGGTAGGCGGAAAACGAATTCGTAATTGGTATCGCTACTTAGATCGAAGATGACGCGCCTATTCATACCTGGCTCTATTTTAGGGAGAACGAGCTCCTTGCTATCCTTATCGATAAAGGCAAAGGAAAGGACCATCGTACCCTTATCAAGAAGATAACGGATCCCGTTTTCTTCCTTATAGGGGATATTGATTTCCGCGTCCTTTTCCCTTCTATCGATATAGACATAAGGATGCTTCGCTTTATCGATATGGAATTCTAGGGTGGAGGGGATCGAGATGAATTCGATCCTCCGCGGCAAATCCATCTCCCCCTCGATCCTTTTTAAGGAGGAAGGAAGAATGAGGGAGACGAGGTTATAGGAAGAATAGATATAATAACCGTTGATCGATTCGACCTCCGCCTCGATATTGATGGAGGTCACAGATTCGAAATCGAATTCGCTGAAGGCCAAATCGTCGATTTTTCTTATTGTTATCTCCCCGATTTCCGTTTCTATGGTTTTGGGGATCCTTAGGCCATAATTGAATTCATCCTGGTTCATCCATAGAAGCGTACCATCGCGCGTGATTATGAAATCCTCGTTGCAATAGGCTTCCTTTTCCTCAGCAAAGGAAGGATGGACGATCTGACGTTGCTTCTTGATCAAATCGATGTGCGGGCCGTTTCGATGAGGACGATAATCCAGATATTCTTGATATAGGGGTGAACCTTCCTCAAAGAAAAGTTCATAGGCCCGAGTTAGAAGAGAAAAGAAAACTTCCTTCATCTTCTTATTGAAATTAAGGGAGGGGATATAAACCCTTAAGGGGGCAAAGTCCTCTAGATGATGTGGGAAGGAAACATAAATGACATCGGGATGGATCTTGACTACTTTATGGAAATAGCCTTCCTTAAAATCGACCAAGACGAAATAGGGGTTATCCTCATTCCCTAGATATAATCCCCCTTCGTATTCGTTAAGATAATCATTCCTGATCGATAGGTATGCCGAACGGGCATTAGGAATGGCTTCATTTCTTAGCATGACCTTTTCTAGGCTAGGGCAAGAGGAAATCGGGAGATTCCCATAGGAAATATATGAAGGAAGGTAGATGGTCTTTAAAGCGGGGAAACCTTCAATGGAGAAAGAGAGGAAACTCGTTTTAATTATCGAGGAAAGATCGAGGATGACTAGGTCTTTATCGATTTTCGATTCATCATTGATGATAACCTCATAATCGTTGGCCTTGCTTCCATGGACGACGTTTTTGATATAGTCGAACGCCTCATTCAATTCCTCTTTTAGATAGAAGGCCCTATCGATGTTGCCCCTAGCTTCAAGCAAGACGAATTGGCCATTTATCCTATTCCCCAAATCTACTTCCTTATAGAGGAATTCCGCGTTGCTGCTCTTAATCGATTCGATGTAGATATTCCCTGGGTCTTCATCGAGTTTTTCTAGAATCCCCTCGATTATTTCCGCGGTGATGTCTTTGCCGTTATGGATAACCTCAACCTCGCTTAAGCAACTGCCCTTAAAGGCAGGAAGATCGCCCTCGACGATGATCTCAAAGGCTTTGCAGGCGTATTTATCTTCTTTGTATTGATAAAGGGAATCGATCTCTAGGCTTGTTACAGAGCGAGGCACATATATCTTCTTTGGAACGATAAATTCGGGATTATCCATCAATAAATCGACGGAATCATGCGGGTTATCGAAGATGATTTCCTTTGTTCCTTCTTGGATCTTGATCGATTCGAGATAGGGGAAATGGAGGAAGGCGGAAGGGTAAAAAGGCGAGAATGAGCCAGGGACGATAAGATGTCTTAAAGGCGTATCGATCTTCCTTCTTGCCATGAAGGAGTGGATCTCGCTTCGCTTGGAGGAATATTCATAGCTTAGGACGAAGGGCCCAACCTTGTATTCCTGCTTCTTATATATTAGGAAGGAAGGCACTTCTATCGTTTCGCTTCTATAATCGAAGGCGAAAGGATAAGCGAAACGGCCTTCGTTTTCCTTTCTTACCAATAGATAACGGACATTGCCCTTGCGGAATAGGCGGATTGAATCATAGACCCCGACATCAAAGGGCAATCCATAAAGGAACAGTCCTTCATAAGGGTTCTCCATCCCCTCGTTTTTCCTTCCGATCTCATGGATCGTCCTTTGGAGGTTGCATAGGCTTATCCCTTTACTTTCATAACGGCTTTCGTTGATGCTGATCCATCTTAGACTCGCTTCCTTGATGGCGGGTCCCCTAAAGGCCAAGCAATCCTCCATGACGATATTGCTAGAGACGAAAAGCTCATTGAGATAGGTGTGGTCAAGATCGACCGCTTTAAGGAAGCCTACTCCTTCTAGATAAAGGGCATAGCCCCCGTTATCCTTGCCTTTTGTGAAAGAGAAGATAAACGGCAATCGCCTTTCTTTCTTTCCTTCTATATTTACATGGATATCGATGACCTTCAGGTTTCGTTCTCTTAGGGAAAGCAAGAAATCGGAAAGCCCATCGATATAGGAAGACCCTTCTAAATTTAGGGCCTCGATTATCAATCCGGTTATCTTTCCTTCATCGATAAAGGAGGGTTTAAGGAAATCACCACCACGAGGGAAAAGGAAAAGGAGGCCTTTGGAAGAATAGACATCCTCATCAAACATCTTTAGTTCATCATCATAGATTTCGACGTTTTCCTTATTCCCCATACGGGTAAAGGACTTCCCGTTTTTGATTAACGATAGGTTCCAGAAAAAGGGGAATATCGATTTGTTCTTTTCATTAATCTGCTTATCTATCCAAGGTACTTCTACCTCATAGAACAATGCGTTGAGCGCGTTCCTATAACTTTCCCCAAAATGGATGACCTCGTCTTGATAGGCCTTGATCAAATCGTAATCCTCGGTTATCTCCTCGATTTCGGTGTAGTCTTCAAGGATATAGCAAATATCCCTAATTAGGGAAAGAAGCTTTAACCCATAATCTTCGATAAGGGGAAAGCCCACCTTAAGGACTTCCTCATATAGATAATATTTGGAAACATAGAAGAAGATATCCCCATAATAATAGAATTGCCCTTCCATCGTCTTTTGGATAAGCGTCTCCAAAAGGATAGAGGAAGTCAACTCGCTTTGTCTAATTAAGGGCAAAGTCTCAAAATAAGGGACGTAATCGGAGGAAATCCTGAATAGTTTTTGTATTGACAAGGGGTAATCCTCTTCATCTAGGCGGTTATCAAGAAGGCATAGAAGCATTTGGCAAAGGGGATAATTGCCATCGTTTTCCTTTAGGAGTTTCTCAAATGCCCCATCATCGATGAATTCCCCTAGCCTCTCGTCATAGAGGTTTTTGTAAAGGTAAAGTGCGCAATAATAATCGAGGAAGATCTTCAATGACATCTCCCCGTTAATGGTCAGGGAACGGTTATCAAGGTATTCCCTTAATCTTCTTGCTTCTTTCGTGGAGCTTTCTAGCCCATATTTGGAGGCGTTATCCTTTAAGAAAATATAGAACAAATCGCCTTTTTTATGGCCAATCGTCGAATAATAGGCAAGATAAGGAAGAAGATCTTCCAAGACTTCCGCGTCGACGGACCTTTCCTTGCTCTCAAGCCCATTTTCGATATCGATATCAAGAAGATGGGAACTCATCCTCCTCAATATCTCGACCTTGGTTTTGAGGATATCCTTATCAAGGCGATAAATGCAGACGAGCTGCGAAAGGAAAAGGGGGTTTTCCTTTACTTCCTTTTCGATGGTCTCGACTTGAAGGTAGAAGGGTTGGAAGTCATCCTCGCCACTTCCTTCTATTTTCAGGAAGAGGCCTTTCGCGTAGGTCTTGATATTATCTTCATCGAAGCCTTTGAGGTTATATTCCTTGAAGGCGAACCTTTCCTTGAGGGTCGAAGGGGTGTAACGGCTGGAGACGATGATATTGATGTTAGGATAGGCCTTAAGCAGATTATCGATCCCTTCGAAAAAGGCGGGTTTACTCGAATTATCGATAATCTCATCGAAGGCATCGAGTAAAATGGTGACTTTCCTTTTATAGAAAATCGCCTCCAAACGATTAATTGAAAACCTTAGGGTAAGCCTTTCTGCCAAGGTCTCATAAAGGTAATCGAAGATATTCTTGTGGGATTCCGCGAGTTTACGACAGGATATAAGGAAGGCGGAATGGTCAAAGGCCTTATTGAGGTTATTCTTGATGTCTTTGAGGAATTCGGTCTTCCCAATGCCCGCGGACGCAAGGATTAGGTATCTTCCCCCTTCTTCATCGCGGATTTTATTTATGAATTCATCTTCCTCAAGGCTATAACCCGTCTCTATTTCCGTTAGGGACCTCTTGATATATAAATCGGAAAGGTCGTCATTGAAGGAAAGCTCAGGATAGAATTTCTTGACCGAGAAGGTTTCCTTGACGTTATGGATATCGACCATCGCCCGATTAAGCAAGATCTCCCTCATCTTCTCGATCAGGGATTCCTTATCCTTATTTATATAATGGGAGAAAGAGAACATCGAGGCCGTTTCTTTATTAAGGCGTTCCACGAAGGTTTTGATAAGCGCGTAATCCTCGGGGTTATCCTTATATAATTCCGGATCCCATTTATCGAGGTTATCGTAATCTAGCGGAGAGACGATAACCGGGAGGATATGGTTAATCCCGATGCGCGGGTCTTTCGCGGCGGTTAAATATTCTCTTAAGGTCCATTCGGACTTAAGACAATTCGGACTTAATATCAGCAAGAAGGCTTTGCAAAGAGGGATATTATGGCTAATGACGTAACCTAAATCGCCGACGCAATCGCCGCCGAATTCGGAATTCCAGGTCGTTATCTCCCCTTCCTGAGTGTTTTTGGTAGAAGAAAAGATATCAAGGATCGCTTCAAGATAATTCCTATCGCGGTGGTTCCAGGAAATGAAAACGTCCTTGGGGTTATAATTGAGTTTCTCGCTTATTGGGGGAAGGTCTTCTTTTTCCATAAGGAAAGTTTAAATGATGAATAGGCTATATACAAATAAAAGGGGAAGCCGAAAAGCCTATTTAAAGATTCTTTGGACTGGCATTCAGAAGATTGCCAAGGTTAGAAAGACCTTTTATTTTGGATTTCCGTATTCGCGGATCAAAGAAGAAACCGAGATTACCCATTGTTTACCGTATTTGCAAACGTCGATGCCTATTTTGAGTTTTCCATAGGCGATGGCTTTTCTAAGCGTTGATTCGTTAAGACCCCAGGCGGTGGTTGCGTCGGCCATAGATATCAGCCCGTCAAAAGGGGTTCTGATTTCCTTGCCGTTTTCATAAAGCTCATCGCAAGATAAATCAACGTCGTCATTCCAAGAGATGCCATATCCTCCAACATCAACGACCACATCATAAAAAAGGTCGTTCTTTTGTAGCGTTTTAAAGACATCCCTCCATTCAAAAAGAGGCTTCACGTCATAGATTTTGCTGCTTCCATCAATAAATTGGACGAGAAGGCAATAATCCTCTAACGGATATACGTTGCGGACTTTATGAAACATGCTAATTCTCCTTTTTTTAATTGAGCGGTTCGATTTCGTGAAACTCCTGGGTTTCCCACATA
>CAMVEL010000003.1 GCA_947166565.1 uncultured Erysipelotrichaceae bacterium
TGGTATGGATTCTTTCTAGAGGGAGATCATATCCTCGGCTCTAATTGTAGGAAAACTATGCCAACCGTATCCTTTGATAATTTAAATTTTTACGATCTTAGTTCAAAAGATGGAATTGATTTGGTGTCGGAAAAAGTTGAAGCAAGCAAAAACGCTACTGGTGAGTCAGAACTTTTATTTAATTCGGTTCTTGATGCTTTAATTGAGTACGGACATTTCAACGTTAGCGACCAATTGTATTACCGAATGCGATCAGGCTTCGGCGACCGTCATGTAAAAAGGGTGACGGATGATTTATCTGCGTGGAGGAAATATGGGTATATTGTTTTTCCCTTGCTGACCCCAGATCTAAAGCCTTCGCCTGACGAGAGTTCTGCCCGCAATCCAGGGTATTGGTCCAATTTTGCAAATTGTTCTTTCTGGGTTTTGCTGAAATTCTGTGGGCATGTTCACCACTATTCGAAAGACGAGTTTTTAGAAGAGGCAAAAGCCTTTTATTCTTTCATAAAAAACAACTATGACATCTTTAAGGTAAAGAAACATACACATGACTTTGTCACTTTGTCCGAGTCTTTCGGCAAGGCGCCAAACTATTACGAGCAATCAATAGAAACCAAAGCGACAAACTTTTTAACCGTTCAAGAATTACTGCCTGAAATGTCATTATTTTTACAGAAAGTTGAAGCCGAAAACATCGAAAAGTGGGTCGATTTAATCATTTCCCACTCAAGTGAGGCGCTTACGGACAAATCATGGCTCGTGCAATATCCGAGCGACAACCTTTGGCATCAAATTCCTTACGAAGCGTTCAACCCTTGTTATTTGGGGCGCGCCGAATTAGTTCAACCTATAATCGATGATTCTTGCGAGAACACCGTTGTCCACAATGATTACTACGGCACCGGAATTGCATGGAAAACAACCGCAGGATCGTCAAAGATCCCGTTATCATCTGATTCGCCCGAGCTTTATTATTTGGACGGTTATGGAGAAAACCTATACTACTTTTTTGAGTATTTCATAAGAGTTTGTCGGTTCGAAAAAGCGATCTTTGATGTTACAGGGCTGAAAATTGGACTTTTTAATCAGGATTTCGTGTTAAATAAGCCTTCGCCTGATGGTCGGTCTCATGTTGATGCTCCTACCGATAGGCTCGAGTATTTCAATCCCGAGATTCAAAAACCAATGATGTCGTCTGGCGAAAGATCGATATTGGCCATTGCTGCAAGTTGTTTCTTTTCGTCAGGATATATTGAGGAGGATCCCACTTACGGGAGCCCAACGGCTTCCCAATTTCACTGGAATGGATATCTCCTTCCTAAAAGATACAGATGCGTTCTGTTAGATGAACCCGAGAATTCTCTCCACATATCTTGGCAAGAGAATCTTTTGGGCGCTTTGGATGAAATGATCCAAGGGCAAAATGTGCAGGTTATTGTTGCAACGCATGCTCCAGGTATTATTTCGGACAAAGAAGATTGGCTGATGGAGGTTCTCGAATGAGAAACTCGACATTTGATATTAGCGATGTTAGTCGCTATGTTAGGAACGAATTTTTAGAGTTAAAGAGCAGGAGTCCAACCACCACTTATGTTCTCGTGGAAGGCCCTGGTGATGTTAGTTTTTATTCGTTCGTTTTTTCCGAAAATATTGGATTTGTTTTCAAAAACGTTGGAGCCTTGATCAGAAAGTACAAAGTGTTGAATCGTAGTGCAACACAGAGAGGCAAAATATATAACTGTGATGTAATCGTTCGTGCGATAGATGGGCTATCCAATTGTTACGGTATTGTCGACAGGGATTTTTATGGTTCTGATTCGGCTGCCTCTGGCGATGTGCCAAACGTCATTGTTACTGATGCGTGCGATTTGGAGACAACTAGGATCTGGTCCTGCCCCGATAGTTTTTTTGATCTTCTATCCTCCATGGAAATCGCCGACTCTCCAAAAGGGAATCATTTGTCGATTGGGGAGAGCGCCTTGGAAAACGCAATCCAGTTGTTTTGCATCCGTGGGATTGCCCAAAACTATCGGCAACTCCCTCTCGATTTGATTATGCGCATAGAAGATAAATCGTCAAATTATATAGCAAGAAAGCTTTTGTCCAGCGGAAGAATCTTTAAAGCAAAAGACCTTATCGCGACCCAGAGGGAAATCAATGGCGATAACGATAATAAAGAGTTTAATCTGAACGAGCTTTATGATAATTTTCTCGCAGATATAGATGAAGAATTATTCAAATTGCATATGAAAGAAGGATTACTTCAAGACCCTTCCGTTGGATTTGAAGAAACCGATTCAGTTCGACGACTATCTTATTGGAGCAATTGCCGCGGCCATGATTATTTCTTTTTTGTACAGACGATTTGCCCAACAATTGTCACATACTTAGAGAGAGTCACCCTTCATCGGGACCCAATGATGCGCAGACGCGCTTCAATGGAAGAATTATTCGGAACTAGAATCGCATCCTTAAGCGCCAAAGAGCGGAACAAAGTAATTGAATCGTTTATTAAAACTTCAATGGGAAAACGTCTTTTTGCAATAAGGAATGAAACAAAAAATGGATAAAAAATAGTTTAGTTTGCCATTAAATTGTTGTTTTCTCTTTGTTTAACCGATGAACCAATGAAGGAATGGTGGTCTTTTATTTCAAAAGGAAAATCTGTCTTTCGGTAATTGTATAATCTTTATTGCTATTATTCGCAACCTAGAATAAAATTTGGCCTTGGAGGTTTCTTTTATGGCCATGATATCTATCGCTGAAGCATCAAAAAAATGGGGAATATCCTGTCGCAGAATCCAAATTCTATGTAAAGAAGGAAGAATCGCCGGCGCAGAATTGGTTGGAAATTATTGGACGATTCCAGATAGTTCCCCGAAGCCATCAGACGGAAGGGCCTCCCGCTACTCAAAAGTCGATAAACTCCCGACGAAAGAATTCACTAGTATTGACCTTTTTTGTGGCCCTGGCGGTTTAGCAACAGGCTTCAAATGGGCCGGAATAAAAGCTTTAATCGCCGTTGAATGGAGTTATTGGACCGTCCAAACATATTCGAAATCACACAACGCGGATGTGTTTAATCTCGAAGATTACCTAAGTGGCAAGATGGAGAATCCCGAACAGTATTTCAAACCGTCCGATAAAACGCTTCTTATCTTCGGTGACATCAATAAGGTCGAAGGAAAACTCATAAAAAGGATTCTAAAAGAAAGATTTGGCCGCACGAGCGTCGACATTGTCACGGGCGGAGCGCCATGCGAGTCCTTTTCCATGGCTGGAGACAGAAAAGAAGAGGATGATAGGAATTTCCTCTACCAGAATGTCTTAAGGATTGCTCGCGCAGTCAAATCTAAGATGTTCCTTTTTGAGAACGTCAAAGGTCTCTTCTCAAAAAAGTACAACGGCGTTCCTGGAGCAATGTACGAACACATTCTAGAAGAATTTGAGACTCCGAAGGCTGGAGTTCAATACAAATTGGCGTCTAAAGACAAAAAGGTTGTTTTGCTTAAAGCAATTGAGTATGGCGTCCCTCAAGCCAGGGAAAGACTTATCTTGGTCGGAACCAATGCCAAATATCCTTCTTTATCTTTTAATTATCCAATCAAAACCCATGGTCCTGGAAAGCAATTCCCCTACGTAACCGTAGGTGAGGCCTTGATGGATCTTCCTCAAATAGAGATGGGCTTAGAAGACAACATTTATACCTTCGACTTGAATTCAGTCACTGAGCCAGAACGAGCCAATTTCCTGCGTCGAATGAGAGGAGACCTTTCGATGGCCCCTGAAACTTTTAGTCAAAACACTTTGTATAACCACAAAGCGCCTGGTCACACAAAGAAAATGTACCAAAGAATCACTCTCATCCATCAAGGAGAAGGGATGCAAGACGCCTATGATCGCTTAATCGGCGAAGGAAAAGAGTCGCTTGTTGCCGAATGCTTCCCGAAAAAGATTTATATGTCCAGAAACCGCAGACTAAAGCCAGACGAGCCAAGTTGCACGATTACTTCACACTGCTTAGATGAGTTAATCCATCCATATATAAATCGCGGCATGTCTCCACGCGAAGTCGCAAGGTTGCAATCTTTTCCAGACTGGTATCAATTCCAAGGGCCATACGTCAAATTCCATAGTGACCCGGAACAAGATCAGTATGAGCAAATCGGCGATGCCATTCCGCCACTTTTGGGTTTGGCCTTAGGCGCCGAAATCGTTGAATCTCTAAAGCGTCTTAATTCGTGACGTCCACTTTGAATTGAATGTCGTTTCCTTTCGAACCAGATGCATAAGTCCAAGAAAACGGGGTTCCGAAATGTTTTCTGGGCTTCGAGAGTAGCTCGTCGATATATTCATCCAGCGTGTAGAATTTGAAATCATCGGGATCGTCCCTGCATACCATTACATATTTCGCCCAGTGTTTATTCGGGTCTCCAGGACCACCGACGCCTCCTATGATAAAACGGCAGAACGTCTTCATCATTGGCGCGAGTTCGTCCGTTAATTCCTGGATTTCGCTGGAAGACATGGCCGAAAGTGTCCCTTCT
This sequence comes from uncultured Erysipelotrichaceae bacterium, assembly GCA_947166565.1. GTDB lineage: Bacteria > Bacillota_I > Bacilli_A > RFN20 > CAG-826 > Alloenteromonas. The sequence continues at coordinate 4,548 of CAMVEL010000003.1, forward strand.
ACCTGGAATTTATTCAGGAGAGTTTTTAATTTCGTGTTCGAAGGATCGACGGCTAGAGCAATATCGTCGGCTTTATGTTGGCCAATCGTAACACTCGACGCTCCTGTTTTCTTGCAGCTTATCGTCAGCGTGCTTTGATCGCCAGAATCAAGGAAGATATTAGTGAGAACATCGGTTTTAGGGGATCCTCCAGAAGGCAAAGTACCGATATCTTCTCGATCGGCGCTCGAAGAAATGAAACTAATAGCTCTCGGATCAAGGCTAATTTTATCGAGAACGGTATCCAAAAGGCCAATGTCAACTGGTATCGAATCGTCAGGCTTCCCCTTTAGAACTCGCAAATTCGCCTTGTTGCGAAGCGAATTCGCCACTCGCACCTCAAAGGCGCGCCCCTCCGCCCCTGCAATATAACCACTGCTTTTGCCAGCGGTTCCGATGCTTATCACCAACGTTTGGAAAGTGGCGAACGGGATAGCGCCATCCAACGGAGAATAAATGGTCCTGTCCTCGATCCTCTTGTTGAACGAGGCAAAAGCATCGCGGACCTTTCGCGGTCTTCCATCTGGGTAAATGAGAAACGCTTTCACGATGGTTGGGTCGATTGCTTTAAGGTTCTCTGCGTCCCAGAAATCTTCTTTCACGCGATCTCGGAGCGATGTAGTCGAATACAATATCCACCTGTCGCCATTTTTAAATTCGATCAGGAAGGGAGCGTAAAACTGCGTTTTGCTGTGACCGGCATATCCATCCCTGTGTCTTTCGTAATACTCTTTGATGTAGCCTGCTTTTTTGGCTTGTTTCAGCCATCCACCCAAAGATACCTGGGCGTCTTTACCTATCTGGTTTTTCCCTGCGTTTGAATCTGACATAAGCAAATTATAATAAATGACAAATCATTTGCCGACCCGATATCGTTGTTTTTCTCTTTTCAATCATTTTTTTGGGTAGCCGGTTATTAAAAGATGGCTTTGCGAGTATCATCATGTCAAGAAAGGAGCCAAACCGATATGGAATCAGAGAAGAACGAAACCGACGTGATCGAGCCAGCGGAATCAACAAATGGCTCTAATCTGGCCATGGATGATCAAATTGTTGCCCCAGCAATGGCTGCAATTCGAGAAACATTTGGATATGGAAGACCAGGGACCCATTCTAAGAAATGTGAAATTTGCGGTGAGTTTTTTGACGAACCAAACGATTTGGAATTCCTTGTTGTCAACGGCCCATCGAAGTGCCCCCACTGCATTAAGGTGATTGAGCTTAAGGATGTTTTAATCAAACACTGGAACGAATATCGAGATCGCCAATCTAGAAACCCCGTTGAGCAAAGAAACTACATTAAAGATTCAACCGATTCTTATTATGAGGGCGTGACAATCACGAGCTCCCACCTTGACGATCATGACGAAAAAACGATTTTAATTGGAAGGACGGCTTTCGTGAAAGAGACTATCGACTTGATCGAAAGTGGAAGAAAGCAGCTCTATTTTCAAATGGATGCGCAGCTAAAGATCCTGGAATCAATTTACGAAAGGAAAGACCGCTTTTGGAATGACGGCGGCAATCTATGGGGTTACATCAGAGACGCATCCCTTCAGCTCCTTGTCGTCAAACTTCGGGAGTATTTAGGTAACAAATCGAAATTCAGCATCACTAAAATTCAAAACAGAATTCTTAATCGCCAAGCCGATCTTTTTGAGCGACATAGAGTCATTACTAGGACGACTTTCAGGCGGACGGGTGACGTCATGGAGACCGAATACCCGCACTTTCCAATAGACGAGTATTTATCAAAGCTGGATGACGTATTGGCGGCTTATAGAAAGACGATTGACGCAATCGCTGATGTCCGAGACAACTTAATCGCCCATTTCGGTAAACTTCGCGATGAGGATTCTGTCAAAGAAGTTACGTTTAGAAACATAAAGAGAATTCTCAACTCTTTGAAGATAATTTATGACGGTTTTCTCTATTCAGTTGCTCCAGATAAGTTTGCCCATCTAAGGGTCGAGCATAACATGTTTTTCGATTCCTTAAATAAAATCTCAGAGTTCTGGGCAAAACACAAAAAGCGGTAAATCGCCAGATAAAACAACCACCTCAAAACCTTTTGGTGCATGATTGTTATAATCATTCAGTGATACATTCCATTTTTCGACAAATATCACCCACCGTTAGAAAAGTCCTATTAAACCCCTATTAATATGAAACCATTGAAAGTGTAAAAAACCTCGACCGCATATAGCAAATCGAGGTTTTTACATGGTTACTTGGTGGCTAAGGGGGTAGTCAATCACTAAGCAGCAACATATGGAATAGGTTCGTTTAATGCGTTATAGACCCAATAATTAATTCCATCCGCGAGTTCTCCTGATCCAGGATAGAAATAACGGATTCTGTTTGAGATATTGGTTTTAACAGAACTAAGGGTTGCCGAAACACTAATCGGCGACCCGGAATAAGAGGCATTAATAAATATGTCCTCAATATCACCAGAATTGTTGCTGAACGGTGAAGTTTTTGCATCTATGCTGGTAATGTTCCCGGGGTAGAATACTTTTCTTAAACCAGTGCATCCGACAAAACAATTATTATCGCCCTTAATATCTACGGTTAAGGCGTTGCCTTCCATTTCCCAATCTGAAAGATCCAAATAATACAGATTTGTTGTGGATGATTTAAATGATGTTCCAAAAGTAATATCTCCTTCAATAGAAAGGGTACGTATACTACTTTTCCCTGAAGTAGATAAAGCAATGGTTTCAACCCCGTCATCCTCGGAGAACACACTTAGAGCAGATCCGTTATTAATCGAATTTGATATAAAGCCTTCGCTAAAAACATAGTTCGTTAACCTCTCCGTTGCTTCTCCATCTAGCCCCGGGCAAGAGATATCAACGTTAATAGATGAGATATTCACAGTTCCTCCAGAAGCCTGCAGTTTAAAGAAACGGGCTTCTGGGTCTGATGGTAAAGAAACGCTCGTACCAGAAGATATAGATGAAGAAACCTGGTATAGGATTCCTTGTTTATATCCTACCCAGCATTCTAATTTTCCTACTCCATCAAATGTGACGTTTAGGCTATGCATACCACGAATTGCATTGAAATTACCAATGTAACCATTCGCACCTAAATCTATCGTGGAGGATTTGGTGTATTCACCCCTTATCGTTACTTCATTCCCATAACGGGTAGCAACATTTCCTTCCACGATAGATTCTGGGGTTATGGTTAATCCTGCCGCGGCAGGATCGCCTTTGGTGTCTATCGTTTGAAATCCGTGGATGCCTAAGGCAAAAGCTCCTCCAATTAGCAAAAAGGAGATAGAGGAGATAACTAATACTTTAACGTTCTTCATAATCGTAACTTGTAAATTCCTTAAATAATCATTCTTAACAAGCAAAAGGATTATCCATGAAAGAGCACAATAATGGAAGGAAAACAATCCGTTTCTGCAATCACCTAATTGGCGTTTTTGATTTTTGAAAGAGTAAAGTTGATTTGATCATAAAGGTCTTCGGGAATTCTTTTTTTAATGTAACGAAATATAGTTGATATAGAGCCATCTTCACTCTTTAACAAAAACATATTTTTTCTTCTCTTTCTCCAGAGAAAAAGCTGTCCTGTTTGTTGATTAAAAATAATTCTTTCCCCTAACCCATAATAATAGTTTTCATAATCCTCTTTAGTTATTTTATATATACCATCTGGATAGTCTTCAAAATAATCGCACGTCATATTGATTGGGAACGTTTTAAACGCAATTTCTTCTGAAAGATATCCAATCTGATTGTCAGCATAAAACCTATTTTTGTCATCATCAGAAAACTCGTTTAGATGATTGTGCCCGCTAAGATAAACGAAACCATTGTTTGTTTGGGCGCTATCGTTCCAATCTTTCTTAGGCATATGTGTTGCAACAACAACGTTTTTCCCAGCCAAGGCCCTTGCTACTTTTTTATGTAAGCCATTGAACTTTTTGCTTTCTTCTTTCTCAGCATTTCGATTCACTGTGCCAGAATATATTCCAGAATCCGCATTGAAAGAATCGTTGTTGCCAGAAAAACCAATTCCACCAAAAATAACAAGTTGCGCGTCTCGTAATTTTAAACGCAATTCTTCTTCGCAAAGCGAACACAACTCCTCTTCAGACACGTCTCTCAAATTACCTTTGGCTATATAAAACAAATTGTTGTGAACAAGATGGCAATAAGAAATAGAGGGGTCAGAAAAAAACGCTTTGTATTCTCTTATTGCTGTTTGATAGCCTAAATCAGCAAAATTCCACAGTTCTCGATTTCCAAGCACAAAGAAGAAATGTTTGCACTTTCCTTTGTTGTAATAACTGAGACGCTTCACGAAATATTTAAAAATATTAAAATCACTGCAAACATCTCCGGCGAAAATATTAATCTCGCTTCCTTGTTCAACAAGGTTTTTTGAAAGAGAGTTAAGAGCATATTTTATATCACTTATCGTTTTGCACCCAAGAGTTTTAAGATGATGTATCAGATGAATGTCAGAAATGTACGAAACGCAATTATCATAGTTCCCTTTGCCGACATGGCTTGGAAAAGTAATTGGTTTTTCTGTTTTTTCGTTTTGAAAACTTTGCGAAAACTCAACTGGTTTGAAATAGTCTTTCGGAAGCAATTTTACAGGGAGGTTCAAGCTTTTGGCGACATCGCTTCTGACTTCGGAACCATCAAGTTTGATGGTTTTTAATCCTTTAATTCGCTCTAGGCCATCGCACATTAATAAATTGGAATTAGATAAATTGCCTTTCAAGAAATGAACAAAATCAAAAAACAGCAAGCATTTAAATTGATTCGTTTCTACCACTTTATTTTCATCATTGAGCCAATATTTCCAAACATAAAACATCTTTTCTTTATCGTTATATTCTTTTTTTATCTGAAGACTTTTGATCTTTCTCGATGTTGGAAAAACAGTTTTATTATCTGTTTTGTATTTTTGGATGTCGGTTTTTTCTACAGGGGCATCTTCCAAATCGGCTCCACGCAAGTTCCCGCCTAGAAAAGCGGCATACTCATCAAAAGTCTCAAAATAATCAGTATGAAACGTTCCCCTTGATTTTGCTTGTCTATAACCAGAAACGACATAGTAAAAACTCTTCTCTCGGTCAAAACCACTGTTTTTAATTTCAATTGAAGAACATTCTTCGCACTCAACTAAAAGGGCCTTAAAATATTTGATCATTTCTTTTTTTCTTCGAGCGTTATATCCACGATTGAAATTATCAACCGCACAAGCGGCGGCTTCTTTTCCAAAAAGAATTATGATGTCTCCAAGGTTAAAATAATATGCGGTATATTCTTGACAGAAATATGTTATCGCGGCTTCTTTGATTACTTCCCTGTCTCGCCTAAGTATTATGGAAAAAAAGATTTTGCAAGCATCGGAAGAAGGAAACAAAGACCTAAATTGTTTAAACTTATTTTTTAATCCAGAGAAGGTTTTGATTGGGCGGCAACTCTTTATATAGCTTGTAATTTTTCCTGCTGTTCCTGAGTTTATCCAGCGTTCTTCACCAAAAGAAGGTTTAGTTATTTCTGGAAGATCGTAATTAATTGTTTCGGTGATAAAAGAATCAAAATTTAGTTTTCTTAAATCTAATCCAAATTTTTCAATTTCTTCCTTTGAAAAAGAATAGCCAAAAAAGCAGGACCGCTCATAAATCTCGTTATGGACGATGGAAAAAAGTTCTCCGAATGAATTAAAAACTAAAATGCTTTCTTGAGCATCATATTTTCTTTTTTCATCATACTTGTATTCTGCTAAGAAAAAACGGTTAGAAAGAATGTCATACCATTTGGATCCAAAAGCTCTTAAGCTAAGGCCTTTTTCGCTTATAAATTTCATAACACTTCTTCTTTTATCGGAACGAAGTTTCCAAACTGGTTCTCTTTTCCTAGTGACTTCAAAAACAATCTCTTCAAGAGATAGCTTCGAATAATCAATCTCTTCTTTTTTCCGTTTGGTTTGTGCCATCGTTCATTTCTCTTTTCTGAGCTTTAGTTTTTTAAGTGTTCTCTTTTCATTAATGCTCTTGTCAAAGCTTTATTTCGACATATCTTCCCGTTACCGCTTCGTAAACAATTAGCCTATTGATATGCAAATCGGAACGTTTCGTCGAAAGATAGTGATAAGATAATACTTGCATAAGGTGGAGAGTTGAGATTTCTGAGGTACACTTTATATCAACTATTGTATCTTCGGTAATAAAATCGCAAAGAGCTGCCAAGTGATCAACAGAAAGGTTTGGATCATAGAATTTGGTATGCTCGTCTATAGTTCCGCCGTAAAGCTTAGCAAGAAGGAAATCTTTTGTTTTGTTTCCTAAGCCAATCACCGTATTAACGAAAGTTATGTATTCTGGAGAATTAAGCACTTCTACGCTGAGCGATGGAACATTTCTTCCAGCCCCGGCTCCATAGCAAGAAATCATTTCTTTGCGGTATATTAGCATTGCGGCTCTAACTCTAAGCACATCAATGTTCTTTTCCGCTTTTGCTTCCATAGCCGCTTCGTTTAGATAGGCTTCGAACATTTTATCGCCAAATAGTTTTATTTTTGCAAAATACTCCACGCAAAAGCCTAAACAACTATTGGCTTTCCTGTCGAAATCAAAATTGTTCTTTCCTGAAAAAGTCTGCGGTTTATATTCTTCCAAATACTTATTGTAACGTTTTTTGATAAAACGGCTAAATTTGCAATAATTATCAATCTTAGAAGTAATTGGTTTGTTTTCAACAAAACCGAAACTTGATAGTCGCATAGATTCCGGCCCTATAATTGCCATTTCTCGATCATTTGATGTTCTTTGAAATGGCTCATATTGGTTATCAAAAGAGTCATTGAATAAATAATATTTCAGATCGTTTTTAAACGGAGCGAAATCTTGGCCTCGGACGCAATAAATCCTATGGTTTTGATACCGTTTTCCATCAACGCATTTTATGTTTGCGGTCCAGGATGAATATCGAGCAATCTCTTGCTCTGAAAGTTTTATCTTTTTTAAGAAAACTAGCGTTTCAAGATCAACTGTTTTAGTGTCGTATCCATCGATGTCGGAAATCTTACGAACTGTTTTGAACATTTTCTCCCAATAATCTAGTAAAACGCCCATCACTTGAGCTGAATTGCATGAAAAAACATATTTTTTCAAATCTGAGATGTTTTTGAAGCCCTTTCCAATAAAATAGTCGGAAAACGGATGATTTGCGACTTTGAAGCGATTTATGCCAAGAACTTTTACATCATTAAAAGGTTTACATAGATTTTTGATTTCCTCATATTCAGAGCAATCGATGTACCAAATCCTTTCGACATAAGGAATTAAATCTGGGTTGATGACAAAACTGCCCTTGTGGTTTTTTTCGGATACAAAAACCTCTTTATATTCTTCCTTAGAATCATCTTCAGCTCGTTTACCAAAATCAATGGCCTTTTGAAGTATTTCCTTTTCGTCTTCATTTAGATCACGACATCTATAGTTTATAACCCAATATAAACATTCGTTGTAAAAAGGTTGTTGTTGAAATTCCTTAAACTTCGACGGATTTACTTTCTTGCTTTTTTTATCGACGTTGAGGTATCTTCCCCAAAAATCAGCGTCAAATTCTATGCCTTCTTGTAAAGAGTAATGCCTAATTATATAAAACTCCTCTTTATAAGAATCCCTAGTCCAACAATAAGCAGAAGAGGGTTTGGAAATAAAACAATCCCTAACATTTTCTTTTAATTGTATTTTCTTTATTGAAAATGGCTCTTGGGAAAAATCCAAAATATACGGGTTCCTATTCTCAAATCTTTCAGCATAAAAATCCGGGTTATCAACAATATTCTCGTTATATTCCTCGTCAATTTTCACTCTGAAAATACCTGTTTTGCCCTCTAACTCAAGCACTTTTAGTCCATTAGTCATAACACCGTTTGTAACCTCAACATCCGTGTTTGGCTTTAAGGCTTGAACAGAAACCACATCGCAAAGAGAATAAGCGAGTTCCCCGGTTTCCGTTTGCAAAGCTTGAGCTTCTGAGTCACGATAAAAGACAAAGCATCTTCTTGTGTCATTTAATAATTGTTCGTTGAGCGGATCTAATATATCTATATCGTCTCTCCAAAATAACGCATTCCTCCTGGCTCTTCCAATAACTTGGACGACTGTCGCCTCATTCTTTGGAACGTTATCAATGTAAATGACATGGCACCTTCTAAGATCTATTCCTTCTGTGATTTTTAGTTTGTTGATGATTACATCGTATGAGTTGTCGTCTTCACAAAGATCTTTTATTCGGTAATCATCATCTGTGATGTCAATGTAAGAGAGCCCTCGCGCTTTACATGCATCAATAATGTTTTCGACCCTTGTGTCACGAACTATTCGAAAAAGCGCACACGGGTTATAGTTTTTGACTTTTGAATGACTTTCTTTTATCTCCAAAAGCTTATCGAGGGCATCCTCCGGACTTCCTTCAAATTGAGAAACTGTGCGAAGCATCATCGTATGTGCAAAATTACATTGGATTCCGTTACTTGTTTTGTTGGTGGCCGAAAAGTTTACAATGCAATATACAGATTTTTCGAGCGTTTCCATCCAACGATTGGTGGCAATATGTCCTTCATCCCTAATCCAAACGACTTTTTTTCCACGAGGCAACAGATTGAGTACATCTTTTCCTGTCAATACTGAAACCGTTGTTAATTGAGAAGATCCAAAAACATAATAGTTTTTAAAAATTGCAAGTTTGGAAATACCATCGTTTATTTGCTGATTAAGTTGGCCTTTAGATAAAGAAGTAATGATAAAGAAAATCTCTGGCATTTTGTTTATAAGTTTGGCCATCATAACGGTTTTTCCGGTGCCAGTAGGTGAAGTAAAATCTATTTCTTTGAGACTGCTAACCACTTCGTCTTGACCGTTGATTAGTTCAATTAACCGGTCTACGTAAAAATCTTGGGTTTCATTGATATCCTTCAATGCGTCGGCTTTTTTCATGAAATGATTCTCCGCCAATCCGTTTCGAATAATATATGTTGTGGATCTTTAAGTACAGCGCCACAGTAAAGGTTTTCTAAGGCCATGGCATTAATAATTCGTACTTCTTTTTCGTAAAACTTTTTGACTGTCAGATGCATCTTTCCTTCTTTGGTTATAAATGGAATGCGCGTGATATCGTTTTTGAATGGTTTAAGAACATAACTATACTTATCTATTTCGGCAGAAATGAATATCAGCATGCGTGATGGAGAAATAGGAAAAAAGGAATATAAGGGAATCTTTATACCATTTGGCCCGTCGCCCGTCATAAGAGTTGGATAAGTGTCAGTAATAAGAAAGTCGAATTGTCCTCTTCTTTCTACAATAACAGGAAACAACCCAAACCCAGTCATCCCTAGCGTATCGCGAATCATAAATACCTTTATAGGTTCGTCTATTTCCGGATCTTCTAAAACTTGCTGCAAAGATCGATGCATAACTAATCTACGTAGATTTTTTGACCAAAACGAATGTATGTCTCCGTTATTTTGAAAATTTGAATAGAACTCCTTGCTTTCTTTCGAGGCATTAATTCCGAAAGCATCCGAAACCCTTTTTGACCGGAACGACATAATCGCAAAGAACAACAAAAGGCTCTCAAACTCCTCTTTTGAAAGGTCAAATTCCCTTTGAAATAAAAATCTTTCTTTTATTATCGGGGCAATTTCCCCCTCATATTTTGCCAAAAGGTTTTCGATTTCCATCGGATCGTCCAACGAATCATTTTTGTAAAGGTTCGTAGTAAAAAACACATCCTTCGGTTGCTTTATTAAAACCTTCCCCGTTTCTTTTTCATAATATGAAAAGTAACCTTGTTCGGAAACAAAGTTCCTTAAAATAAACTGAGGAATAAAATGATGTCTAATTGGAACGGAAGCTGGCATTTTTTACGTTACTTATTATCCTCTTCAAAAAGAACGTGCGCAAAAGAAGAAAGATCCATAATAAATTGTTCATCTGATTCTTTGCACTGATACGATTCATTCAGAAAAGTCCACTCGTCAACATCCATTTTGATTAGATTCAATAGATCATTGAGAGCTATTTCTGGTTGTCCTTTCTCATAAATGTCGTTGATTTTCTCTATACCCACTGCATTGATTAAACCAATAAGGCATTCTGGATTCCCAAAACATTTTTTGGAATCTAGAGAAAAGAGTTTCTTTGTGATCATTATTAACACATTAATTGCATCTATAACAAAAGCCCGTGCAATTCGATTAACCGAATCGACATCTAAATCCCCACAATAAATCAGTCCTCTAACAAAGTCTAATTCCCCTATATAAAGAGAGATTTCTTCTTTCAGATTTTTTGATTTTTCGATGATAGTATTTAAGTTTTCCCTGAACGCCCTCGCATTCAAATCATAATAATAAACACATGTTTTTATATATAAATCAAAGCCGTCATCTTGGATTTTTTCATCGTTGTTAAAAAAATAATGTTTGTCTTTGCATAAGTTTAGAAACAGCTTTCCTGCCATAAGAATCATTCTAGAAACATACTTATTGCCGAAGTCTTTTTTCCTAAGCAAGTAATAAAAGCTCTTTTGACCATGCGAAAACGCGTTCAAATAATCCTTAATATCATCTTCAGTCTCGGATAACCCAGCTTTTTCTAGAATGATAGTCTTTCCCATCCTGTTATCAGTATCGTTTGGACCCTTTATCCATCCATAATCAAGATATTGTTTTATTTCATTTATGCTTTTAAGACCGATTTCTTTTTTAAGATCTTTCTCAATTTCTTTTCTAACAGTAGGATCGGAAGCGCTAAATCTATTCTTTTGACTTTGAAAAGAAACATACCTTGATAAAGCCGCGGAATCGAACGCAATTATATTCAAAGTCGCGGTTTGTTCAATTAATACTCGAAGAATGGTACAAGCACTTGAAAGCAGGCCTTCTCTCATCAAAACGGCGAAAGCCCTGACGGTCAAAAAGCTTTCCACAAACAAATCAATGGCAGAAATATAACCAGAGGGTACGCATAATTCCTTGCACAGTTTTTCAATTGCACCAGGCTGTTTGGCAGCATAACTTGACATAAGGTCAAGCATAATTGATTGTTTGGTTTTCTTTTTAACGTCCATATATCACTTGTTTATGACACTTAAAGAATAAGTCTTTGTCATATTTTTCGCTATAAAAAGCGGTTTATTCTATCCCTTAAATCAACGCCTATCTGAATGTCTTCTTGGGAGGTATATCCAAAACAAATATAGGTCCATGGCAGATTTTTGATTTTGGTTGGATGCTTATATCTTCTTCCCATATTTGGGTTCGACGAATCCTTCATCATCATCTTCGTAATCGTCATTATGGGGCCTTGCAATGAAGCTAACGGCGATTTGCCCGGCTTTTGAATAATCGGGTTTCCAACCAAGTCTTATCAATTCTTCTTTGTATTTCCTCATCCATTCACGTCTTGATTCTTCAACATGGGACTTAAGGAATTCGGTAACGTCCTCTATCCCGCAACGGCATTCATATATGGAATCCGCTAGTTTCTCATCGATAAGGAATATCTCACCCCTATAATATGCATATCCATAATAATCCTCGTCGACTTGATCGTCCCTTACCCTGTATTTGAGGGAAGCTGCTAAATCTAAAAATCTATCCTCGTCGCATTGATTAAACATAAGGGCAATGATTTTCTCTTTCTCCTCTTCGCTTAGTTTCTTTAAGTTGAGATTATCCCCGGAAGTGTCGGTTTCATTTTCATCCTCATCCTCGTCAACTTCCTCTTTGCCAACGAGCTCTTCGCGTAGATGCCAGATATTCACTCCCCTAATCAAGGCTTGATATATCTCTTCCTTATCATATCCGGCCATTATGAAACTCGAGATAGAGATGAAACCCCCAGATTCGCGGCTAAATTCGGCAGAATAATGGGTACCATGCTTTGCATCGTATTGTCTTACCCTATTGATAATTTCCTCGGCTTGGCTATGCGCGTTTTCCTTCTCACCAAGATAACCATCATCATCTTCAAAGTCGGAATCTCCCCCATAAGCAATAAGGGAGGTCTCCTCCTTTAGAATCTCATCCATCTTGTTGATGGTTTTCTCAATCTTCTCATACCTTTCGAGATCCCTTAAATAGGAAAGGCATTGTCTTTTCGCGTCGCGTTTCTCGTCTTTTTGCCCCATTAGCCTTTTTCTATCAAGATTATGATGGAGGTCCCTCATTTTGATGGTCCTAGCAAGATCGTTATGGGCAAGCCTTTTGATATATTCAAAATAGGTCAGTCCTTTCTCGTGGGTTAAAAAACGCAGGGCTTCCCTCTCCTCAAAGGTGAGATTCAATTCCTCCCACAAGGTCTCCAATGAATATTTGTCACTATCCTCAAGGACATCATGAAGAAGAGAGACGATACATTCTGATTCGCTTCTTGCTTTCTCCGCTAGATGAAAGGGATGGAAGCAATAAGGGAACCCTCCCTTATCCACTTGTCCTTTATGGGCATCAAGGCAAATCTCCATGGCCCTTCTCGTTCTTTTGGTGTAATACATCATCTTCTTGTCCTCCTTTTATGGACGACTATATGATTCCAAAAAGAAAATAGGCGATGGTCGAATCGGTTTCGACATCACCTATTCATTTGGAGAACAAGGGTTTGAGGTTTTTGCTTACCAACAATTCATCGACCTTGAAGGGGTCATATATCCTTTGTTCGACGCAATAACGGATAACGAGATCGAAGGGGTCCCTATTGAGGATATAGCCCGCGGATTTAACGAGGTGCTTGCATTCATGGTAATCCAACTCTAGGGCGATCACGAGACGGCAGACGGTCGCTTTGGTCGGGCGTTGTTCCTTATTCGACATCAACTTGGACCAAGTCTTCCTATCGATCATCGCTTTCTTATAAACGCTAGGATCGTCTAAGCCCTTCTCATCTATAAGACTATAAAGATAGGAATGGAATTCCTCCTTGTTGACCTTTTCCTCTATATATTCGTTAAGGCTTCTTTCCTTCATATCCATAATTATAAGGGCTTTTATGGGGGATAAAGAATAGAACTCCATCCTATACTATTAGCAAATAGTATTTTGGGTAATTTGTTATCAAAAATAGGAAGCGGGAAATAGACAAGTTTTGGTAGTTATACTGACTATAAAGTATTATGGCCCTTAAATTTGGAATTCGTCCTTTTACGTCTTGTTTGTTAAATGTGGGAAAGATTAGGAATCTCGAGGCAATGGAGCACGATGCGGGCTGTGCTTAAAAATCAAGAAATCCGACGCGCCATTCATGCCACCATCGAAATTTTAAAAAGGTGGTGCGTTTATCCCATCAAGCTCCGGTCAAGAAGGAAATCGAATACTGAACAAAACAGGATTCCCGTTTCGTCTACATAAGGTTTTGGCGTTGATCGATCAATGACGATTCTTCTGCGGAAATCGCTTAGTCCTCGGAAGGGACGGACTTCCCGATCCCTCTTTTCCGGGTTGGAAACGTCGAGAGCGCTTTGGATGTATATTCTTCCGAAGGGCGTGTTGACGATAAAGTCGATTTCCGTGTCGACGCGAAGGGTTTTCCCACTCTCGTCCTTGGTGAAGAACTCCACAACCCCGACATCCGGTTTGAACCCACGGGCGCAGAGCTCGTTGAAGATGATGTTCTCCATGATGTGAGTTTCTTCCTGCTGGCGGAGATTGAGCCAACAATTCCGCAGCCCAACATCGGCGCAGTAATATTTGCTCGGATATTTGAAATACCGTTTCCTCTTCACATCGTAGCGGAGCGCTTCCACGAAAAGGAAGGAATCGACCGCCCCACGAAGATAGGAAGCGATCGTGTCATCCGTTATGCTGATGCCTTTGACCGATTTCATCGTGTTGGCGATCTTTGTGGGATTGGTCAAGCTCCCGACGGAAGAACAAAGATCGAGGATCAGTTCGCGCAGCGCATCGTCACGCTCGGCGGACACATATTCCTTTATGTCCTTCAAATACGTTTCCTCGAATAACCCAGCGAGGTATTTCCTTTTCTCCTCGTCGGTATCGCACCACGCAACGGCATAAGGCATACCCCCATAGGTGAAGAATTCGTTCCAGTCGCTGCGAACATCACTGTTTTTGTATTCGTGGAATTCGCGGAAGGTCAAAGGGGCCATCTCGACGATGTCGCCGCGGTCGCGAAACACTGTCGCGATATCTTTGGAGAGCATATAGGAATTGCTGCCCGTGACGTAAACGTCGAAATCGGGTTCGTCGCAATAATCGCTCAGGACGTCGTTGAACGTGATTTCGCCTCCGGCCAAATCTGGGTTCGGAACAGGGAGGCAAAGACCGATTTCATCGATGAAAAGGTATTTCTTGCCCAAGATTCGCGCGGCTCTTTCCTCGATTTCCTCCCCAAGTTTGATCGGATTGCGGTATTTGGCGTCCTTCTTTTTGTTCAAAGAAAACGAGATGATGGATTCAGGGGCAACGCCGCTAGAAAGCAGATAGTCGCGGTAGATCTTGTTCAGCAAATAGGATTTGCCCGACCTTCTAAGCCCGGTGATGACCTTGATTTTTCCGTTTCCGGCTTTCCGTTTTAATTGTTCCAGGTAATGATCTCTTTTGATTTCCATAGTCGATACTTTTGTGTATTTACACGTAACTTTCGATTATATGATACTCTTTTGCTATGCAAATAGAAATAGGCGCCTCCAAAGAAAACGGAGCGTTTGGCAACGAAGCAAAGTATGGTCAAGCCACGATATCCTTTTATTTCGTCATTTATTTCGTCACCGCATGCCTTCTTTTGAGCGGTAAGGCGCGGCAGGCAAACGAAAAAAGAATCAACAAGGCAGTCGAAGCATACGGCGGTTATTCCCATATCGTGCTTAACGATTAAAGCACTCGATGCATATCGACGGAGCACTTCACCTGAATTTTTTGTAAGAGTTTAGACTATTACTTTCAAGCAAAATAAAAACAGCGAGTTTTTGTAACCCAAATGTAACCCATAAAAATATAAACAACCGATGGCATCGAGGGAATTTGGCTTTTGGAACGCGATGCGGGTCGTCCAACAAAGCATTTAGAGAATGGTTTTTCCTGAAAAAGAGCAAACAACATTTTAGCCAATTTTTTTATTTATTGGCTTGTATATGGCTTTTCTAGCAATTATGGGTTAGAATATGGCCATGGAAACGACACTGGCGAAAAAACAATTATCCAAGGCGATTCAGAAGGAAGCCGGGAAACCCATCAACGACTCCTCTTTCTTCGCACGGTTAAAAAAGAAGAGGGAGGCGGGCGAGCTCGTTCGGGTAGGAAAAGGCGTCTACGCGAAGTCGAACCTCCCCGTCTTCGATTACGAGCTCTTTTCGCCATCGGCAAAGGATGTCCACGTCTTTTTGATGGGAGAGTACCTCGGAAGGATCGAGTTCGCCGTCTATGAGGTCACAATACTCAATCGTTTCCTCAATCACCTCATCGCCGGCAGCACAACCATCGTCGACGTGCCTAAGGAGTTTTGTGAGAACATCTTCTACGCACTTCAGGACCGCGGCTTCCGAAATGTCCTCCTAAACCCAACCGAGGACGAGAACTACCGCTACAACCATAACGACGGGGAAACCATCATCGTCAAGGGAACCTCATCAAGATCGCCCATAGACAAGAAGAGAGGCAAGGTCCTTCTTGAAAAGCTGCTCGTCGACATCGTTTCCGACAAAAGACTTCGCTACTTCTTTGAGGGGGCGGAGACCGGTCCGGCCGTCGAGGAGATCGTCACGAGTTATTCGCTGGACTACGCCAAGATCCGCACTTACGCCAAAAGGCGGGGGTGCTATGAGAAGCTTCTCCAATACATCCCCGAGGAGGTCCGGAGGAAATACCTATGATCGATAAGAAAACCTACACCGACGAGAACATCCAAAGGATCGTCGTAACATACAAAGTCGACTATGAACTCGCGCAGCGGGCCGTTTTCGCCTTGGGACTTGTGGAAGCACTCGTTCGAAGCGGACTCCAGTTCACCTTCAAAGGAGGGAGTTCGGCAATGCTCCTATTCCCCGCGCCAAAGCGGTTAAGCACGGACGTCGACATCCTCGTGGAGCCAGGGACCGAAGTGGAGAAGGCAATCAAAGACGCATCCGTCATCTTCCCTTTCCTTTCCTACGAGGAATCCATCCGCAAAACGAGCAAGTCCATTTCCAAGAAACATTTCAAAATAAAATACCAATCCCCACGAACCGGATATCCCGTCAATGTCATCGTTGACGTTCTCTTCGCGGAGAATCGGTATCCAAAACGGATCGCGTTGCCGTTGAAGAATGATTTCCTAATCGATGACGGAGGAGAGCCCGTCAAGGTCAATGTCCCCTGCCCCGAATGTCTCCTCGGTGACAAGCTGACCGCCTTCGCCCCGCATACGATCGGCATCAACTTCTTCAACGAGGATTTCAGCAACGACAAGCGCCTTGAGGTAATCAAGCAATTCTTCGACGTCGCCACGATATTTGACGCATGCGGTGACTTTTCCTTGGTGCGAGAAACATACATTGCCACGGCCAAGGACGAAATCGCGTATCGTAGCTTATCTGCTTCCTATGAAGATTGCTTAGACGATTCCTTCCGCGCCGCTTTATGCATCCTCACGTGGGGAAAATTCGAGACCGAAGACTATCCGAATTACGTTCAGGGATTCAAAAGCATCTCCGGTCATATCGTCGGGATGAAACTCAACCCCAACAACGCCTACCTTCCCGCGGCGAAGATCATGCTCTTATGCGCTTGCATCAAGAAGAACATCAATCCATTCGACCTTTCTATCGAAAAACAAGCCCTCTTTGAAGAGCTGCCATATTCGATGGTCAATCGGCTAGCCAAGCAAATGCCACAAGCCTTTGACCTGGCCGCGACCGCCATTCGCATCTACAACGGTTCCGAGCAATGAAGCCCCATGCAGAATAACGCCTCCAAAAAAGAATTCTATTCCGTCGATGGCGGCGTTCTTTCCCTTCGCCTCATTTAAACCGTAGAAGGCAGCGAGAACGGACTCCCCTTCTATTTGTGGTCCATCGTGTAAAACGCCAGCGGCGCTACCGTCGGGAAGATCAACCTTCGCCTCGGCCATAACTACCATTCCTACTGGAACGGCAACGTCGGTAATGAGGTCGGTGAGCCTTATCGTGGCCATCATTACGCCGCCATTGCTTTGAAGATGATCCTTCCTTTGGCCCGGGCTCATGACATGGATCATCTCATTATTTCTTGTGATGAGGACAACGCCGCTTCGTACAAGACCATCGAACGTTGCGGCGGCCACCTTCTCGAACTCTCATATCCGCCCAAAGATTGGATTTATTGCAGGCCCGGCCTTCCTCTGAAACGAATCTATCGAATCGAGTTTTGATTTCTGGGAGGCCGACCTTTCTTGTTTGGTTTTGAAGCAGCAAATGAAGCAAGAAATGAAGCAAGAAAAAATAAGTGATTATTCGTAGGCTGAGTGTAAGTCAAGAAAACAAAAACCCTCGATATCATCGAGTGAATTTTGACGTTGGAGCACGATGCGGGAGGTTCTAATGCGTTAAATGCGTATTTACAAGATATTACTGGTCATTTTTTTGAGTTTTTCAATTTTCCTGACCTGTTATATTGCTTTTGCGAGTTCTCCAAAAATTATAACCCCAAAAGGAAATCCGTAATGCCCACCACATAGGTTCCATCTTGATTCCGGGTTTCGGGAATCGGGTCGCCAATCACAAGGACGTTTTTCGCTTCTCCGCGCACAAAATCAAATGGCCTGAGTTCTTTCTTCAGCACATTCGGATCGGTGACGCTTTGACAAATTTGAACGTAAAGAACTTCGTACCCTTTCCTCGCCACGAAATCGATTTCGTAATCCTTGCGCACGCTTTTCCCGTCTTTATCCTTCCCAACCGTTGGAACCATGCCGACGCTTACCTGGTACCCATTGTATAGAAGTTCGTTATAGACGGCGTTTTCCATCAGCTGTCCGATGTCGGGGAATCCGAAGTTCAGTCTTGCGTTTCTTAATCCGGTATCGGTGAAATAGTACTTTCGCCCCGCCCCGATCAAAGATCTGCCTTTCACGTCATAGCGGGAGGCTTCCGAAAGGAGGAAAGCGTCGACGAAGGAATCGATGTAACTCTCCACCGTCTTCGGATCCAGCGATGTTTTGCCTGCGCTGCGGAGAGTATTTGCGATTTTCTCAACGGTGATGATTTTCCCGACCAAAGAGGACAAGGCGTCGGCCAATTCATCCAGTGCCCAATCCTTTTGGAACCCATGATGCTCCAAGATGTCTTTGAAATAAGTCGTTTGGTAGAGCCCTTTTAGATACTCTTCTTTTCCACTTCGTTGTTTTAGGACCGCCAAAGGCATCCCTCCGTGGAGGAGATATTCGTAAAGAGCCTCCGACTTGGCCCCGCCGACATGGGCGTAGTACTCGGAAAACGAAAGTGGCGCCACGTGGATCTGGGTCGCCTTGTCGCGGAACTGGGTGACGATGTCACTGGAGAGCATGCGGGAATTGCTTCCCGTCACGTAAAGATCGATGTTTGCGACCGAGGCAAGTCCCATGACCACGTCGACGAAGGAAATCGTCTGGGGGTCCCCCTTCTTGGCTAGGACGATCTGTCCACCGGTCAGTTCGGGGTTGACGATTTCAAAGACTCGCTGGATCTCATCTAGGACAACATAAAGAGTGTCTTGCATCCCTTTTGCCTTTTCTCTGACAAAGGTACTGAGGGTTAAGGGGTTGCGCAGATTCGCGTTGGCGTCGTCGTCTAGTTCGACAAGAAGGAATTGTTCTTTTTTCACGCCCAAAGAGATTAAATGGCTTTTAAAGATCTCCTTAAGCAAATAGGATTTGCCGCAGCGACGAATGCCGGTAACGATCTTCGGGAATCCATTTCCCATGCCCATTATTAATTGACCTAAATACTTATCGCGGGGAATCATAACTTTCTCCTTTTTTGTAGAATTCTACATTTTTCAGGAAAATTATAATGTCGTCTCCACGCTAGCGCAACGGATTGCCTCGGACTCGTACCATTGACGGGCCTCTAAATCATCGATTGCCAGCAATAAACGGTAATGGGACCAGCTGGCGAAAGATTGTTTATTCGCTGTGTAAAAAATGTTTGGATACGCCTTGAAGAACCTTAAATAGTAATAGAGGTTGACTTTGTCAAAGCCCTTTCCGAATTCCTTTGATAGCTCTTTTGAGAGGGTCTCGATGATCTCAAGGCCGTAGTTCTCTTTTCTGGAATCCTTCAGTTCCTCTTCGGCGATCGTGTTTCGGTGCCCGAGTAGTTCTCGTCCACCAAACTTTTTCGCGGAATTTAAGTAGGCGATGAGTAGTCCGCACTTCCGGAAAGATTAGCTGGCATTGAGCAAATTGAGGATATGGTTCACGATGCGTGGAGGTATCCAACAGGGCGACACGTTTTTTGGACGGCGCCCATTCTCCTGACTCTTCCGCAGTTTTCAACAGTCTTTTTTTATGCGGAAGGAAGCCCCGCCTCATCGTTTACGAAGCCACCGCTCAATCGTTTTCGTCTTTCCTCGTCAGCAGGAAGATGGCTTTTTGGCGCTCAATCTCGTTTCTAAGTTCCGTCTCGTCCGGCATGTATGTTTTGTATTTCGCCGCGAAGATCTGCTCGTTTCCCTTAAGCACGCTATAACGGGCGATGTCCTCATCGGTCTCCGCGCACAAAAGGATTCCGAGCGTAGGATTGTCACCCGCGCCCTTGATCCTCTCGTCATACATGCGGACGTACATATCCATCTGCCCGACGTCCTGGTGTTCGATCTTCTTGGCCTTGAGGTCGACGAGCACGAAACAGCGGAGGAAGTAATTGTAGAAAACGAGGTCGACGTAGTAGTCCTTCTTCTCCGTGTGGATCCTCTTTTGCCTTGCGACGAAGGCATAACCCTTCCCCATTTCGAGCAGGAACTGCGCCAAATGGTCGATGATGGCCTGCTCGAGTTCCGTCTCGTCGGGCCGTTCCGGATTCGGCAAACCGAGGAATTCCGCCACGAAAGGGTTCTTCACGTACTCAAGCGGATCCTTTGAGGGAGCGATTCCCTGGGGCAGCGCAGGCATGCTGCCACTTTGGGTGGAGAGCAGTCTTTCGTAGTATTGGCTATGGATCGCCCGCTGCAGGTCGCGGACGCTCCAGCCAGAGGCAAGCGCCTCCTTTTCGTAATAGGGCCTTGCCACATCGCTATCGACGCGGATCAATAAAGTATAATGAGACCATGAGAGGAAAGAATTTCCAGACGGCGTTTGGAAAATGTTAGGAAAAAGCCTATAGAAACGAACATAGGTATAAAGGCTGGATTTGTCGAATCCGCTTCCGAATCTTTCGGTCAAAAACGCCGATAGCTTCTTGATAATCGACTTCCCGTAGTCGTTGGCTCTCGTCGAGAGGATCTCCTCGTCAATGCGCTTGCCGATTAGATGGTTTCGTCGCAATAGTGCGATATTGATAGCACGCACTGCATCCTGCTTCGATGCCTCGACGATGGCGGAAACATCGGCGGAGACGTCCCCGGACTTGGACACCGAGAAAGCGGGAATAGCGTTCATCTGATTGCCGGCGACGATTTCCTCATAAAGCGCGTTGACCTTCGCCGCCGTTTCGTAATTGGGACCGAAATGTCCGTTCTCCAATCTGTTGACCGTGGAGAAGCTGACGCCCAGACGCTTTGCCATATCGGTTTGCGACAGTCCGAGCGCCATGCGGACCGCGATAAGTTTTTCTTTGAATTCCATGAAAGAATTATATCGCATTAATGCTATATAAACAAGGGGGGCCGGTGCAAAATTGCATCACGTGGTTCCAACGTGTCTACTTATGTCGTTATGTATCCAGTGCATGCGTCAAATTTTCCCCGCACTGCTTCATTTGCGTGGAACGTCCCGGGCGAAATAACGTCGGAGCACTACATAGTCATCGTGCTTCCGAACTGCATTGGTGGCTTTGTAATTCTCAACCACCAACCTCGTTTTTCTCCGAAAAGGTGGTATGAGGATGGTATGGAGAAATGCATACCATTCCGGATTTAATAGACGCGATCGGGCGAATTTGGAGCGCAGGAATCACGAAGCGGGCATTTCTTCATCGTTTATTATTGGCCCTTCATCATTGTTTTTATTTGAAAAGGGCCTTTTTCATTGTATTGCGCCACCGCTATTCGTCGTTTGTAATTGGCCCTGAAGATATTATTTTGCGCTCTTCTCGGACCCTTTGAAACGCGGCGTATGCGCGAAAGGAAAACTCCTTCCATTCGGCCGAAGACCCTACAAGTCCGCTTCCAGGATCGTTCCAATTCAGGCTTATGACAAATGGGGTTGTAATCCATCACGATTGCAAAGAACCCCTAAAACATAAAACCATCGCGACGAGGCGATGACTTTATTGTTAAGGGTTCTTTATAAAATAAGAGATACGTGTATTTGATTTTGGCTAGAATTTCTTCTTGAGGGTGAGGATGTTCATGTCCTCTTTTCTTTCATATGAGCATTCATCCATGATCTTCTTGACGATATGGATGCCTAAGCCCCCGATTCTATTTAAGGTCTCCGCGGTCCCGATGTCGGGGTTCTCGACGTCTAACTGATTGAAGGGTTTGGCCTTATCGATGACGACGATCGTGAAATCACGGGTTTCCCCGTCGAATAGAAGGCGTAACCTAATGACCCCCTCATTATCTTCATAACCGTATTTGATGATATTGGAGATTAATTCATCCCCAACGATCACGAGTTTGGTGGAGAAATCCATGGGTAAACCATGCTCATCGGAGAAATCGCCGATCATCCCAAGCATCTTGGGGACGTTTTCCTTCTTGGCTTCGAAGTCCTTCTCCAAGCAATGCAAGCTATCCGTAAGAGGATTAAGAGGTTCGTTGTTGTTTTCCATGCTATCTCCCCTACTTATCCTTATGAAAGCTTCTCGACGTTCATGAGATCGGTAAAGCCAACCATATCGAAGACCTCATAGACCGCCTCCTGGGCCTTGATGATCCTCGTATCATCATATAATTTCTTTAACCTAACGACGATTCTTAGACCCGCGGAGGAGATATAACGGAGTTTCTCCATATCCAAAACGACTCTCTCGATTTCCTTCCCTTCGAGGATGGAATCGATTTCCTTCTCGATTTCTTCCGCGTTATAGGAATTGAGTTCCCCTTCAAGGAAGAGAGTGAGGGTCTTTTCTTCTAGGTTAAAGTTCATGTTGGGACTCCGACTATAGATTATCGTCAAGGGAGAGGAAGGCTCACTTAAAAACAATCTCTAGGTTCTTGATGATATAAATATAACTCAACCAATGATTTTAATCGATATCCAAAGGATTGGTTAGTTGCCAAGGGAGGGTATCCTTGACCTTCTCGTAATAACCGTTTTCAAAGAAATAGCATTTGGTGATGTCTTCGTGGAAGAAATCGATATCCTTGGAATAAAGAAGCCCAAGGGCAGGGCAGCCACCCGTGCAGGCCTTGTAATATTTGCAGTTCGCGCATTTATCGTTACGGAGGATCTGGGTGAGGATCGGGGCGGTTGCCAAATTGACGTATTCGCTATTTTGGACGAGTTCCTTCAAAGGGGTCTTAAGGCAATTGCCCAAACTGATGCCCTTTTCAAGGAAATAGCCTGACATCTGTAAACAGGGGACGACTTCGCCATGGCTTGAGACGGCGATCATGCCCCTATTCCCCTTGCACATTGGGATGCGGATATTGAATTCGTCCTTGCTGCAGGCAATGGGAACCAATTGGTATGTTTGGTAACCCGGATTGATACGGAGGAACTGCCAGATATCGATATCCATCTCCATCCCGCTTTCCATATATTCCTTCGCGAATAGCAGCATGTTGTCGTAATATTCTTGGATGGTAAGGCTAGACTGAGGGGAATTCTTCTCCCATCTAGGGGCTTCGGTCGTGCGGATGATGCGCATCTCGTCGACGCCCATCCCGTTAAGGAGCTTCGCGGTCTCCATCATGGAGGAGAGGTTCTTCCTGTTGACCTGGGTTTGGGCTTTGACCCTAAAGCCATTATCCTTGCATAGCTTAAAGGCCTTGATGGTCATTTCCTCGGCCTTAGGATGTTGACGGATCCAGTTATGGTAGCCGATGCCATCGAAGGAGATCTTGATAAGGGGAGAGCAGCCGATCTTCTTGAATTCGTCCAGCATCCCTTGGGTAAGCAGCAGGCCATTGGTATTGAGCTCAAAGACCATCATGTCGCGTTTATAGATTTCCCTGACGATATCAAGGAAGCGACGGTGGACGAGAGGCTCTCCTCCCGTAATAGTGAAACCATGGACCCCGATCTCATTGGCCTGGTCCAAGATGGAGATGACATCCTCGAAGGAAAGCTCCGTATTCAAGGGGGCGTTATCCTTCGCGTTGAAGCAATGGAGGCAATTGAGGTTGCATTTCCCGGTGATCATGAGATTCATCCTTGGGAAATAGAGGTTATCGTATTCCTTTAGCCTAGACCATTCCCTAGGGGAATCGCCCTGCTTGCATTCTTTGATGAGCCTTCGTTCAAGAAGATGCTCGATGACGGGGGTCTTCTCCAAATCGTGGTTCCCATCGCAAAGAAGGAGGGTTTCGAATTCCTCCTTATCCGCGCCGGAAGCAACATCGGAATACTTATAGTAAATCGCCCTATCAACATAACGCCATCTACGTAAGGCGATGTTGTTAGAAAGAGTATAAAACATCGTTTGACCCTTCTTTAATCAGGAGTCGAATTTCCTCTTTTTCTTGGTATCTTTATCGTTTTCTTCGTCAGAGGTGCAGGCCCCACCGTTGACCGCGGTGAGTTGTTCATCGTTAAGCTCAACGCCTTCGTCTTTGGCGAGTTGGAGCAAATCGTGGATGTCATCGCAAGCCCTGACCTTCTTGATTTGGTCTTCCGTTAAACCTTTAAGTAATTCTTTTCTCATGCTTCTACTCCTATGGTTGTCATTATACTATCATCCCATCTGTCACAAAATCGCCACAGATAATAATTATTTGTTTTGGTTTTTGTTCGCTAAGGAATCTATGGCCTCCTTTTGGTTTCTATAAACCTCGATTATGTTATCGATAAGCTTAGGCGTATAGAAACTGCTCTTGGAGAGGTATTCGCGGATTTCATCCTCGAATCCCTCAAGTTTGGAGGGATCATACCACGAAAGGTCCCAATTCGGATCGAGGTAGCCATAAAGGAAATAAACAATTAGGTAGGTCCCCTGATTTAGATTTGAGAGGACTTTTTGGCCATCCATCGTCCCTCCGAAAGACCCTGCCAAATCATAAAAGGGGGCCGGATGGATCTCCTTGGTTATGAGGTTTCTGATGATCCCGATGTTATCGAAGTGGAAATCGGGGACAAAACAAAGGGCCCTCAAGCAGGAAAGCTTGACGAAGAATTCATAGAGGTCGCCCATGC
The DNA here is from genome assembly GCA_947166565.1 of uncultured Erysipelotrichaceae bacterium. GTDB lineage: Bacteria > Bacillota_I > Bacilli_A > RFN20 > CAG-826 > Alloenteromonas. The sequence continues at coordinate 29,044 of CAMVEL010000003.1, forward strand.
CGGAACGGTTGATCTCCTCGAAGAATTCCCTCCCAAACCGCTTATTCATGTTCTTGTTGCGGTAAAGCTGATACAAGCTCCGTGGAAGCATCGCGGAAAGATGGACCAAGTCCTCGTCCTTCTTGATCATCGGTTTGGAGACGGACGCGTATCCCCCATTCCATTCCCTAAGTTCATATTCGAGGACCTCGTTTTCCTTGAATAGCCTTTTGGCTAGCCTTGAGGTCAATACCTCCCCTAGGGATTCCTCGCAATGTCCTGCTTGGATGCCAAGTTTATATAGCCTAGGCCCGTCTTCCTCGCTTATCCATCCCTTGACAGCCCAACCTTGGGTTAAGGTATCCGGGACATCGAGGTTTACGTTCCTTAGGGCTTCGAAATCATCGTTAAGGAGAGCCCTCGCGAAGCTATCATCCCAACGGTTATCGAAGAAATTGATGTCCTCGTATTTGAGGTTCTCATCCTCTTTCTTGAACCAATAATGATTGGATAAGGAGAGGCCATGGCCTTTGAAGACCAATTCAAAGGAATCGCGGCAACCAGTCGCTTCCATAATCTTATGATAGCCATGGCGCGCAACAGGGATCACGCGACGGGCAAAAAAGGTATAGAGGGTCCCATCCAGATTGGCGTTTTCCTTGGTAAGTTGATATGGGGCCATCTCGAATTGCTCCCTCTTCTCGATGACTTCTATTCCATTTGGGTCGAAGGAGACCGAAAAGAGGAGGACCTCATAATCCTCGAACATCAGGATATAACGTTTTTCTTTGGTTTTGTTCATAATGCCCGCTAAGTTTAGGTTAGGGCCAGCCACAAAGGTGTCACAAAAAAACAAAGAATAAGAATATTATTCCGCGTGGAAGAAGGCCCAATCGTATTGGATCATGTATTCGCCGCGATACATCCTCACCGCATTGGGGTTATCCTTCTTATATTCATAGGCATCGCAATCGACCTTGGTGACATCGATATAGCATTCGTTATGGCGCTTGATGAAGACGTCGGATGCCCCGACTTTCTTCAAGGTGCTTTGGATATCGGCGATGAGGTTCCTTAGGTATGATTGATGGTCCTCTTCCCAAAGGATCGCGTTAAGCTCATTGACGGAGATCGCAGAACCCTCCCTATCGACGAGATAGGCGAAGGCTTCCTTCGATTTCTTATAGGAGAACCTTAAGGGCTCGCCGTCGCAGAAGACCTCGAAATTCCCAAAGCATTTGATTTGGATGCGTTTCTCCTTGCCTAATTCTATGGGGTTGCGGAGGTTTTCCATCTCCTCGATGATGTTTTCTTTGCTAACCGGCTTGGTGATATATCCGGAAGCGTGGATCCTATGGGCCTCAAGCGCGTATTGGTCATAGGCGGTGACGAAGATGATGTTGATAAGGGGGTAGAGCTCCTTCAAACGCTTGGCGAGTTGGATGCCGTTGATCTCCGGCATCTCGATATCGAGGAAGGCGAGCTCGAACTGAACGGTCTTGGCTTTCTTATAGGCATCAAGGGGATTGCCAAAGGCATATAGCTCCCCTCCTTTGATGACCTCATTGACCTCTTTTTCGAGTCTCATCAACTGCAAAGGCTCATCGTCAACTAACAAAATGTTCATATTTATCTCCCTTTCTTCGGAAATGTGGCCACCGCCTTCGCCCCCTTATTTGGTTCGCTTTCCATATGGAGAGAGCCACCTGACATCTTGGCAATACGATATGCGATGTTGTTGAGCCCGAAATGCTTATTGGAGGCAAAATCGACTCCATCCTTATCAAAGCCGATGCCATTATCCTCTATTTTGACGATATAGGCATCATCGTCTTCGTAGGTCGATATCTTGACGGTACCCCCTTCCATCTTCTTGAGGATGCCGTGCTTGATCGCGTTTTCCACTAAGGGTTGGACGCTTAATGGGGGAAGGTAGAAATCGGTGACGTCGAGGTCGTAGATGACGTTTATCCTATCGGGGAAACGCAATTCCTCCAAGGCGATGAAGGTCTTGATATGGCGGAGTTCATCCTCAAAGGGGATGAGGTGGCTTTCGGTCAAGGTCGAGAGGTTTATCCTTAGGTAAGCGGTGAAATCATCGAGGGCCTTCTGGGCTTTCTCGGGGTCAAGGGGGATGAGGGTGGAGATCGCCGATAATGAGTTATAGACGAAATGGGGCTGGATCTGCGAGAGCATGACCCTGATTTGGGCCTCTTTGGCTTTCTCTTCCTCTTTTGCCAATTTGACGTTTTTCTCGACGTTAAGGAAGAAGAACAATACCTCGATCGCGACGATTATCGAGACATAGGCGATCGCATAGCCTTTGAAGAAATTCTGGAAGATGATCGCGATAAGGGGAAGGACGCAATAGGTCGCGAAGGCCGCCTTCTCGCGGATTTGCAGCTGTTTATGGGTGATCGCGGTAAAGAAGACGATCGCCAGCATCAAGAACTGATAACCTTGGCTAAGGAACATCGTTTTCTCACGTATGTATTCCCCGTTTTCCGCGTGGAAGAACATCGGGACGAAGATATTGAGGATATCGAGGATCGCGAATATCGCGAAGGCGGCGATGTTGGTTATGTTTAGGGCCTTCTGCGTCTTTTCCTTTAATTCCACGTAATTCCTCATATAAACGTAGAGGAAAAAGACCTCAAGGTTATTCGCGATATAGAAGGATGTGTAGAAGGCCATTATGAGGGCGTTGCTCGTATGGTTGGCCTTAATGAAGGTAAAGGTGAAATAGGCCGCGAAATGGAAGGCGGTGAAAGCCAGGAATATCAAAAGGGAGCCCTCATCGTGCCTTCTGTTCTTCTTTATCGATAGGCTAACGATATGGACAGTGAGGATAACGAATCCGATCAGGCAGACCGCTGCATTGAAAACGGCGTTGTTGCTCATGGGTTAATCATCCTACAAATGGAGGTTAATTTCTATCTTAGGATAGGGTTAAACGAAAACTCCGGTAGGAATTCGCTTCTTTTCCTGTGGCAAATTTGTGACACGCCTAACATATAATGTGCCTCGTTAGTTTTAATAGAAGCTAAAAAATATAAAAAGGAGAACGCATGAAATCCAAATCCATAATCATATCCATGGTGCTAGGCCTAAGTGCCGGCAGCGCCATATTCGCGAACCATTTCCTCAATAACGGTGGCACGCCCAGCACAATTGTTGCTGAGGGTGAAGTAATTGCTAACCATTCGGTGGAACTCACTGCTTTCCCCTATACCCAAGTAGTCCGTGAAAGTGACGGGGATTGGTCAGCACAATATCTCCCCTTCCATTTGACAGACCCCAATAATTACGCCTGCATAATGCAGGATTTCGGTAGACTTAGAAGCCAAATAAACGCCAACGGCCATCTATTTGTCGGCACATACGGCCTGTGTAACAGTTTCAATATCCGCGTTGATCCTCTTTCCAATGGCCGTCGCATATTCGAAAACGAGGAGGAATTCGCTAAAAATAACCCTATCAACGTTCTTGGCTTCAAGGATTTGAAGGGGGTTGATTTCTATATGGGCGAAGGAAACGAGGCAACTCTCAAAGTAAGTAAATACGACCTCGACATAGTCGATTTATCTTATAATCCGGAGACCAAAGTCAATTCCTTTAGGATTACTGACTCTTCAAGATTTGTTGAATTCGGATTCGAATATGAAGGGGCGACAGACGGCCAAAAGCTTGTAATCGATAAGGTTGTCCTCTATTACAACTGCTAAAAAAGCAGGGACATGTGTCGATTTTGCTATACATATCCTGATTTAATAGTAATATTTGCCATATAACTCATAAGAAAGGAGTTAAAAATATGAAAACGAAATTGCCTTTGTTCCTCATCGCCGCGGCTATGTTAGCCTCCTGCGGCGGGAACACCCCAACCTCCGAGACTTCGGCCGATCCAGCTTCGGACACCTCCGTGGCCCCTCAAGGAGACGTCTACCTTGATTGGGTTGCCAAGAACAAGGTCGTCATCGAGCTCTTCAACGCCGGCGATGCCCGCTTCACCTATGGAAACGCCGCGTTAAGCCAAGCTAGCAACACGCTTGACCTCAACGATTCCGCCGACCTTGCCTGCTCCTCCACCTTAACCGCGGATCAGGTCGTCAACTTCGTCTATGTCACCGAGACCGCGGATGGAACCGGCTTTGGTGGCGGTGCTGCCCTTGCCGCCGGTATCAAAGGCGATAGCATCTCCGAATTCCTTAACGATAACGATAACCTCAAGGGCAAAGTCAAAGGCTATGTCGCGATTAGCTTCGGCGAGACGGTCACTTGGACAAAGGGCAAGAACGCCGCGATGGACGCGAAGATCCAAGCTCTTGTTGACCTTGCGAAAAACTAATCTGAAAACACAAAAGTCGCCTCAAATCAGTTCGAGGCGATTTTTTTCTTTGGCGGTTGGATTATCCTTTGTAAACGATTTTCCTCTCCATCAACTCTTTGTAATTGTTGATATCCCACCATAGGCCTGGGGTAGTGATACTTTCCTCGACCTTATTTCCGTTAGCGGCCTCTATCGCCTGCTTGGCGGCTTGGTAGCCAAGCTCATAGGAATCCTGGGCGATTGAGCCAAGGAGCAACGGTTTGTCGTTTTCCTCCATCCAGGAGATTTGGCCGTCCCCCGCGTCGAAACCGACGAAGGTGATGTCGCTATATTTGTTACGGGCGCCCGACTTGATCGCGTCATATATCTGAGTGATGACGGGTTCGCCGGTCATGAAGATGGCCTTCGCCCCTTCTTCTTTCAAATAATCGAGGGCGTTCTTGTAGTTTTGGTTCGTGCTATCGGGTTTAGCCTGGAGCTCGACCTTTACTTCCTTATCCTTTGTTAAGGGGTCGCTTTTTGCGAGCTCATTGAATTTGTCGATGAAGCCATCGCTTCTTTCGAAGGCCGAGACGGTTTCGTCATGGGTGATGACGCCTACCACGTATTTATCGACCATCGCGATATCGGTTTTAAGGGTGTCGAACAATCTGGTCGCGGCCAATTGGCCACAGCCATAATTGTCGTTTAAGACCGAGGAGACGATTGGGTTCATGTTGGAGGAAACAAGGCTCTCGTAATCGATTGGCCAAACGCCCGAATCGAATTGGACCACGGGGATATTGGCTTCCTTGGCCTGCTTCAACAAATCGGAGAAGCCTTCCCCGATGCAAGAGAGGGCGATGCCATCCACCCTATTGGAGATCGCACTTTGCAAGAGACTTCGTTCGACCGGAAGATTTTCGGGCGTTTCCGTTGGAGGTCCGCGGAAAAGCAATTTGTAGCCTCCTTCGTCGCAGGCTTTTTGGGCCCCCGCGGCCACGTTACGCCAGAAGGCATGGGTCTCCCCTTTGGAGATGACCGCGATCGTCTTCTGCTTGGAATTATGGAAGGCGATCGCGAAGGCCATGCCCACGCTCATCGCGACGACGAGGGTCGCGGAGATGATCCCGCTGACCAATATCTTCTTCTTCGGGATGATCTTGGAATCTTCCTTCTCCACTTTTTTCTTCTTCAAGGTATCGAAAAGGATGGATAAGACGACGATGACGCCGGTTAGGACATAGGTGACGTAGGTCGAATTGAAATCGAGGTTAAGTTTAGGCAGGAGGAAATTGAGCCCGCTGCGGATAACGACGAGGAGGTAGGAGCCTAGCAATGTGCCGATGATGGATACGCTTCCGCCGATTGAGGAAGTCCCACCGATATAGGCCCCAGCTAGAGCCTCCAGTTCGATTCCGTTCCCGCTCGCGGCCACGATCGTCGCAAATGACGAGGAATAGAAAATACCCGCAAGTCCAGCAAACGTTCCGCATACCGCATAGGCGATGAATTTATATTTGGTGACGTCGATTCCTGATAGACGGGTCGCTTCTTCGTTGCTTCCGATTGAAAGGATATAACGCCCGACCTTGGTCTTATGGATGACTACGATTGAGATGGCGGCGAAAACAATAAGCCAGATTATCCCGATTGGGAAACCGTTTAGATTGGAGAAGGCCATGTTGAACCAGGTATTGGTTGGGAAGATGATATTGGGGATCGAGACGATGATCGCGCTTAATCCGCGGATTGCCATGGAAACGCCTAAAGTCGCAATGAAGGAAGGGATCTTCAATTTGGCGACCAGAAAGCCGTTGAGGCATCCTATCAATAAACCGAGGACGATCATGATGGGGATGACCAAGAACAAGGGCATGCCAAGTTGATGGAACCTTCCTGCAAGCAAAGCGGAAGCAATCATCGCGGCCCCAATCGAGAGATCGACTCCTCCCGTAGCGATGACGAAGCATACGCCTAAGGCCAAGATAGCATAAGGAACGTATGATTGGACCATCGACAAGACATTGAATCGGTCGATGAAATTCGGATTGATAATGGCGAAAAGGAGGAAGAGGACGGCCAAAACCGTGAAGATCACGATGTTTTGCCTAAGCATCCTTATTAAGCGATCGCTTCTTTTCATTGTTTGGCCCTCCTTAATGCATATTCCATAATCTTTTCTTGGCTCGCTTCCCCTATATCGAGGATTTTGACGAGGCTTCCTTCGCACATGACCCCGACCCTATCCGCGAGGGAGAGAATTTCCTCGAGCTCAGATGAGATCAGGATGATGGATTTCCCTTTCATCGCGAGTTCCTTGATTTTGAGGTATATCTCCTGCTTGGCGAGGATATCGATGCCCTTGGTCGGTTCATCGAAGATAAAGATGTCCGCGTCCTTCATCAGCCATCTAGCGAGGATGCATTTTTGCTGATTGCCCCCTGAAAGGTTCCTTATCGGATCGTTGATGGAGGAATATTTAATCGATAATTCCTCCTGATACCTATTGACCTTCCCAATGGCTTTCCTATCGTCGACGAGGAAGAACTTGGTGTTGTCGTTTAAGGAGGAGATGGTCTCATTGGCGTAGATAGAATGCTCAAGCATCAAGCCGAATTGCTTACGGTCCTCCGAAAGATAGCAGATGCCATGGGCAATCGCCTCACTTGGATTCTTGATAATGGCTTTCTCCCCCTTGACCTCGATATCGAGGGCCTTGGCCTTATCCGCCCCGAAAAGGGCTTTGGCGAGTTCGGTCCTCCCGCTTCCCATAAGGCCTGCTAGACCGAATATCTCCCCTTTCCTTAAAGAAAAGGCAATATCATGGAGGAAGCTGGTTTCGATCGCGTTGGCCTTCAAGGCGATAGGAGCATCTTCAAGGGTTTGCTCCTGTTCGTTACTTAAGGATTCGATTTCCTTCCCGACCATCATCTTGATAATGAGGTCACGGGTCGCTTCTTTTTTATCGAGGGTCCCAATCATAACGCCGTCGCGAAGAACGGAGATCTTATCGGAAAGGGCGAGTATCTCATCCATCTTATGGGAGATATAGACGATCGCGACGCCTTTTTGTTTAACCTTCTCAATCATCTTGAAAAGGTCGTTCACCTCCTTGAAGGAAAGGGCGGTCGTCGGTTCATCCAAAACCAAAACCGAGACGTTTTGGGAGATGTTCTTGATGATCTCCACCATCTGCATCTTGGCGACGCTTAATTCCTTGACGAGGGAAGAGGGGGAGATATCGATTCCATATTCATCAAAGAGCTCAGCCGTTTTCCTAATCATCGCCGTATCGTCGATGAAGGGGCCCTTCCTTATTTCCCTGCCGATGAAGATATTCTGGGCGACGGTCAGATCGTTCATGAGGTAGAGTTCCTGATAAACCATCCTTATCCCTAGTTTTTGGGCGTCCGCGACGGTTTTGAATTCGACTTTCTCGCCATTAAGGAAAATCTCCCCTTCGTCTTTTTGGTAGACCCCGCAGAGGATTTTCGTTAACGTCGATTTCCCAGCCCCATTCTCGCCAACCAAAGCATGGACTTCGCCCTCTGATAAGCTTAAGGAAACGTCGTTTAGGACCACGTTTTGATGAAAGCTTTTTTTGATATGTTCTAATCTAACGACTTCTTTGCTCATGTTTGGATAAGGCTTTGAATAACTATAGACGCGCATGGGAAGGATAGGCAACCGAAAAAACCATATTATCCCTTCATCATAAAACCATATGGCATTCAATTATTTAGGGCTTGTATCTAGTGAAACGGATGAACATGAAGATAGGCACGAGGCTCATCAAAATCCCGATTGCTAGAGGGGAATAGGTGCAGACCAAGTCTAGATTAGGCAGACTCGTATAGGCCTTAAGAATCCTAACGACGAATTCTTCGATCATCACGGCATCCGCCAAAGCGGAGACGAAGGTGATTTCCCTAATGCCTTTGACGATTAGATCGCTTCTATCGAGGGCTCCCTTCAAATTGATGAGCGATAAGACGAACATCACCAAGATAAAAGCGATGAAAACAATCGCAACCCACCCCTCGAACCTGTTCTGATTGGTGATGTCTATCCCCCCGATTTTGAAAACTGAGAAAAGGAGGAAGGTCATCACGAATAAGGCGGTGAGGATAGCCATCGCCAAATATCCTTTCCTCTTGCTGGCCCTGCTTTGATGCATGTTCTTAACGAAGAAGACTTTGCAGATAAAGATAAGCAGGGTCGGGATGGAGGCGATAATCAAAACCAAGGAGGTAGCCAAAATGGCAATGGTCAGCTTATAGGAAAAACTTATGAGGGAGACTATGGCCCCAAATATGGCAATCCTTTTTGGCGTTAAAACCTTTCCCATAACAAAATCTATTCTACATACCAAAGAAAAAAAGAGGTAGAGACGGCGTCATTGGAGCACGATGCGGGTCGCCAACCGAGAATTTGTTCACTATTTTTCCCAAATAAGGATAGAGTCAATCCTTCAAACCTATGAGCGCTTTATCGATCTCCGAATAGATGGCATCGTACTCCTCCATAGATACGATAACGGACGGAATCCAAAAGGAGCGAAGGCTCTCCAACGCTTCGTCACCGCCGAACAGCGTTTTTGCTTTGAAGTATGCAACTTGGTTCGCATCGATTTCGTGTGGTTGGGAAAGGTATAGCCTCGTGAAGCGATCCTCTCCACCATCGAGGCGGCATGAAGTCCATTCACCATTGACCCTTTTCGAGCAATTCCCATCATAGGCGATATCGTAATCCAAGGCCTTGCGGATGGCGGGAGGGAAACGCTCGGGATGGGCAAACTGCTCCGCGTGCCGAAGTTCGTGGAAAAGATAGAAGGCCTTCTCAGAATCAGGGCATTCCTTAAGCAATGTGGCGTTCATGAAAACGGTATCCGTTTCCGGGTCGTACATGCCGTTTGCTTCCTCGTAACCCTCGGGCATGTCAAAAGATAGGCGACAGACAAGCCCTGCCTCCAGGCACGAAGAATCGAATAAGGCGCGATAATCAAAATCGGGCATTGCGTTTATCTCCTAGAGCAAATACGCCATGTAACAAGGAAGCGCGACGATTCCGTCGGGACGGACGAAGAGGTTCTTTGGGTGCAGGATGAAGGCTCCCCCGATCCTCGCCTTGAATTTAGCGACGAACCGCGTCAAGGAGACATTCGCGTAATTCTTCGAGGACTTCACCTCGATGGGGAAAATCTTGGGTCTTGTCTTGCTTCCGTTGGAAAGGATGAAGTCGATCTCGATGTCGTTGCGCTTCTTCTCCTCGCTGTAATGGGTGTAGAAATAAAGCTTATGGCCGCTCGCGACGAGCATTTGGGCGATGGCGTTTTCGTAAAGCATGCCTTCATTGACGGACAGCTTTCCGGACAGGATGGAAGCGTATACTTCCTCCGCGATCAGCTCGTTTTCGTCAAAGGCATGGGAAACAAGCAGGCCCGTATCCCCCATATAGCATTTCACCGCCGCCCGGGATTCATTGAGGGACAGCCCGACATTGGGGTCCGAGCAGGCGAAGCACTCATTGCAGATCATGGAATCCGCGAGCCAGAAAAAGGTCTCCTCGTATTCGGGGTAATTCGTGTCCGATTCAACGCTGCGAAGCCTCACCCTCTTCTCATGCATCGAGAGGAACGAGGGGATCTGATCGAATATGGAAAGGACCTTGGCTTTGTATTGGGCGTCGGTCTTCATGATGTCGTCGCGGTAATTCACGAGGATGTCCCTTTTCTCCGCGTCGCAATCGGCGAATTGTTTGCGGGCGAGCAGGAATTTGGATAGCGCCTTGGGCATGCCGCCGACCAGCATGTACTGCTTGAACAGCATCATGGCCCTTTCGTGAAGTCCGCGCTCCAACGGAATTCTCTTTTCAAAGCAATCCCGGATATAGGGAAGCAATTGTTCTTCCCCTAAGGCCCAAACAAATTCCTCAAAGTCCATGGGGTACATCTTGATCTTCCTCTCCTCACTGGGGATCGTGATGCCCTGGACGTTTTGCTTGATGGAGATCAAAGAGCCCGTCTCGATGAAATCGTAACGTCCGTCCGCGACGAGGTATTTGATGGCCTCCCTGGCCTTTGGATAAGCCTGAACCTCGTCAAAGATGATGAGGCTTTCGCGCGGATAGAGCGTCTTCCCATAGGCGGCGGAAAGCACCATGAAAAAGGTATCAAGCTTTTCTAGATTATCGCGGAAGTTATCGAACACGATGCTGCCTGCCTTGTTGAAATCGATGAGGATGTAGGAACGGTAATGGGCTTTGGCGAATTCCTCGACCGCCGTGGATTTGCCAATACGCCTAGCCCCCTCGATGAGTAAGGCCTTCTCGCCTTTTGTTTCATTCTTCCACTTGAGTAGCTTTTCGTTGATTTTTCTTTTGAAAATGATTTCCGGTTCCATGGGATTCTCCTTAAAACGCAAAGTAATAATAGTAAAATTCGTCTTAAAACGCAATGTATCTAATCATGATTATCTCCTTAAAACGCAAGGTATCTGTTCCGCGACGAGCTACGATATCGTCACAACAAAAACAATCGGTGTTCGATTGTCAGGAAGCACGATTAGAAGCCCGTTTTGCTCGTTCTTTGAAACACAATCTTATCTCCAGAAAAAATGTCGAATTTTTGTAACCCAAATGTAACCCACAAAAATAAAAAACCTCGATGGCATCGATGGAATTAAGGCAACTGGATTGCGATGCGGGAAGTTCTTATGCATTTAACGCCTATTTGTACGGTATTGCTGGTCATTTTTTAGAGTTTTTTGATTTTTTTTGACCTGTTATATTGCTTTTGCGAATTCTCCAAAAATCATAACCCCAGAAGGAAATCCGCAATGCCCACCACATAGGTTCCGTCTTGATTCCGGGTTTCGGGAATCGGGTCGCCAATCACAAGGACGTTTTTCGCTTCTCCGCGCACAAAATCAAATGGCCTGAGTTCTTTCTTCAGCACATTCGGATCGGTGACGCTTTGACAAATTTGAACGTAAAGAACTTCGTACCCTTTCCTCGCCACGAAATCGATTTCGTAATCCTTGCGCACGCTTTTCCCGTCTTTATCCTTCCCAACCGTTGGAACCATGCCGACGCTTACCTGGTACCCATTGTATAGAAGTTCGTTATAGACGGCGTTTTCCATCAGCTGTCCGATGTCGGGGAATCCGAAGTTCAGTCTTGCGTTTCTTAATCCGGTATCGGTGAAATAGTACTTTCGCCCCGCCCCGATCAAAGATCTGCCTTTCACGTCATAGCGGGAGGCTTCCGAAAGGAGGAAAGCGTCGACGAAGGAATCGATGTAACTCTCCACCGTCTTCGGATCCAGCGATGTTTTGCCTGCGCTGCGGAGAGTATTTGCGATTTTCTCAACGGTGATGATTTTCCCGACCAAAGAGGACAAGGCGTCGGCCAATTCATCCAGTGCCCAATCCTTTTGGAACCCATGATGCTCCAAGATGTCTTTGAAATAAGTCGTTTGGTAGAGCCCTTTTAGATACTCTTCTTTTCCACTTCGTTGTTTTAGGACCGCCAAAGGCATCCCTCCGTGGAGGAGATATTCGTAAAGAGCCTCCGACTTGGCCCCGCCGACATGGGCGTAGTACTCGGAAAACGAAAGTGGCGCCACGTGGATCTGGGTCGCCTTGTCGCGGAACTGGGTGACGATGTCACTGGAGAGCATGCGGGAATTGCTTCCCGTCACGTAAAGATCGATGTTTGCGACCGAGGCAAGTCCCATGACCACGTCGACGAAGGAAATCGTCTGGGGGTCCCCCTTCTTGGCTAGGACGATCTGTCCACCGGTCAGTTCGGGGTTGACGATTTCAAAGACTCGCTGGATCTCATCTAGGACAACATAAAGAGTGTCTTGCATCCCTTTTGCCTTTTCTCTGACAAAGGTACTGAGGGTTAAGGGGTTGCGCAGATTCGCGTTGGCGTCGTCGTCTAGTTCGACAAGAAGGAATTGTTCTTTTTTCACGCCCAAAGAGATTAAATGGCTTTTAAAGATCTCCTTAAGCAAATAGGATTTGCCGCAGCGACGAATGCCGGTAACGATCTTCGGGAATCCATTTCCCATGCCCATTATTAATTGACCTAAATACTTATCGCGGGGAATCATAACTTTCTCCTTTTTTGTAGAATTCTACATTTTTCAGGAAAATTATAATACCGTCTCCACGCTAGCGCAACGCAGCGCATCACTTGTTTTATAAGTGTTCTTTTTTTAATTGCTTTATTGCAATTAAATGGCAATTTTTAGATAGTGCTCTACAAGAAAAAGTTCGAAATTCGTGCGGTAATCGTGCGGTGAATAAACGTATCTATGAAAAAAGTCCCGACGGCGCCGAGACAATTTCCTTTGGTGGAACACGATGCGTGTACAAGGTCAAACGTTTTTGCTCATTGAACACATTTATAAAAGAGCGGTTTTTTTGCATTTTTTAATTTTCCGCTCACTTATGAACATTTTCTTTTTGCATTATGGGTAGTGTGAGTGCGAAAGTGGCGTCCGCAAAAGAATCGGTTCAATGCCGTGGGAAATCCCTCGGGGTTCCTTGATTCAAATCGCGATAATCGTCGCGTTCCGACACGCTTTAAAAGAGGAATGATGATTCCTGAAGATTTTCGTCCACCATAAAAAGCGCGAAATATAAGTGGGCGATTAATGGGCCGGGTTTTTGAAAAAGTTCGACCGTATCGGATAAATTTTGGTCATGGTTCACGATGCGGGTACAAGGTCAGCCGAAATATGCGCTCACCGGTAAATTAGTTCCAGGATATCGCGAGGCGCTTGCCACTTCTCGCGCAGTCCGTCAGATAGAGGTTGATGAGCGTTTGATACGGTATGCCGGTATCCTTCGCCTGCGCCTTGAAATAGGCGATTGCGTCCTCGGAGAGTTTAATCGTCACCTGCTTCTTGAGTTGCTTGGCGTAGGGGTTCTTCTTCCCTTTGCTGAAATCGTATTCTTCCCTCATGTTCCTTTCCTCACCTTCTGTAATGGCTCGCTTCGTTCCTTGTGGCTTTCCTGGCCGAGATAATCCGAATGACGCCTTCGTTGTCCCTGTAGCAATGGCAGACGACGAGGATCCTCGCGTTGGCGCTGAAGCCGAGGATGACGAAGCGATCCTCAGTCTCGGAATTGTCCGGATCCGAGATGACCAGGGCGGCATCGTCATAGAATACCGTCTTGGCCTCCTCGAAGCTCACGCCATGCTTGCTCAAATTGGACTTGGCCTTCCTTTCATCCCACTCGAAACGTAACTCTTTCATACTTATATTATAATTATAATCAACCGTTTTTCAAGGTTGTACGTTCTATCTTCACGCTTTTTTCGACGTGCTTCAGACTAGCGCAAACGTGAGATAAATGGTGGCTTAAGTTTTTCGTCCACCATAATAAATGCGATTTTTAAATGGGCGATAAATGGGGCAGATTTTTGAAAAAGTCCGACCGTATCGGATAAATTTTGGTCATGGTTCACGATGCGAGAAATGCTATTTTTTAAGCCAGAATTTCTTCCCCTTCGTCGCTTTGCCGTTGTTCTCAACGGTCCCGGATGCACAGATTTCCTTTAAGGCAAGGCTAACCGTGGCATTGTTCACGGAAAGCGTTTTTGCCAACTCGGTCACGCTTGCCTCTCCGAGTTCGGCCAAAGTATGGATGATCTTCGTCTCCAAATCCGGGGTATTCGTGATCAGATTCTGAGTCATCAAAAAGACCAATGTGGTTCGGGACGGGGCGCTCGACTGTTCCAAAATGGGGTCCGGAAAGCCCAAAGCGCGCATTCTCCGATAAATGTTTGGGACGCCTTCGCCCGCTTTGTCGCCGATCCTCGCGAGATGGAGCAGGTTCATCACCCCCTCGTTCCTTGGGTCGCTGTCGCTACAACAACCGATTCATTAATTCATTATTTATTCGTTAGAAAAAACTGTTTTTCATTAACAATGTCTAATGAATGGCTGAAAAGGCGCATGGAAATACAGAAATAATGCTCCAAACTTTTTCCATCGAAATCCGTGCGGTAATCGTGCGGGGAAATGTACTCTTTTGAAAGAAAACGCCGAATACATCGAGTTTCTAAGACTCGTGGAGCGCGATGCGGGAAAACCGTCATAGCAAAGCTGCGATTGCCTGTTTAACGGGACAAATTCGCAATATTTTATACTTTTGTCCTGTTATTTCATGTTTACGTAACCTATAGGGCCAATGGATAAGCGCTCTTCTTGAGCCTCTACTACACAAGCCCATTTATAGAAAACTCTCCCTATAATTATTCCGATAGTGCTCTATTAGAAAAAACGGCAAATCCGTTCGGTAATCGTGTGGTAAATAAGCGTACTTACGAAAATAGCCTCAATGCCGTCGATACTATTTTGGCTGTTGGAGCGCGATGCGGGCGCTGCTCTGCGGATTAACCGTTTCTTATATATAAATGTGCTCATACATATTGTTCGTAATGCGTTTGTCTTTATAATGTAATCGAAAGGAGACAGATAATATGGAACTCATACAAGTCAGGGTCGATTCCGAGACCAAAGCGGCCGCCGCAAGTCTTTTCGAAGCCCTTGGCATGGACATCTCCACCGCCGTAAGATCCTTCCTCAAGAAGGCCATCGCCGAAGGAGGAATGCCCTTCGACATGAAGTTGGACGATTCCACCCGGCGCGCCCTTGTCGCCGTCCGCTCCATGAGAGAGACCTCCGAGGCTAACGGTAACTCAGAGATGACCCTCGAGGAGGTCAACGATGAGATTGCAAAGGCAAGGAGGGAAAGGAAGGCTCGCAAGCGATAAAGCGGTGCTATGCCGTCGTCGACACCAACGTGCTCGTCTCCTCCATGCTGAAAAGCGAATCGATACCCGGGCAGGTCGTGGATCTGATCCTGTTAGGCAAAATCGTCCCGCTTCTCAACGAGGAGATCATCGCCGAATACGAAGACGTCCTCACGAGAAACAAATTCGGCTTCGAGGAGGGGAAGCCCGAAGCGCTCATCGCCAGCTTAAGGGAAAAGGCCATCTTCCTGCCGAGGGAGCACACCGAAGAAGCTTTCCAGACGAAGACGACATCGTCTTCTTCGAAATCGCGCTCAGCGGGCGCTCCACGATGGATGCGTACCTCGTCACGGGAAACCTGAAGTACTACCCCGTCAGAAGTTACGTCGTCACGCCACGGCAGATGCTTGAGATCATCGAGGGCGACCCGGATTAACTCAGGCGTCCGTTCATATTGCTTGGTGACGAAAAACGGATATCGCGCACCGCCTCGGCCACCATCAAAACATCGTCAACGCAAATCCCACTCCCATGATAGCGCGCCAACCAAAATGCCTCGAAAATCGTGGTAATATCGCGAGACAAATTCTTCAAAAATCAAAAAAAGTGCCGATAGCATCGACACTTTTTTCACATATGGAGCACGATGCGGGAATCTTTGCACAAATCTCTCGGAGCAAATAACACAATATTCTCGGTTTAAAATCCGCAAAGCCCGTTTGTCGGGATTTTCTTAAACTTAATTATTATCTACCAATAGGTTGTTGCACTTTTGTGCGCTCATGCGTGTATCATTCAAAGAAACCTAGGAGAAAAACCGACCATGAAAAGCAGAAAGAAAACATTGCTCGTCTTATCTCTTTCTCTCGTCTGCCTCGCTTCCTGCGGAGGCGGAAATGGAGGGGAAGGAAGCAAAACGGACGAAAGCACAAGTGGATCTAGTGCCACCTCTACCGTCCCAAGCGGAAAGACCATCCAAGTCTTCAACGAGAAGAGCCGTTTGATCGGCACGCCAAAGTCAGATCCCAATAACCCAGCTCAATCCCTTCCGCCCATCGAAGAGAATGTCCAAATCGGAAAGCTTCCGACCTATCACCACAAAGATAAGGGGGACGTGCCCTATGTTTCCCTTGCTGATTTAGGCAAAGCAATCGGCGATGCGCTCCCTAATGTCATCACGCCTGGAATCAGCGGAGAAAAGAAAACGGATGGCTATCATCTTTATTCCCCCGATAAAAAAGGCGAATTCATCTTTGACGCTGAAAAAGATGTCATCAAACTTAAAAGCGGACAGTCCTTCGGGACCCCGATTCTTATCGAGAATAACGGTATCTCGGGGGATTATGGTTCTTACCGTGGCAAATCCATCAAGGATAGCGAAAAGACCAAAGTCTATAAGGAAGATGGAAGCGAAGCCCCCGAATATGACGTCTTCGATTTCGGAAAATACAATTTCGATATCGTCGATCAAGATGACGTTTGCTATGTTCCTCTTGAAGCCTTCACCAAGATTCTTTTTCGCGACGTCAGCTTAGACCTCGCTTTCAATGGGGCTGATTTCTATACCAACCTATCGGAAAGCAGCTTCCTCGCTTCCTGGGTCTATTCCTCCAAAGGTGTTTTCCAAGGCCTCTCTGGCATCTATGAACCAAGCAAAAACAAGGGAACCAGCGAAGCCTATCGCTTCGAAAGCAAGACGAAAAGACTCGCGGAAGGTTCCACGACCGTCTATGAAGACTACACCCGTTACCTCGTTTTGATGGAAGACGGATCAGGTTATTCCTCGTTATGCAAAGGTAACGAACTCAATCCTAGCCAAGCCGTCTCCGACACCGAATCGGAATATAGGTACAGCTGGAAGAAGTCTGGCGAGAACATCCTTGTCGATGTAGCCGATAACCAAGGCCCCTTAGGCACCTTGTTGATTCATCTCGATGAGACCCGTTTCCTATCTGGGAAGATCTCCCCAGAACTTAGCGCCTATAACTACGACATCCTCCGTTTCGTTTTCGATACGATTTATGGCCTTAAGGGCATCAAGAACTATACCGACGCGGTCTCCTTCTTCAAGGAGGCTGGGGTCGATGAAGGACTCAAGTCCAATCAGCCCGGAACCTATACAAATGCCTTCGCCAAACTCATCGGCTACATCGATGATGGACATACCAAATTCAACAACATGACTCCATGTTCTAGCGTCGATGACCTTGATAAGATCGGCGATTATACCAAGGCATCCATGAGCGGAGAACGTTTGAAGAAACTCAACGAAGCCTCAAAAAAATACATGAAGGCGAGGATGGATAGGACCAAACAAGAGGATCCTCAAGGATTCAATCCCGATGATCCAAACTATTATCAGGGCATCAAGTTCTCTTCCGATAAGGAAACCGCGATTATCTCCTTTAACAGCTTCCAAAACAACGGACCCGATATCAGGAACATGGGAGAGCTATTCCCCGCGGATTATTCAATCGAGGAAGCCAATTACAATATCCAAACCAGGGCCAAACTCATCAACTCCAGCCCAGACGGCTTTAGCCAGGCCTTCAAGATCTTTGAGATCATGAACAAGAACAGCAAAGTCGTCAAAAACGTCGTCATCGACTTGACCACGAATGGCGGAGGTGAGATTGCAACACTACCTTATCTTTCGGCTTTCTTCTCCGATGACCCCTCCTATGTCTTAAAAGACATCAATAACGGGGTTATGCGCGAATACCATTACAAAGTCGACCTCAACGGCGATGGCAAATTCGGCGATGAAGGCGATACCTTCAAAGGCAAATTCAACTTCTATTGCCTCACGAGCGCCTTCTCCTTCTCCTGCGGCAACTGCCTCCCAGGAATCGCCAAGGAAGCCGGCGTTAAGATCATCGGCGAGACCAGCGGAGGAGGTACTTCTCCAGTCGGCGTCTATTTCGATGGACTAGGCACCTTCTTCAATTTGTCCAACCATTACGACATGTGCTACAAAGAAGGTGGCAAATACGTTCATAACGACGCGGGTATTCCTCTCGATCATCCATTCCCCTTCAACGAAGGGAACTGGTATGACGCGAACGCGGTCAACACCTTCATTAAAGGTTTATAAGCCAAAATTGAAATTGGGCGCGGCCCTCCGGGCTGCGCTTTTTCAAATCCCTTAAGTCAAAATAATGGGGGCATTACATCATTAATCAACTGGCTTCATATAATTTTGCAAGACCTTCCTTGGTGAGGTTTTTCTTTTCATCCCCTTTAACGTCTAGGCTAACTTTACCATCTTGGAAAACGACAAGACGGGTCCCGTATCTTAAGGCCAAATCTAGATTGTGTATAATCATCAAAGTCATCATTTTGGGATTGTTTTTGATGATCCTATCGGTCAATTCCATGACCACTTCGCTCGCCCTAGGGTCCAAGGCCGCCGTATGCTCATCCAAAAGAAGAAGGCTCGGCTCTTTGACGGTCGCTAAGAATAACGATAAGGCCTGCCTCATGCCTCCGGAAAGGTTATGGACCTCACTTTTGAAATTATCCTCTAGCCCTAACCCATAGGAAGAGAGTTCGTTCTTGCAAAAAGCGAGGTATTCGTTTCTTTTCCTTCCCTTAGGCAAAGCCAAAAGAAGATTCTCCTCCACGTTTAAATGGGGGGCGCTTCCCCTCAAGGGGTCTTGGTAAACGATGCCGATATCCTTCAAACGTTTATAAGGCTTTTGCTTGTTGAGGTTCCTCCCGTCCAATTCGATATCCCCTTGATAAGGGACATACCCCAAAATCGCATTGAAAAGGGTGCTTTTCCCTGAGCCGTTTGCCCCAAGGACCACGAGGAATTCGCCTTCGTCTATCTCCAGATTCAAATCTTGGAGAACGTTTTTCTCCATGGCTTCGCCTTTGAAGAAAGTCACTGAGAGATCCTTGATTCTAAGCATGGCGTTCCCTCCTTTTCGATAATCTAAGCAATAACCCGGACTTGGAGATGACGATAAAGGCGATAATCGCCAAGGCGGACACGAGCTTCATGTATTGGGGTTGGCCCGTATAGGTGATGACTAGAAGATAGATCAGTCGATAGATGAGACTCCCTAAGATTATTCCAATAACCATCAGGAGCAGGCTATGCCTTTTGAAGGTGAATATCTCCCCGATAACGATGCAGCTGACCCCCACGATCATCATTCCCGTCCCAAAAGTCGAATCGTAATAACGTTGGTATTGCATGAATAAGGCCCCGCTTAAAGCGATAAGGGCATTGGATAGCATCAAACCGAAGCATTGGTAGAAATCCGCGGATTTGCCATGGGCTTCGATAACCCCTTCATTATCCCCACTGGCCCTTATGGAGATGCCTAGCCTCGTTCTAAAGAAGAACACCAGGAAAGCCCCGACGATGAGAGCGAAGCCCATCGCAATGAAGAACGCCATCAGATCCTCATTGCGGGGAAAGATGGTTCTAGTTTCCTTCGACAAAGAGAAATTAGGCGAGAAATTGGTCACCAACAAATTGACCGTATAGAAAGCGGTCAGGGTCAAAATGCCGGAAAGGACTTTATCTATCCCTAGCCTTTGGTGGAGGAAGGCGGTGATAAACCCGCTCAAAGCCCCTCCAAAAAGAGAGAGCAAAAGACCGACCTCCGGTAAGCCTAGATTCACTAGCATCACCGAAATCGCGGCCCCAAGGGTGAATGATGCCTCCGCGGTCAAATCGGTGAAATTGAGGATTTTGAAGGAAAGGAAGATCCCAAAACCGAGAAGGGCGAAGATAAAGCCTAACGTCAAAGCATTAAGGATCATTCGTTCACCTCCACAAGATTCGGGTCTTCGAGGATCGAGGAAGGAATCGTTATGCCGATTTCATCAACATATGCCTTATTGAGGTAAATCTTTAGGTCCTCATCATAGATTTTGACGGGGACCTCACTTATTTTCTTCCCCTTAAGGATATCGATGGCCATTTGGCCTGTTTCCTCACCAAGGACGGTGTAATCGATGCCGATAGAAAACATGCCGCCATCCTTAACCATGGAATCGGCCCCGACATAACACGGTTTTTTGGCTTTACGGCACTCCTCGCCCAAAACGCTCATCGCCGAAGCGACCGTATTATCGTCGGTAACGAATATCGCATCGACGCGGTTAATCAAGGCCGAAGCAATTTCCTTCATTTCCCCCGCGGCGGAAATGCTAGCGGCGTTAAAGGCGATTTCATGGGAGGCGCAATAGGCCTCGATTTTATTCTTATTGCTAACGGAATTGGCTTCCGCGGGGTTATAAATGAAACCTAGTTCGTCTAGCTCTGGATCGATAAGCAAAGCCTTATCCAAAATCGAATCGACTTGGATGGCGTCGCTTGTACCCGTGATATTGCCCTCGGGCGCGTCGATGTCTTTGATTAGTCCCGCGCCGACAGGGTCACTGACGGCCGCGAAAACAATCGGGGTATTGTCGGAAAAGCCGTTATAGCAAGCCTGGGCGATCGGGGTTGCTATCGCTATCGCCAAATCGACCTGTCCTTTTAAAGAGGAGACGATTTGGGAAGCGACATCAAGGGAGAATTCGGCATTCTTGTAAACGATTTGGTAGCCTTCGTGGGACTTGATCTTTTTCTGGATCGCTTCGTTTATCTCGTTTAACGAGGTGTGGGTCCCCAGTTGGATAATGGCGATTTTCTGATTGTTGTTGGCGTTAGTGCAACTAGCAATCGAGGTAAGGGAGAATAGGATCGGAAAGAGAATACGGGTGGTTTTCATGGCATGGCCTCCTAAAATAAAATCCGCTGTCCTGAGCAAAAAGCCATTAGGACAAGCGGTCAAGACCACGCCTGCGGTGCCACCTAATTTGCCTAGAGTTTATTCTAAGCCTCTTGTTAGGACGCCAACACGTCCCTATCCGATAACGGGGATTACCGTCTACGGCTAGTTGGGGGTTGCCCTTTCGCCAAGCCCTCGAAGGCCCACTTTCCCGTCCGGTGCTCACCGCTTCTCAGCTACGCGGCTCTCTGTAAAGCCGTTATGGGACTAACTTCCTTCTCGTCGGTTTATATTGAAATAGTGAACCTCTTCCGTCTTTTGTCAATAAGGTTTGGAAAATAAGTTGCAAGGCGATTGAAAACAAAACTCTACCTAAAAAGCAATTTGATATCCCATAATATTGCCGTTAGAAAAGGAGAGGCATCATGATCGAAGAGCTATCGAAAACCTTGTTCGAGATCGAGAGCAAGGGAGAAAAAGGAAACAGGGAAAAGGTGTGCAGAGACGCCCTTATCGCCTTTTTGAAGGAACTTCGACTCGCTCTTTTCAATGCCCATTTCTGCGATGACTTCTCGCAGGAGAACCTCCTTTTCCACCTCTCTTCCTCCTATACGATGATCAAGGACGCCTATGGCGAAAGCTTCGATGCCCATAAGGATAGGATCGATGCTTTCTATCAAGACCTCCCTGCGATTAGAGAGAAACTCATGAAGGACGTGCAGGCCTTTTATGATGGTGACCCCGCGGCTAACGACAAGGAGGAAATCGTAGTCGCCTATCCTGGTTTCACCGCGATCTTCTGTTATAGGGTCGCCCATGAGTTCTATCTAAAAGGCGACAAGAAGACCGCGAGGCTAATTAGCGAATACGCCCATTCCCGCACCGGGATCGACATCCATCCAGGGGCGACCATCGGCGATTCCTTCTTCATAGACCATGGCACCGGCATCGTCATCGGCGAAACCGCGGTCATCGGAAATAACTGTAAGCTTTATCAAGGCGTTACCCTTGGGGCCCTTTCCTTGAAAAACGGCAGGAAGCTAATCGGCAAAAAACGCCACCCGACCCTCCTAAATAACGTCGTCATCTATTCTGGCGCAAGCATCTTCGGTGGCGATACCATCATCGGGAACAACGTCACGGTCGGCAGTAACGTCGAAATAAAGGAAAGCATCCCCGATGGGACGATTGTCAGGGGCAATTGCGGAAACCAATAGAACCATAACCAAGTAGCCTAGCAAGAGTTACTTGGTTTTTCTTTTGGGGGAGTTGGAGACCAACGTCCTCGATTTATCGATTAAGGACATAATAAATCCATCGTCCAAAGTCTCGTTAAGAAGGACGCTGATCCATTTGGTTTTGGACATGTGGTAAGAAGGGAAAATACCCTTGGTCTTCAATATCGCTTCCCTTTCTTTTTCATTAACTTTGAGGTTGATAATATCTACATGCCCCTCATCTTTTCCGAAAACGAGGGAATCGACATTCATAATTAGACCATACCATTTCGCGTTGTTTTTATATCGGAAAACGCCGTAATGCTCAATCTTTGAGGAAGAGAATGGGAAGTCTGGGGCTTCATCATATTTTTCCTTTATCAAGATGGCTATCCGATTAGCCTGATTAGAAACAAAGGTCTCGTGTTTGAAGCAAGCTTCTCTGATGGAAAGAAGGATAGCCTTATATTCTTCCCTGATTTCCCCAACGAACCCTCCGTAATAGGCTTCGTTACGTAACGGGGCGTATTCCTCATTGAAGGTTTTTTCGATAACCCTTCCTTTGAGGAAGCCATTTAGATTGACCGAAATCTCCGCGAGGAATTCGTCATTATGGAAGCTCGTCGAATAAAAATAGGCATTATCCCTGAAGGAAAAACCATATTCGGGGAGTTTATCCAAGATAACCTGGTATGAAGCGAATGCCTTTTCTTCGATTGTCATGTTTCTATTCTAATGGACAATGCCTAACAAGGTTGAGGTCATAATCCCTCACCAGTTTAAGGAAAGTATCGTAATCCGCGGTTTGGTAATGGGATGGAGAATGGGCATCGACCCCAAAGACGACCTTGCACCCTTCTTGCCCGACGATCTCCCAAAATGGGGGATAAGGGTAAATAAACAACTCCCTAGGATCGAATTCCCCTTTAGGATAACGCCTAGCCTGGGAGACGTTTATCTCAAGGGGGATATCGAACTCTTTCGCCGCTTTGGCGATCCTTCTTGAGGCCTCTTCGTGGTAGGGTTCAAAGGAATTGCTATAGAGCATGAAGAAATCGGGATGGGCGACATAAAGGAAAAGACCCGAACGCATTCCTTCGATTAGGTCCTCTGTGTAGTGTTTAACCGCTTCTTCGGTCGAGACTCCAGAGGTATACCAATAGGTCTTCCCGCCTTTGTAATAACAATGCTGTCCCATGATGAGGTAATCGATGATTCCATCATCCAAAAGGTGTTTGTAATAATGGGCAAATTCCTTCATATATTCCGCCTCAAAACCAAGGTGGATATCGATTTTCCCTTTGTATTTCTCCCTGAGCCTTTTGACCGAATTCACATAATCATCGAGCATGGAGATATCGCCCCTCATCCTTGGGGCGAATATCCCAGGAAGGAAGACATGGTCGGAAAAACCCATATGGGTGAAGCCTTGTTTAATCGCGGCGAGGACGTATTCTTCGTCTTCTCCTTCCGCATGTCCACAACGGAAGGTATGGGAATGGAGGTTATAATCCAAATCTTTCATCGTAATATACCTTCTCTAAAGTAAGGCCTTCCGCGGGGGCCTTATAGGAAGTCGCTTTCTTGCTGCGGTCAAGCAAGGAGGCCTTGATATCCTCGATGGTGTTTTTTCCATAGCTCACCATATAGGCCGAACCGACCATATAACGGATTTGATAGGTCATGAAACCATTGGAAATCAATGTGATGCATCCTTCCTTTTTATCTTCATCCACCTTGCAATCGATCTTCTCGATATTACGGATAAAGCCATCCTTATCGTCCTTCTTGCTCGTAAAGCAAAAGAAATCATGTTCCCCTAGAAATACTTGAAGGGCTTCAAAGAAAGGTTCGACCTTAAACCCCGGCATAGCAAAATAACCATACGTTTCCTTCTTAAATGGGTCTTTCTCCCCATAATAGAAGTGATACGAATATTCCTTTTTGATAGATGAATGACGTGGATCAAAGCCATCTGGAACCTCTATAAGCCTTTTGACCGCGATATCCTTGGGAAGAAGGCGGTTAAGGGCGTGCTTGAAGGATTTTAGGTTAGGCTTCCTATCGATTTCGAAGGCGAAGACCTGTCCTTTCGCGTTTACCCCGGCGTCAGTTCGTCCCGCGGCTTTGATGGTGACTTCCTTGCCAACGACAATTGAAAGGACCTCCTCCAATTTGCTTTGGATGGAGGGATGGTTCTTTTGCCTTTGGAATCCCATATAGGCCGAACCGACATAGCTAAGAATTCCCGCGATTTTCATGGCAAGGATACCTTAAACCAAGATTCGATAAAATCGAAGTGGGTAACGATTAAGACGATGAATAAAGCCAAGACGGCGGAAGCGAAGAGGAAGAAAAACAAATCACCAAAATGGAAACGGTATTTATGGTAACGGGTCCTCTTTCCTTTGGGGTCATAACCCCTGCAGATCATCGCATAGGCGAGTTCCTCACTCCTAGTGAAAGCGGAGACGAAGAGAGGGATTATCAAAGAGGTCAAGCCAACGATTTTCCTTCTTATCCCCCCGTTAGAATAACTAGCCCCTCTCGAAGCCTGGGCTTTGGAGATGCGGTCGACGTCTTCCAAAAGGGTAGGAATAAAGCGTAAGGCGATCGATATCGTCATCGCGAATATCTCCGCGATCGGGGCGTAAATAATCTTCAAGGGGGTCAAATACCATTGTAAGGCATAGGTCAAATCAAGAGGCTTAGTGGTCGCGGTAAGCA
Organism: uncultured Erysipelotrichaceae bacterium; assembly: GCA_947166565.1. Lineage (GTDB taxonomy): Bacteria > Bacillota_I > Bacilli_A > RFN20 > CAG-826 > Alloenteromonas. The sequence continues at coordinate 53,781 of CAMVEL010000003.1, forward strand.
AGAAAGTGAACATCATGACGATCGTTAACCTGCCGATGACTCTTCCAGCGGAAGCAAACGAATCCCAATAGACCGTCCAGTTCATCTGTTCGACCCTAAAGGCTATCCCAAGGGTCGGAACGGTGAAATTAGGTAGCAGGATATAGAGAATCATCAAAATCAAAATGGTGAACCATAACGATTTCATCGAACTCCATAATTTCAAGGGGTTGATCCTTGCTATTGCAAAGAAAAGAAGGGCCAAGACAAGGAAAATCCCCAGCATGATTGCGCTGATGGTCCAGGCGGTGACGGTCACATCCTTCCCTTCGTGGAGAACGCTCCTTTCAAAGGGGAGGAAAAGACAAACGACCAAAGCCAGGGTAGCGAAAATCTTCACCCTCGGATCAAGGCGGTGAAGGGGGCTTTCAACCGGGATATATCTTCCTAGGGCGAAGTCCTTCATTTGGCTCCTCCCTTGTTTTTGAGGATGTTATCCGCGAATAGCGAAACGTCTTTTAACGATTCCTTATCTATCTTCATTCCCTTCTCGTTTAGGGTCTTGGCCAAAGCGAATATCGGAGGTGTCTCCAAAGAGAAATCCTCGAGGTTTTCCTTAAATAAATCAAAAGGAGAGGAATCGCGGACGACCTTTCCTTTATCCATGACGATGGCCCTATTCGCATAACCAAGGACCAAATTCATGTCATGGGTAACGAAAAGGATAGTGGTCCCCGATTCGTTAATGGAACGGAATAGATCCATCATGGCTTTGGCCCCGCTTGGGTCAAGCCCCGCGGTTGGTTCATCGAGAATCAAATATTTTGGACCATAAGCCAAAATCCCGGCTATCGCCGCGCGGCGCTTCTCGCCTCCTGAAAGCTCAAAGGGGGAACGTTTATAGAACTCTTCCCCTAGTCCAACCTTGGCTAAGGCTTCATGGGCTTTCCTATAGGCTTCTTCTTGGCTGTCACCGAAGTTCTTAGGGGCGAAGGCCACGTCTTTTTCAATGGTCTCCTCAAAGAGCTGGGATTCCGAAAACTGAAACACGACCCCCACGGATTTACGGACATGATGGAGTTTCTTGCTTCTTCTTTTCTTATCGCTGGAAGAGATGAATTCGTCGACGATGACTTCGCCTTCCTCCGGTTCAAGGAGGGCGTTTATATGTTGGACGAGCGTGGATTTGCCGCATCCAGTCCTGCCGATAAGGGCAACGAATTCCCCTTCCTCGATTTTAAAGGAGACATCGTCAAGGGCTTTCTTGGCGATTTTAGATTTGGGGTTATAGGTAAAGGAAACGTGGGAGAATTCTATTGGCATAAATATTCCCCCAATTTCTCAATAGTATCGATATCTTCCGGTATCTCCAAACCCTTTTCCTTCAAACAGGCGATGAGTTTATAGATAAACGGGACGTCCAAAGACGCCTTTTTTAATTCATCCATGTAGGAGAAAACGGATTTCGGAGTCCCTTGCAAGAGCAACTTTCCATCATTTAGAACCAAGACCTCGTCCGCTTTGGCGGCCTCTTCCAAATCATGGGTGATCGAAAGGATGGTAAGTTCCGGCTTTTCCTTTCTGATGTTAGAGATAAGGGAGTCGACCTCGGCTTTGCCTTTGGGGTCGAGCATCGCGGTTGCTTCGTCGAGGATGAGAATCTCCGGGGACATAGCAAGGACGCCTGCCAAAGCAACGCGCTGCTTCTGACCTCCTGAAAGGGATGAAGGTTCCCTATCTAGATAATCTTCCATCCTAACGGATTTGACGAACCTATCGATAATAGGTTGCATCTCCTTTTGGGGAACCGCTTTGTTTTCTAAGCCAAAGGCGATATCGTCCGCGACCGTTGAGCCGACGAATTGGTTGTCCGGGTTTTGGAAGACGATGCCGATCTTCGAACGGAGGGAGTTGATGTTTTTCCGACTTACCAACTCATCTAAGATATATATCTCGCCTTTATAGTCGCTTAATAGGCCGACGAGGATTTTGGCTAAAGTCGATTTTCCCGATCCGTTATGTCCAAGAATGCAGACGTAGGTTCCTTTTTCAATAGAAAAGGATATCCCCTTAAGGGCAAGCTTCTCGCTTTGATAGGCGAGTTCAAGATTCTCCACCCTAATCGCGCTGCTCATTCTTAAAAATTGAGTCTTCCTTATCCATTTAACGGATACATGTATCCATTATTTGACTTCGACCTTGACGTTTCTTCCTTCGTATTTGCGGTAGGTGACGCCGGCCATATCGAGGATGCGCCTAGAGGCTTGTTCCTCAACGTGATCATGGTATTTGTCGTCTTCGTAAACTATGTGTTTGATTCCGGTTTGGACGATGGCTTTCGCGCATTCGTTGCAGGGGAACAAAGTCACATAGATGGTGCAGCCGCTTAAGGCGCTGCCATCACGGGTATTAAGAATCGCGTTGAATTCGGCGTGGCAAACATAGAGATATTTTGAATCGAGCCCTTCCCCGTGTCCCCAGGGTATCTTGTCGTCATCGACGCCACGGGGCATGCCGTTATAACCGATGGAGACGACTTTGTGGTTTTGATCGACGATGCAGGCCCCCACTTGAGTCGATGGGTCTTTGCTTCTCAAAGCAGAAAGCTTTGCGATTCCCATAAAGTATTCATCCCATTTGAGATTGTCATTACGATGCTTTTCTTCCATTTCGATTTACCTCTTCGCTACGCATATTATAATATGCGCATAATGGCTTTTGCCAAATGAAATCGAATCTGACGCCCTTTACATACGGTCGCGCTTTCGCGTATACTTTTCTAGCCCACCGAGAATAACTCTTGTATGTGTATAATCTGTGCGAGGAGGACTTTATGCCCAAACGTTTTATGAATATTTGGCGAACTTTGGTAACTGCTTTTTTGGCTGCCTCCTTGGTTATCCCCGCGGCTGCCGAAGCTATTGTTTCCGCTCCATTGGAGACGAAGGCCGAAACGATCAAAGATTATGGTTATGTCGCCAAAGAGGCTGAAAAAAACGAGAACACCGTCAATATCGAGAGACAATTCGTCCATTATTTCGATGAGAGCAATGGAATGACCGTTGTCGCTCCAGAAGGCGACGCGCCAACTTGCGATTATTGGACCCCATATGCCGGAAGCGAACGTTCGGGCGCTGGATATAACGGCGGAAGAGACGCTGGTAGTTTAAGCATTGTCGGCGATAGTGGGTTGACAGATAGGGGTTATTTCAATCCTTCCAATTCCTTTGATTACAATTCCGTGGAAGTCGGGGGTTCGGCGACCTTTAATTTCACTTTCCATAAGGTGACCGAAGCGAATTACAGCGGACCCATGCAGCAATATCATGTCGCCGATTGCCAAACAAGGAGTCTTTATAACTACTCCTTATCCAGCAGTATCGGCGTTGGGATGATGATGATTCTTAGGCGTCATAAAGGCGAGAGGAACTGGTCCAAAATCAACGGGGCAGAATACCATAATCTCCCAGACGGAGCCGTTTGCACCTATACCCCGGATAGCGAGGACATCTTCAAGGGAACTTACTTCATGTTCGTTTCCGCTTATCAGTATTACCGTTATGAAAAAACCGCGAGTGCCTTTTGGATCACCAGGGTCCATTGGGTTTTCTATTCGGTCCTCCAATATGTGACGGTCTACCTCGCTAAAGGCGGAACAACCCTGAAATTCGCCCAAGAGACCGCGCCAATCCAAAACTATTCGTTGCAGCCCAAACTTTATGAACCCGTCATCAACGGTGAGAACATCCATTTAAGCCAAGGGACGCTTAAAAACAAAACCGCACTTCCTAGAGAGACTCCATTAGGAAGCGTCACCATTTCCGGCGAACTTGTGCCAGGCGGGAACAGCGGAGCCACAATTGAGAGGGACGTGCCTTTATATTTCTATAACGGCGTTGCCAATAAGATTAACGTTTCCTTCACGGACAATTCGAGCGCCTATTCCTCATGGACCCAAACGAATTCGACGATCAAAAAGATTGAGTCGGTGCATATCAACAATGGGAAAACCAACATTGTCCAACATGAGCTAAACACAACTCTTAAGACATCCAATTTCTTTGTCCAAGGCTTAGCGAAGAACGAGGACGAGAAATACGAATGGTTCGATGTAAATGAAGTCTCCAACAAGACGTGTTCCATCTCCGCGATGGTTTTGGGCCAATACGATTTGTTCAGGGCCCTTATAGTCAGCCCAATGAAATATAACGGTAGGGAATTCGTGGAGATCATCGCTTTCTATTTCATCATCGAAACGGACGTAACGCGTTTCCAGAATTCATACGCGCTTGATGGAACCAAGGCGGATATCTATGCCGCGGCGGCGGCCTCAACTTTGAACGATGGCTCTATATGCCTTTCTTCTTTCTCTGTTTCGAATAACCCCGCTTACCAAATCGAATACGCCTATAACGCCCAGGGTTATCAGGCGGTTCCCTGGACTATGGTAGATGGCATGCAAATCAAGAAATTCACGGAGCCCGGGAAATACCGTTTCAGGGTCACCAACGACTTCTTGGAAGTCTCCACGACCACCATCTATATCCTCGGGACCAATGATAAGTTATCCAGGAACGTTTTCTTCGGGGAGAATGGCAGCGGGAACCTCATCGAAGATAGGAACCAAAGGGTCTACGCCCCTGATTCAAGAGTCCCATGTTATAAAACCGGCTCGAAATTCACTATCAACGGCGGACAATTCAAACCTGGCTTATATGGCTCAATCAGCAGGGTCAATTCCGATGGCAGCGTCGAAACTCTTCAGGCATTTGAAGATCTTCATGAAGCCATGACCGGTTATTTCTATGAGACCGGCCATTATATCGTCGGGGTCGATGTCGGTTCTCCTGATGCGGTTGGCGATAAGCTTTCCTATACCGCCTATTTCTCAATTGTCGATGGCGACGATTATCTCCCAACCGTCAACTATGATCTCCTCCATAGTGGGATTTTCACTACTTCCTTCATCCCAAAGGTCTATACGGTCAATCTCCAAAGCAAGGGCCCAGGATCCTATATCTTCGTCTTCCCACATACCGAGGAAGGCTATGTCGAAGCCCTTGATCTAGCCATGGAAATCGAATCCTATGACATGGAAGATCTAGGGGATGGCACCTACCGTTATCCGAAAGAGGCGGGAACCATCTACGATTCCAAATTCGATTTGTTTGACGCGATTAAGAATAATGCGAAACATAGGATTTCCGACGCTTTCCTTGATCCAAACGAATTCATCACCGAAGGGGAATATGAAATCGAAAACGTTATGGAAGAATCTCTTCCTAACGATATGTACGTCGTTCCCGATGAGGACGTGTTCGCTTCTTTGGTCGCTGACCCGGTTTATATCAATGGCTTTACGTTCACCCAGCTTAGGGATTACGAAACCATCGGGGCGATCATGACCTCTGAATCAGGACGCGAATACGAAGTCCCATGCGGCGTCCTCGTCGATGATATCCTTGAGGAAAGCGGCTTCTACACCGTCGATGAATATAACCATTGCGGCGTTCGTACCTACCAAGTCATCTATTTGAAAGATGGTGTTATCGACGCGCGTTTCTCCTTGAAATACATGCTTCCCGATGGACGTATCGCCAAAAAGGGAGTCGCAAAAGGTAATCAAGGGAGCATCGAAGCCGAGAAATTCTATTTCGCGGAAGCTACCGACAAATACGACCCATATGATGTCGTTACCTTCGTGGAACAAGACGGCAAACAACATCAATACCTCATGGATGAATTACACGGAAAGATCGTTTCGGGAAAAGGAAATGTCACGGTTAAGGTTCATAACCGTCTAGGTCATGATTATTCCTTCACCCTTTCTTTTCCCGCGACTGGAGGGACATTCAAGGTCTATGAAGATAAAGGAGATGCGATCTCCTACAAGAAAGCGGAGGTGATCCTATGAAAAATCCAAAGTTTTCCCGTTTGATGGTGATCGTCTCCGCATTTGCTTTAACCTTAACCGGCTGCGACTGGTTATTTGATGATTCATCTTCTTCAGCAAATGAATCTGTCACCTCTTCTGAACCGGAAGAAGTCACTCCGCCTGACATGAGCACCTATTCGTTCACGGGTGTTGATACAGGAGAAGGAACTTACGAATATCCCGATAACTCAGAGGGCGATAATTCACGCACGCCCTACTCAACTTCCTATGAAAGTGAACCCGAAGAAGAGATTCCTAACCATTCATATCCTGAGGAAGATCCATTCTCCTCTACAAGCGAATCCACCTCTTCTAGCGAAGGCGAAGAGGAAGAAGAGATTACTCCCGCGAACGTCCGTTACGCCTTAACGGACCTTCCAACAGGAACCTCTATCGCGGACTATTATGGGGTCACAGATAGGTCATATTATGCTTCTTTAGCTACCGATCTAGCCTCCAACGAAATCGCTGGACTAGGATTTGATGTCTTCCCCGCCTATGCGATTATCCCGGCGATGGAAGAAAACGAGGAAGATACCCTTATCCCAGGTCTGGCCTTCACCAGTTGGACCCAATATAGCGTCATTGAGCATACGACCATCTATTCCTGTGGATTTATGCAGGTACTTGATGCCGAAAAAGAGATTGAGCTCCTTATCGTAGGGGCAGACGAGGTTCTAGATGAAGGTCTTAACCCCTCAAATACCGTTAATGCATCAAATGGAATCTACGTCTATCCCCAAGAAGATAGCGGAGATCGTTTCATCATCGAATCGAATGCTTTCTTGGAAGGTTTCTCCGGCGTTTACCAAGGTAAATATTTCTCCTATAAACAAAGCTCGGCCTTCTCCTTCAAAATCGATGTCAAAGACGCGACCGATAACCTAAGAGATTATGCGGACGAAGACCTTGATCTTTATGATTACGATCACCGTGAATATCTCTACAAAGCCTCATTGTTCAAAGAAAAGAACGGATTAGGCGCTTACGCGATTTATGGCAAGAAAGCCTCCGAAGCCTATGACAAGGCTCTTGAAATCCTCGATAAGGCCATTGAGCTACAAGAGGAAAACGGATGGCACATCGCCTTAAATAGCATGGTCATCTTCTCGGAGGAATTGTTCCAAACGGAGAGCATGTATCTCCAACGCGAAGCTATCCAAGGACGAATCGCCTCCTATTTGCGTAATCAGCTCGTTGCCGAAAACCAATACCTTGTCGTCTCTTATGACGAGGAGACCGCGAACTTAAACGTCAACATCGCGACCGATCCAAATTATGTGTCTTCGGATGAGCATTTAGCTAACGGCATCATCAAAACGTTGATGGGCATGATAATGCTTGCGGGTGGCGTTAGCATCGTCATCGCTTCCGCGGGTACTCTTGGTCCGGTCGGACTAGCGGCCCTATCTTTGATAGGAACCTCAGCGTTGACATATGCCGCTTCCGAAGTATTCGAAGGCATCCAGGAAATCTATTATCGGGACGATAGTCATATCGTTAATCCGGTGAAAGACCGTTTAAAGGAACTATTCGGTGATGAATCCGGTGAAAGGATCTACCATACCGTTGGTATAGTCACCAATATCGCCCTCTCCTTCTTCGCCCCGATTTCCACCGTTTTGGGAAGTAGTTTCCAGGCTGGACAAGGATTACGCTCGGTAGCTCAAACCGTCTTACAAGTCTCAAAGGAAGTCATTATCCATGCCGCGCAGCTTGCGATTACCGCGGAGGTTTCAAAACTCGTCTATGTCCTCACCGAAAATCTCGCCTTAAAGCTTGGAGTGAGTGAGTTAGGGGCCAAACTCATTGGTTTTGGTAGCGCCCTCGTTGCTGGAATACTTGTCTATCGCGGACTTTCCAAAGCCCGTCAGAGCTTCAGGCGCTCCCGCGCAGGAAAAATCGAGACTCCAAGCAGCAGGGAAATCCAACAAGCAAAAACGGAAATATCCAAATCCGGAGACATCAAATACGGTGATGCGGTCAAGAGCAATTACCGTTCCCGCAACTACTATTCGAAGAGCGCCCTTGTCCGCGATTACGCAAACAACATGACCGTGGAACTAAATTTGGAGAATCCAGTTCAGATTCAATATATTTCCTCTTCTTCCGAATATATGCCGATGTTCTATAGGGTCGGACCAAGAAACTCGAATAAGATCTATGCTCCTAAAGGAACATTCGATCCATCCACCGGGAAGATCTATCTCTTCGCGGAGAACCTTGATGATAATGGCGTCGAAACCTTAAGGACCATCGCCCATTTGGTTCGCCATGCTTATCAATTAGAGCATGCGGAATTCAATTCTCCTGTTGAAAAAGGCCTTAGGGAAGGCGCATACGAAGCTTATTCCGAGTTTGATGAAGATAATCTTAATGCCGCGGAAGTCGACGCGATGAATTACGCGGACTATATCATCGCCAGGGCCAACCACGCTTATGAAGAATGGGCCAAGAATCCTGATATCGTCAATGTCCAAAACAACCTGACGTTCCAAGACCCAGATACTTTCAAGGAGGCCAGATAAATGAAAAAGCTGCTCCTTCCAGTCATTCTCCTTAACTTCCTTGTCGCGACTTTCGTGACCCCCATGCATCTATTTTCCCTAATTGGGGCCAATCACCAACACCACTTTGATCAAGAGGTCATCGTCAAACAACCAACCTGCACCGAGCCAGGTTTAGGCTATGTCGCTTGTCCAGAAGATGGTGCGAAAAGCGAACAGGCGGAAATTCCTCCTTTAGGACACCATATCGTTAAGAAAACGGTGGCCCCAACCTGCACAAAAAGCGGGTTTGATGTCTATTACTGCACGCGTTGCGGATTTGAAGATCATCGCGATAACCCGGTTGAGCCATTAGGCCATCATTTCGAACTACACGAAATCCCAGCTTCCTGCTCACATGGAGGACATATTGAAAGTTATTGCACCCGTTGCGGCATCGATGAATTCGACCCATACGATACCGAAAAGGAAGGGCATGAATATGTGCTTTCCGAGACAATAAAGCCGACCTGCAAAGAAGAAGGATATGATATCTACCGTTGTTCCAAATGCGGAAGGGCCCATTACGATAATTTCGTAGAGCCTCTCGGACATGATTACCATATCACCCATACCAAACCAACCTGCGTCGAAGGAGGTTATGGCCATGCCGAGTGCTCGCGTTGCGGAAAAGTCGTTGAACGTCTAGAAAAAGAACCTCTAGGCCATAATTGGATCCACCACGAAGAGATTGCCCCAACCTGCACCGGAATGGGCGTCGTCGCCTTTGACGAATGCTCAATATGCGGGGAAATCCAAGGTTATAAAGACCTTGACCCACTAGGTCATAACTTTGAAGTCGTAAGCATTGTCCCCCCTACTTGCGATGAGCAAGGCTATTCCGTCTATGAATGCCGTAATTGCCACGAAACCCATAACGACGATTTCGTACCAGCCCTTGGCCATGCTTTGGTTCATGTCGATGGCAAAGCGGCGACCTGCGACCAAGCAGGTTATAAAGCCTACGATTATTGCACCCGTTGCTCATATTCGACATATGAAGTCATCGAGCCTCTTGGAGGCGAACATCATTACATTTCCGATGTAGTCGCTCCGACCACTTATTCGGAAGGATATACCACGCATACCTGCTTAACATGCGGAGATACCTATGTTGATTCCTACGTTCAACCGATTCAACCAATGCGCGAAGAAACCGCGGAACAAGCCATATCCTCTAGCCATTCCAAAATAAAGGATCCTTCCAAAATCGTTCAGTCCTTCCGCAACGACGATGCCTATTTCTATCTAGTTTACGCAGGGCATGTATCAGATTTCCCACTCCATACGAATGCTACGATACGCATGGATGCCGGCACGGAATCCTTAAAAACATATCCTAAGTCAGTAACTACTCCTGTAGCGACAGATATTATGGAAAGGTTTGAGAACAAATGCTTCAAGCTAATCCAAAACGGCGTTTCGGAACTAACGGAATCTCCTCTGATTTCCTCGATTGAAAACGTCAAGAAATCAAACGACAAAACCCTAGACCGAAAGATTCAAAGCACCTTCAATGAGAATTCCTTCTCCTTAAATAGTCATGAGGTCAGCGATCCTAATTTCAATCTTTTAACTATTTCGATTAAGAGTATCGGTTCCGCTTACGAAGGATTGAAAAAAATCTTCAAGATTGGATATACGTATAGTTACACCATAGTTAGCGAAGTGGATATCTATATCGGGGCTATCTACGATTTAAGCGTTAACGAAATCGAATATCGCGTTTTGACTGAGATATCCAGCCCGCAGGAGAAGCTTTTCGCGATACCGACAAACGAAGGTGGAGACGTCCATTCCTTAACCGATACCATCGAGGTATCGAATAATCTCCATGAACAATTGGTCAAGCCTTCAACCTATAAAACAAGCTACCCATACATCCATCTTTCTGGTTCACATCCTGACCATGTACAACTCAATTACCTCGATACTTGGTCATACAAATATCGCAATAGCGATCTCCGTAATTACTATGAACAAGGCTATGATAACGCGCGCTGCATCCTCCGTTGGAATTGGGATAGGGCCAATAGTAACCCAATCTGTTATATGGTTTCGATTTCCGACAATTATGTCATCGATTACCAAGATGGCCATTATAATGCGAGCGGAGATTATAAGGGTTGGTGGACATACGATCAGCCAGACACAGAAGTAACTTGGAATTTCGCCCATTCCTTAAGTGGCATGCAGGTTTATAACGGCTTTGATATGATTTGGAAACACGGCGGATTAAGTGTTTTCAGCGTATTAGCCCAAGGCGTTAAATCCATCTACGTCGATTTGTATCTTTATAAAGAATCGGCTTATTACGAAGGAGCTTATAAGGGAACTCCTATTCAGCCATAATATCAAGCCCCTTAGGGGCTTTTTTAAAAACAGGAATACATCCAATCTTGAAAAGCCAAAAGAAGTTAATAAAATAATCCCAACTCATAAAAAGGAGATTATTTAAATGAGAACTGTCAAAACCGTACTCCTCTGCTTAGCCGGTGCTGCCATGCTCGCCTCCTGTGGTGCCCAAGAAATCACCGAAAAGGACGCGATGGCCCTTGCCGATAGCTATCAGCCAGAGGAAACCCTCAAAAAGGTCAACCACTACAAAATCACTGGAACCAGCGAAACCACCATTGCTGGCAAAACCCAAAAGAATGACATCAATGAAGAAGGCGCCCTTGATGAAGACAAATTCATGACCGGTGCCACCCTCGAAGATGCCCTCTACTCCATGAAAAGCGGCGGAGAGGCCGCTGAAACCATCGAACTCAGCTTGGGTCTCAAGTTCTACAAGAACGGTGCCAAAGGCTTCAAAATGGTTGCCGAAGGCGCTGATACCGTTTCCAACTCCACCTCTGGTGCCAAAGTCGAATACAGGATCAAGATCGAAACCGCCGTCAACGATGATGGGCTTCCCTCCTACTCCAACTACGACATCTGGATGAAGACCACCATGGATACCGCGAGCCTTAGCGATCTTGGCGAGCTCGGAACGCTCCTCAACTCTGAGATGAGCATGAAGATGAACAGCACCTTCAGCTATTCCTTCGTTGCCGCTAACTAAGTTACCAATCCAAATCCAAAAAAGCCTGTGGCGCATAGCCTCAGGTTTTTTTCATCTACCCGATTTTTAATAGCAAACCTTCATATGGCCGAAGATAGGCGAGGCCTTTAAGCTCCTTCTCCTCGTAGGTAGATAAAACCAAATCCGAGGCAGCCATGCATGCGGATTCAGGTATTTTCGCCTTCTTTTTGGATAAGTTGATGAGGGTTAGGTATTTCTCATTATCGTTTTCCCTTATGAAAGCGATTATCGGCCCTTTTGTTTTTATGGGCACGAACTTCCCATCATGAAGGGCGTCACGGTTTTCCCTCTCTTTTATAAGGCGACGGTAGAAAGAGAGAATAGATGTTTCATCCACTTCTTCCTTTTCGACATTCGTCCTGTCAAGGAAACGCGGATTTACTTTGATCCAGGTATCTTTTCCATCGGAGAAGCCGGCGTTAAGGCCCCCATTCCACTGCATGGGCGTGCGGGCATGATCGCGATCAAGGCGATTGCAGACCTTTTTCCTCATAAAATGCGGAAGATGGAACTTCTTCATTATCTTGTTGACCATACGAACCGCAACATCAAGGCTATCTTCAGGTTCACCGATAGGTTTATCGATCATCCCGATTTCTTCGCCTTGATAGACGAATGGGGTTCCTGAAAGGGTGAGGTTAAATAAGGCTAAAGCCTTCCCTGATTCCTTCCAATAGGTCTTCTCATCGCCAAACCTCGTAATCGACCTTCTTTGGTCATGGTTTTCGAGATAGTTCGCATTCCAAGGAACGCTTTGTTGCCATTTATAGAGGATATCTTTCATTTTCTCTGGGTTGAAACGTCTAGCGAAGATCCTTGAAGGAGATTGGTCGACGGCCATGGCTTCGAACTGGAAAAACATATTCATTTCGTGATTTGTCAGGAAACGGTATCCATTTTCGATATCGACATTATAGGTTTCCCCGATGACCACGCATTCTTGTTTCGAGAAGATATCGTCATAGAGTTTACGGAGGATTTGGTGATTGCCTTCCTTCATTAGGTAATGCTCGATTCCTCTAGCCTGTTGGCTCTTGCCTTTGCCATCTTCCAAGCTCTCTTTGAAGATTTGGTTGATGACGTCGCATCTAAAGCCATAAACGCCTTTATCTAGATAAAAACGGAGAATATTCTCGACTTCCTCAATTACTTTGGGGTTATGGAAATTCAAATCGGGCTGTTTTTTGGAATATAGGTGTAGATACCATTCATCGGTCTCTTTATCGTATTCCCAAGCAGGTCCCGTGAACATCGAGGTCCAGTTGTTTGGAGGCTGCTTTCCATTAGGCTCTTTGCCCTTCCTCCAATAGTAATAATCCCTGTATGGACTATCTATTTTCTTGGATTCCTTGAACCAATGATGTTCGTCCGAGGTGTGATTAACCACAAGGTCCATGACTATTTTCAAACCGCGTTTATCGGCTTCCTTTACAAGGCGATCGAAATCCTCCATCGTCCCATAATCCGGATGGATCTTGTAATAATCGGAGATGTCATAACCCAAATCATCCAAAGGAGATTGATAAACCGGGGAAAGCCAAATGATTTTCACTCCAAGGGAAGCCACATAGTCAAGCTTGGAGATAATCCCGGGGATATCCCCTATCCCATCCCCGTTGGAATCGCAAAAGCTGCGTGGATAGATTTGGTAGATCGTCGCGTTTTTCCATAAAGGGGTGGCCATAATCACTTCTCCTTTTAAATAACCTTTTCGGGCTTCTATGTCGATTTTCTTTAAGAATAAAGAAATGATAAAAGAGAGGGAGAAAAAGTCAAATGATAGGTAATGGAAGAAAACACCTGTTGAAATCCTAATGGAGTTGCCTATAATCTTGTTAGCACTCATTAATAGAGAGTGCCAAAACCAGTTCTGAAAGGACGTTTATTATGAAGAAAGAAATGCAGTTCCAGACGGAAAGCCGTCAATTACTTGATCTTATGATCAATTCCATTTATTCCAACAAGGAGATATTCCTCCGCGAATTGATTTCCAACGCGAGCGACGCGATCGATAAATACCGTTATCTATCTTTGACCGAGCCGGAAAAATACCCATCCGCGGAAGGCGAGATCAGACTCAACCCAAACAAGGATGGGCGTTATATCGAAATCATCGATAACGGCATTGGCATGAGCCTCGAGGAAATGGAAAGCAACCTTGGCACGATCGCCCGTTCCGGTTCAAAGGAATTCAGCGAAAAGATCAAAAAGGCCAAGGAGGCCAAGGATTTATCGATCATAGGTCAGTTCGGCGTTGGCTTCTATAGCGCCTTCATGGTCGCGGAAAAAGTCGAAGTCATCTCTAAGCCAGAAGGCGGCGAAGCCCACCGCTTCTATAGCGATGGCAAGGAAACCTTCACCATTGAGGATGCCGAGATGGTCCAAGACCATGGTTCCATTGTCCGCGTGTATCTAAAGAAAGATACCGATGATGAGAATTATTCCAAATACCTTGAAACCTACCAAATCGAAAACCTCGTCAAACGTTATAGCGACTACGTCCGTTATCCGATCAAGATGTTCGAGACCCGTACCGAATCCGATAAGGACGATGAGGATAAGCCAATCGATGGCAAGACCCATGAGGTGACCGAAGACAAGACCCTCAACTCCATGGTGCCCCTTTGGAAGAAAGGGAAAGACGAGGTCAAAGACGAAGACCTCAACGCCTTCTATAAATCCAAATTCGACGATTATGAGGACCCCCTGCTATCGTTAAAGCTCCACGTCGATGGCTTGGTTTGCTATGACGCGTTGTTATTCATTCCTTCCCACGCCCCATATAACCTCTATTCGGAATCCTATGAGCAAGGCCTGGCCCTTTATAGCAAAGGCATCTTCATCCAACATAAATGTAAAGAGCTCATTCCTAATTATTTGAAGTTCACCCAGGGTTTGGTGGATTCCGATGACTTCCCGCTCAATATCAGCAGGGAAATCCTCCAAAAATCCCCGGCGATGAGCAAGATCGCGAACAACGTCGAGAAGAAGATCCTCGATAAACTCAAATCCACCCTCAAGAACGATAGGGAAACCTATGAGAAGTTCTATAAGGTCTATGGCGATCATCTCAAATTTGGTATCTACACCACCTATGGAATGAAGAAGCCCGACCTCCAAGACCTCCTTCTCTTCTATTCCTTGAAGGAAGATAAGCTCGTCACCCTCGCTGAATACGTTGAGAAGATGGGCAAGAAGCAAAAAGATATCCTCTATGCTTCCGGTAAGAGCATTGATGAAATCAAGCTCCTTCCTCAGCTTGAGAAATTCAAGAGGGACGAGATCGATGTCCTCCTCCTTGATCACGATATCGATGAATTCACCATCATGGCCATGAACGATTATGATAAGCATCTCTTCAAAAACGTTGCCGCGATGGAAAAAGACGACCTCGACAAAGAGGAAAAGGACAAAATCGATAATCTTACCGCGAACCACAAGAGAATCCTCGATACAATGAAGGAAGCCCTTAACGGGAAAGTCGATGAAGTCGCTTTCTCCACAAAGCTCGTCGATAGCCCGGTTTGCATCACCACCAAAGACGGCTTGTCGCTTAATATGGAGAAAGTCCTAGACGAACAGCCAGGCGAGCATCCAGAAGGCGCGCCAAAGGCGGCCAAGGTCCTTGAGATCAACGGCGACTCCGAACTCTTCAAGGCTATTGCCGCGGTCGGCGATAACGATGAGGAAATCAAGAAGTTCGGCACCTTGCTTTATAACGAGGCCCTCCTTCTTGAAGGACGTGAGGTTGAGGATAAGAAAGCCTTTGTCCAAGCCCTCAACGAATTGATGGTCAAAGCCGCGAAATAACTTATCCATGTATTGAAAATCGCCATCGAGAGGTGGCGATTTTTATGATTCAGGAATTGTCGATCGACAACTATTTCTTATTCGTCGTCCGCGGATTCTTCGAGGGCGTAATTGGTGTCCTCGACGTTGGGGGATGAAACAATGGCCATGAGGCTCTCGTATTCATCGTTGCTCGTCTTGATAAGATAATTGGTCTCGTCCATAAACGATCCTCCCGTTTCCGGGAATTAAATGTACCATAGGGAAGTTTTTAGACAAGTCTAATTCTTCTACACTGTCGAACTTTCTTCGTTTTTCTTTGGTCACACCTTATCTTTAAGATAACGTTTGAAAAACGGGAAAATTTTCAGCCTTTTTTCCTTAGTTCATGAAGGAAGATTCAAAATAACGATTACAAGCGCGATTATTATTACCAAAAAGGCTGAAAGAATAATTATCCAAGGAAGATAATTCGGCTTTTTGTGATACTCTTCTTTTTGGGCTTCGGTCAGAAGAGATTCATCGATTTGATCTTCGTCTTCCCTTTTCATTTCTCTAAAGCCTTTCTCATGTAGCGAACAAGTTCTTTGGAACCCGTGATTAGTATCTTGGCTTCCGGGTGGTCGGTTTTTAGTTTGTTATAGGCCTCTAGCGGGTCATCGACGTATTCATAATCCTCAAGGTAGAAGAAATAACCATCTTGGTGGCGGATCGCTTCGTTATCTAAGGATGTAATGATCGAAACTGGGCAATAATTGGAAAGGAATGGGAGGATGGAGGCGATGTTCGCGTCTTTTCTCGCGGCAAAAAGGAAAGCGACATCCCCCTTAATAAGCGGAAGGGCTTCAACAAGAGCCTCCGCGGCTTCTGGATTTGAAGCATAATCGAAAATCACTCCCGCTCTTTCTTCAACCATGCAGGGGAGAGAAAGGGTGATAAGGGCCTTCTTTACGCTTTCATCGTCATCTAAAGGAAATTCCTTTTGAAGGATGTTGACGGCTTCAAGAGCAAAACAAGCATCTTCAACAAGGTATTTGGCCTTGCCTTGGATAACAAGGTTGCCATAGGGTCTAAAATGGAATCCATAAGCCCCATCTATCGGTTTTTCGAAGTGATATGCGTCCCTGACATATAGTTCTGAAGACAACGAATCTGCATAATCGCGGAGAAGCTTCGTTAGTTCATCTCCTAAAGAAGGAATAAGGAGTTTAGAGCCTTCGTTAAGCACACTGACTTTATTTAAGGCGATTTGCGATAAGGTCGTTCCTAAATAATCTGTATGTTCTAGCGATAAAGAGGTAAGAATAACTAGCCTGGAGTCATTATCGTCGATATAGGAAGCGTCATTCATTCCTCCTAGCGATGATTCGACGATGGCTAGATCAATTTTCTTTTCATTGAAGAAGGAAAAAGCAACATAGCAAAGAATTTCCCAACGGGATAATTCCAATTTATCGATAAGCTTCGCATTTTCAGAATATATGCGGGTGAATTCTTCTTCGGTTATGGCAGTTCCGTCTACCTTAATGCATTCTAAACTCGATAAAAGGAAGGAATTGGTCAAAAGACCTACATGATATTTGGTTCTGTAAATGGCGTTAAGGAACTCGCAAACGGTGGACTTGCCATTGCTTCCAATTACATGGATAAGCGGGGCATGTAACGATAAACGAGTCTTTTTGATGAATTTATCATAGCCATCCCTTTCGTAACGAAGGGGCAAGGAAGAAAGGTATTCTTCAATCTCTTGTTTAGTCATCTTTGGCCTTTGCTCCTTCCTTCATGGCTTTATCCATTCTTTTTTTATCATCTCTTTCCTTGATGGCGTCTCTCTTGTCATGGGAGGCTTTGCCAACCGCTAATGCAATCTCAACCTTGGCATACCCTCTTTTTAGATAGACCTTGGTCGGAACGATGGTGGCCGACGTCCCTTTAAGGTGGCGTTCGAACTTGGCAATCTCGTTTTTATGGAGAAGAAGTTTACGATCGCGGAGGTGATCGACGTTATAAATGGTCCCTTCCTTATAAGGGGCGATATGCATATTGCAAAGGAAAGCTTCGCCATCTTTTATCCTCACATAGGAATCGGAAAGGGAGGCGTTATGGGCCCTTAAGGATTTGATTTCGGTGCCGGTAAGAACCAAGCCGGCTTCGGTTAAATCCGAAAGGAAATACAGGAAATGGGCTTTCCTGTTCTCAAGCAAAACTGATGATTCCTTTTTCTTCGCCATAGTGAACGGCTCATATTATAGAGGAATAGATCTTCTTTTGGTAAAAGAAAAGCCTCCACGACGGAAGGCTTTGGTTGTTGGCTAATCCTTAGTTATCGGAAACGAGGCCGAGGATGGCGCCGATGAGGTAGAAGAGGTCACCGGAGATGATGCCAATGATGAGCATGATTATGTGCGGGGTGGAATTCTTCTTACCATCGTTGAGGGCTTTCTTAGCAAAGCCAGCAACGACGAAGGCGACGATCAAGATGATGGTGGTGATGATGCCGACGATAAGGAGCATCGTACCAGTTGCCTTGACGACTTCGGCGGTCAATTGTCCGCTCGTATCGGCTTGGACAACGGCTTGGGTGTTGGCCAAGGAGACGATGCCGACGATGATAAGGACGATCGTGGCGAGCATGGCAATGATGTTGAAGATTCTGCCAATCGTGTATAGAACTGCACTTCCAGTTTTCATAAAAAACCTCCTGAAACTTTAGAAATGTACCATGATTATACAAGATTTTATCCTATTGAGAAGTCTTAGGCTTTTGTTTGAGCGGATGGATTCGCTTTCTTAATGGATATCACGGCGTTGTTTTCTGTTATGGAAGAGACCTCCAATTCGAAGGGGAAGGGATCACCATTATTGAAAGCCGTGTGCTTCGGCATGAAGGTCTCGCCAAAAGTCGGCTTACCCGGGTGTGCGCTATAGGAAAGGGAGAAAATAGAGCCTTCTTGGAAAAGGTCTTCGTTAGAAATGAAACCGCCTTTTAGGAATGTGTTATCCCCGCTTCCTTCTATTTGATGAATCAAAGAGAACGTCACGGGTGCCCTCTTTTCGGATTTTATGTTGTTGCTAGCGGCGGTTTCGAAATAGCGGCGAGAATACCCATAAGAATCGTTTTTGATGTTATAGCCGTTATAGTAGGTATAGGATTCTTCGACTATCTTTCCGGAGGCGTTGAAACGAATGTCGACGGCTTTGATCCTTGCGTCCACGTGATAGATTTTGATGCCGGGGATTGTGAATCCTTTCGGGCGCTTAGGACTGAATTGGACTTCTGAATCTTTTTTGTTAAGGCCATCCGGCGTATAGAACTCCACGATGAAATATTCATCGAAAAGGGTTCCATTCCAATGGGAAGAAGGAATGATGAAGCTATCCCCGGTCTCGGTGGCCTTCCCTAAGGTGACCTTGCATGAATCATAGACGACTTTCGGCGTTTTCCATCCCATAACCCCTTTGGAGAAGGCGTTATGATCAAGGATGTTCCCATCCATCATATCCCCTAATCCTAAAGGATTAAATGAAGCGATATCGGAATATTTGCAATCTGGAGAAACATAGTAGTCATCGAGTCCGATCATATGACCGAATTCATGAATGAGAGTATGCGAATCTAACTTTTTGACACCGTTTTCCCCAAGACCGGTTTTATAGAGGAAATCCTGCGACATCCAAAAATAGGTGTTGAGGGTCGGGGCGTTTTTATTTGGATTCTGTAATCCCCAGAAGGTATAGGCCCAGAAATAATCAACCTCGTCAAAGGCTTTAAGGGAGCTGTCATTACGAGAATTCGGGCAAGAATAAACGGCTATGACACCATCGAGATTCCCGTTTCCATCGGTATCGAAATCCTTAAGGTTAAAATCTTGGTATTGTTTGACCTTTTCAACGGCCGCGTTGACAAGGAAAAGGCCGTTATCGGTATTCTCCATTCCAAGCGATTTTCCGTTTTCTAGGGAACGCGTGTATGCTTTTTTGGCCGTAATGCCTGACTTATAGATAGGGGCAATTTGGAAATCTAGGTTCAATGCTCCAAAAGAGCTTTGTTTGTAATAAGAAGCTAGAGAAGGGTAATCCAGAGCTTCGACATCCGTTCCTTTTAAACAAGCGGAAAGATCAGATATAAAGCCGTCGGTGAATGGATAATCGCTAAATTCTATGGGAACGACCAGAATCTTATCGTTTCCTTTGCTTGGAACGGTATCAGCGCCGCGAGAACGATATAGTTCTCTATAAGAGAAGGGTATCAAATCCCCGTCTTTCGGTTGATAGATGCCATCTTTATCGGTGTCAAGCAAAGAAGGGTCTACAGGATCGATATTGCTAAGGGGTTCTGCGCCTCCGCCATTGAACATAGAATAAAGACTGCAGGAAGAAAGCAACAAAACGCCAGCGCCAGCGCCCGCGAGCGCGCTTTTAATCGCGAGGTTTTCCTTCTTGCTCTTCTTCATCGGCCAAATATTAAAGCAAAAGGGGAAAACTAAAAGGAGAAAATGACAATTGGGCAAAAACTTACCTTATCTGCAATCCGCCAAAATCATGGAAATATTAAAAAAACGGTGGTCGAATTCAACCACCGTTTTGGCTTATTTGTAATTAGGCGCGATCCTTGAGATAGTACTTATCAAGGACGGCGAGGGTCTTCTCGTCGAGTTCGTAAACGAGTGGTGAACCAGTTGGGATTTCGACGGAGATGATCTGCTCTGGGGTGAGGTGCTCAAGCATCATGACAATGGCGCGGAGGGAGTTGCCATGGGCGGCGATAAGAACCTTCTTACCAGCGTGAAGTTCGGGGGCGATCTTTTCATCCCAATATGGTTTGACGCGGTTGGCGGTGTCGATAAGGCATTCGGTAAGAGGCATGTCCTCCATCGACATCTCGCCCTTCTTGACGAGGTCGAGGTATTTTTCTTGATTGCCTGGCCATCTTTCATCCTCTTTGGTGAGGGATAGAGGTGGGACATCGGCGGAACGACGCCAGATATGAACTTGTTCATCACCCCATTTGACGGCGGATTCGGCCTTGTTAAGGCCTTGGAGAGCGCCATAATGGCGTTCGTTCAAACGCCAAGAATAGAATTTTGGAAGATTGGTTTCGCCGAGGGCTTCAAGAGCCAAATCCATCGTGCGGTTAGCCCTTTGGAGAACCGAGGAGAAGGCGACATCGAAGGTATAGCCTTCCTTGCGAAGAAGTTCGCCAGCTTCCTTGGCTTCCCTAATACCCTGTTCTGATAGGGGTACATCGGTCCAGCCGGTAAAGCGGTTTTCGAGGTTCCATGCCGATTGGCCATGGCGAATCAATACGAGTTTGACCATTGTTTCTTTTTCCTTTTTCTGTAGTTTTCTTTATTTTATAAAGTCGATGGTTTTCGACCAAACGACATTATATCCTTTTTAGAACCTGCCGTGTGGCTTAGTTTCCTTCTTCTTTGACTCCGCGGTTTCTTTCTTTGAGCCCGGAATAACATGATCTTCGAATAATTTGGTGAGCTCAGTATAAAGAGGGCCAATCGTAATCGCGACGACATGGAGATGTCCCTCTGAGCCAAGTTTAGCGAGGGCGTATATCTCTTCTGACCCTTTGTCGGTCATTTTGATCATGTCCGCGCCGAAGATGAAAATATAGGTTCTCCTTCTTTCTTCCTCGGTTTCGGTTTGAACCATCTTCAAGAGTTTGCGAAGGCGCTTGATGTATTTCTTTCTTCCTCCGTAAAGCGGATCTTCTTCGGTAGAAGGAGGAAAGAAATTAACGGCATACACCGCGGAGGTATGGGAGGAAAGCTGAAGTTGCTTCAAGGCGGTTAAACCCCAAAGATTGACCGAATCCATCGTTGAGCCAATAAGAAGAATGTTATTCGTTTCCTCATTAAAAACGAAGCGCGGTCTCTTATTCGGTTCTTTCCTTAAATCGATAATCATTTCTAGTCCCTATGGCTTACATCGCGAGTATATACCTTATTGAGGTATGGATTAAGCCTTTCATCAATTCTGCTTGCAACAATGACGTCAACGGAGTCAACAAATCTTTGGAAATCGTCGACAAGAGGATAGCCTTTAAACGAATCCTCCCTCGCGATTGGTTCATAGATGATCACATCGACATTTTTCTCTTTGAGAAGGAAAAGCAAATCAACCATCGGGGAAGAACGGAAATTCGGAGAATCCTTTTTTCCCGAGAGGCGATAGAAGCCGACTGTTTTCCCTTTGTATCTCTTTGCGATATCTTCCGCGATTGTCTGCTTGCGGTGCTCGTTAGCCAAGATTGTAGCGCTGATTAGGTCTTCGGGGATATCGCCATAGCAGGAAAGCAAAGCTTTGGTGTCTTTTGGAAGACAATATCCGCCATAGCCAAAGCTTGGATTGTTATAGAAATCGCCAATGCGAGGGTCAAGGCTAACGCCTTCAATCAGGGTTTTGGAGTTAAGGCCCTTCTTCAAGGCAAAATTATCAAGTTCATTGAAATAGGCTACCCTCATGGCAAGGTATTCGTTCGAGAATAACTTTATGGCCTCCGCCTCCATCGAGGAGGAAAGAATGGTTCTCACGTTTTTGTCTTCAACGCAATTCAGAATCAAATCCATATAGGCTTTGGCTTTTTCCTTATCCTTTTCATCATCATAGCCAACAATCAGCCTAGAAGGCTTCATAACGTCTTCGTACAAGGTATTCTCGCGAAGGAATTCCGGGGAAAATAGGAGGGACATGCCTTCTTTTTTCTTAGAAAGAGTGTAGCCAATAGGGACGGTGCTTTTGATGACTATAGAAGAATTCGGATACATCTTAGAGCATTTCTTTATTTCTTCGTCCAAGGCTTTTGTATCAAAGCTACGGGTCTGTTCATCATAATCCGTAGGAAGGCAAAGCAGCACGAAATCAGGATTGATCTTTGGCAGGCTTGTTAAGGTTTCGATTTTTGGGATGGTCCCAAAACGTGACAAGAAAAGAGAATCGTTTAAACGGTAATTGCCATTTGAAAGGCTATCGGCCCTTTCTTTGGAAGCATCAACGCAATAAACGTCTGCTTTTTCCCTAAACAAAAGAGCCTGGGCAAGCCCAACGTATCCAATTCCAACAATCAAGACTTTGCTCATCGATCGTCTTCCTTTTCCTTTTTCGGCTCTTCCTGTTTCTCTTCTTCCTCTTCTTCGTCTTCTTCCTCAGCTTCCATGAGTTCCTTTAAGGGGAAGTAATAATGGTAGACGGCCTCAAAAGCGTAAACCGCGGCGATATAGCAGAAGACAATGCCTACAACTAGGCGATGGATTTCCACCATGGCGTCCACGCCATTGATGAGGGTGAAGATATCAAGGATAACGATCGCGATTGGGGCGGGGATGATAATGAATTTATCGACAAGGGAAACCCTTTGTCTTCTTTTCTTTGAGGCTAGCGCCCAAATCAAATCACCGACAATCAAGGCGGCACCCGCCAAAGTCACATAGGTGAATACCTGCCTAAAGCCGGTGGTTTTGCCCAATACTCCAACAAGCATCAAAACACCAAGGGTTACGAAAACAAGGGAGAAGACGAGCAACTCTATTGTGTAGATCTTGATGGCCTTCTTCTGGTCTTTGGTTCTATTTCTGATTTCTTCTTTTTTGTTCATATGGTTAAAGATTCTTTCCTGCTTGGGCATATCATACCAAAACTAAGTAAAACTTAGAATTAAAAGGAAAGGCCTTAATGAATGAATTAGGAAGCTTTTCTAAAACGGATGACCTGAGAAGAGGTTGAACGGAGGGAAATCTCCGCTTTACGCTTACGGCCTTTCTCGTCTGTGGCGACGATGAAAACCTTATTTAGGCGGGACATGTCATTATCTTCGGGGATATGGAATTCGAAAACAGCTTCGAATGGATGCCCGTCCCTAATCCTAAATCCATAGCCTTTTTTGGACTTTAGGAGGAAATGGGTGGAGCCCCCTTGGGCTAGAGGCAAAGCGGCTACCCCGGTTATAGGAAGGAGGACTTTATCGATTTCCGCGGCTAGAAAGATATCGCTGAATTCGTGCTCCCCTTTTCTAGTCGTGGAGGCACGCAAAAGAAGCCTTACCTCGTAGATGTTGATATAGGCCATACGACGTACCTCTATAGAGGTATCGCCTTGTTTGGCTATAGCTTGGGCGAGGTAAGCTAACACTATCACGAGCGCCGCACCGACGACGGATAGGATTGGGATCAATATGGTGTTATCAAAAATCAGCACTCCCATAGCGAAGCAAAGACTACTCCTAATCTTGATATATTCAAGATGAAACCGGTTTTATGTACTTCTTTTTTGTATGAAAAAAGGCAAAATAATGGATGCGTGCTCCAATATTTTGCCTTGATGGACTTATTCAATCCCGTTTGGGTTTTTGCTTTGGAAGTTATAGGCGTCGCGGCAAGCGTCGACGACATCGTATTTAGCCTTCCAATGAAGTTCCTTCTCCGCCTTATCGGTGGCGGCGAAATTCGAAGCGACGTCTCCGGCGCGAGGAGGCTCAATGGTGTAAGGGATCTTAACCCCGGTTGCCTTTTCGAAGGCTGCAACCATCTCAAGAACGCTCGTGCCTTTTCCGGTCCCAAGGTTATAGATAACTAAGCCTGGATCCTCTTCGAGCTTACGAAGGGTTGCGACATGGCCATCTGCAAGGTCGAGGACATGGATGTAGTCGCGGATACCGGTTCCATCTGGCGTTGGATAGTTGTTGCCCCAGACGCGAAGATGGTCCCTTTTGCCAACGGCGACCTGGCAGATATAAGGCATGAGGTTATTGGGGATGCCGTTAGGATCTTCGCCAAGAAGTCCAGACGGATGGGCGCCGATTGGGTTGAAATAACGAAGAAGGGCAACGTTTAGTTCCTTCCAAGCGACGCAGGTATCCATGAGGATATGCTCAATCATGACCTTGGTCTCGCCATAGGGGTTCGTCGCGTGGGTGACGGGATCGGTTTCCACCAAAGGCACTCTTTCTGGAACCCCATAAACTGTCGCGGAAGAAGAGAAAACGATGTTTCTGACATTGAATTCCTTCATGAGTTTGATGAGGGTCAAAGAGGAACCAAGGTTGTTCTGGTAATACATAATCGGTTTCTCAACGGACTCTCCGACGGCCTTTAGACCAGCGAAATGGATGACGGCCTCAAATTTTTCCTTCTCGAAGACTTCGCGAAGGGCTTTCTCGTCAGCGACATCGGCTTGATAGAAAGTGGGTAGAACACCCGTGATCTTCTCAATACGCCCCAAGACGGATTTCTTGGAATTCGAGAGGTTGTCGACGATTACGGCCTCATAGCCGTTTTCGATCAACTTGATGACGGTTTCGCTTCCGATGAAGCCGGTACCGCCGGTAACCAATACACGTTTGATGTTCATGTCGTATCTCCTAAATCTTATTTATCGACTTTTTTGGAAGTAGATTTCTTTTTCTTGGCTTCCTTGCGGGCGCGTTTGGTGTTTTTCGCTACACGCTCCGCCTCTTTTTCGCTAGCGATGTCCGATTGTTTGATTTCGGATTTGCTAGGAATGGCTTCTGTTTTAGCCGTTTCTCCATGAAGGACATCCCTTAATGAAGAGATGATGGCGGTCGAAAGAACCTTATTGGCCTGAGCCTCAATCGAAAGGCGGAGTGCCACATAGGCTAGTTGGTCTAAAGCGACTGCATCAGCCCTGTCTGGGTTCTTAGGATGGTCCTTATCATATAGGGCCTTGATCTTAGCGACCTTTTGGGCCACTTCTTCACTCTTGGAGGAAAGAATGCTCTCTTCAAGCTCGGACCAGAAGGTATAAAGCTTATCCTTATCGGTGGATACTCGGTTCTCGAACTCGAGAAGGACCGCGATATCCGCCATAGAGATAGCGGACTTCATCATGGAAATCGCAATTAGATAACCGATCTGGTCTTTGGAATATTTCTTCTTGACCGGTTCGGAAATCATCTTGGCCTTAACATAGTTATTGACCATGAAGGAAGTCAGGGGTTTGCCTTCGTCTTTGTTCAAATCCGCGAGGAGCGTGTTAACGTATTTGAGAACTTGCTCCATATATAATTCAACGGAAGGAAGCTCTTTGTAGGAAGGCAAATCAAAGTCCTCGCCTTTCTCCAAAAAGGCCAGAAGAGAATCAAATTCGTTTTTGATGTCGCTCATCTTTTCTTGATCTCCTCGTTCATGACGCGGGAAACATCGGCAGGGTTGACCTTACCTTTGGCCTTTTTCATAACCTGTCCGATCAAGAAGCCGATGGCCCTGCCATTCCCGCCCTTGAAGTCGGCGATGGATTGAGGGTTCTCGTTGAGGGCTTCGGTTACAAGGCTAAGGACGAGGTTATCGTCTTGCACCATCTTCTCGATGCCTTTGGCTTTTCTCGCCTCTTCAACCGACAAAGTCGGTTCTTCAAGAAGATAATTGAGGATATCCACGCATTGCTTATGGGTGAAACCATCCTCTTGAAGATTGGTTAATTCGCCAAGTTTTTCGGGCTCAAGAGGGAAATCTAAGATGGAGATTCCACGCTTATTGAGATAACCGTTGACCTCAACGATTAGGTAATTGGCAAGGGTTTTCTCTTTCTTCGCGCTCTTTAGGGCGGATTCGAAATAGGAGGCCATGTTGATATCGGAGAGGATGATGTCCGCATCCGTATCGGATAAGCCGGAGGCCACATAACGTGCCTTCTTGCTCTCATAGAGTTCAGGGCAGGTATCAATGGCGTTTTGGACGAATTCATCACTCAAAGCGATTGGGGTGATGTTTGGTTCGGGGAAGTATTTGTAATCGACCGCGTCGGTCTTTACGCGCATCAGGATCGTTTTGCCGCTAGCTTCATCAAAACGGCGCGTTTCCTGCTGCACGGGTGTCCCGGATAGGAGCATTGCGCTTTGCCTAGCGATTTCATAATCGAGGGCTTGCTCAATGTTTTTCAAGGAGTTGATGTTCTTGATTTCGACCTTGGTGCCAAATTCTTTGACCCCATAAGGACGGAGGGAAACGTTGACGTCACAACGGAGGCTTCCTTCCTCCATCTTGCCATCGCTTGTCAAGGAATAGACAACGATGTTGCGGATGCCTTCGACATAACGCATGGCCTCGGTTCCGTTACGGATTTCCGGGCGGGAGACGATTTCCACAAGCGGGGTGCCAGCGCGGTTATAGTCAAGAAGGGAATAATCCGCGAAATGGAGTTGTTTGCAGGTATCCTCTTCCATGTGGATGCGTTCGATGTTGATGCGCTTCTTTTTGTTATCCCTATCGAGGATTTCGAGATAGCCATTCTTGCCGATCGGACGGAATTGCTGGGTGATTTGGAAGCCCTTTGGAAGGTCGGAATAGAAATAATTCTTCCTATCGAAGCAAATGGTGTGGTCGATTTCCATATGAAGGGCGTTAGCAACGCGGATCGCGTTGATGACCGCCTGTTTGTTAACGACCGGCATCGTGCCAGGATAGGCCATATCGAAGACGGTGACTTCGGTATTTGGGGATTTGGAGAAGGCGTTAGGGGAGGAAGAGAACATCTTGCTCTTCGTCTTCATCTGGACATGGATCTCAAGTCCGATTACTGCTTCAAAGTTCATTCGAAACGTCCTCCTTTCCTTTCGTTGATCGATAATCCCTTTAGGCCTGAGAGGTTCTCTAAGGCAAGGGAAAGCGAGAGGATTTCGCCCTCTTTGAAGGCCCCGTTCATGAGGTTAGCCCCAATTGGCATGCCATCGACGAATCCCAAAGGAACCGTAATCGATGGAAGGCCGGCGAAATTGCCTAAGGCCATATGGTTATCGGCGATTAGGTATTCATCGGAAAGCTTATCGCTGCTACCTTCGAATAAGGGAGCAACGTTAGGCGCGGCCGGTACATAGATGGCATCATGATTCTTAAGGATCTCATTGGTCCTTTCGACAATTTTCGCGCGATTACGTTGGGCACGGAGGAAAAGGACGTCCTGGTTTTCCCTCATAAGGGCGAAGGATCCGATGACGAAACGTCTCTTGATAAGCTCGGAGAAACCTTTGGTTCTCGCGTTATACATGACCTCTTGATAGGTCTTGCCTTCGTAATATGGACCAAACTTAATGCCATCAAGGTTCGCGTCGTTGCTCGTAGCTTCAGCGCAGGAGATGACGATATAGGTAGCATAGATGGATTCAAGGGCTTCCTGACCGAATTCAACGTAATCGATGATGGCCCCTTCTTTCTTCATGGCTTCTAGTGAAGCGTTGAAGACATGCATCACTTTTTCATTGGAAATCGAGTTTACGATATCCTTCAAAACGGCGATGCGTTTGCCTTTTAAGGATGGGTTAAGATCTTTGTAATATTCTTCAACTTTCCTAGTTGAGGAGGTCGAATCATGGAGATCGCGTCCAGAGAGGGCCTCAAGGATAATCGCGGCATCCTCGACGGAACGAGTGAAATATGCGACATGGTCAAGGCTCGGGGCAAATGGGAATAGACCATAGCGAGAAATCCTTCCCCAGGAAGGTTTGAAACCGACTAGACCTCCAAAGGCCGCGGGTTTTCTGACGGAGTCACCCGTATCGCTGCCTAAGGCAAATGGGGCGATGCCAGCGGCAACTCCAGCGGCAGATCCGCAGGAAGAGCCACCCATCATTCTCTTATGAGAAGGATCGTATGGGTTGAACGTTTTTCCTAAATGCCCAGTGGTTCCGGTTCCGCCCATGGCAAGTTCATCGAGGGTGGATTTACCGATCATGATGCAATGCTTTTCGCGAAGTTTCTCAACGACGGTCGCATCAAATAGGGGTTTGTATCCATTAAGGACATTGCTGCTTGCAGTGGAAGGAATTCCTTTGGTGGAGAAATTGTCTTTGCAGATATAGGGGATTCCCCAAAGAGGGTTGTCGACCTCAACTTCGGTTAGGGCCGCGGCTTCCTTCAAAGCCTCTTCCTCATTGATGAATTCAAAGGCGTTATTCGTATCTTCTTTAGCGCGTCTTAAAGCCTCTTTGGTTAATTCAAGAGGGGTGGTCTCTCCTTTGACGAGAGCTTCATGGATCTCAAGGATCGTCTTATCCAAAATAGCCATCATCCTACCACCTTCGGGATTTTGATTTCCCCATCAAGTACACTTCCGGCGTTGCTAAGGGCTTCTTCTCTAGATAACGGCTCAGTCGCCACGTCTTCCCTAAGATAATCCACTTCGCAAGGGAAGGGGAAAGTCATCGGGGGATAATTTTCGAGTCCCTCGATTTTTCCAATCAATTCCATTTGCTTGGTAAGGATACCAAACTCCTCCAAAAGGGTCTGATATTCCTCATCGGACATATCAAAAAGAAGGCGATGGGCCGCATCATGAAGCACGTCGAGGTTGATTTCCTTCATAACACTTATCTCCACATTCTCTTTTCTTCCGTAGCGCTCTTTTTAATAAAAGAGACTGCTGCTGGGAAGTAGTATACCACTATAGGGCCTACATTCCCTAGAGGGAAAAACGAGATGATGGCACGATTTATCCTAAATGAAACCAATCGATTAACTTTTATATGGTTTTCTTTACAGGATGCAAAGTTCTTTATTTAGTTAATAAAGGGGAATAAAATAGAATGGCTTACAGGAAGGAGAAAAATCATGACTTTTGCTGAACTTTACAAGAAAACTACTGAATTAAATAGAGAGGAATTACTCGCTAACGGCGTCAAGAGCTTCGAACAGCTCCGCGCCGAGATGCTTTCCGAAGGAATCCCTGAGGATGAAGTCGATCAGGATATCCTTGAGATGGTTGCCGTCTTCGTCTCTGTCGACCGTTTCTCTTCCAAACAGGAATTCTTCCTTTTCAAGAAAGTCTTCGGTGACTTAGGAGACTATGATGCCTTCGTTAAATTCGCCCAAAAGGGAGTCGAAGACGAATACGTTCAAAAGGTCATCAAGGGTATCTGCGGACTTAACCAAGTCTGCCGCGCTTCCGCTTGCAACCTCTGCCTCTGCTTCATCGCTTCCGATGGCGAAATCGAACCAAACGAATCCGCCCTCCTCGAAAAGCTTATCGGCTAATTGAAATCAAATATAAAACCGAGCGGTTAGTTGCCGCTCGGTTTTTTCTTTGTTTGCTTAGTCTTCTCTGCGCCTATGTCTTATGAGGAACACGGTTTCAGGAATTAACGAAACGGTGGCTATAATTACTATCCAATAAACAACCGTTTTGCTGTTTTCTTGGGAAACGGTTGCTATAAAGGCTGGTGAAGAAGGATTGCGCGACATGAAGTCATCCATTAGTTCGACCCCATACTTAATGACGATGTAGTCGTACCTCGCGGCGCATTGTTCAAGGATGTCTCCTTCCTCATTGGACTCGGCGGATCTAAGTAGTCCTTTAGCAGTATTCGTCATAGCGGCAAAGGCAGTCGAAGCGTCTCCCCACATCAAATACTCGAATCCTCCAGAAGGATTGCAACCTGCGGTGTAGGTATGAATGAAGGTATCGCTATAACGCTCCGCTTCGTATCTATAGGATTTATAGATATAAACGCTATTCTGAGTGCTGGCATAGCATGAAAAAATCAAATTGTTGGTGTTAAATTGCAATACCTTTGGTGAATTGCTCCCTTGGGCTGTTACAACAGCTTCGCCAGATCCACTAATTGATATGGTCCATTCGCCGTTTGCATCGTTATCTTTATGTGTACGAAGATAGTTTCCGCTTTCGCCGGCTGCGTATAAATATCCTGAACCAGTGTAGAGCGTCCAATTACCATTACTTTTACCTAGCGTTAAAATCTGATATGAATCGCCATCCAAGATGCCGTCTTCTGTCTCTTCGATTTCAAAAGCAGTGCGGTTATTACTGTTTTGAACGGTCGATAACGCATACAGGGTGTCGTTCTTTTTGCCGGTTATTAAGATATGGTCACCTTCTTTTAACTCAGATACACTCGTAACCTTCTTATAGTATTCTCCAGTATCTAAAACCTCAATTTCAGGAGATACGACGGTGATTTCGCAAGAGGCCGTAATAGCGTCGTTATCATCAGAAGTCGCGGTAATCGTTGCTGATCCTTCTGCAATGGCTTCTATCGCGCCAGATGAAGAAACGGAAACGATGTTAGAATTGTTAGAAGACCAATTAATACCCTGGTTTTCGGCATAAGTTGGAGTGACGCTTGCAGTCAATAAGCCTTCCTCACCCACTTCCATCGTAAGCTCGGTATCGCTGATGTCTATACCAGTAACAGGCTTTCCATAAGTAACTGATATCGTACTAAGCCACATCGCATTGGCAGATGACCTCATCCCGATATAAAGATACTTAGACGAAATGTTAAAGGTTGTTGATTTCCCATAAACAATGGTCCCCAAAAGTGCTCCTTTAACTTCTTCGTCATCGCTATAGAGGTCTGCCGCAAATGAATATGCGGCGTTTTTACCAAATATTTGAAGCGTCCTTCCAGAGGCAGTATGCCCTTCCCACTCAACAGTAACCGAACGGACGTAGCCACCAGATTTAGTCATAACAATTCCGGAATTGTCTGATCCACGAATCTGTATGGACCCGTTACCTTTCATTGCGTTGCCAACATATCTTGCTCCAGTAGCCAAATCTCCTGAGTCAAAATTTCCATATGAACCGCTTAAAGAAAAAACGTTTGGATTAAGGACATCAAAAACTCCAACGGAAACATTTACAGTGGCCTTAACCGAGGAATCTTCGGTCGATGTTGCAGTAATAACGGCCTCTCCGTTTGCAACGCCTGTAATTACACCTTCTGAAACAGTAGCTACACTCGTATTTGATGAGGACCATGTAACGGTTTTCACCGCATTTGCAGGAACGGAAGAGACAACTCTAACAGTCTGGGTTGATCCCGCGGTCACCGTTATTGAGGAATCACTTAACGTTAAGGAGGTGGGTGGAATTAAAACTATTTCTCCCGGATCTCCAAAACCGTTGATGACATCGGCCGCTGGCGAAGCTACACCAGACTGACCGCCCCAAATTATGTTTGCCCAGCCTGGGAAATCGATGAATGGATTGCGGTTGTTCGTGTAGTTGTTGAAAAGCAAATTATTACGGTGAATTTCGTATTCGTCAGGTGGGTCTTCTTCGTTCCATCTAAGCAAATCCGATAACACGCCCATGCTAAATGGCGTGCTGGAGGTCGAAGTTCCCTTCTCACTTGTAGCCCAAGCGGTCTCCGCCATTATGAGGTTAGGATTTCCGGCATCGATATTTGAATCGTCCCCCGCCAAGTTGTTATAACGGGCAGCCATATAGAAACATGCCCTAGCGATATCACCTTTATCGGCATCGCAAGGTTCAAAAACCGTTCCGCTGCCTAAAGTCTTGGAGGTTCCAAGATAATTACCGACCGAATAATCGATTTTGACGGAACAATCGGTTGTGATAGAGCTGACTTCGCCAAAGGCGAAATTACTGTGGATGTTGTTGGTATATCCATCCGCTGCCCATAAATGCATTGGGTCGCCCCTAGCTCCAGCTACTTCAGCGTTATCAAAACCACGGGACTTCGGCCAGATGTGCTCACGATTAATTCCACCATATCCTTGGGAATGGTTGCCCCATGCCCTCATTGGATTATCGACGGTTCTATCAACATACAAAGCGTGAACATAAGGATTGCTATAGCTAGACCCGTATTTGTAATTGGTAATTTCGTCTGCAACAGCATCATAATTACCTTGTCCCGAAGTCAAAGCAGTGGCCGGGGAAAGCGCCCAATCTCTATCGGAGATTTCATATATTTTCCAAATGGCGCTGGAATCGTCGTATTTGTAGTACTTCTGATTGTTCTTCAATATGGGCTTCAAAGCAATGAGCAAATCATTGCCATTGAGGTTTCTACCATCTAAAGCCGAATAATAGGCCCTAATTTCACTTTCATCGTTATCTCTTAAATTAATCGTGTCCGGTAGTTCCGAAGCTTCATAATTCGAAGCGGCCTCTACGGGTTTTGGGGAACTGAAAGAAGTAACCCCAAATAAAGCTCCTCCAAGGAGGCTCATTCCTAGGGCGAATGCCGAAATTTTAACAATCGCGCGTTTTTTCATCACGTAAAGGTTACTCAATTACGAGTAAAAAAGGAAAGGATATCTACGCGAAAAATAATATGATCGATGTCTTATTCTTCTTTTTTGAGGTATGAGAGAGCTTGGGCCTC
Organism: uncultured Erysipelotrichaceae bacterium; assembly: GCA_947166565.1. Classification (GTDB taxonomy): domain Bacteria; phylum Bacillota_I; class Bacilli_A; order RFN20; family CAG-826; genus Alloenteromonas. Next base: position 86,231 of record CAMVEL010000003.1, read on the forward strand.
GTCGATTACAAGGATACCGAGTTGCTCGGCTTTGACCAATTTGCTGCCAGCGCCTGGCCCAGCGACGACAACATCGGTCTTCTTAGAAACCGAACCAGCCACTTTGGCTCCGATATTCTCTAGAAGCGCGGTCATCTCATCACGGGTATATTCGACAAGGGTTCCGGTCAAAACAACGGTTTTGCCATAAAAGAAACTGGTTTCATCGGTTTGTTCTTGGCCTAGATAATTGAAATTCAAACCAAGGGAACGAAGGTCCTCGATAAGGGCGAGATTCTTCGGATCGTGGAAGAACTCAAATAACGATTTCGCTGCCACGGGTCCAATATCTTGGATCTTTTGGTAGTCTTCTTCTGGATAATCGAGGAAGGCATCCAAAGTCTTGAATGTCTTAGCTAGGGTCTTCGCGGTTTTGTTTCCAATCTCCTTGATTCCTAAGCCAAATAAGAGGCGTTCCAAAGACCTGGTCTTCGAAGCTTCAATCGAATCAAGAAGGTTGCTGATGGCCTTATCGCCCCAGCCATCAAGAGCCTTGATCTCTTGGGCCTTATCGTAAAGGCGGTAGAGGTCAGGAATTCCTTTGATAAAGCCTTCGCCATAGAATTCTTCGACGATCGATTCTCCTAAACCGTCGATATCCATCGCATCGCGTGAAGCAAAATGGATGATTCCTTCGATCTTTCTGGATGGGCATTCTTTGTTAAGGCAATAATGGAGGCCTTGAACCCTAGTCAAAGGCTCGCCGCATTCTGGGCAGACTTCGCTAAGGATAAATGGGCGTTCGCTACCATCTCTTTCTTCGACAATCGGCCTAACGACTTCTGGAATAACGTCCGCGGCCTTGCGAAGGACGACGGTATCACCAATCATCAACCCTTTATCTCTGATAAAGTCTTCGTTATTAAGCGTGGCCCTTTGGACTAAACTTCCCGCAACCCTAACGGGTTCCAAAACCGCATTAGGCGTGATTCTGCCGGTTCTTCCAACGGTTAAGAATATATCAAGGAGCTTGGTTGTGACTTCCTTTGGAGGGAATTTATAGGCGGTCGCCCATTTCGGGGTTTTCGCCGTATATCCGATTTCCTCATGTTCGGACAAATCATCGACTTTGAAGACTAGGCCATCGATATCATAGCCAAGTTCGTCGCGTTTCTCGGTCATCTCACGGATATATTCAATACATTCATCGACCCCATGTAATAGTTTTCTTTCATGGTTGGTCCTAAAACCGAGGGTATCAAGATAATCAAGGGAAGCGGAATGATCATGGATATCAAGCTCTTCCGCGTTGACTAGATAATACCAAAAGGCGTCTAGACCTCTTGTTGCTACAATCGAGGAATCGAGTTGACGGATACTTCCAGCCGCGGCATTACGGGCGTTAGCAAATAGAGGTTCGCCCTTAAGGGCGCGATTCTCATTGAGGCGTTCCAAAGACTTCTTTGGCATATAGACTTCGCCCCTAACTTCGAAGGAACGTCTATCCTTGACCTTTAAGGGGATGGAACGGATGGTTTTAACGTTTTGGGTGACGTCTTCACCAACGTTGCCGTCACCACGTGTAACGCAATATTGGAGTTCGCCTCCATCATAGATTAGGGACATACCCAAGCCATCGATTTTCACCTCACCCATGTAGGTGATTTGGCTTTTCCCGGTGGCTTCGCGGATCTTCCTATCGAAGTCGCGCATCTCGTCTTCGTTATAGACGTTTCCTAAGGAAAGCATCAATCTCTTATGGGGGATCTTCTTGAATTCGTCCGCGACTTGCCCACCGACCCTTTGGGTAGGTGATGATTTGGATTTTAGTTCAGGATATTCCGCTTCGAGCATCATGAGCTCGTTCATATGACGGTCGAATTCGGCGTCGCTGACGGATGGATTATCCAAAACGTAATATTCGTAATTCCAACGATCGAGTTTTTCGCTTAAATAGGCCACTCTAGCCCTAGCTTCATCGATATTCATCAGGCGATTCCTCCTTTTGAAGAGATTTTTTGAAGGGATGGATGGGTCCCTAATAACGTTTTCTTTCCGGCGCTTTTGAATTCGACGACGATAATCATCTTGTCGATGAGCTGGACGACCTCTCCTTCGCCAAAGGTGGCATGGGTGACCCTATCACCGACCTTCCATTCGGTAACCCCATTTGTTTTGGGCTTATTCTCTATCACGGGTTCCTTCTTTTTGGAAACATTGAATTCCCCAAAGAAGTCGTCGTCTTCCATGTCATCACCGAATTCATTGCGGGTAACCCTTGGTCTAGAAGAGGATCTTCCTCCATAGAATCCGCCCGATCCTCCATAGGATGAGCCGTATGAGGAATAGCCTCCACGGCTTTGGCCATAATAAGAGCCACTAGAGGAAGCGACTTTGACTCCAGCCTCTTCGAAGAATTTGCTAGGAACGGCATGGGAATCGGTGACATAGGAATAACCTGAATTCGTGGTCATGACTAAAAGCTTTTTGGCGCGGGTCATCGCAACATAGGCCAAACGCCTTTCTTCTTCTGGCCCATCGCGTTCCTCTCCTTCTGCTTCGGCTTTCGCGGAAGGGAAGACGCCTTCGTTCATGGAAACGATGAAGACGTTTTCAAATTCCAATCCCTTAGCGACATGGACGGTCATAAGGGAGACGTAATTGCCTCCGTTCATATCGTCTTGGCTAGTTAGCAATGAGATGTTTTGAAGATATTCCTCAAATCCCGATTCCGGATTATCGGAAACAAAGCGATTCAAATCGTCGAAGAGGGCGTTGACGTTTTCCGCACGGTCCTCGTCGATTGCCTGATCTTCCGCGATGAATTGGTAGTAACCGATATCGGTGATGAAATCCTTGAGGACCTTGGAATAGACCTCGAGGTTATCAAGAAGCTTTTTCTTCGCGTTTTCCATATATGAGGAAAGCACGTTCAAGGAATTGATGACCTTGCTGGAGAGTTCGGTTTCCGGATGCTCACTTAAAACGCGGACATATTCGTATTCGGATAGGTTTAAAGCGGCGGCTTCCGTTTTGATAATGCCTTGGCTATTTTCACCGATTCCTCTGCGAGGAACGTTGACGATCCTATCAAAGGCGACATCGTCTTTTTCGTTAAGGAGGAGGCGGAAATAAGCCAAGACGTCTTTGACTTCCTTCCTTTGATAGAATCTTAGCCCGCCGAAAATGCGATATGGGATTCGATTAGCAGCCAAAGCGGATTCGATTGAACGGGTTAAATACGCCGCGCGATAAAGGATAGCGATATCGGAATAGGAAGAGCCTTCCCTAACCAATTCGCTGACTTTCTTGGCGATCCATTTGGCTTCCCCTTCCGCTGATTCAAAGGATTTGGTGATGATAGGTTCTCCTTCTTCATCCTCGGTATAAAGGTTCTTGGGGACCCTTTTCTTGTTATGGGCGATGAGTTTGTTCGCGGCTTTTAGGATTGATTCGGTGGAACGATAGTTGCGGTCAAGGACGATATCGGTGTAATCCGGGAATTCGCGAGGGAAATCCAAGATAATGCCTTGATTAGCCCCTCTCCAAGTGTAGATGGTTTGGTCTGGGTCTCCAACGACATAGACGTTGGTGTCCATCGTGCATAGGTCTTTCAAAAGTCTATATTGGACGTTGTTCGTATCCTGAAACTCGTCGACGAGAAGATAAGAGAATCTATTCGACCATTTTTCCCTAATCTCGGGGTATTCCTCAAGGATTTGGAGGGTCTTTAAAAGCAAGTCGTCGAAATCGAAGGCGAACATCTGATATTTCTTGGTCTCATATTCGCGATATGCCTCGATAGCTTTCTTCTCATCGTGGAAGGTTTCCCTCACCAATTTGATGTCATCGGGGTAAATCCCGAGGGTCTTTTTTCTACCGATATAGTTCTTAACGGTTTTGACGAAGGGGTCCTTTTTCTTATAGCCCATCTCCACGAGGACATCGACGATCATCTTATCGGAATCCTCGTCATCAAGAATCGTGAAGGAACTTGGATAACCAAGGACATGACTCTCCTTTCTAAGGAAACGGGCACAGAAACTATGGAAGGTCGATACGGTCAGGAAGGCGGAGGAGCCAGGAATCAGTTTTTCGACCCTTTCCTTCATCTCATTCGCGGCTTTGTTGGTGAATGTAACCGCCAAAATCGAATACGGATCAGCGCCCCATTGATCGATGAGATAAGCAATGCGATATGTCAAAACCCTGGTCTTTCCACTGCCAGCACCAGCAATGATACGGACGTGTTGGGAAGAGGTCGTGACGGCCTCAAGTTGGGCTTCGTTGAGCAATGATGCGTAATCGATTTTCATAGCCTGTATATTCTACTTTTTAGACAAGGTTTTTTGAATGCCTAGAAAGCAATTTCTAGAAGTTTTTTCCTAACTGGGGAAACCAGCCTTAAAAATATCCCCTCCTTATGGGTAAAATATACTCATGAGGTTCTTCAAGAAGCGTGAAACTTTGGTGGAGTCCATCGCCTTCATGGCCATGTTCGCAGCGATCAACGCACTTTTCTGTGTGCTTGCTTCATTCTTCCCGTTAGGTGGGTTAATAGTCCTTTTCGTTGTCCCCCTTACCTCAATGGTCGTGGCCTTGTTCTGCAAGGACCTCCATTACTTAATCTATCTAGGGGCCTCCATGCCCTTATGCATCCTTTCTTCCTTCGCGGATATATCCTCCGCGATCTTCTATGCAATCCCAGGCCTTTTCACGGGAGGGCTATTTGGAATCCTTCTAAAAAGAAAGGCTCCCCTATATATCAACCTCTTTGCCTGCGGGGTAATCGAATTCCTTTTCTTCCTCCTTGAGCTTCCGATTATCAAAGCGACCATGAGCATCGATATGAAATCCGGCCTATTGTCTTTCTTCAGATTAAGCGAGAATGAATTCGCCACGTTGTCCTTCTTCGGTTTCATGGCTTTGTATACGATGGTGGAGATGACCCTTATTTCCATATTCGCCTTATCCATTCTTCCGCGTTTAGGAATAGATAAGCCAAAGGAAAACCCGATACATGTCCCCGCTATTTTTGCTTTAGCGTTATCAATAAGCGGCTTTATCATCGGCTTTTTCAATATGGAGGTGGCCTTTGTGTTTTTGGCCTATTCCTTGTTCTGGTGCATCATCCTCATAAAAGACGAATTCCAATCTCTATCCTGGGTCTATCTTATCGCTAGCGGGACCATCTTCCTCCTTTGCTTTATCCTCTTCGCGATCGGTTTCACATACGATAAAACCCATGGCCTCAATTATTTGAACCTCTTCCCTTTGGGAATAGCGTTAATCGGGGCAATTCGCTCCCTTTTCCTGTTGAGGAAGGCGCGTAGCGAAACTAAAATATTGAAGCCATGAAAATCTTGAAGGAATTTGCACTTGGTATCCTCTGGGCGGCCTTAACGCCCTTGCTACTCGTGGTCATCGCGGTAGTCGCGGTTTTCGCTATCGGAAATTTCTTCTATGAATTCGTTTTGATGGTCATTCATTTCTTCCAGGGCAAGAAACTATTCCCGCCGTTTGAAGAGGATATAAAGGCCTACAAGATCCTCAAAAGAAGCATTGAGGAGGAGGAAAAGAAGGAAGAAGCCAAACCCGCTCCCGCTGGACCGGTTTACGTGCAGGCCAATTATTTCACGGGCACCCCTCCAGGAATGCCCCCTTTCCCAGGTGACCCAAGAATCGGAAATCCATCTTCTCCTTATGGAGTACCTCCCTCCGTTCCACCGGTTCCTCCTCCCCCAATAGAGAACCGCGAAGTCCCCGCGATTGAGAACAAGGAAGGGGGTGACGATCAATGATGAACCTTTTCATTTCCCTTTCCGAAACCGATAAAAGGGCCCTCATCATTTTGGTCATACTCCTTGTGGTTTTCCTAATCCTCATCGCCTTAATCGGCGTTGCGGTACGCAAAACCATGATTTACCAATCCAAACGGGCCGATACGATGATGCATGACGCCACGATCACCCACGTTGTCGATACCCCAAAGGCCTTCCTTAACCTTGGAAGAAGAAAGAACAATCGCTTGCTGTATAGACAATCGATTCCCGCCTTCCTTTTGGCGTTGCTCGCTACGATAATCCTTATCATTGGCAACCTCGTTAACGGAAGATGGGGAGATAACATTTTCGCAGTAACGGGTGAGCTATTTTTCGCCTATGACTTCGATTCGGCGATTGTCCATGTATTCGGAATTCCTTTGATTGGCAACTGGCCAGCGGTTATCCATTCTCCAGAATTCCACATCGAAAATCTCTATATCTATATGGAGACCCTCTTCTATGTGGCCGCGATCATTGTTGAGGCGGTTGCTTGCCAAGCATACATATCAAGGTGGCAGATGCTTCATTCGAGGGCAAGGACAGTATTCTCAAAGAGTCTTGATGGATATAACGCAAGTGACGATATCAAGGTCAAACGGGATAAGCCGCTTCCACCAAGCGATTAATTGACGGGCAAAATATTTGCTCGTTTTTTTATTCATTTAATCGGGGTTTTTATCTTCCTCTAAAAATTTTTTTATTTTACGCGGACGATTTTCAATTTTTTTCACTATAAGTTAAGTAGGAGGACATTTCCATGATTGAAGAGATCTGGGATGTATTTCCGCTCCCCGTCAATCCGCGCGAAGCCCTCTGGACGACGTTCCCTAGGCGCGGAAGGAAAGGAGGAAGAAGGCGTGCCGAAGACGCAAAAGAGGCCCGGGCGGCCCAAGGCGATCGCGAAAGCGGCGCTACGGATACTGCTCGCGGCCCTACTGCTGCTAGGGACGTTGTTCCCCCATAGGTGATGAAAAAAGCCCCGGCGGATAACCGGAGCAGAATTATCACCTAAACTATACGCCAAGGACCGTGCCCTTTCAAGGGGGCTAGGGCCGGAGACCGGACGTATAGTTTTTCTTTGACGAACATGACGGATCGCTAGCCGTTTTTTTTCACCGCTCGAAGGCGGCGCTACGGATCCTGCTCGCGGCGCTCTTATTGCTAGGGACCCTGCTCCCCCATAGGTGGTAAATAAAAGGGCCGACGAATAGTCGGTCCAAAAACCCACCTAAACTATACGCCGAGGACCAAACTCATTCAAGGAGGCCTGACATTGGGTTTTACCTATCATTCAGATCTTATAACGAGGGAATAGGGGTTAAGTTTCTTTTCGTCGCCTATGGCGCAGACCCCGCCTTCTCCTGTGCACTTCCCTCCTTTAGAGGAAGAACAAGAAGCCAAAAAGGAAAGCGTCAAAACCAAGAGAACGATTTTAAGAGCATTGTTCCTTTTCATAAGACAAGATGCTCCACTATTTCCCAAACAAGGAGGCCGATGATGATCACGATAACGCCAATGGAAAAGAAGAAGGTTCTTTTGGCGGCTAAAGCCCGCCTAGCTTCTTCGTCTGGTGAAAGAGGGGTTTCCCCTTCTTCCATTTCCATGTCTTCGTCATCTAATCTCATTATCAGCTCCTGTTTAGTATTTGATTTGCGAACTGGTGCGTGGGAATGGTTCGGAGTCGCGGATGTTGTTAACTCCGGTGAGATACATGAGCAAACGGTCGAATCCAATACCGAATCCCGAATGGATGCAGCCACCGTATTTGCGGAGGTTGAGATACCATTCTAGGCCATCCGTGTTGCCGATTTTGTCCATTTTGGCCTTAAGGATGTCATAGCGTTCCTCACGTTGTGAACCACCGATAATCTCTCCTTCGCCAGGAACGAGGCAATCGCAGGCGGCGACGGTTTTGCCGTCATCGTTTTCCCTCATATAGAAGGCTTTGATATCCTTTGGATAGTTGATGAGGAACATCGGTCCTTTGACAACTTCCTCGGTAAGATAACGTTCGTGTTCGGATTGAAGGTCCATGCCCCATTCAATGTTCGGATTCTCGAACTTGTGTCCGTTCTTAACCGCTTCTTTGAGGAGTTCGATACCTTCGGTATATTCCATCCTGCGGAACGGCCTAGCCAAAACGGCGTTGAGTTTATCGATAAGGCCTGGGGTCATGAATTTTCCGGAGAAGAAAGCCATTTCGTCCGGGCATTTCTCCAAGACGTAACGGATGCAGAATTTGATGGTCTCCTCCATGAGGTTCATATCGTCCTCTAAGTCCGCGAAGGCGATTTCTGGCTCGATCATCCAGAATTCGGAAGCATGACGTGGGGTGTTGGATTTTTCCGCGCGGAATGTCGGTCCGAAAGTGTAAACGTCGCGGAAGGCTAAGGCAAAGGCCTCAACATGAAGCTGTCCGGAGACAGTTAGGGAAACCTTCTTACCAAAGAAATCGGTTTCGGAGGCTTTCCCCTTCTCATCGGGGGTCGTAATGGTAAAAACCTGACCAGCGCCTTCGGCGTCGTTACCGGTTAATTCTGGCGTATGGACATAGACAAATCCCTTGGATTGGAAGAATTCATGGATGCCAAGTGCGAGGACGGAACGAACGCGGTAAAGGGCGAGGAAGGTATTCGTTCTTGGACGAAGATGGGCGATTTCCCTAAGGTATTCAAGGGAATGCCTCTTCTTTTGAAGAGGATAATCGGGATCTACTTCTCCCACGACCTTAACCTCGACTGGATGAATCTCGAACGGTTGAGGCATATCGGGAGTCAAAACGATATTGCCGCGAAGATAAAGGGCGGCCCCGGTTAAGACGTGGCTAATCTCCTCATGGTTTGAAAGCGAGGAATTATAGACGGCTTGGATACATTTAAAGCAGCTTCCGTCATTAATGGAAAGGAAGCCAATGGACCCGGAGTCGCGGTTTGTGCGGACCCATCCCTCGATGATGATTTCGCCAAGGGCGGTGAGGTCTTCCCCCTGGGCATGGCGAGCATAGAGCTCGGATACTAGAATCGCTTGTGGTTGCATGTGAAGTATTATAGACATCAATTACCTTTCTTGGGAGGTCATTTTTGAAAAATGACGATTTCCTCCGAAAGAAGAAAAAAGGCGTCCTTTCCTAATGGATCGGACGCCTTTGACAAACTTTTTTTCAAAACGGATTAGAAATCCTTCCAATGATCGATTTTCCAGTTCGGATCGACTCCAAGGGAAAGAGGGGCGAAAACACCTAAGTCGTAAAGCCTTTCGGCGACTTTGGCGATCATCGCCGCGTTATCGGTCGTGCACCATAACGGGGGTATTATCAATTTGGTCTTGCTTCCTGCAAGCAAGGCGGTCATCTGCTCCCTAAGATAGGAATTCGCAGACACGCCCCCCGCCAAAATGACTTGGGAGACACCATATTGCTCAATGGCTTTCTTGGCCCTTTTGACGATTACCCCAATCGCGACGTCTTGGAAGGATTTGGCCATATCGTCGACATTGACCTTCTCCCCGCGTTGCTTAATCGTATTGACGAGATTGATAACCTGGGTCTTTAATCCAGAATAAGAGAAATCATAAGGACCATCTGGACTATCGGGCTCCTTAAGGGGATAAACTGGTTTTCCGCGTTTCGCGGCCAAATCAATCGGAAGACCGCCTGGATAAGGGAGCCCAAGGACCCTCGCCACTTTGTCATAACATTCCCCGACGGCATCGTCCTTGGTTTCACCGATGATCTCGAAATCCATATGGTCTTTCATGAGAACGAATTCGGTGTTCCCGCCTGATACGACGATTGCAAGAAGAGGGAAGACGAATTCCCCGACGTATTCATTCGCGTAGATATGTCCGGCGAGATGATGGACGGGGATAAGGGGCTTCTTATAAAGAAGGGCCAATGTTTTCGCGGCTTGGAGACCAACGTGGAGACAGCCGATTAAACCAGGACCTCGTGTAACCGCGAAGGCATCGATATCCTCCAAATTGACTTTGGCTTTATCCAAAGCCTCCTTTAGGCAAACCGTGATGTTTTCCGTATGTAGGCGCGAGGCGATTTCCGGCATGACCCCGCCAAATTTCTCGTGAACAGAGATTTGGGTGGCGACAACGTTAGATAAGAGCTTCCCGTTATCGGTAATCGCGACAGCCGTTTCGTCGCAAGATGATTCGATTGCAAGGATCTTAGCCATATCAGAGACTCCTCACCATGTAGATGGCGTCTTCGCCATCGGAATAATAGTTCTTCTTGATGGTAATCTCGGAGAACTTGTGTTTCTTATAAAAGGCAATCGCCGGGGCGTTGGAAACGCGGACCTCAAGGGTGATAAACTCAACCACGTCCTCCTTGGATTCGCAATCTTTGATCATTTGGCCAAGAAGCATATTCCCGATGCCCTTACGTTTGAATTCCTCTTTGACGGCTATTTGGACGATGGTCGAGGAATTAAACGTAATCATGAAGTCGATAAAGCCCACGACTTCATGATCGACGACGGCGACATACATCCCTGAAACGGGGTTTTCGTTAAGTTCGGCGGCAAGTTGTTCTTTGGTATATGGGTTATGGAAGGTGGCGTCTTCGATAGACTTGACCGCGTCTAAATCGCTTGGGAGCATTTTCCTTACGATGGTTTTGAAGTGCCCTTGGTCATAGGAATCCTTCAAATAGACCGGCCTAGCCCCAAGGGGATTCTCTTCCTCGTTTTCCTTGACGGAAAGACGGAGCAATTCCTCGGCGATATTCTCTTCCTCTCCTTTTAGGCCTAAATAAGCGAGGTCGCCACAAAGAAGGTAATCCGGGTGTTCATCGATATAGGCGAGGAGCTCACTGTTCTCGAGGATGCAATCCTCCATAATGGCCTTGCCCTTATCGTAAACCCCGACATAGCTTCTCTTGCTTCTTGCATTCATGATGCCGATTGATGGTTTCTCAAACGAATGGCAGATTAATGCGAGGGAAGAAATCGTGTAAAGCGGGATGTTAAGCGCGAAGGCGATGGTTTTGGCGATGCTCATGGAAATGCGCACGCCCGTATAGGAACCTGGGCCTTTGCCCACTGAGACGGACTCGATATCTTTCCGGGTGAGGTTGTTTTTGTTTAGGAGGTTATCGATTTCCAAAACCATGAATTCCGATTGCTTTTGCCAAGCTTCATAATCAACGGAGTCGATGATCTTATCCCTTTGCGCAATAGCGACAACCAAGCGCTTATCGGAGGAATCGAGAAGTAACTTAATCATGGTCGAAAGCCTCCTTTATTTCCTCCAAAACGCGGGCAAGTCTTGGACAATCCGTTTTGAAAACCAATGTACGGGTGTTCTCTTCTTTATGGTTGATCTCGATTTCGATGCGTTCATCGGGGATGAGGGGCTCGATGAATTTCGGCCATTCGATGAAGCAGGCCCCATCGCCTTCGATATATTCGTCAAGGCCGATTTCGATGTTTTGGTCCTCAAGGCGATAGGCATCGATATGGTATAGGGGCAGTCTGCCCCCGAAATAGCATTTCATAATGTTGAAGGTTGGGGAGATTACGTTATCCTTGATGCCTAAGCCTTCCGCGACGCCTGAGACGAACGTGGTTTTGCCCGCGCCTAAATCACCCGTTAACAAAACTACGTCCATTGGGACGAGATATGGGGCGAGAAGGGCCCCCAGACGCTTGGTTTCTTCTTTATTGTGGCTTTCGAAAAATAGTTCCATGGTAAATTACCGAAGAGAAGTATACTACTTCTTAACGTAAAGGCATCGGGTGGTTTTGAGAAAGGAAGAGTTCGTAGAGCCTTTCAATCGAATCGTCGTTAAAAGGAAACTCCCTTGCATCAATCATCCTTTTGACTTCCTCAAGGGATTTTTGGATGGCCTTGGTTAGGTCTTCCGGATAGCCAAAAGAAGATGCATGCCTATTGTATTCGTTCTCATCAAGGGTCTTTTCCAAACCGTCTGGATAAAGCTTAACGTCGAGATCGTAATCGATATATTTCAGGAATCCCTTATCGAAAATCGTCGGGGAGGCGATGTTGACGTAATAGCAAATCCCCGCGGGGAAAACCTTGCCCTTATCGCCATGGGCCTCGGTTTCTTCCTTGAACATCGCGATGACGTTCATCCATTTATCCTTAAAAAGGAGGAAGATCGCTTTTTCCTTGGTTATCCACCTTCTGCCATCGCTTTCGGTGACCGCGGAGGATTTGCTGGCCAAAGCCCAATAGGAGGCGTTTTCCTCCACCAAATAAGCAGGGCTCCATTGCCTATGCAAAGACCCGTCATGCTTATAAGCCTGTACTCTCATCCATCGCGGGAAACGCCCCGTGTTCTTTTCTTTTTTGTCCATTTACGTTTGCCAATATGGAGAAATGACTTCTCCGCCTGGCTAAAGTATAACCCAAAACGAAAAAGAAGCCATTAGGCAATGCGAAATGGCTTCGTTAAAACTATTGTTTGTATTTCTCTCCCGAAAGCGAATACCCGATTTCGAGGAAGGAAGCGAATATTTGCTTGTAGGCGATAAGGTAATTCGGGTTGAATTGATCCTTATTTGGCAAGATCATCAAGGTGTCTTCGACTCCTAGATACATATACGTCCTGCCGGATTGGATGGAGATGGTGACATCGACTAAAAGCTTGTTGGTCCTGATCTTCTCGATGAGCATCATGGTTTCGGAGGGGATTTTGGCGATATCCTTGCCAAGGCCATAGACGTTATAATAATCGTTTTTGATGGCAGGGGTCGCCCCAATTATGCCGGTAGGCGGAATGGCGCGGTCATTTCCCTTGAAGTAGAAGATGACCCCGTTATCAAGTTTTAGGTTATTGTGCATACGGAGGAATTTACCGACGAAAGTGACCATCAAGGCCTTGTTCTTGCCTTCCTCTTGACTAGCGGCATCGGAAACCGCGGCATCAACGCCTTTATAGGTAAAGGTGAGGGAATCGCGGCTACCGACGTTATGGGTTTTCTTGAAGGCTTTGCCCCCATCGAATTCCCCCTGGGAAAGTTTGGTATCGACATCCCCTTGGACGTTAGCGATATCAAGGTCCTCAAAGAGGTATTCGTCCATTGGCTTATAAAAGGCATGGAAATAGGTGGAGACGAAACGATTTTGCTTCTTCTTAACCAAGAAACTCGTCAAAGCCATGACAACAAGGGAGCCTGCCGCGGTGCCTAAAGCGATATATAAAGGCACACTGCCGGCGCTACTACCCATGACGGTGGTCGGGATGACCCAAGCCAAGACGATCAAAAGAAGGCAAAAAGTGGAGATTCCAACTTTAAGGATAGAGGAGAGACGATAGCTCTTCTTCCAGGCCTTCCTCGCTTCTTCCATCGCGGACAGTTTTGGGTTTCCGTATTCATAAACGCCTTTTTCATCAACCGTAATAACTCTAGGAACAGCATCCCCTTGGAGTTCTTCTGGCAGATGCAAATCGGAGGTATCGATTGGACCTGTTTCCGTTTCAACAACTTTCCCGGCTTCCTCGGCCTCTTTCTTCTCCGCGGCCTTCTTGGCTTCCTCGGCTTTCTTAGCCTCCCTTTCCGCGGCTAGTTTCTCGCTTTCGACGTCGACGAATTCATCTTCATCAACGACGGTTTCTACTTTTTCTTTTTCTTCCTCAGGCATGGGTTTTCCTCCTTTTGGCTGGAGTATCATAACACAATGAGGGCTTTAGCATTATGATTTGAATCATAAAAGGGCAAAAGAAAAGGATGCGGCACGTTTTTATAACTTAAAATGATGTCTTATTCTTTTGGTTCTTCCAAAGAGGCTTCTTTGTTTTCTTCTTTCCCCTTAACCTCAACAGATTTGACGGGGAAGAAGGAATTGACCCTAGCCAAAGGACCGTAAAGGGCCATGATGGCAACGGTGGCGATTCCTCCCGAAACGAAGACATAGCCAACGTTATATAAGGCGGCGGCGTCTAATTCATAGCCATAAAGGAGCATGGAGGAGACCGATCCGGCGGCAAAGCGGACCGCGCTGGCTATAGCGCAGCCGACGAAGATGAAGATCTCGCCTTTGAGGTTGTAGTTCTTTTGGTCTTTCCCAAGGATTAGATTCCCAAAGAACCCGACGATCGCGACCGACCCGATTCCTAGAAGGTAATCGAAGGGGAAGGTGGCGATTCCATAACCATCGGTTAGGCAAGTCAATAAACCAAAGATGATTCCCGCGGTTACGAATCCCTTTAATGGTCCGCGTCTAATCGCATAGATGAATAAGGGGAGCATCTGCAAATTAACGGAGCCCCCGGTAGGCATTTTGAAGAAGGTGATAAGGTTGAAGATAAAGGCAAGGGCAACGGTTATGCCGGCTTCCGTGATATCGGAAATGGTAAAGGATTCCTCTTTGCCGTTAATCACGAGGGTCATTAGGGCCGAAACGAAGAAACAGACAATTGGGAGGACGCCCCAAATCTGAATCTTGGCCGGTTCGGCAGACCAAGTGAAAACATAATTTATTACGTAGCCAGAGGCAATCGAGTTTACTCCGCTAAATAGAAGAAGGATGGTGGCCGCGGTATATAAACGCGTATTGAACTTTCCCAAAGCTATTAAGATTGCGGATAAAACGGGGAATCCCAAATAAATGACGATGAAGTAAGACCTCAATGAGGGTTTGAAGGACGCGTTGGAAATCATGTCGATCAGTCCATAATAATGGGTGACTGTCTCCCCGCCTTCATCAAGTTTCACCCTGAAATAAGGACCTGCTAGAGAAATCGCAATGCCGATAAGAAAAATCGCGATTGCGATATATGGGGCTAACCCCGTTAGCACTCCGCGCACCTTCGCAAAGTTGCCGTTTTCGTTGTTTTTTTCCATGTTTCACTCCTCTTTGACGAGAAGCAAGTCGCCTTGCCTACGCCAGCATTATCTGGATCAGGTGCCGTTTCGATAGGAACACCATCGCTCTCAGGCTCCTTCATGGGAACCTCCGGATCGCTAAAATTCTAAATCTATCTATTTCGTTTTCAAGGATTATTTTTTGTTAAAAACTACTACCGTTTTGCGATATTCGACCACCGTATTGGCGTTTCTCCCCTTTCAACTAGGAAAGCGTTGCACCTAGAGAAAACGCGGGTCCCAAACCATCCGCCTCTATTCGCGGATAATGGAGATGGGTGATTCGCGGCTATAACGACGTGGTTGGGGTTTCTTACGTAGCGCGCATAACGCTTAGCAAAACTTCCCCAAAGCAAATAGACGATAGGTTGATCTCTTTTTTCCAAAAACGCGAACACGTCCTCGACGAATTTGTCGTATTCGTCCATTCTATGGGATAAGGGCGAATTCCTAACCACCGTTAAATAAGCGTTAAGAAGCAAAACCCCTTGTTTGGCCCAGCAAGTCAAATCGCCTTTTTGAAAATCCATTTCCTCTTTCGTGTCATCTTGGATTTCCTTGTAGATGTTCTTCAAAGAAGGAGGCAGAGGGATTCCTTCGGGGACCGAGAAGCATAAACCCATGGCCTCACCTGGATTATGATATGGATCTTGGCCCAAGATAACGACCTTAACTTCGTTAGGAGATGTTTGCTCAAACGCGTTATATACGAGGTTCCTTGGAGGATAAACCGTCTTTGTCGCGTATTCGTTTTTTAAAAATTCTTTCAAGGACCGCGCGTATGGTTTTTCCTTGACGGAGCGGAAGAATTCATCCCAATCTTTGATCATAACGACAAGATTATAAAATAAATGGTCTCGGTTTTCCTTCTTAAATGGGATAATACCCCCGATGAAAATATTTTGGCTCTTCAATCATCCCGCCCCATATAAAATCGATTTCTTCAACGAATTAGGGAAAGAGGTCGAGCTCACCGCGATGTTCATTCGCGATGAGGAATATGTCCGAAACGCGACTTTTTATAGTGCAAGTCCAAGGAATTTCATCGCTTTATACGTACACGCGAAGAAGATAGGGGACGTTAACAGCAACTCAAGAGTCCCCTTAAAACATTTGAAGTCCCATAAATACGATATAGTCGTCATAAATGGTTATAGGTCTTTCACCGAGATGCGCGTCATCTCCTATCTGAAGAGAAAAAAGATTCCTTACATCTTCTATATCAACGGGGGCATCATCAAAAAGGAAAGCTTCATTGTTAAGGCTTTGAAGAAACATTTCATCAAAGGCGCGAACGCTTATTTATGCCCCGATGAAAATTCCATGGCCTACCTCGTCCATTATGGGGCCGATCCGAAATCCGTCTCCCTTTACCCATATTCCAGCGTTAAAGAGGAAGAGGTGTTGAAAAAGCCTCTTACCGAAGAACAAAAGCGGGATATCCGAAAAGAATACGGCCTACCGGAAGGGAAATTGTTCGTATCCACCGGCTTTTTCATCGAAAGGAAGAATTTCGTTTCCCTTATTTCGATATTCGCCAAATACCAAGAGCCTAGCACCCTCCTTCTTATTGGAGAAGGCGAGCAAGAGAAGGCCATGAGGGATAAGATTGCCGAACTCAAACTCAATAACGTCATCATCATGCCCTTCAAAGAACACAAAGAGCTTCTTCGTATCCTCTCTTCCTGCGATGCTTTCCTCTTCCTTTCCAAAGAAGATATCTACGGCCATGTTATCGAGGAAGCCTTGAGCCAGGGGCTGCCCGTCATGAGTTCAAATGGAGTTAACGCCGCGAAGCATTTAATAAGGGAGGGGGTCAACGGTTTTGTTGTCGATGTCCATGACGATGAAGGCATTTTGAAGGCCATGAGCAACCTCACTAGGCGAGGGATGGCAGAG
Organism: uncultured Erysipelotrichaceae bacterium; assembly: GCA_947166565.1. Lineage (GTDB taxonomy): Bacteria > Bacillota_I > Bacilli_A > RFN20 > CAG-826 > Alloenteromonas. The sequence continues at coordinate 102,774 of CAMVEL010000003.1, forward strand.
CAAAGTCTTGCGGTTGCTAAGGATAACACCATCCTTTCCACCCTCAATCATCATCTAACCTATTTTGCGGAATACTACGAAAGGCTAAAATCGAAGTGATATGAAGGTCATCTATTTATCAAACCACGTCGGCCAACTCGATTTTGACCTTATCGTCAAGAACGCCTCGAGGAAGCCTAATCCGGCAGGGCAGAATTTTCACGGCAAGCTTATAGCTTCTTTAGCCAAATATTTTGAAGTCACCTGCTTTAGCCTCGTCCCCTCTTCCGAAGATTGCTTCGAACATAAGAAGGGAATTAAGGGAAACGGCATCCCCCATTATTATTTCTATCCACCAAAAAGGCCAATCATTCCTAACGCCTTGACGATTCCTCCAAAAATCATCCGCGCGGTCATGGATAAATTCGGCAAGGAAAAACCGGGAGACCTCATTATCGTCTATGACACCCTTAACATTTCCTTGAGCAGGGCGGCGAAATCTTTGGCGAGGAAACTTGGGTGCAAACGCCTTGCCGTCTGCACGGACGATCCCTTCAATATTTCGGGGACAAGCGATACATATATCTCGGCTTCCCTTGGCTTAAGCAAAGAGGCTGACGGATATTTTTGTCTGACCAAAGGCTTGGAAGAGCTTTATAACGTGAAACAAAGGCCCTTCCTTATCCATATGGGCATAGTTGAGGAAACCCCCGAAATCAAACCTTATGAATCCGAAAAGCCATATGTCTATTATGGAGGGGCTTTATTCTATAAAGACGGGACGGATTCCCTGCTTGAGGCCTATTCTTCCTTAAAGGCCAACTTCAATTTGATTCTCGCGGGGCACGGCCCAAGCGAAAAGAAGGCCAAGGAACTCGCGGAGGCGAACGGAAACATCATCTTCCTAGGGCAGGTCTCGAAGGAGGAGAATTATTCCCTTGAAGCAGGCGCGGAACTTTTGATCAATCCTCGTATATATAGGGCCTATCTTGATAAATGCTCCGTTCCTTCCAAGGTCATGGAATACCTCCACCTAGGAAAACACGTCGCCTCGACTTTATCCACCCCAATCAAGGATGTTTATGAAGAGTCAATAGATTGGATTCCTTCCGATCCCGAAAAAGCCAAGGACCAATTAATCGATTTCTTCGTTTCCCATATGGACGAAAACGGAAACCTCATCAATCTAAAAGAAAACACGGCCCAAGGCCGCGTCCTCGATGCTTACGGGTTGGAGGCAAGTGGAAAACTTCTTTACGATTTCATTTCCTCTCTTTGATTGAGAGACAAAGCATTTCCGCGATTCTATCTAGCAACAAATCAAAGTCATAGACTCTCTCGTAGTATTCTTTCCCGTTATTGCCTAGGGTTTTTCTTTCTTCTTCGCTTAAGGAGAGGAGATTATCTATTGCTAAAGCAATGTCCTCCTCTTTTTCGCTATCGGAGAAAACAGCCGCGTCAGCTTCCTTTAGAATCTTCTCGCCGTCTCCTTTTATGACCCCTAGAACAGGACGGCCATAATAAAGGGAGGAGACGAGTTTATTGGGAACCGTTGCCCCCACGAAACCTTCGCCTTTTAAGGAAACCACCAAAGCGGTCGCGTTGATGAAATAGGAAGAAGTTATTTCCCTAGATAACGGACCGTGTATTTCCACGACTTCCTCCAAATGCTTTTCCTTTACGATGCCCTTGACCTTTTCTAAGCAGTGTCCCATGCCTATAACATGGAGTTTGACTCCTTTGGTTTTGACTAGAGGCATGGCCTTAACAAGGTTCTCCACGAGTTGTAGGGGACCGACGTTCCCGGCATAGACAAGGCTATAAGGCGTATCGAATTCGATCGGTTTACCTGTTTCCTTCGCCAATAAGGCCGGCTGAGCGACATAGGTTATGGGGATGTCTTTGATTTTAAGGACATCCCTAAAGTAGGATTCAAAGGAAGGGGAGGAGATAAGTATATGGTCCATTTTCCGATATATCTTCTTGCTCCAAGAGAAAAGGAGGCGATACATGCATGAGTTTTTCCTCACCGCTCCAGTTACGACTGTCGATTCTGGCCAAAGGTCATAGCAATGATGGACGTGGGGAACATGATGCTTCTTCGCATAGAGGTTGGCCCCACTTGCCGCGGTAATAGGGGACATGACCTGCGAATAAACGACATCGAATTCTTCCTTCAGATGGCCAAGGTATTTCTTGGAATTCCTCCAAAAGGAGATGTAATTGCGAAGGCGGGACATCCCAGAATTCCCTCTAGGGAAAAGTTTGCAACGATGGACGCGGACCCCGTTGATCTCTTCATCGAAGATATTCTCGTATCCTTCTTGGATATGGCCTAAACCGTAATTTGGCTGTCCGGTCACCACCAAAACGTCATGACCGCGTTTAACTAACCCCTCTGCCATTGCGGTCAGGGAAACTTTTTCCGGATAGTAATATTGTGAGACGATCAGGATTTTCATCCCGTAAATTATCTTTGTTAGGACCTTTTTGGGCAACATGGATTTACGGCAAAGTTTCCCTATTTTCTTTAAGGTGTATAATTCCCCCGTTCTATGAACGAAACGGCAAAGACCAAAAATCCTTCCTATAACGTCAGGGCCAACGTGCTCATCAATTTGATCCGCACCTTAACCATGACGATTCTTTCGTTCATCACCTTCCCTTATGTGACCCGCGCCCTTGGCGATTCCGTGTTCGGAACCTATACCTGGGCCAATACCTTCGTTTACTATTTCCTGATTTTGGCAAGGATCTCCATACCCAATATCGCTATCCGCGAATGCGCGAAGGTCAAGGACAACCAAGAACTCCTTAACAAAACCGTTCAGGAATTCTTTTTGATGCAGGCCGTGATGACCCTCATAAGCTTTGGGCTAATGAGCGCGACCATCTTCACTTCCAGCGCATTAAGGGATAACGCCCAGCTTATTTTCCTCCTTTCGATAAATTTCCTAACAGGGGTCTTCTCCTTCGAATGGGTCTATATCGCTTTGGAAAGGCATTTCTATATAACGGTCCGTTCCATTCTTTTGATCGCTTTCTCCGGATTGCTGACCTTTACCTTCGTTAGGGGCTCGGCCACCCCATCCAACTATCTTTATACCTATGCCTTCATCGCGATCCTCGGAACGGTTTTGACGGTCATCATCAACCTCCTTTATCTGCCGCGGTTCGTCTCTTTGAGGAAAACCCAAAAATACGAATTCAAAAAGCATTTCAAATCACTTTTCGTCCTCTTTTTGATTTCCTTTGCCCTCGCCTTATATAACCAAACCGACGAATTCATCCTTGGCTTCATCGATTCGAGCAAGGCTTCCGTAGGGGCTTATTCGGTAGGTGTGAAGGGCATAGATATCGTCATCACCCTCATTACCTCCCTTTACGCGGTCTTCATGCCTAGGGCCTCATATTACTATTCCCTTGAGAATAAGCGTTTCTTCCAAAATCTCATCAATTATTCTTTGAACATCACCTTCTTCATCGCTATCCCGGCGATTGCCTGTATGGCGACGATGAGCAAGGAAATCACCCATCTAATCTCCGGTTCCAACGAGGTCAGCTATGAAAACGCCTTCTTGGTTTTGATAATCCTCGCTTCGATGATGCTCACCTACTCGATCGCGGATAACATCTATACCGAAATCCTCATCCCAATGAAGAAAGAGAAAATCTATCTTTTCACAATGGGGATAGGGGTCGCGTTAAATATCGGGTTGTCCTTGCTTCTTGCCCTAATCCCATTTAGGAATGACCCCGTCATAGGCGTAGCGATAGCAACAGCCGGAACGGACGCCTTGATCCTGCTGTTCCTTTTCTGGAAGACCCCTCTATATTCCACGAAGGCCATCTTCCGTTTGAACAATCTGAAGATTTTGATCGCGGGTGGAGCGGTCGCCGTCTTCTCCTTCTTCATGATGCCGGTTTTCGAATCGCTTATGCCGATGCAGGAATTATGGCAAAGTTATCTTATTTCCATGATTATCGTCGTCGCCATAGACGCTTTAATATATATAGGCGGATGCTTGTTGCTTAGGGAAAACCTCGTCACTTCCTTCCTCCCAAGCCACCGCAACAAGGAGAACGTCGATGCGTAATAAGAACTTAAAGGAAAACAAACTGAAAAGACTTGTTGGGGTAATGAGCAGGCGAATCATCAAGGCCATCTCCAAAACCGCTTATGTGAAGTTGCAGTATAAATACATCACCCATCATAAGCTAAACCTCAAAAACCCGACCCGTTACACGGAAAAACTGCAGGTCCTTCGTCTTTTCGTCTATCCAAAAGACAAAGAGGTCTCCCGTTGCGCAGGACGTGTTGGGGTTAGGGATTATGTCGCGGAGAAAGGTTATGGGGAATCCCTTATCCCCTGCCTAGGAATTTATGATCGCTTCGATGATATCGATTTCGCCTCTTTGCCGACTTCCTTCGTCATGAAGGCGAGCCACGCGTCAGGATGGAACATCCTCGTTAGGAACAAAGCGGATTTGAATATCGAGGAAGCCAAGCGCAAATTCGATAAATGGCTAAGGAAGGATTACGGGAAGATGACGGTTGAACCCCATTATTCTCCCATCAAACCCCAAATCATCATTGAGCAATTCATGGGGGACATCCATCATTTATTGACCGAATACAAGATCCATGTCTTTAACGGAAAGGCCAAGAACCTCTATGTCGTCACGGGTCGAGGCGAGGATATCCGTTATACAGAGCTCCATATAGATTGGACGCCTTTTGATGGCAGCCAATTCAATGGTTGGAAGAAAGCGGATGAAATTCCTCCAAAGCCTTCTTGCTTTGCAGAAATGGTTAAGATGGCGGAGACCCTAGCTTCCCCCTTCCCCTTTGTCCGCGTCGATTTATATGAAATAGAAGGAAGAATCTATTTCTCCGAAATGACCTTCACCCCAGCGAAAGGAACCTTGATCCTCGATGATGATAAGGTTGATTTCGAAATGGGCGAATGGCTAACTTTGCCAAAATATTAATACCAGGAGGAATCTGGGAAGAAGACTTCATAAAGGATGAGTCCGTTATGGTACTTCTCCTCGTCTAGGAAATCATCGGAGGGATGATAGATAACCCCGCCTTTTTCATAATTGTCGGAAACGATGCGGAAATCGACGGACATCCCGACGATTCCGTTCGTGGAGAACTCCTCTCCGATCTCATTGAAATAGAATCCGACGAGCGCGGTATATTCCGAGGAATTGTTGGTTTGGAGGACGACGTCATCAAAGGCAAATTTGGTCCCGATCAACTCTTTGTTCGCGCCCCTCTTATAGAAGGTGACGTTGATGTCGTAGGTCGTTGTCCTGCCAGAAGGATATTCGGTGTCGCTTCCTCCGCGAAGGGCCATGCCGAAATATTTCGCCGAACGCATTTCCGCGGGGAACAATGTCCCGTATCCGCGCCTATCGAGTTCGACAATCGCGTAGGAGCTCCAGGCGTTGCAACGGATTTGCCCGTTATAGAGTTTGGAGAGATATCCCCTTCCAAACGCCGAATTTATGAGGGTCATCTTCTTGGTTTGCCCATAGGCTTTGCCAATAAGGCTTGTTTGATCGGCCCAAACCCCAATTCCCGTATCGATGATATCGGGGGTCCAACTTAAGCCCTCGAAATCCTCAGGATGCCAAGAGGCGGCCTGACCAAAGCCCTGCATCTCATTGGCCTTGGTAAAAGAACCGGAACCATTGAAATAACGGTTATCCGCGTCCTTGTCGTTAACTAAGGGGATCGTCTTCTCGACGGCGGCCTTCTTAATGGGTTCGTCGTAATGGCTATAGCAATTTGGAAGGAAATCGCCGCCGATATATTGGTTCCCACCATAAAGTTCCGCGGTATCGACGCAAGAGGAAAGGACCACGCTAAGAAGGGAGACTAATAGAAGATTTTTCTTATTCATTGACGCATGCCTCCTCTTTTTTAGATGGTTCAGCCTTTTCCTTTGGCTCATAGATATAACCTAAGAGCAAGGCCGCAAGAAGGAAGAACGACGAACGCGAAAGCGGTACGAGCAAGGATGAATGGTAAGAGAAGAATTCATCGAGCCCATACGCGTGCAAGAGGGGAATCTCGTCGTTATTGAAGCTGAAATAGACGAAGATTCCCAAAAGGATTCCCATGAAAGCCATCCTCTGACATTTGGGTCCTCCATCCTCGTTTATGAGGAAACGGTGGCCATAATAGAAGCCAAAGAAGATGAGGAACATGAGCCCTGCGAAACCGACGAGGCCATTTTGATAGAGGATATCGAATTCGAAAATATGAGTGTTATAAACCATCAACCTCGTCCCGGAGGCATCGACCGCGTTCGCCCCGAATAAGGTGGTAAGGAAATTGAATCCTTGACGCGTCTCACCCCTAACGGTGAAGAAAGTGGCCTCGATGGCGTTTTCGATTTTATCGATCACCACCCCAAAGGTCCTTGGCTTATCGCCCGCGTAGAAAAGCGGGATTTTCCTTAAGAAGGAGGAAGCCCCAAGCATCGTATCGATGAAAAGAACCAATATAACCACTCCAGCAAGCCCTAGGAGAACGAAAAAGACAATCTTCGCTATCTTATCCCTAGTTGCCCTATTTTCCTCTCCAGAGAGCCTGATTTGAATAAGCTGATAAATTCCCATGACTACGTAGACCACGAGCAAGAGAATCAAGCCAGATCGATATGGGGTGAAAATAAGGTCAAGTAAGCCGATCGCGGTGAAGCCGATTAGGACAGGAAGCCTCCAAGTCCTCTTTTTGTAATCCATCGCGAAAAGCCCTACGCCAGAGCAAGCCAAAATGAAGGCAGGGGCTTTTGCTACGGCGATATTGACTTCCCTAAACATGAAGCCATCGAGGAGTTTGCCTTCGCTTGCAATAGGAAAGACAACGCCATCAAAGTAATAGACCTTCCCGTTATTTATCGCGGCGTAGAAAAAGCCATATCTAATAAGGGAATAGAACCCGGTGACGAAGACCAAAAGAGCCAAGGCCCCTAAAATCGCTAAAGCGATATATTCCTTCTTCAAATCCGATAATTCCCTCAACGAGGAACCAAGGCAGAACATCGCGATAAAACCTAAGCTGACGATGAGGTTGAAAAGGATTCCGTAAACGATCGCCCCCGTATAATAAGTCATCCAGAAATAGGAGATTCCAAGGAAGAACAAAGCCACCAAAGGCAATATGGGTAATTTGCTCTTCTTGACCCCCGCGAAGTGATAACGGAAATAAGGCAATAGGAATAAGGCGACCGAGAACCCGATAACCCTAAGGAAATTCAATCCATTCGCCCCGCCAAAGCCAAAGCAGATGAGGGCGATGACATCGAGAGTGATAAAACCAAGGATCCTCTCCAATTTCGGATCGCTCGGTTTCTTGATTTCCTTTTTCTCGTTCTCGTTATTCATAGATACCATCCGAATCAACCACGTGTTCGAAGTTTGGGTCCTTCTCCTTTAGCCTTCTCATGAATAGCCTCGCGAGAAGCCCAACGGCAAAAAGGATAACGAATAGACCGACCAAACTCCAGCAAATAATCATCATTACGAACCTAACGGTGTTATCCGTAGCTTCGGAATATAGGATTGAGAAGACCAAACTAGCGACAAGGGAGAGGAAAAAACCAGGGGAGGCAATCCCAAGGAGAAGGCTGGATAATCTACCGAAAAAACGAATCCCCTTGCGGTGATCGTCTTTTATTTTTGCGGCCTGCACGGGTTTTTCCTTTTCATCAAAGGTCATACCCTCGGCCACTACATCGATAACTTCCTTCTCTTCCATGTATCACTCGGGTTTTTCTTCGTTCTTTTTCCCGTTTAGCTTTTCGTCGATCAAGATGAAGCCCTTCTTGGCCATAGGGTTCATCCTTTTGTCCGCAAGCCAAATGAAACGGCGTTTGTTCTTGCCAATTCTCGCATACACCCCATTGTCGGAATAATACTCGATGGGGATAACTACATGCTTTGTTTTTCCGGTGAAACCGACCAAATCGGTTTCTAACGTCATCGCCTCGACGTCGATTTTGACCTTGGCGTTTTTAACGGGGCGATAGCCATACCAGAAATAGAACAAAAGGTAGAGGACCCCAAGAAGGATCGCGGCGACCCCAAAGGCGATCGTCAAAGCGAAATAGGCGTCTAAAACGATTTTCCCGGATTTCCCACGGTTGACCGTCAAGCCGAAAAGGATGGCCGCGGCGACGATGATCATCTCGGCAATGACGAAAAAGATGAAGAGTTTTTCTCTTTCGACCCTTTTAAGACGCCAATACTCGCGCCCGGTCGCCGCCGAAGTGGTAATGAAAGGTTTCATGTTTTTAGATTTCTACTTTCTCAAAGTCGCTTGCAGGGTGTTTGCATAACGGGCAGACATACCCTTCGGGAAGGGTATCGCCGACATAAGTATACCCGCATATCTTGCAACGCCAACCGATTTTCTTCTCTTTTGATGGAGCGGATGGGATTGGCTTTGGCTTGATATGCTCGAAATAGAAGGCGTAGGTGACCGATGGGGCATTGGAAAGGACGCGGGCCTCATCGATTTCCGCGATAAATAGCATATGGGAACCGCAATCGACCATTTCAACGACGTTGCAGGCGAAATAGGCGTTCGTGGCTTTCTTCAAGTAATAGAGGCCGTTATAGGTTTTGCCAAGGTCGTTTTCGATGCCCGCAAATTTATCGACGGACCCATCGTGGTTGCTTTGGAACCCAAATCTCTTGAAAATGGAGAAATCGGCTTCTTCGGAAAGAACCGAGATCGCAAACTTCTTGGTCGCGATTATGTTATCCGCGGTTTTATTGGCCTTATTGACGGAAAGGAGAACGCGGTTTGGGGTGGAAGCAACTTGGAAGAAGGAATTGTTGATTGAGGCATCCATCCTTCCATTTTCATCAACGCTAGAACAAACGAACAATCCGTAGGAGAGTTTGAACATCGCGGAAAGATCAAGGACCTTGCCTTCTTCTTCGATCTTATCTTCGTTTGGACGGACTGAAGCGACAACGGCCTCTGCGATTTCATCAAGGTCATCCAACTGGTTTTCCTTCAAAGACGAGGCAATGGTTAAGCTCTTTTCTATGTAATTGAGGTCCAAACCTTTCAAAATCCTTTGCATGTTGGCTTTGGCGGCAGGTGCCCAAGAACCGTTTTCGATAAAGGCGATGGTGCGGTTACGGATATGGTGGTTAGCTAAATCGTGGAGGAAGTCTTCCATCTTAACAAAGACCCCGGCGTTATAGGTGGTCGCCGCCAAAACTATGGTATTGACTCTAAACGATTCGGCGACAAGGACGCTGGAATCGGTTTTGGAGACATCGTACATAACAAGGTTGTGGAGACCTTTCTCCGCTAAGCGGGTCGCTAGACGCGTTGCGGCGTTGGCGGTATCGCCATAGACGCTGGAATAGGCAATCATGACCCCGTCTCTATCTTCTGGGGTATAGGTGGCCCAAAGTTTATATGGATTAAGGACGAAGTTGAGGTTGCCCGTATGGATCGGACCATGAAGCGGGCAAATCATATTGATTTCCAAGTCCTCGGCAACCTTCAAAACCGCGGTAACCTGGTCGCCGTATTTGCCGACGATGTTGGTGTAATAACGTCTCATCTCCGCTAAATGGGCGGCATCATAGTCCTTGGGGGTGGCGAGGACGTTCCCGGCCAATGCGCCGAAGGTTCCAAAGGCATCCGCGGAGAAAAGAACCTTTTCGGTTAATTCATATGTGAACATAACTTCCGGCCAATGGACCATTGGGGCCTTAACGAAGGTGAATACGTGTTTGCCGATAGAAAGTTTGTCCCCGTTATCAACGATAAGGAATTTGGCGTTTTCGAGTTTTGGGAAATAATTAAGAAGGAACTTCTTGGCCATCTCGTTGGTAACGATCGTGGTCTCTGGATAACGGAGCATCAATTCCCCAATGCTTGAAGCGTGGTCTGGCTCCATGTGGTTAACGATTAGGTAATCTAGTTTCCTGCCGTTAAGAAGGAATTCAATGTTCTCGAAATATACAGAGCGTACCGATTCGTCTACCGTATCAAGGACAAGGGTTTTCTCATCAAGATAGAGATAGGAATTGTAACTAGCCCCATTTTCTAGGGGGTAGACATTCTCAAAAAGGGCGAGGCGGCGGTCGGATCCACCGATATAAAAGAAGTTGTCGGAAAGGCGGGTTTCAGTATGCATAGAGGTTCTCCTTTTGCTATTGCCTTTTAATGATAACAAAAAAACCCGCCTCCGTGGGTGATGGAGACGGGTTTAATTAACAAGGAGATTACTTCTTGTCTTCTTCGCGGGTATAGCCCTTGGCAGCCATGACGTCGTCGACGAGTTTCTTCGCACGGCGGAAGCTGAGGTCGGACTTAACCTTGAAGGCCAATGGGAGGTCTTCGAGCCTCTTGGAGGTATTGACGTCGACTGGGATGGTCGTGTCTTTGTAATCCTCTGGATTGAGGGCGAAGCTCGCCTTGATGTGCTTGCCGGAGATGGTAAGGAAGACAAGTTTCTCACGATGGAGCGAGAAGGTATCGCCTGGACGGGAGATACGGTTGTTGATTCCGTAGGACTTGATGTAGTCGCGGAGATCATAGTATTTGTGACGGAGATCGTATTCGCTGTTCTTGAGTTTGGTCTCAAAGGAAGCGCCACGCCTTCTGGAATTCGGGAAGCGGCTATCATCGGCACCTTCAACTTCGCCTTCGACTGGAGCTTCTTCCTCGGCGGCTGGTTCTTCTTCCGGCTCTTCCTCGGGTTCTTCTTCAGGTTCTTCTTCGGCGACGGGCTCTTCTTCTTTCTTGGCTTCGGCGTTATTAACGACGACAGTGATGTTCTGAGGAGCTTTGTCTTGTTTGCCAAGTTCGTCGCGGACGATTTCGCGAACTTCTTCTTCGCCAAGGCCCTTTTCTTCTTCCTTGGGCTCTTCTTCTGGCTCGTTCTTGGCCATTTCGTCGCGGACGATGCGGCGGATTTCTTCTTCGTCAGCTGGAGCGACTTCAGCTTTTTCTGGTTCGGCTTCTTCTTTCTTGCCGATTGGGAGCAAGCCGGAGTTCAAGGCATCGAAGAAGAGGAGTAAGAGGGCGATAAGACCGAGGGTCAAACCACCGGTAAGACCAACCATGGCCTTACGTCCGGCATAACCGGTATCGATGCCGACAAAAAGGACGACAGCGATGTAAGAGGTAACGAAACCGGCGAGCAAAAGAATGGCGACGTTGAGCAACTTCTTTGGCTCTTTGCGCATAAGGACGATAACCGTCATAAAGATAGATGCAGCAACCGTGAAGTAGAGGATGCCTTGCGCAAGGGCATCGCCACGGAACTGGCTGCGCACTTCAAAGAGGAATGACTTCCAGAACCACCAGGTTCCAGCAGCCCAGCCCCAATGCTCCCCGCGACCATAAGTGTTGTCGACAGGGACGAAGATCATCACAGCGACAAGCGCTAGGACGATGGCGATTAAGCCGAATGCCCATAAGGGCAATCCCTTCCTAACTTTTTTCTCACCCATAAGAAACCTCCTTTAAACGTACAAATGTTTTTATGGTGCTTTAAGAATACGCCTGCTTTGCAAAGCATTCAACCAAAAATCAAGGCATGCATCCGCTTATTTTTGCATTTCTCAATTATTTTCATTGGGTTTTGCGCAATTAATCATTTAGGAAAAATATAGATTTTATCGAACTTTTTTAATTCGGAGAAAATATGATTGTCTTTAGGAAAAATTAGGAAAAAACAACTATAAAAATTTTAAATTTTTTAAATAACTATGATGTGTATCGCCTAATTATGCTTACTAACGGTTAATTACGACGCCGGTTATGAATACCAAACCTTCGATTCCGATCATGATTCCGCTAGCTAAATCGATTTTGAAAGAAGAATCGTACACGGCCATGATGAAATAGGTCAAAACAAGGAATAATGGACCAGAGGCAAGACGGAAAATCCCAAATAATGGCGAAGTGAACATTATCAGCATCATCATCCCTAAAAACGCGGGGACTTTTACGTACCATGGACAATAACTCTTGCTTCCTGCGAGCTCGCCTTTCTTTTCGGAAACAAAGAAATAATAGAAAACCGAAAGGATGCCAGGAAGGTAAGCAAGCACGACGGAAATAATGAAAATCGGAAGTTGATAGGAACCTATTGTTTCGGAGAAATCAGAGGCTATTATGTTTTGGAATACCGTGTTTTGCATAACAATCGGCAAGGCCACTCCGCTAAACATATAGGGATTGGAATAGAAATCTCTTCCGAGATTAAAGAACGAAGCAACCGCGGCAGGAGCTAGGGAAAGAGCCGTAAGGCCTAACCCAGAGGTCAATGAAGCGGAACGGGCCGAATTGCTGATCGAAGACATGCAGGCAACGAAGGCATAAAGGCAGAATCCCGCAAAGACGAAATGCAAATAGGCATATAGATACCCGAGGTAATACGGCGAATAGACCGCGGTATTCTCCATTTCTGATAAGTAGGGCTTAGTTGCCACAACCCTAGATGCATAAATACCGACTTCAGCCCAGAAAGCAAGCGTAAACCCGATAAGAAGCATAACGAAAGGAACCAAGACAATTTGGATTCTCAACGCGTTCCTTCCCATTGGAATTTGAAGATATGTATCGCTTATTTGTCTTTTATATTGGTAATCCAAAACCCTTTGGGGAAGAGAGAAAAGGAAAACGAAGAAGAAAATAACAAGGGGGATAACCGCCAAAGCGGAACCATTAATTTCAGTTTCCCCCGTTCTGACAAAAACAGTCACATCAGAGAATATTCCGCTTAAGAAGGCGACGAATAATAGGACGATCGACATGCCAACGAGCATCGGCAGCAGATTCTTAATCTGATAAGCGAGGAATTTCTTATTCATTTTCTTCCTCCTTGGCAACCGCCATGCTCAAAGCCAAAATCTCATCCGCATCTATTGGAATCGGTTCAAACAAAATATGCTCTTTGGCTTGCATTAATCTTTGGATGGCCTGATCGTTCTCATAAACGATAAGATGAGTGATCGAACCGACCTTCTTTAGGCTTACAAGACGTAATCCAAAGGAAATAATGTCCTCTTTCGTAACGTCTTCTTTGAAAAGGACCTGGTATTTCTTTAAGTTCGCGGAAAGGTCTTCTTTGTTTCCAGAGGCCCCTAGTTCACCTTTGGTGAGGAGAAGGAAGGTATCGGCGATTCCATCAAGCGCGTGGATGTTATGGCTTGCGATGACGATGCTTACGCCTGATTGCCTTTTCTTAAGCAAGGCTTTTTTGACTTTCTCCATGGTCAATGGATCGATTCCGTCAAAGGCCTCATCAAGAAGCAAATATTTGATTTTCATCGCAAGGCAAAGGGAAAGGAAGGCTTGCCTCCTCATACCCTTTGAGAAAGTGGAAACCTTTTTGTTCTCCGGCAATTCGAATGAACGGATATATTTATAAAATATGCCTTCGTCTATTTCGTAAAAGAGGGAATAAAAACGGAAAATCTCTGACACGCATCCCCCGTTTGGGCAATATGGATCATCCGGAAGGAAGAACAGATTCGCCTTAGAAGAGACCTCCGTATTGGAAATCCCATCTATTTCGATAAAGCCTTCATCGGGGTTGTAAACACCGGAAAGAAGACGGAGCAAAGTTGATTTACCAGCGCCATTCTCGCCAACAAGGCCGACAATTCCATCATCGATTTCAAAAGAAAGGTTGTTGATGGCCTTTTTATCCGCGAAGTTTTTTCTGATTCCGCTAGCTCTAATCATAAGGGCCCCATGATTATAGCCTTTCCTTTTCTCTAAGAGAGAGTGTTCTTGTTGTTCACAAAAGACTATCTTTGGCCCAGAAAAAGAAAACGCCAGGCATCACTGCCTGGTGTCGCTTGGTCTTTCGAGTTAACGTCTTCAAGACTCCGAAGTTGACGGGGGATTTCATGTTTACGGTTTACCGTGTGGGAGATTCCAACCAGCCACTTCCCGAAGGAATCGGTCCTTACCTCGGTTCCTTCTTGAAAGGGAATCGCATTCAGGATCAAGTTTTTGTTTCTCCGGTTTACCGGCGAGAAGATCTCTTATCTTCCTAGGCCTGTATTGAATTGCTTCTAGCAGGTCTCGACATCGATCTTAGGGTACGTCTTCGTTCGCCTAAGTATCTTTGCCACGTTCCGACTTCACGAATTGCAGGGTGGAACGACTTCCTTCGAGGACTTGCGTCTTCGATCTCGCCTAGACCGTAGCCTAGGGTCGAGGCTTTTCCAGCGGTTTACCGCGCGCCGAGCCTCTATTGGCACCGACCTGGTTATGAATTTCCAGGCGTTCACGGATCACCCCGAGGCCGAAGCCAGATTGTGATTCGCAACCCCATTTTCAAGTTTCACTTGGCGGAGAGGCTCCCGCCGCACCAGTTAAGGTGGCTACCCAGACATCTCACCAGGGGATTTCACGATGGGAGGAGATGGAGGGAGAAGAGATTTTTCGGTTTACCTGAGCCTTTCTTCGGGGCTTGGAGTTTTGAGCTCCTTTGTGGATCGCTCCACATTCCAGATTTGAATTCCTAGTCATACTAGGCAACGGTAGGAATTCCGTTGCGGACATCATCTTTCGATGCAGCCCGTTGACCTTCGACATCCTTTCGGTGAGGAGAGGGAGGGGAAGGGACCAATGTTCTCAGATCCTATCTGATGGATTGGCTGTTCCGCGAGAGGAAGTTGCCTTCTTCTCTTGGGCGGTTTGCTGGAGATCAAGCCAGGTCTGCCGTCATCCTTGTTTTCCTGGTTTACCAGGGGAAGCAGGAATCTTCCAAGTTGTTGGCTTTCGCTTTTTGTCCAGGCTTTGGCAAGCTTGGGGTTAGAAGCAGGCGTCGCGTTTTCCGGTGTACCGGAGGGGAGGTGCCTTTCCCTGGAGGGGTTCCGACGAAGTTCGGTTGCCCCTGCTTGCGGATATTCTGATTTGCACAGCTGTCCGCAGATCGCTTTTTTCTAGGTAATCACTAGCCGTCAGCGAGTCGAGACGGTGGCTTTCCTTTTCCAAAGAAGAGGAGCCCTTGGCATTCCGTTCCTCCGAAGAAGTTAATCATCGTTTAGCGGAAGCCTTACCCTTTTGATGGTTTACCATCGGGCGGAAGTTCCTTAGGAATCGAGCGTTCAAGCGACGGGATTCCCTATGTCTCTTTCGAGGCAGAAGGCCTTTGTGGATCGAAGTCCAAGGGGCGTCTTTCTTTCCCTACCGTAGCGATGCAAGATCGTTATGGCCTGCTTGGTTTTGCGGGTCCCGAAGGACTCGCCTTACCCATCGCAGGAGAAATATTTTACTCGCATGCCAAAACACATTGCAAGCGTTTTTTTAAAGTATTTTAATTTTTCAATTATACACTGTATAGTTTGAAACGATTTTACCCGATGTTATCTAGATAATCATAATTTCAAAAAAAGTTAAAAAGTTTTAGAAAATAGTTGTTTTAGCTTTTTTACCCCTAAAAATCTCCTTATTTAAATATGTTATAATCCTTTTAATCGAGGAACGAATATGAAGGAAAGCGACAAAGTCATTCAATGGATCAAGGACTACTTTGAAGAAAACGGGAAAGGCTGCAAAGCCGTCATCGGCATTTCCGGCGGAACCGATTCCTCTATCGTAGCCGCTTTACTCGTAAAAGCTTTGGGAAAAGAAAACGTCATAGGAATCATGATGCCTAATGGCGTTCAGCACGATATTGATGTCTCTTTGGCTTTAGTTAAGTACTTGGATATCCCTCATTACACGGTCAATATCGCTTCTTCTGTCAATGCGATGAAAGAAGAAATAGAAAAAGTCATGGGCATAGATACTAGCGATAAACCAATTTATTATACAAACACGCCTGCACGTATACGAATGAGCGTGCTCTATGGTGTGTCAGCCTTAATCGGAGGGAGAGTCGCGAACACTTGCAACCTCAGTGAGGATTATGTTGGCTATTCCACCAAGTTCGGGGATGCCGCCGGAGACTTTTCCCCAATATCCTCATTTACCAAAACGGAGGTTAGGGAATTGGGCCGCGAACTTGGTTTACCAGAAGAATTTGTGGAAAAGATCCCAGAAGACGGCATGTCAGGCTTGTCGGATGAAGAAAAACTCGGTTTCACATATGCAGAATTAGATAGATATATACGCACGGGCGAGATTGATGACTTGGCCAAAAAGGAAAAAATAGAACGCCTTCATAAAGCTAACCTCCATAAGATTTTGCCAATGCCCCGTTACGAAAAGGAACAATGAAATATAACCAAGCGGTAATACTAGGTAGATTTCAGCCTCTTCATCTTGGCCATGCCCATGTAATAGAGGAGGCTTTAAAGGCGGCCAAAAACGTTTTGATAATCGTTGGATCGAGTCAGGAAAGCCGCACTCCAAATAATCCTTTTTCTTATGAGGAGAGAAAAGTCTTTATCCAAAAAGTCTTTGGAGATAAGGTGCGAATCTGTCCTTTGAAGGATGCCGGATTAGGAAATGTCCACGCTTGGGGGGACCTCCTCGTCGAAACCGCGGAAAAGGAAGTAGGCCAAATCGATTGCTTTGTATTGGGAAGCGAAGCGAAGAACAATACCTGGTTCGATGAAGAAAAGAGAAGTCGCATAGACTTATTGGAAATAAGCCGCGCTGATATTGATATTTCTTCAACCAAGATCCGCGACTTCCTTAAAAACGGGAACGAAGAATCATTCAAGGAATTTATGCCGATTAATCTTCATGAAGAATATGAATTCATGAAGGACGTGATATCGAAATCAATCTAAAAAGGAGATGGGATTCCACCACATCTCCTTCTTTTTTTATTTCTCACGAATTGCGTCGACGGGTTTTTGATGCGCAAGACGGAAGGTCGGAAGGAAGGAAGATATGAAGGCGCTCCCTATCGCAACCCCGAAAATCAAGGCTATCGGAATGATTCCCGGCATAAGAACCGTGATGGAGAAGGCAAGTCCTGAGCGAACGGCATTATTGACCGCGAAGGAAATAAGGAAAGTGAAAGTTAAAGCTAGAAGGATGTTTATCGCCGTGATGATGCCGGCTTCGGAAAGATAAATCTTGAAGACGTCCCATCCTCTTGCGCCAACAGCCCTAAGGATACCGATCTCGCGGCGTTTGTTGTTGATGGAGATGGAAATGAAGTTATAGAAGAGCAAGGCGGCAAAGAACGCGGTTGCAACACCAAATCCGGTGAAGACTCCACTAAGGACGCCGAAGAGCATATCGATCGTTTCGCATTCGGTGACGATGGAATTGCAAAGCTTCATGTAATAGGCGCTGGAATCACCGCTTTCCAATCTGCTTTTCACTTGTTTATAGCTGTTGATATAAGCGGCAACCGCCTTTGAAACCCCGAAATAGTTTCCAACCGGCATTTTTCCAATAACGGCATGAGGCGTGACTTCGTTTTTAACAAAGCCCACGGAATGGAAGCTGAACTGTCTGTCGTTATTCAGCATGGAAATAATCTGGGTGGCAGTAGGAGTCTTGTCGGTAACCTTGGCCTTGATGCTTTGAATATCGTATTTGGTGTCGATTACACCGCAGATGGTGTAGGCGTTATCAATGGACTTCTTGCCAATGATATCCGCTTCTGTAGCGACTCCAGAATCAAGGAGACTCTCGTAAATGTATTTGGTGATGACGATATCGTTATCGTTAACCGGCATCCCGCCTAAAGTAAAGGTAAAACCAACGGAATTGAAATAATCTTGATCAGCTTTGACAAGGCCATAAACATTTGGATCATAAACCGTGTTGGAAGAAGAGGTGTTATTGGAAAAGGCAACCCTCTTTTTCTCTTCGCCCCTTAAATCGATTCCGCTGTCGTTTCTGATTTTTTGAACTTCCTCATTGCTTAAAGACGCGCTGCTATCAGTTGAAAAAAGACCGCTCAATATACCGGCCTGATTAGTTTTCTTATAGAAAGCGGTGTCCACTTTGTTATCGAAAACGGAGGAAGTGACCATCGATTGCAAATCGGTGGTAGCCATGGTTGAGGCGACACCAAACAAAGTGAAGGCAATCGTCGAAAGAATAATTGTCATTACAAGACGGAAGGGTTTAACGCGCAAGGATTTGGCGCCCATCCTAAAGGCGGCTCTAAACGGGAATTTGGATTTTATGACCTTCCAATCTCCTTCGCCCTGGTCAACGGCTTCGTTATCTGTCTTGGAGAATCTCTGCCTATTGCCGTTTTCCGCGATCATCGCGGAGGCGGCAATCGCCTTATTGACCTTTGGGTCAACGGAAACATAGGCTTCCTCACCACCTTCGATGATGCCGTTTATCTTTTCGATATCGGCATTGGTGAGTTTATGGCCTTTTTCGATGCGGATGAGGCTATCGCCAACAAGGGTTAAGCCTTCCGATAATTCAGGGGCTTTCTCCTCTGTTTTGATAATATCGCTAATGATGACGCCGTCTTTTAATTCGATGACCCTATCGCCAAAATATTCGGCGAATTCGCGGTCGTGGCTGACGACGATGACAAGACGGGTTTGGCTTAGTTTTTTAAGCGTTTCAAAGACCTGTTTTCCCGTGTTGGAATCTAGCGCACCCGTTGGCTCATCCGCGAAAAGGACCTGAGGTTCTTTGACCAACGCCCTAGCTATGGCTACCCTCTGCTTTTGACCGCCCGATAATTCGTTTGGTTTCCTTCTTTCGTATCCGACCAAATCGACTTCCTCAAGGATGTTTTTGATAATGGCATCATCGGCTTTGCGGTGCTGTAATTCGATTGCTAAGGCAATGTTCTCCTTGACCGAAAAGTCGTTGAGAATGTTGTATTCTTGGAAAATGAATCCGAGATAAGTGTTACGGTAACTATCCATCTCGGAACCAGAGAAATCCTTGCTGGATTTCCCGTTAATGATGATTTCGCCTTCGTCGGCTTTATCAAGTCCGCCCATGACATTCAAAAGGGTGGATTTGCCAGATCCAGATTTACCAAGGATAAAGACCAGACCTTTTTCGGGGAAACGCAACGAAATCCCGTTTAATGCTTTGACTGGCTCTCCTTTTT
Source organism: uncultured Erysipelotrichaceae bacterium (assembly GCA_947166565.1). GTDB lineage: Bacteria > Bacillota_I > Bacilli_A > RFN20 > CAG-826 > Alloenteromonas. Next base: position 121,763 of record CAMVEL010000003.1, read on the forward strand.
TGAGGGGATAGGTTTTGACTAGGTTTTTTACCTCTAGACGCATAGGATTGCTCCTTTCATGATGGCCGCGGTAAATCATACTATTTTGCGCGCATAAAAGAAGGGCAATAAACTGAGGAAGCAGGAACGCTCCGCAAATTGTAAAATATATTCGGAATGAAAATGAAGAAAGACAAAGGCCAAAATAAGGAAACGAAGCAAAAAGAACGTAGGCATGCGTCGGTTTTTGGCTGGATTAAGAATATCTTTAGAAGGACTCGTCCCTTAAAAGAGGGAGAAATCGTTTTTTCTTATCCGGAAGGTTACCTTGAGGATACCGAAGATAAGGTTTTCTATAGCGACTCCTTCTTTCTCTCTGATAATTCCACATTCAATAAGCCCTTAGCCATTGCCTCCATGGGCTTAACGATGTCTTCCTTCTCCTCCAACAAAATAAAGCAGGACATCAAATTACAAAGCCAAAACGTTAAATCATTCCTTTCTTCCTGCGGTTTTGAAGACATTTATACAAACCCCTATTTTGATGAAGAATCCAAACCAGACGGAATTGCGTATGCCTTTGGCATGAAGACGATCAAAACCAAAGAAACCAAATTCACCCTTATCGCCATTGGGATTCGCGGGGCGAATTACGGCAAGGAATGGTCTTCGAATTTCCAAATCGGTGATTCCCAACTTCATGAAGGCTTTGTTTCGGCCTCTTTGCAAATCCTTTCCGATTTCGAAAAATACATCGCCAAAAGAAAGATCAAAGGAAACATAAGGCTATGGATGAGTGGTTTTTCACGCGGTGCGGCCGTTTGTAACATCCTTTCCCAAGATTTGGAGAAATCCCTCCTCTCCCTTCCTAAGAAAGCCAAGATAGAGAAGGTATATTCCTATTGTTTTGCTACTCCAAAGGTTTCAAAGCTAAACGATTCATCTTCAAAAGGCATCTTCAATATCATCAATCCCTATGATTTGATTCCTAGAATCCCTTGTTGGAATTACTATAGATTCGGAAGGGACGTGTATCTGCCTTTTAAGGAAAATCCCGACCCATCCTTCCATAAAACGAACACCAAAATCATCAGGAAAAACAAAGACGAAATGTCCGTTGACCAAAAATACGAATTTGCGAACGAGATCGAGGATTTCGTCAAAAACAAATTGCCAATAAAGACCTATTTGGAGTTCTACCAAGGGCTTTTGGTAAACATCATGAAGCTAGTAGATGTCAAAAAAGACAACCCATACGCGGATATTTCCTCTTTCGTCTCTTCGATAGTTAAGGAAATAAGCGAGGAATTCGGGAAGGTGAAATTCGTAGCTAAACTGATTTTCAACAATTCCGATTGGGAGAAAGCCATAAAGCCATCCGTAGAAAAGGCCTTAAAGGGAAGAAGCTACGAAATAGAAGAATCCTCTATCCTCAAAGCCATCGATAGATTGCTTTCTTTTATCAAGAAGGATTTCCTCTCGTCGAGGGATTTCTATCTAACCTTAGGGCATGAAGGGAATCTTGCTTCTTATTTAGAGGAGCATAAGCATAGTCTCTACATGTCTATGTTAAGAGGGCTATAAAGCAAAAACGCCTACCGTTTGGTGGCGTTTATTGGTTTTTAATGGAAAACGGTGGTCTTTTTAGATTAACGATACATCGTCAAGGTAAGCCCATCCGCCTTCGCTTTTGAAGTTGAATTCAACTCCGACACGGACATTCGTGGCCTCGCTATCCAAAGACACCTTGCCAGTGAACTTGGCCCAGTTCTCCCAACCGGATAAAGTAAACGGAACGGTTGTCACACGGGTCCCATTGATTTCCACGAAACCACATCCTTCAAAGCTGGAGCATTCGCCCATCGCCTGGAAGGAGAAGTCGTATTCGCCCGCTTTCACGGAAGCGAGGGTTTGATAGACTTCAAAGTCAATTGCCGCCTGATTCCATAAATTGCAGGAAGAAGAGCCGGTCACCTTCGCGTCGGATTTGACGGCGAAGGTTGAAGGCGAATCAATGCCTTCCGTCAGGGATTTGATTGCCCATGGAGCGGTAGAACCTTCGAACGATCCGTTCGTCAACAGCTCCTTCTTTTCTTCTGGCTCCTCGGGATCTGGGTCTATGGTTTCTCCACTATCATCGTGGTTGAAAACGTGGATTGAAGGCATTACATAGCCATCTTTATCAAAGAAGGCTTGGTTATCAACGGCGTTGCCACCATACCATTTGCCGGCGTCGTCTGGGTCATATTCTCCAGCATAGCTCGAAGCCCAACCGCAACCGTATTCTTCCCACATCTCGTGGTTTTCTTGCCAAGAAGAGCCATTGACGCTAATCCAGGTGCCTTCCCAATAGGAAACGCCAATTCCTCCGGTGGTATCATGAGCAATGGCATCCACTACGTCATAGATTTGATCGTATTGCCCTTGTAAGGAGATTTCATGTGGTTGAACGTCGGTAGCCTTTGGAGAGGTGTTATCGTAATAATCCGTATCCTCCGTGGTATAGGCATAGCTTGTTTCCATGACCATGACCTTTTTGTTATACCTCGTCGCGACATCGGAGAGGACGGTTTTAAGGTTATCGAGGGTCCCATGCCAATATGGATAATACGAGGTTCCGAAAACATCATAGTCGAGACCGCGTTGGTTAAGTTGAGAAGCATAGGCCACGGGATAGGATATGGAACCGCTCTTCTTTTCGGGATTGGTGAAATGCACGGCAACCAAAGCGGAAGGATAGGTTTCCCTAACGGCTTTGCTTCCTTCTTTCATCAAAGCGACAGTGTTATCCCAAGAGGTTTCTCCGCACATCTTGCCGTTGTTGGTCTCGTTGCCGACTTGGACCATTCCGACATCGATGTTCTCCTTCTTCATTTCATTGAGGGAATCCTTGGTGAATTCGTATAAAGCGGTTTTCTTTTGATCGAGGGTGTAATCCTTCCAAGCCTTTGGAGCCATTTGTTTGGCGGGGTCGGCCCAAAAATCGCTGTAATGGAAATCGACATGTAGCTTCATGCCATATTTGGTAACGCGTTTACCGATTTCAATGGCGTTAGCTAAATCGCAGTTTCCTCCGCCATAGCCTTTGCCTTCGCTATTGAACGGATCATTCCAAACACGAACGCGGACATGGGTGACTCCTTCTTTGGCTAGAATCGAAAACACATCCACTGGTTTGCCGGTTTCGTCACGGTAGACGACTCCAGCCCTTTCTAATGAAGGAACGGCCGAAGCGTCCATTCCAAAGATAAACCCTTCTGGAAGGTTCCCATAACTCTTTTCGGTTAATGTTGGGAAAGAGGGCACGTCATAGCTAGTCGATGCCTCGGAAGAGGTTTCGCTTTCACTGCTTTCAACTGGCTCGGTTGAGGATTCTTCCTTGCTGCTAGATTCCGTTTTGGTGGATTCGGAGGTGGAAGTCACGCTCTCCGTTGATTCGCTTTTGCTGGTTGTGCTTTCCGTCTTTTCACTCGAAGCGGATGGGGCGGAACTTTCCGATGAAGAAGGCGTTCCGCCACAGGAAATCATGACCATTGAGGCGGCTAAACCAACCAATAACTTAATTATTTTCATATTCTATCCTCGCAAAAATAAATACATTCAAAATATTTGAATGAATATCGCTATAGACGAATTATCGGGGTTTTTGAATCATTCATCAAGATTCTTTAGATAACGCTTGCGCGCATACATCTTGGAATCGGCACGGGCGAAAACCTGGATGAAGGTGTTGTCGATGCTTGAATCATATACGGCAATTCCAGAGGAGACTATGACGCCATGATTCTTCTCGTTTATATCGATTTCCTTGTCGAAGTTAGCCATTATCTCCTCGCGCCTATCAAATTCCTCGCCTTCGAGGATGGCGACGAACTCATCTCCTCCAACGCGGTATATCGGGGATTTTTGGAAATGTTTCTGGATGATTTTTACCGCATTAATGATGTAGGTATCGCCCGTTTCGTGCCCGAGGGTGTCGTTGATGTATTTCAAATTGTTGAGGTCGAACATCGCGATTGCAAAAGGGGTCATGGTTCCGTTACCCATCCTCTTATCGATGGCGGATTCGATATCGACGTAAGCGTGTTTGCTGCCAACGCCAGTCATAGGGTCGACATTTATCCTTAAGCGAGCATCGTCCAGCTCACGTTCATTATCGGTCCTTTCCTCTTGGATAACGAAGGTATGGAGGACGCATATTCCTAACAAGAAGCCAATGGAATACATCGGGAGCAGTGGGAAGACCGCCTGCAAGATAATGGCTAATGCCATGGCTAAACCGAAAGAGGCAATCGTGAAATATCTGATCCTTGGAGCCTCTTTGGCTTTGAAGGCAGTAAAGAAAGCGTATATTGCCGTAGAAATGAAAACGAGAATTTGGGTGGAAAGAATCCCATATCTGCCTTCTTTGGCTGCATAGACGCATTCAGGGCTGACTTCGAAAAGGATTGGATAGAAAAAATTGGAAATGATGACGCCGATTTGGAGAATAAAAATCACCACGTTCGAATAGAAGATGATCCTCGGCCAAACGCCTTTGCCGCCAAGATAACGGTAAACGAAGAGGCCCCAGAAAAGAATCGACAAAGCCATCGCGACGAAATAGATCATCGTGTCTGCCCAAACGGCAGTCACCAATTTTGCATCGTATAAGAAACCCCAAATTCCGTCGGTGATGTGATAGACGATGATGGACATTAGGAAAAAGAAATATTCCTTCTCGGCGGTAAATTTCTTTATACCCCTTTTGATGAAGATATCGATATTCACGATAAAGTGAACCAATATCGCCAGAATTCCAACAATTGAATACGCCATAAATATTGTTTATGGAATTAGTATACACATTATACACATGCGCGCTTTTTTAGTCATTTTTAAATCAACAAAAATGGGGAAAACGCTTCAAAGTGAAGATATTTGTCTTAAAAGACAATCCTGAATGGTGATACACTATCAAAGTCTCGATAGGAGTCTAAATATGCATAAAAAACGCTTTTTACTCGTAGCTTCGCTTTCAGCCCTTGCGACTATCGCCATTTCCTCGTGTAGCATATCGGCAAATCCGACGTCTGTTTCCCCTTCTTCTTCAACGGGCGGGGCTTCCGCCTCGGAATCGACTTCGGTGTCTTATGAAGGAGGCGATACCGTTTCTCCAAGAACCGATGTCGTTTCGGTTTCCTCTTTGCCGGCAAAGGCGAGAAATTTCTATCAACTTCTTGTTTATTCCTTCGCTGACGGAGACGGGGACGGCATAGGCGATTTCAAGGGGATAATCGACCATTTGGATTATCTTGAAGACCTCGGCATCGGAGGATTGTGGCTTAGTCCAATCCATGAAGCCAAGAGTTACCACGCATATGATGTCATCGATTATTATTCGGTGAATTCCCGTTATGAGGTAAGCGTTGATGGGAAATCATATACCTTAGACACTTTGCTTTCCGAATGTCATAAACGCGGGATCAAAGTCATCCTCGATCTCGTTCTCAACCATTCAAGCTCATCCTGCTCTTGGTATAAGGATCACCCAGAATGGTATTCTGGTAAGGACGCCTTTGGTGGGGACATGAAGGATTTCGATTACGATAACAAATCCTTAAGGGCGGAAATAAAAAACGTCGGAAAGTATTGGCTTGATAAGGGAGTCGATGGATTCCGCTTGGACGCCGCCAAATGGATTTATAACGAAGGCGCGGTCAACGGCAAAGCCGATGATGAGAAAAACTATGCCTGGTGGCAGGAATTCTATGAATACTGCAAAGGGGTAAAGAATGACGTCTACGTGATTCAGGAAATCCTCACAGAGCAAGATAACGACGTCATCAATTATTACAAAACGACGATGGACGGGGATTTCGATTTCGATATCCGCCCATCAATCTATAAAGCCGCGAGAAGAGGACAGATTGGCGATTACCTAGCCCACCTTCAAACATACCTGTTGGAAATCCATAAAATCAACCAATCCGGCATTCTCTCTAGCGTAATTTCCAACCATGACATCGGAAGATTCCAAAATTACAACAAGAGGCAAGGCATCCTTGAAGGTAAAGCTCTAGCCTTCGCTGGACTACTTAACGTCCTCGCCCCAGGCGATTCCTATGTCTATTATGGGGACGAACTAGGTATGGATGGAACCTGTTCCAACACAAGGGAAGGGTATTATGAAGACTTGAATTTCCGTACCCCAATGCCATTCTCATCCGGCCGTACCGTTTCGGAGAAATACCTCTATTCCTCCGTTCCCGGAAAATCGATGACGACGTCCACTTATAAAAACGAAACGCCTGAGAATTCAACTTTCAAAGCCACGTATCGCAAGGCCATCCAAGCCAAAAATAGGGCACCCATGCTTTATCAATGCGAGGTAGAAGCCAAACCGGTTGAAGGAGATTCAAGCCTCGGTTTCTATCTTGCCAAAAAAGGCAATGACCGCGTCAGCGTCCTCTTCAATGCCTCTTCATCCGAAAAGAAGATGTATGTCGATGGAGTCAAAAGCTTCCTTGGCGAGGCCGCTTTGGAAGGTTCTTGTTCGCTTAACGGCAAAGCTTTGACCATGGCCCCATATTCCGCGGCCTTGTTTGAAGGTGAGATAGCGATTTCCAACGTTTCTGGAGGATCGGAAGGAGAGGCTTCAGATCCCTCCGATGAAGGCCCGATCGAAGATGATTTTGGCCATGAGGTCAACAATGAAGTCGATGGTTCCTTAACGATTCATTGCCTTCCTCCAAGCAATTGGAAAAACGTGAATTGCTATGCATGGGTTGGCCAAAATCAGTATTTTGGTGGTTGGCCAGGAAAAGCGATGATCAAAGAAGGAAACGTCTATACGATAACTATTCCTCATGGTGCTTCTAACATCATCTTCAGCAACGGGTCAGATCAAACCGTCAATCTCTATCGTAATAAAGAAGGCGAATATTGGTTCGCGATCGATGAAGGAACCGGCAAATCCTTAAGCGGCGCTTGGTATTTAAGCGACCCCAGTTAAGAAGAAAAGGACGAGAATCCTACAAGATATGACGAAGGAACTTTCTTTCAAGAAAGAGGCATTAAGATAGGCTTATGAAAAACAAGATATTTTTACCGTTAACAATCTCAATAGCCACAATCCTAACGGCGGTTGTCGTAGCCGCGGACGTTTTATGCCTTGGGCGTTTCGACCCTCTCCTCCGCATGTACCTTGGGGCTGCCCCAGATAGCACCGCCAAAATTAACGGGGTGGACACCAATTATTACAAACCCAAATATCAAGATGTTCCAACCCTGGTTAAAGCAGAGGAGAAATTAGTCCGTAATATCGCTAGCGAAGGAATAACCTTAATCAAAAACGACGATAACGTTTTGCCTCTTAAAAAGGGCGACACGGTATCCCTATTTTCCGTTAGCAGCGTCGATTTCCAATATGGTGGATCGGGCTCTGGATCTTCTTCCGTTTGGCTTTCCACCACGCTTAAGGAAGGCTTGGAGAAAAACGGCCTTAAGGTCAACAAAGACCTCTATGATTTCTACGCTTCCGGTGAAGGGGCCAAGTTCCATCACGGTGCAGGAGTCATAAATTTCGGGGTCCGCGAGGATTGGTCGGTGAAAGATTGCCCTGCCAACATTATCTCCAGTAACTCAAAACTAGTTAATTCCTTCAATGGAACAACCGCGATTTTCACCTTCTCCCGCACAGGGGGAGAAGCTGGTGATCCCACAAGGGATATGGAATCCTTTGGGGGTGAAAAAGGCCGTCATTACCTCGAACCATCACAGGAAGAATTGGATATCCTCAGCTATCTGAATGAACATTTCGACAAAGTCATCGTCTTGCTTAATTGCAACAATGCCTTTGAACTAGGCTGGATGAAGGATTATCCAAACGTCAAAGCCGTTCTCCATGTTCCTGGATTAGGAAGAACCGGAACCCTAGGCCTAGGTGAGGTTCTCGTTGGAGAAAACTTAGAGGGCGAAAGTATTTCCCCAAGCGGGAAGCTCGTCGATACCTATAGCTTCGATAATTTCTCTGCCCCGTCTATCCAAAACTTCGGCGACTTCTCCTATGAAGGCGATAACTTCTTCTATAACGCCTACAACGAGGGCATATACGTTGGCTATCGTTATTACGAGACGAGATATTTCGATAAGGTGACCAACAGGGCCAACGTCGGAGATTTCGATTATGATCAAACCGTAGCTTATCCATTTGGACACGGCCTTTCCTACGCCGACTTGGAATTTGGCGATATCACGTACACCCTCGAAGGCAAAAAACTAATAGGCAAGGTAACCGTTACCAACAATTCCGCCACCCATTCTGGCAAAGAGGTTGTCCAAGCCTATATTTCTAAACCATATACCAATTACGACGAAGAACATGGCATTGAAAAAGCGGCGGTCGAACTCGTTGGCTTTGCCAAAACAGGCAACATCGCTCCACACCAAAGCGAAGAAGTCGAAATCGCAATTGATTTGGAGA
>CAMVEL010000004.1 GCA_947166565.1 uncultured Erysipelotrichaceae bacterium
CTTCCCCATCCACTCTTTCATGATGATATAAGATCCAGTCCGCAATATAATCAAAGGATTTAATAGGTCTTAATAATCTAACGCCAATTTGAGGATGGGTACGCATTATTTGTTGTTGCTCTTCGGTTAGATTACCTTCGTTATTTAATATTTCTATTGGTAATTCCAATTTACCAATATCATGGAATAAGGCCGCATATTCTAAAGAGATTAGATTGTAATCACCTTTATAATGGCGTGGTAAATGTTTATAAAAGACCGTCATTAAATTTTTAACATGTAAACTATGTCCTTGGAGATTAGGTGCTCTTGAATCAATAACACTAATTAATATCTGAGCAATCTCAAGCGATCTTTGTTTTGATGTTTTGATTAAACGATTTAATAAAATAATGGCAAGCGTTACAAATAAACTGCCAAAGAATAAGATAAAGGCGGTGACCAAACTAGGATCAGCGTATATTGCAACATAGATATATCCGAGCAAAAAGAAGATGATAAGAATTAGTCCGATGATAAGCATCGCACTATCTCTTTTAACCCCACCGGAAATAACATCTTTCATCCTGAATGCAAAGATAATATAAAAAACAATATTCGCTACCATGTTAATAGCGCCAAGCCAAATTAAGGTTAAAATCAATGCTTCCATACCAATGTCCTATTGCCAATTATTATAAGCGTATTTTAGAAAACATTTATCTTTTTTTCATAAAATGAAAATCAAAACTATGATAAATAGGACTTTTGATAGGAATATTGGTTTAAAAACTTAGGTGATATACTCCCACCACTTATACTTTAGCTGGTGTTTCAACACGCTCTTTTTTCGGTTTAGTTTTTTCTTCAATATTTAAAATAACGGATATGGTGTTTTACTTGTCACAAAACAATAAGACTATATGGCACGGGTTGTCTATTGACAAGCGCCCTTCTTAAGAGGATAGTTTGTAGGCTGAAAGTAGATGAACAATGGCAAGGGAAAGGGTTTTTTTGATTTGCACTGAGTGCCTCGGACGGAATTACTCTGTCATGAGGAGAAAAGACGACCCACGTCGAGTCGAACTCAGCAAGTATTGCCCACATTGTGGGAAGCATACTTTGCATAAACAAAGCAAATAAGCGAAAGGAGATTTCATGGGACCAATCAAGTACACCAAAGAAGTCGTTAAAGAGGGAAGGCGCATTCGCTGGCCGAAGCGCGAGGACCTCGTTAAAACCGTTATTGTTGTCGTTATCATCGCGGCTTTTGCCGCTTTGTTCCTCTCGTTAGAGGATTTGACCGCTGGAAGTTTGATTTCCCAGCTCCGCAACGCGTTTGGAGGTAAATAACAATGGCTGATCAATATGGCGAAAAGCAGTGGTACATCGTTACCACCTACTCAATGCACGAATCAAAAACCGCTGAGAACCTAAAGAAACGCATTCAAACCATGGGCATGGAAAACCTCATCCTCCGTGTCTTGGTCGCCGAGCAGGAAGTCGATGTCATCAAAGATGGCGTCCCTACGGGCAAGAAGAAGGTCGTCAACCTCTTCCCTGGTTATATCTTCGTCGAGATGATCATGACTGATGATTCCTGGTATATCGTCCGTAACACTCCGGGCGTTACGGGTATCGCGGGTTCTTCCGGCGGAGGTCAAAAACCGACCCCCGTCACCCGTGAGGAAATCGAACCGGTCCTTAAGAGAATGGGCGAAATCGATGAATCGATGTATGACCGTTACAAAGTTGGTGACTTTGTCAAAGTCATCCACGGACCTCTTGAAGGAACCGAAGGTAAGATTCTCTCCATCGACAAAGAATCCGGCGTCTGCCGCGTCGAAACCATGTTCTTCGGACGTTCGACCCCAGTCGATGTCGACTTTGCCGAAATCGAAAAGATCTAAGAAGAAAGGGCATTCGGATGAAACGTTCCGAATGCCCTTTTCGTTTACCTTAATCGCCGATTTCCGCGCGGATTCTCTCGAATTCCTCACTTACGTCTTGGAAGAATGGAAGGGAGGCGAGCTTAAGGTATTTCTCTTTTAGACTTACCTTAAGGCATTGGGCGAAGGCATCGACCATGTTGAGGAAGATGATCTCCGCAATGCGGAGCTTTTCGATTTCGGGGTGCTCAACCGCCATAAGGGTGACGAGTTGGTCGATATAGACAAGAGCCAAACGTCCTGCCTTGTCCTTAAAGGCCTCGAGGACCTCTTCCTTTTCTTCGGCAATCCAAGCGACATAATCCCTTAATGGCGATCTGCCTTTGGCGAATTCGTCACCTTCAAGAAGGGCGTATATCTCCTTGGCTTTCTCACTTAGCTTTTTCGCCTCGAATGTCGAGCCGATATCTTCCGCGGCCAACTTAGTTATGGCTTCGCCGGCTTTCTCCTTGATGAAGATATTATCCAAAAGGAAGGCCGCGGAGGCGTGCATCAATATAGCCTCGTTTTCGCTTCCTTCCGCTAAATCGCTCCTCAACCAGCTTTTGACCGAATAGGAGAAGGCGTCTTTTAATATTTCGTAATTGTTCTTCGCGAGTTTCATGAGCACAATAATACATTAATTTTCTATAATTGGGGCATGCGTTATCTAATCATCTCCGATATCCATGGCTCCGTTTCGGGGGCCAATAGGACCAAAGACCTTGTAATAAGAGAGAATCCCGATGTTTTGATAATCCTTGGGGATATACTCCATGGGGCAAGGGACGAAGACGATTTTTATGTAGCGTCCACCCTTCTTTCCCTTCCCTGCGGCCTTCTTTTGGTGAAGGGGAATTGCGATTATTCATCTGATGAGGATCTATTAAAAACGAATCTTCCCACTTCGAGGCGTTTGGATTTCGGCTTACATTCCGTCTATTTGATGCACCGTCCCCCATATGTCTCCTTTCCCATAAATGATTTAGTGATGCACGGACATACACACGTAAAGAGGTTAGAGAAAGTCGAAGGCGTTTATTATTTCAACCCCGGCTCAATATCTTTGCCTAGGGATGATGGTCCAGGATATGGCTTATTCGATGGGAAAAGAATCTCCCTTTACGATGCCTTAACATACGAACTAATTGCCTCAGAAGCCTTGAATAATTAAATTTCTTCAAAGAAGAAAAAAAGATATAAAAAGCCCTTGAAATATGAATGGGTATTCATATAATTATGGCATAAATATGAATGACTGTTCATATTAGGAGGCTCTTATGGCAAAAATCCCGAACGAAGAAACGATCGACCGCATGGAAGAGACGCTCAATATCGCAAGCGATTCCACCAGATTGAAGATACTCTATACCCTTATCGGAGAAGAGAAGTCGGTCTCTGAAATCGTGGACGCCGTCGAAGCCTCCCAATCATTGGTCTCACATCAACTTCAGATCCTCCGCAAGTCGGATCTTGTGAGCTTTAGGAAAGAAGGGACTTCGGTTATCTATTCTTTGGCAGACGAACACGTCGAAGCCCTTCTTTCAGTTGTTTATGAACACGTTAAGGAAAAGATGTAGTTTTATGGAAGACGAGGAGAAAAAAGAAAAACTTCATTTCCTAATTCTTGGAATCCGTATTGTCGTTTCCTTGACGCTTGCCCTACTTGGCTTTCTTCTTTTCAACGAAGAATCCTATGAGTTATGGGTAAACCTCATTTTCATGGGGATGGCTTATCTAATCATTTCCTATGATCTCTATATCGAGATGGTCGAGGAGATGAAGGAAGGCCATATCTTTAACGAAGCAACTTTGATGATCGTCGCCTCTTTAGGAGCGTTCGCCCTTCGCTTTTTTGGGAAGGAACATAATGAATTCCTTGAAGCGTATCTTGTGATTCTTCTTTTCCAAGTCGGGGAGGTTTTCCAAGATCTCGCGGAAGACAAATCCCGTAAAGCCATCTTGAAATCCATTGATTTGCGCGAGGAATTGGCCTCCGTTTCAAGTGGTGAAGAAATAATAAGAAGGAAACCGGAAGAAGTGCATGTGGGCGATATCGTCATCGTTTCTACAGGCGAAAAGGTCCTTTGTGATGGCAGGGTCATAGATGGGAACGCCGAGATAGACGAATCCTCCTTAAGCGGCGAATCCGCCCTTATCGCCAAACAAAAAGGCGACCCCGTGTATTCGGGAACGCTTCTTTCTTCTGGTTCCATTAAAGTTGAGGTAACCAAAGAATATTCCGATTCGACCGTCGCCAAATTGATGGAAGCTATCGAAGAAGGGGCAAACGGGAAATCTCGTTCGGAGAAATTCATCAGAAGGTTCTCCAAATGGTATACCCCAATCGTTATGCTCATCGCTTTGTTTGTTGCGGTCCTCCCTCCTTTGTTCTTAGGGGCTAGTCAAGCTCAAAACTGGTCAAAATGGATATATGTCTCGCTTAGTTTCCTCGTAGTCTCCTGCCCTTGCGCGATCGTTATCTCCGTTCCGTTAGCCTATTTCTCAGGTCTAGGCTTAGCTTCCAAAAACGGGATTTTGGTCAAAGGAGCCGTCTATTTTGACGCCTTGAATTCCTTAAAGGCCGTCTATAGCGATAAGACGGGTACCATTACCGAAGGCAAACCAACCCTTTCCGGCTTACGCGTTTTTGGAGTCAGCGAAGTCGAACTTGAGCAAACCCTCACCCTCATTGAATGCCGTAGCCACCATCCTCTTGCAGAATCCTTATATCGTTCTTTCAATAGACCTAACATCGATTTCGAATCCTATGATGAGATCCCTGGTTATGGAATCAAGGCTTCTTTTGAAGGCCATACTTATTTGGCAGGCCGCAAAAACCTGCTTGAGAAGGAAAACGTCGTTATCAAGGGAGAAGAAAAAGGGACCGCGATTTACATCGCGAAAGACGGGGAACATATCGGAAACGCCCTCTTTGTCGATAAAGCCAAACGCCATTCCGCCCATCTTGTTTCCTATCTCCACGAAAAAGACATAACTGTATCCTTGCTTTCTGGGGACGCCGAGGATTCCGTCAAGGATATTGCCACATCCCTCCAAATGGATTCCTATCGCTCATCCCTTCTTCCTGAAGAGAAGATAGCGGCCTTGAAGGAAGAAAAAGCGAGAATAAACGGAACCATTGCCTATTTAGGCGATGGAATAAACGACGCCCCAAGCCTCGCCTTTAGCGATGTTGGCGTCGCAATGGGCGGGCTAGGTTCCGATTTATCGGTCATGAATGCTGACTGTGTTATCCTTAATGATGATCCCCTTGCCTTTAGAAAACTCCATAAGATTGCTAAAGCAACTAGGAATAGGGCCATCTTCAACATCGTCTTTTCCCTAACGGTTAAATTCGTAATCGTTTTCCTAGCTATCCTTTCTACCGTGATGGGCAGTTGGGAACTTCCGTTATGGGTTTCCGTAGCAGGGGATTCCGGTTTGGCTTTGCTTGCGATAATCTCCTCTTTATTGCTTCAATTTAAGAAAATCGACTGATTTTTTCAAAGATTTAACCTCGTTTTTCGGAAAAACCGGTCGTTTTTTCTTCAAAAATCATAAAAATCTATCTTTTTATTAAAGATATTGCCCCAAATACATATAAAGAAGTGCTATCATTTAGGCATCTCGCCAAAAGGAGAAATAATAAATGGCAAAAATCGTTAAAGTCCATGGCCGCGAAGTCCTCGACAGCCGTGGCAATCCAACCGTTGAAGTTGAAGTCACCCTTGATGATGGCGTCAAAGCACGCGCCATCGTTCCATCAGGTGCCTCCACCGGTGAACGCGAAGCCCTTGAACTTCGTGATGGTGACAAGACCCGTTACCTCGGAAAAGGCGTTCTCAAAGCAGTCGCGAACGTCAATGAGAAACTCGCCCCAGTAGTCGAGGGAATGGAAGTCACCGATCAGCTCGGCATCGACCGCGCTATGCTCAAACTCGACGGCACCCCATTCAAATCCAATTTGGGCGCGAACGCCTTACTTGGCGTCTCCCTCGCAGTTGCTCGCGCAGCCGCCGAAAGCCTCCATATGCCACTTTACCGTTATATCGGTGGCACCAACGGAAAGATCATCCCAACCCCATGCATGAACGTCATCAATGGTGGCGCCCACGCTCAATCCTCCGTCGACTTCCAGGAATTCTTCATCATCCCAGCCGGATTTGATACCTTCCGCGAAGCCCTCCGCGCCGGAACCGAAATCTTCCACACCCTCCAAAAGGTCGTCAAAGCCCATGGCTATGAGACCGGTGTTGGCGACGAAGGTGGATTCGCCCCAAGCTGCAAGAAGGGCAACAAAGAGCCTCTCGCCCTCATTGCCGAAGCCGTTGAGAAAGCGGGCTATAAGCTTGGCGAACAGATCTTCCTTGGTATGGACGTTGCTTCCTCCGAATTCTATGAAGGTAACGGCGTCTATAACCTCGTCAAATCCAAAGAAGGAAAGAAGACCACTGAGCAGATGATCCGTTATCTCGAGAGAATGGTCAAAGAATATCCTGCCATCATCACCATTGAAGACGGCCTTGCCGAATCCGATTGGGAAGGCTGGAAGAAACTCACCGAGCGCCTTGGCGACAAGGTCCAGCTCGTCGGCGACGACCTCTTCGTCACCAACCCAGCGATTCTCCGCGAAGGCATCGTCAAAGGTATCGCGAACTCCATCCTCATCAAGGTCAATCAAATCGGTACCCTCACCGAAACCCTTGACGCGATCCGCCTTGCCCAGACAAACGGCTATACCTGCATGGTCTCCCACCGTTCTGGCGAAACCGAAGACGCGACCATCGCCGACCTCGCCGTTGCCGTTAACGCTGGACAAATCAAGACCGGTTCCGCTTCCCGCACCGACCGTATGGCCAAATACAACCAACTCCTCCGCATTGAGGAAGAGCTTGGTGAAGACGCCCAATTCCTTGGTGTCAAAGCTTTTGCGAACCGCAAATTCTAAGTTTCAACAATTAGCAATTAGGGCCGCTGACTTTGGCGGTCCTTTTTGTGTGCGGTGTAGTCACTAGAACAATACTTTAAAACGCTTTTTGATTCTAGAAAACATTGCTTACTGGTTACATAGAGTTGGGGTGAAGTTGACTTTTATTACTGACAGGCTTTTAATACTTAATGTTGGGGCCATTGATTTTGTTTGGGAAAGCCCTGAAGCCAATGAAGAATCTCTTTCACTTTAGAAATCTATTCAAATCCAAGGTTTCGATTGTTCTCTTGCTGATATCGCTGTTTTTTCTATCATTCGCTACAGGGATAAACTATTCCGATAATAGACAATCCTATCTATGCGATGGTTTTTTCTACCATAACCAAGAAATCGTTTGGACGAACACCAAACGAGAGGCTGGAATCATTATGGGTGTTTTTCATCCCGGAACTATGTCTTTGCCTTGTATAAACAGGTTTATTACTGGTCTTGGAACCAAGAGCGAAACCACCGTCGACTTTAGCGATAAACAATTGAAAATAATTTGCGAGAACGCAAACGCGCTTCCCGCCGAGAGAAACTCTTTTGATTTAACTGAGGTTCTTGATTCTCCTTTGGCAAAGGATTTAAAGAAAGCTGGCAAATACGGTGAATTCAATCTTGTAATCAACGAAAACACAAAAGGGGCTTCGACTTTTATATCGATAAGCAACGAAGGCCAAGGCGGAAGACTCCCTAAATCATCTGAAGAAATAGCGATATCTGACGCAAATGCGGCTTTGTTGGTGGCTAATGGGTATAAGAATGATTTGGGGGAAACAATTAAGCCATCCACCGTTTCCGAACTCCTCGGAATAGATTTGCTTGGAAGAAAAATCGTTGGCATATTCAAAACGCAGTTCCTCGGCTCTTCTTTTGAAAACGCATCTATGTCTTTAACTGATTTGAATTCAGAAGGACGACTTGAGCAATATAAAGATTTCGTTCAAGCCAACAAAAAGATAGCCTCGTTTGTTGTTTTTAAAGAGAACGTTGCAACCTCTTCCTTCTTCCTAAAAACAAAGGGTAATCTCTTTGGGGATTTGCTGTTTTTACTTGTTTTAGGAAGCGATGCCCCGTTTCACGATAAAACGCTTTATGGACCAGCGATTACTATGTCATGGTCAATTTCCATCGCCATCTTTTATACTTTAGCCTTGTTATTTGCTATTCTCTCAATCGTTATTGGTCACGTTTCTTTTTCCAAGTCATTGTCTAAGGAAGAGATATCCATTTATATCGAGAATCCACCCCAAAAACATAAGATTTTTGGATGGGTTTATTCCAAAATGATTGCGGTACATTTGCTTTTTGGAGGCGCGGCCATCCTCGCGAGCCAAATATCGTTTGCGATAATCAATTCCATTGCGGGAGAATTCCTTTTTTCACATTTCGCAATTAGCGCTGCCATCGTTTTGGCCTTAATCGCTTTGGTTGATCTTCTAGTTGCGGCTTCAAAAACAAAGCAGATTTTAAGAAAACTCAATGGAATTACCGATAATAATGTCGAAAAACATTAAGCTTTAGCAAACCGTTCTTGCCTCGTATTCAACGGTCTAAACATGTTATAATCTAGAAAACAACGAAAGGTTTTCTATGAGCAAGACACATTTTTCAGAAGAGAGTGTGGGATTTAGCCCAACCTTGGCAATGGAGGAGGCTGCACGTTGCCTTCTTTGCCATGACGCCCCGTGCAGCAAGGCTTGCCCCGCCATGACCGACCCAGCGAAATTCATTCGCTCGATCCGCTTTAAAAACACAAAAGGAGCAGCCCGTACCATTAGGATTAATAATCCTTTGGGCGGTATCTGCGCTCGTGTTTGCCCAACGGAGAAATACTGCCAATTAGGCTGTTCCCGCTCAGGCATCGATCGTCCAATCGAAATCGCCAAATTGCAACGTTTCGCAACCGATGTCGAATCCTGCTTAGGAATGGAATTCCAAGAAAGAAAAGAAAATAACGGCAGGCGTGTAGCGATTATTGGTTCAGGCCCAGCCGGCTTAACTGCCGCGGCTATGTTAGCTAGAGAAGGAACCGCCGTCGATTTATATGAAAGAAAACCCAAACTCGGCGGATATCTCCGTTATGGCATTCCTTCCTATCGCTTAAGCGAAGATGTCCTCGACAAAGAAATCAGCCATATTCTTAAATTGGGGGTTAACCCAATCGTTAACAACGAAGTTAAGTCAATCAAGGAATTAGAGGGCAAATACGATGCCGTCATCGTGGCAATTGGCTATTCCGCAGGCAAAATGCTTCCATTATTCGAAGGCAACAAGAGAGCCATGACTGCGGTAGATTTCTTAGCTAAAGCCAAGAGAAAAGGATACCACGTTAAGGATAACGTTCTCGTTATCGGCGGAGGTGACGTTGCAATGGATGCAGCGACTACCTCCAAAAAACTTGGTGCTAAACAAGTCACCGTCATCGCTTATGAAACCAATGAGGAATTTAGGGCAAGCCGTGATGAATTGGCTTTGACCCGCGAAATGAAGGCCTCGATATATGATGGTTTCGTTCCAACGAAGGTGCTTCGTGGGGGAATGGTCATTTTCGAACATCGCTATGTGCCGACATCCATCAAGATCAAGGCGGATCAAATCATTCTTGCCGTCGGCCAAGAAATAGATCATGGGTCACTTGAACTTGAAAAAGGCAAGGCTGAATTCATTCATCAAAAAGGAAGCAAAGTCTATTATGCTGGAGACATTGCTCCGTTAGATAAAACCGTTGTCTATGCCGTTAGGAAAGGCAAAGACGTCGCTAATGAAGTTCTAAAGGATTTGGAGGTAAAAAGATGAAAGACCTTTCGATAACCTTCATGGGGGTTAAGTTCCCCAATCCATTCTGCCTATCTTCGTCTCCAGTTGGAAATTGCTATGACATGTGCGCCAAAGCCTATGAATCAGGCTGGGGTGGTGTTGTTTTCAAGACAATTGGGCCAGCCCATTACCTAATTGATGAGGTTTCCCCGCGCTTTGACGCCTTGGCAAAAGAAGGGGAACCATTCGTCGGTTTTAAGAACATGGAACAAATCGCCGAGCATTCCCTTGAAGAGAATCTCGCCGATTTAAGAAAGTTAAAGAAGAACTACCCCGATAAAGTCCTTATCGCCTCCATCATGGGGAGTAACGAAAAGGATTGGGAAGAGCTTGCTAGACTCGTCACCGAGGCCGGCGCGGATATGATCGAACTTAATTTCTCCTGCCCGCAGATGACAAGCCACGCGATGGGAAGCGACGTTGGTTCAAATCCTGAGTTATGTAAGAAGTATTGCGAGGCCGTTAGGCGTTCGACCAAACTTCCGTTCATGGCCAAGATGACCCCAAACGTCACCGATATGTGTGTTCCTGCCCTTGCTTCTTTAGAAGGTGGGGCTGATGGAATCTCCGCGATCAACACCATTAAATCAATCATCAATCTTGATCTTAACCAGAAGGTTGGCCTTCCAATCATCGATGGGAAGTCCTCTATTTCCGGTTATTCAGGCAAAGCCGTGAAACCTGTTGCGTTGCGCTTCATCGCCCAAATGGCCAATAACCCCAAGATGAAGGGTGTCCAGATTTCTGGAATCGGCGGAATCGAAACCTGGGAGGATGCCGCGGAATTCATTCTCCTTGGAGCCAGGAACCTTCAGGTTACCACCGCCATTATGCAATACGGCTATCGCATCGTCGAAGACCTATGCGAGGGCCTAAGCTTCTACATGGAAGAACAAGGTGTTGATTCCTTGGAAGAACTTGTTGGTTTAGCCAATAAAAACATCATTCCGGCGGAAGAATTGAACCGCGATTACATAGTCTACCCAGAAATCGATAACGATAAGTGCGTCGGCTGTGGAAGATGTGTCATCTCCTGCTATGATGGAGCCCATCAAGCCATGGAATGGAATGAGGAGACCCGTAGGCCTAATTGCAACCACGACAAGTGTGTCGGTTGCCTCCTCTGCGGCCTAGTCTGCCCAGTCCATGCGATCAACCTTGGTGAGAGAAAACTTAAAAAAGGAAGGAAACCCCTTGATTTCAAGAAGGTGAAAGTCCAAAAGAGTTTTGACAAGATTTCCTAAAATCCGTTGAAGACATACATGCGTTTTCACTTAACGTTAAGCCCTGAAGTAATAATTTTGCGCGGGCATAGCGTAAGTGTAAACGCTTTTTTCTTGTATTGCTTTTCCTTAAGCCTACAATTACGCCGCTATGGAAAAAGAAGGCGGCAAAAAGCGATTCTCCCTGTTTGAATCAGTTGATATGACAACTGGTAATCTTTTCCTCAAAATCGGCCTTTTTGCCTTGCCGATTGCTTTGACGGTCGTCATGCAATTGCTTTATACAACCGTCGACCTCATCACCGTCCATTATGGGGATTCCGCGGAATCCATGGGGGCCATTGCCTCAAATACGGCTTTGATAAACCTCATCGTCGTTGTCTTTACCAATATCTCCTTGGGGGCTAACGTCGTTTTAGCTCAGGCTAGGGGAGCAGGGGAAAAGGATAAAGCGGAAAAGGTGATGCACACCTCGATTATTTTTGCTTTGATTTCAGGAATTGCGGTAGGCGTGTTAGGGTTTTTCATTTCTGATGACCTTTTGCGAATGATGGGAACTGAGGCCCATTACTTAGAAAAGGCCACCCTTTATCTTAAACTTTACTTCACGGGTCTCCCCTTTTTGATGCTTTATAACTATGAAGCCCAACTTCTAAGGGCCCAAGGCGATTCCCAAACCCCGTTCTTTGTTTTGATGATCGCCGGTATTATCAACGTCGGTTTCGATTGTTTGTTCGTTTTTTCTCTCCATATGGGTGTTGCCGGAGTAGCGGTTGCCACCGTTATCTCCCAAGGGGTCTCCGCTGTTCTTTGCTTTCTTTCCCTACTGCTATCAAAAAAGCACTACGTTTCCCTATGTTTTAGGAAATTCCGTATCGATGGAAAAATTCTTGGGGAAGTAGTTAAAGTCGGATTACCTGCTGGTTTACAGGGCTTTTTCTTCTCTTTGCCTAACGTTTTCATCCAATCTAGCCTTTACACGATTGATCCCGGAAACGAACAACTAGAAAACGGGGCCATCGCCTCAAGTAACATTGAAGGGTACATCTATGCAGGTGTTGAGGGCCTTACCAGCGCGGTTATGAGCTTTATCTCCCAAAACTATGGCGCCAAGAAACCCGAGAACATAAAAAAGACCCTTTGGTACGGCTTGATATGGGTAACCATGTATTGGGGTTTAGCCTGTTTGGTCACCGTTTTTAGCTATAGGGGTCTATTAAGTTTGTTCGTTGATACCGAAGAAGCCATTGAGGCTGGACGCCAACGACTGTTCCTTATGGCGTTCACTTACGTCCTTGATGGAACGATGATTATCACGGGTGGGGCATTGCGAGGTATGCGACATTCGACCTTCCCAATGCTTACGACTTTGGTTTTCTGCACTCTTTTCAGGATTATCTTCCTAAGGACGCTTTTCCGAGTCGATATGTTCCATACCTTGTTTTGGCTTTATGCCTGCTTCCCGATCTCATGGGTTTTAGCAACAATCTCGAACGCTATCGCCTTGATATATTTTATGCCTAGAGAATGCAAAAAACTTGAACAGACTACGATAGAAGCAGAGACTGCAGACTCGAACTCCTCCGAAGCCAACTGATTTAGGAAAACAATACGCCGGTGTCCGGCCATAGCCCCCTTGAAAGGGTCCGGTCCTTGACGTATAGTTTAGATGAGCTTTTTGGACCGGTTATTCACCGGCCCTTTTTCTCACCTACGGGGGAAGAGCGTTCCTAAGATAAGGAGGGCCGCGAGCAGGATCCTTAGCGCCGCTTTCGCGAGCGCCTTGGCCCTTACTTTCGACCCGTGTCTTTTGGACACGCCGCCTTCCTCCTTTCCTCCCGCGCCTAGGGTACGTTTCCCAGGGGGCTTCGCGCGGATTGATGAAGATAGAGGGAATCCAAAGGATAACCATTTGGTTTTTTCCTCCTACTAACTAATAGTGATTTTTTCTTGAATTTGGCTCAGATTTTTGAAAAATATTTTTCCAAAACGGCTTTTTTGCATTACCAACCTTTAGGTTGAAGTTTTTGATAAAAAATCCTTGCGTAGCCCCTTATATACGCGTATCATATGCAACGCTTGCGAAAATTGCGTAAGCATTATGCGTGGGAGGGCCTAGGTGAAGGCCCACGAACACCACTGCATGATCTTCAACCGAAAGGAGAAACCATCATGAGAAAGAAAATCACCAAAGTCGTCAAGATGGAGTTGCCAGGCGGCAACGCCCATCCGGGACCAAAGCTAGCTTCCGCTGGCGTCAACATGGCTAAGTTCTGCACCGATTTCAATGCTCAAACCGGCGACAGGAAAGGCCAGACCGTTCCCGTCATCATCACCGCCTACGAAGACAAGTCCTACGACTTCGTCATCAAGACCTCCCCGGTCGCTGAGTTGATCCTCAAGGCCGCCGGTCTACCAAAAGGCAGCGGCAGCGCCAAGCAGGTCGTCGGTTCCATCACCGATGCCCAGCTCACCGAAATCGCGACCTACAAGCTTCCGGACCTCAACACCGATGATGTTGATGCCGCCAAGAAGATCGTCGCCGGAACCTGCCGTCAAATGGGTATCGCCATCAAGTAATCGAGGAAACCACCATGAAGAAGTACAGCAAGAAATATCAGGCGGCCCTCGCCAAAGTCGATGCCGACAAAATCTATAGCCTCGAAGAAGCGGCCAAGCTCGTCAAAGAGACCTCCGTCACTTCCTTCGATGCCTCCGTTGACGTTAGCTTCCACCTCAACGTCAACCCAACCCTCGCCGATCAATTGATTCGCGGCACCCTCTCCCTCCCTCACGGAAACGGAAAGGAAAAGAGAATCCTCGTCGTTACCAACGCCAAACAGGAAGAAGCCAAAGCCGCCGGAGCCGATTTCGTCGGTGGCAAGGAAATCCTCGAGAAAATCCAAACCCAGAACTGGTTTGACTTCGATATCATCGTCGCCACTCCGGATATGATGGGCGAACTCGGAAAAATGGGCCGTGTCCTCGGTCCAAAAGGCTTGATGCCAAACCCCAAGAGCGGCACCGTTACGATGGATGTCGCGACCGCCGTCCACGAGATCAAGAAAGGTAAGATCGCTTACCGTGTCGATAAGCATGGCAACCTCGCTATGTCGATTGCCAAGGTCTCCTTCACGGAAGAGAAGCTTCTCGATAACCTCAAGGCTGTCACCGAAGCCATCCAAAAGGCCCGCCCAAGCTCAGTCAAGGGCACCTACATCGTCTCGGCCACCATCTCCACCACGATGGGTCCGGCCGTCAAATTCACCTTCCCAGGCCGCAACTAATCGCGCCTAGGGAACTCCCAAATTTGGTGAAACGCTCACTATACCTAAGATAGCCGGGGGCACGTGCCTTAAAAACAACACCCTGCTGAGGCTAGCGGAAAACGCTCACAACTCACTAGTTATAATGCAGCTTCACAATATATCGCAAAGAAAGGAGGTAGAAACATGAATCAAAAGATTCTCGAGAGCAAAAAGAACACCGTTGCCGAAATCACCAAAGCCTTCGAAGACGCTGGTTCGTTCACCGTCGTTTCCTACCAGGGACTCACCGTTGCCGAACTCCAGGAACTCCGCAAGAGCCTCGATAAGGCCGGTTCGACATTCACCGTCTACAAGAACACGATGGTTCGTCGTGCCCTCGCCGAAGCCAACCAGCCGGCGATCGATGACGTTCTCAACGGTCCGAACGCGTTTGTCTTCTCCAAAGAGCTCGGTGCTGGCCCAAAAGCCCTCATCAAGTTCGCCCGTCGCCACGAAAACCTTGTCGTCAAAGCGGGTATTGCCGAAGGAAAAGTGCTCGATGCCGCTGGAGTCAAGACCATCTCGAACCTACCAGACAAGAATGGCATGATCTCCATGTTCCTATCGTGCTTGAATGCACCAATTCAGAAATTTGCCGCCACGGTCAAAGCCTTGGCCGACAAAGGAGCTCCTGCAGAAGGGGCAAACGCCTAATATTAGGAGGATCACACAATGAAACTTACCAACGAAGAGATCATCTCCGCTCTTAAGGAGATGTCCGTCCTCGAGCTCAACGAGCTCGTCAAAGCGGTCGAAGCCGAATTCGGTGTCACCGCTGCCGTCGCCGTCGGTGGCCCAGCCCCCGTCGAAGAAGAAGCCGTCGAGGCCAAGGGACCAGCTGAGGTCTCCCTCGTTCTCAAAGGCCTTGGCACCGGTTCCAAAGTCGCCATCATCAAAGCCGTCCAGACCATCACCGGTCTTGGCTTGATGGATGCCAAGAAGCTCGTCGACGCTCTCCCAGCCCCAATCAAGGAGCACATCTCCCCAGTCGAGGCCGAAGGTCACAAGAAGACCCTCGTCGACGCCGGCGCCGAAGTCGAAATCAAGTAATTTCGCTTCACCCTCATCAACACTTTCACAAACACCCGCTTGGAGGACGTTCCCTCTAGGCGGGGTTTGTGCGCTTTTAGGAGGAATATGGACCCATGCCGCAATACTTCGATAACATCGACACTTTGAAGCATGAAGATCTTAGTTATTCCTTCTCTCTCCTCGGAGAGGAGTACACCTTCAAAAGCGATTTAGGGGTCTTCTGCAAAGATGGCCTTGACGATGGTAGCAGACTGCTGCTTGAAACCATCGCCAAGACCGATCTTGGGAAGAACATACTGGATCTTGGGGCGGGAGTCGGACCAATCGGACTAATCCTGGCTCACCTCGACCCTAATCGTTCCGTCACTTTGGCGGATGTCAACGATAGGGCCCTGGACTGCTGTCGAAAAAACGCCGCATCCCTCGGCGTCGAAGCACAAGTTCAGATAATCCATAGCGACGTCTACTCCAACATTAACTCCACATACCAGACGATCGTTACCAACCCGCCGATACGGGCTGGGAAGCGCGTCACCTATGCGATGTACGCGGGCGCACCTTCCTATTTATCTAATGGGGGGCGACTGATCATTGTCATTCGCAAACAGCAGGGGGCCGAATCGGCTGAAAAATACCTGCGAACCCTATTCCCAAAGGTCGAGCGTATCGCCCAAAGGAAAAGCTACCGCGTCATAGTCGCGACAAAATAAGGAGAGAATTACATGCAAGAAGACAAATTCACCCCGATGACCGAATTCAAGGATTACCCGGTCGGCATCAATGGACGTATAGATTTCTCTAAGATTTCCGGACGTTTGCCCTTGCCCTATCTATGCGAAATCCAAGTGGATTCCTATCGTTGGTTCCTTGAGAAGGGAATCGACGACGTCCTCCGCGAGGTCTTCCCGATCTCGAACTACACGGGGACCCTTTCAATTGACTATTATTCCTGCCGCCTCGAGGAGCCGAAATACACCCCCCTCGAATGCAAAGCGGGAGACATGACTTATTCAAGCAAGCTCAAAGTCAAATTGTTCCTCAAATTCAAGAGCACCGGCGAAATCAAGCAAGCCGAGGTCTACATGGGTGAAATCCCCTTAATGACCGAATCCGGCACCTTCATCGTCAACGGTGCCGAACGCGTTATCGTCTCGCAGATCGTCCGTTCCCCTGGCGCTTACGTCCAGGATACCGTCGATAAGAACGGCACCCATCTCTATAATGGCGAGATCATCCCAACCCACGGTACTTGGCTACAGTTCGAGACCGACGCCAAGAACGTTTCCTACGTCCGTATCGACCGTCAAAGGAAGATGCCTTCCGTCATCCTTTTCAAGGCCCTTGGCATCGATGACGTCGATAAAATCCGTGAATTGTTCGGCGATAACGAACATATCAACAACACCTTAAGGAAAGATGAAGACAACAAGAACCAAATCCAGGCCCTTGGCGACATCTTCTCCAAATTGAAACCGGGCGAACCGATCACCGAAGAAGGCCTCCGCACCTTCCTCATCCAGAAATTCTTCGATGAGAAGCGTTATGACCTCGGCCGTGCCGGACGTTATAAATACCTCCAAAAACTCGGCATCTATAACCGTCTCCCCGGCCGCGTCCTCGCTGAGCCACTCGTCTCCGCGGAAGGCGAAATCCTCTTCCCCGAAGGCCATAAGCTCACCAAGGAGGAAGTCAATGGCCTCCGCGACGCCGAAGTCTTTGAGAAAGGCGCCCACACCGAGACCCTTAAAGTCGACACGAAGATCGATGACAATTCGACCGTCAATGTCCTTAAGGTCTATGCCCATGATAAGCAGGGTGGAGACGTCGTCCGCATCGTCGGTACCAACCTCAACTGCGGACTCCACCGCGTCACTATTTCCGACATGGTCGCTTGCTTCTCGTATTTCTGCAACATTATGGATGGCATCGGAAATACCGATGATATCGACCATCTTGGCAACCGTCGCGTCCGCTGCGTCGGAGAGCTCCTCCAGACCCAGTTCCGCCTCGGCCTCAACAAGATGAGCAAGACCGTCCAGCAGAAGATGTCCATCTCCGACCTCGAATCGGTCACCTTGCAACAGCTTATCAACATCCGTCCACTCACGACCTCCGTCCGTGGATTCTTCGCCTCTTCCCAGCTCTCGCAGTTCATGGATCAGACGAACCCCCTCGCCGAACTTACCAATAAACGCCGTATCTCGGCTTTAGGTCCTGGTGGACTTACCCGTGATCGCGCTTCCATGGAAGTCCGCGACGTCCATTACACCCATTACGGCCGTATCTGCCCAATCGAATCTCCAGAAGGTCAGAACATCGGTCTTATCAACAACCTTTCCACCTATGCGAAGATCAACCGTTATGGCTTCATCGAGACTCCATACCGTTCCATCTTCCATGATCCGAAGACCGGTCGAGCCTTCGTCGCCGAAGAAAAGACCGAATACCTCTCCGCCGATGGCGAAAGGGGCCTATACATCGCCGAAGCCAACATCAAACTCGGCGAGGCCTGCAAATTGAAGGAAGTCTGGAAAGGCTGCCCGAAGGGCGAAGGCGACCTCCTCGTTAGGGAAATCATCGACTCCGAAGTCGTCGTCCGTCATGACGAAGACAACCTCTCCGTCGACCGTTCCCTCGTCGATTTCGTCGACGTCTCGCCGAAGCAGATCGTTTCGATCGCCGCGGCTTGCATCCCCTTCCTCAACCACGACGACGCGACCCGTGCCCTCATGGGCGCGAACATGCAACGTCAGGCCTTGCCTCTCCTCCGTCCGTCCATCCCGTATGTCGGAACCGGTATGGAGCATGTCATTGCCAAAGACTCCGGCTTAGCCGTCGTCGCCGTCAATGACGGAACCGTCAAATATGTCGATTCCAGGACCATTGTCGTCCGCGAAGGCAAGGAAAACCGCACCTATCAATTGCAGAAATTCGACCGTTCCAACAACGGTACCTGCATCAACCAAACCCCAATTGTCAACGTTGGCGATAAGGTCAAGAAAGACCAGATCATCGCGGATGGCCCAGCCATGCGCAATGGCGAACTCGCCCTTGGCCAAAACATCCTCATCGCCTATATGACATGGAACGGCTACAACTACGAAGACGCCGTCATCATGAGCGAGAGGATGGTTAAGGAAGATACCTTCACCACCATCCACATCGAGAAATTCGAGTGCGAATGCCGCGACACCAAGCTTGGTGCCGAGACCATCACCCGCGATATTCCAAACGTCGGTGACGAAGCCAAGAAATGGCTCGATGAAGACGGCATCATCATCGAAGGTGCCGAGGTCAAGGAAGGCGATATCCTCGTCGGTAAAGTCACCCCGAAGGGCCAGACCGAACCGACCCCAGAGGAAAAGCTCCTCATGGCCATCTTCGCCGAGAAGACGAAGGAAGGAAAGGACTCCTCCCTCCGCGTTCCTCACGGCGGAGCCGGTATCATCCATTCCGTCAAGATCTTCTCCCGCGAGAAGAAGGACCCACTCCCCCCAGGAGTCACCAAGGTCGTACGCGTCTATATCGTTCAGAAGAGGAAGATCTCCGAAGGCGATAAGATGTCCGGCCGCCACGGCAACAAGGGCGTTATCTCCAAGATCCTCCCGGTCGAGGATATGCCGTTCCTAGCCGATGGCACCCCAATCGACATCCTCCTCTCCCCGATGGGCGTTCCTTCCCGTATGAACATCGGTCAGATCTTCGAGATCCACTTGGGCCTCGCCTGCAGCAAGCTCCATATGCGCGTTGCGACCCCGGCCTTCGATGGCGTCTCCAACGAGGAAGTCTTCGAAATCATGCAGAAAGCCGGTATTTCCAAAGACGGAAAGACCGTCCTCTACGATGGTCGCACCGGTGAGCCGTTCGCCGAACGTATCGCCGTCGGCGTGCAATACATGATCAAACTCGTCCACATGGTCGACGACAAATTGCACGCCCGTGCCACCGGCCCATATTCGCTCGTCACCCAGCAGCCTTTGGGCGGTAAAGCCCAAAACGGCGGCCAGCGTTTCGGCGAAATGGAAGTCTGGGCCCTCGAGGCTTATGGCGCCGCCCATACCCTCCAGGAAATGCTCACCATCAAATCCGATGACCGCGTCGGACGCCGCAAGACCTACGAAGCGATCATCAAACAAAACGAGATTCCAAAGCCCGGCATCCCCGAAGCCTTCAAGGTCTTCACCAAGGAACTCAAGGGCCTTTGCATGAACGTCACCCTCTTCAACCAAGACGGCGAGGAAATCGACACCGACGCCCTCGCGAAGATGTCCCTCATCGAGGAAAGGAAGGTCAATTCCTCCATCCGTTCCGCGATGGCGCCTCGCGATAATGGCGAAGGCAGCGACGGACCTAACTTCGATGAACCGGCCGTCACGGTCGCCGAAGACCTAGCCGCCGAAGAAGGCCTCTCGGTTGGATTCAACCCCAGTGGTCTCAACTCTGATGATTAAGGAAAGGAGAACGCAACAATGGCAGATATCAATCTTACCCTAGAAGCGACTTCCGCGATGGAAGAAGCGCCCCGTCGTCGTGAACCCCGTTCCTCCAATGGAAAAGAGACCTTCGACATCAATAACCTTTCGGCGGTCCAAGTCGGCTTAGCCTCCCCGGAAACCATCCGTTCCTGGTCCAAAGGCGAAGTCACCCGTGCCGAAACCATCAACTACCGTAGCCAAAAACCGGAAATGGGAGGTCTCTTCTGCGAAAAGATCTTCGGTCCGGCCAAAGACTACGAATGCCACTGTGGCAAATACAAGAAGATCAGATACCAAGGCATCACCTGCGAGAAGTGCGGCGTTGAGGTCATCTCCAAGGAATGGAGACGCGAGAGGATGGGCCATATCGAGCTCGTCTCCCCTTGCTCCCATATCTGGTACCTCAAATCCATCCCTTCCCGTATGGGTCTTATCCTCGATATCTCCCCGAAACAACTCGAGGAAGTCATCTATTTCGCCGCCCACATCGTCTTGAACAAAGGCAATGCGGACAAACTCAAATACAAGCAATACATCTCCGAGGCCGTTGGCCGTGAGGTCTTCCCGGATGTCCTCCGCGACATCCTCGCTTCCGGCACACCAGCCAAGGATACCCTCGATTACGAGCGCGCCTCCCACCTCATTGAGAGCTTGGAAAAGAAGAACGAGGCCGGTACTTATACCGAAGCCTACGACATCCTTTCCGTCACGAGCTTCATCAACAAATATACCGGAGCCGAATTCGGCCAGGGTGCCGCGGCCATCAAGAGGCTTCTCCACGAAGTCGATCTCGATAAGGAATTCAACGAACTCAAAGCCGAACTCCTCAAAGATAGCGAGGACAAGACCTCGGCCCAGAAGAAGCTCAAAGACGCCAAGCGCCTCGAGGTCATCTCCGCTTTCCGCGATTCCGGACAGAAACCGGAATGGATGGTCCTCGACGTCATCCCCGTCATCCCACCGGATCTCCGTCCGATGCTTCAACTCGACGGCGGACGTTTCGCCGCGAGTGACCTCAACGACCTCTATCGCCGCGTCATCTCCCGTAACACCCGTTTGAAGAAGCTCATCGACATGAAGGCCCCATACGTCATCATGATGAATGAGAAGCGTATGTTACAGGAAGCCGTCGACGCCCTCATCGATAACGGTCGCCGCACGAAGGCCATCACCGGTCCCAACGGCCGCCCGTTAAAGTCCCTCTCCGCCGGATTAAAGGGCAAGCCCGGTCGTTTCCGTCAGAACCTCCTCGGCAAACGTGTCGACTATTCCGGACGTTCCGTCATCGCGGTCGGACCGGACCTAAAGATGTATCAATGCGGCATCCCAAGAGAGATGGCGATCCAACTTCTCCGTCCCTTCATCGCCGCGATCCTTATCAAGGAGCAGAAGGTCAACGCCCATAAGGCGGCCGATAAGATCATCGATCGTTACGACCCAATCGTCTTCGATATCGTCGAACGCATCATCTCCGATCACCCCGTCCTCCTTAACCGTGCCCCGACCCTTCACAGGCTTTCCATCCAGGCCTTCCAGCCAAAGCTCGTCGATGGCCGTGCGATCCGTTTGCACCCCCTCGTCTGCCCTGGCTTCAACGCCGACTTCGATGGTGACCAGATGGCCGTCCACGTCCCATTAGGGAAAGCGGCCCAACAGGAAGCCGTCAAATTGATGCTCGCCTCCAACAACATCCTTGGTCCTAAGGATGGTAAGGCCATCGTCGTTCCTGGACAGGACATGATCCTTGGCAACTGGCACCTCACCACCGAGGAAACCGCGGATGACTTCCTTGCCCGCGCCAAAGCCCTCCGTGCCATCGAAGAGTCCGAGGAGAAGGACGGCACCGCCGCACTTGAACGTGCCGAAATCCTCCGCATGGCCGAAAAGGACGAGGAATTCGCCGCTAACGAAGCCAAGGTCTTCGCTAATGTCGACGAAGTCTTCCTCGCCTATAACGCCAATGCCGTTTCCCTCCATTCCCGTATCGCTATCCCCGCCTCCAAAATCCATAAGGACGAAGGCAAGGGTATGCCAAGGGGCGTGATGGGCAAATACCTCATCACCACCGTCGGTAAGATCATCTTCAACGAAGTCTTCCCCGACGACTTCCCCTATATCAACGACGCCATCAAGGGCGATTCCACCCTCACCCTTCTCGCCAAACTCAAAGGCGACTTCGTCTCCCCTGCCGATATCGAAGGCAAGGTGAAGGAAGAAGAGGGCAAATCCCCACTTGCTTCCTACGTCGCTTCCCGTCCTCTGAAGAACGCTATCGGCAAGGTCTCCCTCGGCTTGCTCATCGACCTCCTTTTCAAGGAATACGGTACTTCCAAGACCTCCGCGGTCCTCGATAAGATCAAAGACCAAGGCTTCAAGTACTCGATGATCTCCGCGGTCACCGTCTCCATCAGCGACATCAAGGACGTCGACAAGAAGTACGACCTCGTCGCCGAAGGACAAGCCAAAGTCGATCAGATCGAAAAGGCCTATCGCCATGGCTTCCTCACCGTCGAAGAACGTCATAAGCAAATCGTCGCCATCTGGACCGATATCACCAATCGCGTCAAAGGCCTCGTCGCCAAACAGATGCAAAACGACAAGCGCAACCCGCTCGTCATCATGGCCGACTCCAAGTCTCGTGGCTCCGTCGATAACTTCAAGCAGCTCATCGGTATGAAAGGCCTTGTCGCTAACCCGAAGAACGAGGAAATCGAACTTCCAATCATCTCCTCTTACCTCGAAGGTATGAAGGTCAGCGAGTTCTTCATCAACACCCACGGCGCCCGTAAGGGTTCCGCCGATACCGCCCTTAAGACCGCGGACTCCGGCTATCTCACCAGGCGTCTAGTCGACGTCTCCCAGGACGTCGTCGTCCGCGAGGATGACTGCCATACCGACCATGGCTTCAAGGTCCGCGAAATCCGCGATACCTCCCAAGACACGGTCATCCGTTCCCTCCAAGAACGTATCATCGGCCGTTATTCGATGCGCGACGTCGTCAATTCCGACGGCATCGTCCTCGTCAGGGCCAACGAGCTCATCACCGAGGACATCGCCGAAGCGATCGTCAACGCGGGCATCAAGGAAGTCGAGATCCGTTCCGTCTTCACCTGCCAAACCAAAGATGGCGTCTGCCGTCATTGCTATGGCCTTAACATGGCGACCGGCCAACTCGTCGAAAAAGGCGAGGCGGTTGGTATCATGGCCGCCCAATCCATCGGCGAACCTGGTACCCAGCTCACCATGCGAGTCTTCCATACTGGTGGTATGGCCGGTACCGACATCACCCAGGGTCTTCCCCGTGTCCAAGAGCTCGTCGAAGCCCGTAACCCGAAAGGCGAAGCCCTTATCTCCAAAATCGATGGCTATGTCTATAGCGTCGAACCGAAGAACGAATGCTACACGGTCGTCATCCGCAAATATCGTAACGGTGACCCAACCGACAATTCTCCGGAGAACATCCTCGACGAGAAGACGGAAGAAACCCCATACGGTGCCCGTCTCCGCATCTCCGCGAAGGTTGATCCCGCGCATCCTCAGCACGTTGAAGCCGGCGCGAAGATCACCGAAGGCGCCATCTCGCCAAAGACCCTCCTTAGCTATGCGGGTGTCGAGAAACTCGAGATCTACATGATTAAGGAAATCCAGAAGGTCTATCACTCTCAGGGTATCGGCATTTCCGATAAGCACCTTGAGATCATCATCCGTCAGATGCTCCGCAAGGTGCAGATCAACGATGGTGGCGATACCTCCTTGCTCCCTGGCACGAGGGTCTCGGTCACGAAATTCACCGAAGAGAACGCGAAAGCCCTTCTCGAAGGCAAGCGCCCGGCCGTCTGCAGCCCACTCGTCCTCGGCATCACCAAAGCCGCCCTCGAGACCGAATCCTTCCTCTCCGCCGCCTCCTTCCAGGAGACGACCCGCGTCCTCACCGACGCCGCCATCAAAGCCAAGAAGGACTACCTCCATGGCTTGAAGGAAAACGTCATCACGGGCAAACTCATCCCAGCTGGCACTGGCTTACGCACCCCTGAAGAAGAGGAAGAGGCCCTTGCCGGATTCACCGTCGCCTCCGCGATGGATGAGGTCAAGGACAAATACATCGAGAAGCATGACCGCCGTCATCACGCCTAATCTTCTCGTTAATTGACCTATTCATTGGGGCAATCCATCCGGGTTGCCCCTTTAATTTGTCTTCCTTTTAAGGGAAAATATGGCCGTTATGCGAAAGAATGCCGTTTTTATAATCTCGCTTCTAGGACTCGCCCTCCCTTCCTGCGCGAATCCTATATATGGGGATTATGTTTATTCTCCCTTGAACAACGATCCTTTCGTCGAGATTCAAAAAGACGGTTTTTACAGGATTGGGGATTACGATTCCTATGAATCGAACGGCCATGAGATAAATATGGATTTTTCCTCCATTTACCAACTAGGCAACGTGAGGTTCAATATGCCGACCGTTGGGGAAGTGCCATTGCTAGTCATCCCCATCGATTTTGAGGATTCGGTGGGGAATACCTCCTCCATCAAGAACATCGAATCCGCCTTCAAAGGGGATAATGGCACCAACCAATACGTCTCGGTCGCCGAATATTATGATCGTTGCTCCTTGGGTAGGCTCCATCTTCTCCCCCATGTGAGTGATAGGTTCTTCCGTTCATCGACATATCCAAAGAAAAGCGACCTTGCCTCCTTGACGGGCTCAGGGGCCGTTTCGACCTTGACGCGTCTATATAACGAGGCTTTGGCCTGGTTTGGTGAGACCTATCCTTCGATACCGTTGGACGATTATTCCTTCTTGGCCAAGAACGGGAGCAAGAAGATCCCTCTTTATTTCATCTATAATGCCCCATATTCCGGGGAAGCCGATGGAAGCAGCAACCGCGATTCGATGTTTTGGGCCTTCACGATCAATTCCCCTGCCCCAATCTCCTGGAGCAGCATCGACATGATGCACCTTTCCTCCAATAAGGTGGACGCGCATACGTATATCCATGAAACGGGCCATCTGCTTGGACTAGAGGATTATTACGATACCTTCTCCACGAACATCCTTTCCAAAGTCTCCCCTTTAGGGAGGATGGACATGATGGATTGCTCCTTAGGAGATCAAAACGCCTTTTCGAAGATGCTCCTTGGCTGGGAAAGGCCCTTTGTCCCAACCTCTGACTGCGAGATCACCATCCATCAGTCATCCTTGAATAACGAATGCATCCTCCTCTCCCCTTCTTGGAACAAGACTTTGTTCGACCAATACGTCTTGCTCGAATTCTATACCCCGACCGGCTTAAACAAAGTCGATGCCCTCTATAGGAACGATCCCTCGATGAGGCTCATGAGGCGTCCTGGGGTCAAGGCCTATTTGGTTAGGGGAAACCTAAAGTTATATAACGGGAACGTCCAAACGGGCGAATACCTCACCCCCAACAATTACAATGGGGG
This sequence comes from uncultured Erysipelotrichaceae bacterium, assembly GCA_947166565.1. Taxonomy (GTDB): domain Bacteria; phylum Bacillota_I; class Bacilli_A; order RFN20; family CAG-826; genus Alloenteromonas. The sequence goes on from CAMVEL010000004.1 coordinate 25,186, forward strand.
CCGTCTATATTTCGGAAGGAACAACAATTCCAAGGATAACCCCCTCATCCAAACGTTGAACAAATACGGGAATAAGGTAGCTTTACCCGATTATTTCGTCGCTTCCGACCATGAGGAGGACGTTTCCTTCATCCAAAACGGGGAAGTGATGTCCATCCATCTTTCGGAATCCTTGTTCTTCCAAAACGACGGCATCGACAATGAGCATTTCTCCGATCTGAGGATAAACGGGAATAAACTCGGATGTTCCTTCAAGGTCTCAGAACTCACTTCCTCCTACGCGAAGATAAAAATCACCTTCGATAAGTGATAAACCCCATGTTTTTTGTCCAAGATAAAAAACTCTTAATATAATTAAAAATCTTGTTGACTTACCACATAGCCCCGCGTATCATCTCCCACGGACGAAAGATTACGGTTTTGTCCGTTTTATTTTCCCTGGGTGTTGATACACCGGGGAAAGTGTGTTCAAAAAAAGAAAGAAAGGAACGAGAAAATGCCAACAATTAACCAATTAGTCAGGCAAGGCCGCCACAGCGCGGTCAAGAAATCGAAGAGCCCGGCTCTCGGCAAAAGATGGAACTCCTTGACCAAGAAGAACCTCAATCAGGCCTCTTCCCAGAAGCGTGGTGTCTGCACCCGTGTCGGAACGATGACCCCGAAGAAACCGAACTCCGCTCTCCGCAAATACGCCCGTGTCCGTTTAAGCAACGGCTACGAAGTCACCGCCTATATCGGTGGTGAAGGACACAACCTCCAGGAGCACTCCACCGTCATGATCCGTGGCGGCCGTGTCAAAGACCTCCCAGGTGTCCGTTACCACATCATCCGTGGCACCCTTGATTGCGCCGGTATCGAAGCCCGTCGCCAAGGCCGCTCCCTCTACGGCACCAAGAAGCCGAAGGAAGCCAAATAAGGAAAGGAGAACTAGACAATGCCAAGAAAAGGTTCAGTCGAGAAACGTGACGTCCTTCCCGATCCAGTATATAACTCAAAATTAGTCACCCGCCTCATCAACCGCGTCATGTACGATGGAAAGAGGGGCACCGCCCAGGCCATCATCTACAAGGCCTTCAAGAAGATCGAAGAGAAGACTGGCAAACCAGCGATCGACGTCTTCGCGACCGCCGTCGGAAACATCATGCCTGAGGTCGAACTCAAGGTCCGCCGCATCGGCGCCGCTAACTATCAGGTCCCAGTCGAAGTTTCCCCAGAAAGGAAGCAGACCCTCGGACTCCGCTGGCTCGTCACCTATTCCCGTCTCCGCGGCGAGAAGACCATGGAAGACAAGCTCGCCAACGAAATCATCGATGCCGCCAACGGCACCGGCGCTTCCATCAAGAAGAAGGAAGACGTCCACAAGATGGCCGAAGCCAACAAAGCTTACGCCCACTATCGTTGGTAATTCAGGAAGGAGTTTACCATGGCTGATAACGAGTTAGAGATCAAAGAATCCGCAACTTACGACCTTCCCCATACCCGCAACATCGGCATCATGGCCCATATCGACGCAGGTAAGACCACCACTAGCGAACGTATTCTCTATTACACTGGCCGCACCCACAAAATCGGCGAGGTCCACGAAGGGGCCGCGACGATGGACTGGATGGCACAGGAACAGGAAAGAGGTATCACCATCACCTCTTCCGCGACTACCTGCTTCTGGAAGGGTCATCGCTTCAATATCATCGACACCCCGGGGCACGTCGACTTCACCGTTGAGGTCGAGCGTTCCCTCCGCGTCCTTGATGGTGCGATTACGGTCCTCGACTCCAAAAACGGCGTCGAGCCCCAAACCGAAACCGTCTGGCGTCAGGGCACCAAGTATGGAGTACCCCGTATCGTCTTCTGCAACAAGATGGACGCGACGGGCGCTGACTTCGATTTGTGCCTCAACACCTTGAAAGACCGCCTCGGCGCTAACGCCGCCCCAATTCAATGCCCAATCGGCAGGGAAGGCAGCTTCAAGGGTTGCGTCGATATCATCGAGCGCAAAGCCTATGTCTATGGCAGCGACAAAGACGATGCCCCAACGATCACCGACGTTCCCGAAGAACTCGTCGATCGCGTCGAGGAGTACCGCAGCATTCTCTTAGAGAAGCTCGCCGCATTCGACGATGACCTCATGATGATGGTCCTAGAAGGCGAGGAAGTCCCCGTCGACCTCATCAAGGCCACCATCCGCAAAGCCGTCATCTCCGGTGAATTCTTCCCGGTCCTCTGCGGCACCGCCTACAAGAACAAATGCATCCAGCCGCTCCTTGACGCTGTTGTCGATTACCTCCCATCCCCACTTGATATCCCAGGTGAGAAGGGAACCCTCAATGGTGAACCATTCGTTTGCGAAGCCACCGACAACAAACCATTCGTCGGTCTTGCCTTCAAGATCGCGACGGACCCATTCGTCGGACGTCTAGCCTATGTCCGCGTCTACCAAGGCGTCCTCAAATCCGGTTCCTATGTCCTTAATAGCTCCAGCGGTTCCAAAGAGCGTATCGCCCGTTTGGTCCTTATGCACGCTAACCACCGTCAGGAGGTCGAAGTCCTCCATGCCGGTGAAATCGGTGCCGTCGTCGGACTTAAGTCCACGACCACCGGTGATACCCTCACCGATCCAAACCTTCCAGTGGTTCTCGAAGCCCTCGAATTCCCCGAGCCAGTCCTTGAGGAAGCCGTCGAGCCAAGAAGCAAAGGCGACTTGGAGAAGATGGGAATCGCCCTCCAAAAACTCGCCGAGGAAGATCCAACCTTCCGCGTCCGTACCGATGCGGAAACCGGCCAGACCATCATCGCCGGTGTTGGTGAGCTCCAACTCGACATCCTCGTCGACCGTATGAAGAGGGAATTCAAAGTCGACGTCAACGTCGGTGCCCCGCAGGTCAATTACCGCGAGACCTTCCGCAAGGCGGGCGAGGCCCAGGGCCGCTATGTCAAGCAGTCCGGTGGCCACGGCCAATATGGTGACGTCCACATCCGCTTTGAACCGAACCCCGGCAAAGGCTTCGAATTCGTCGATGCCATCGTCGGTGGTGTCGTTCCAAAGGAATTCATCAAACCGACCCAGCAAGGTCTAGAAGACGCCCTCTCCCGCGGTGTCCTCGCTGGCTTCCCCCTCATCGACATCAAGGCGACCCTCTTCGACGGTTCCTACCACGATGTCGACTCTTCCGAAGCAGCCTATAAGATCGCTGCCTCCATGGCCCTCAAGGCCGCGGCCCCGAAATGCGACGCCGTCCTCCTTGAACCGATCATGAAGGTCGAGGTCACCGCTCCAGAAGAATACTATGGTGATGTCATGGGTGACATCCTCCGCCGTCGCGGCAACATGACCGGCGAAATCCAACGCGGCAACGCGAAGGAAATCGACGCCGAGATCCCATTAGCCCAGATGTTCGGCTATGTCACAGACCTCCGCTCCCTCACCCAGGGCCGCGGAAACTTCACGATGACCTTCGACCATTACGGCGAATGCCCGAAATCGGTCCAGGACGAAGTCATCCGTAAAGCGCAGGGAAAATAAGCGCATCCCCGCGAATATAAAATAATTCGATAAGATAAGGGCGAAAGGGTGCAATTCTTATTGTAAAACCCTTCCCCTTGTCCTAGAATTATCGCGCCTAAAAAGAAAAACCCATTTCCAATAGGAGGAAAATCAAAATGGCAAAAGAAAAATTCAACCGCGACCGCGTCCATCTTAACGTTGGTACCATCGGTCACGTCGACCACGGCAAGACCACCCTTACCGCGGCCATCACCCACGTTCTCCACCTCATTAATCCAAAGGTTAAGGATATGGCTTATGCCAATATCGATGCTACCCCAGAAGAGAGGAAGCGTGGTATCACCATCAACTCCGCTCACATCGAGTACGAGACCGAAAAGCGTCACTACGCTCACGTCGACTGCCCGGGGCACGCCGACTACATCAAGAACATGATCACCGGCGCCGCTCAGATGGACGCCGCGATCCTTGTCGTCGCCGCTTCTGAAGGTGTTATGCCTCAGACCCGTGAGCACGTCCTTCTCGCCCGTCAGGTCGGTGTTCCTCAGATCATCGTCTTCCTTAACAAGTGCGACCAGGTCGACAACGACGAAGAACTCATCGAGCTCGTCGAGATGGATGTCCGTGAGCTTCTCAACAAATACGAATTCCCTGGTGACGAAGTCCCAGTCATTCGTGGCTCCGCCCTTCTCGCTGGTCAGGTCACCGATGCCAACGATCCAAACGCCAAATGCATCATCGACCTTCTCAACGCTCTCGACACCTATATCCCTGATCCAGAGCGCAACATGGACAAGCCATTCCTTCTCCCGATCGAAGACGTCATGACCATCTCTGGTCGTGGTACCGTCGTCACCGGCCGTGTCGAGCGTGGCACCATCAAACTCAACGACGCTGCTGAAATCGTTGGTATCCGTCCAACCCAGAGCACCGTCGTCACCGGTCTTGAAATGTTCCGTAAGACCCTTGAATCCGCCTTCGGCGGCGACAACATCGGCGCTCTTCTCCGTGGTATCACCCATGACCAGGTCGAGCGTGGACAAGTCCTTGCCAAGCCAGGATCCATCGTCCCACACGACAAATTCACTGCCACCACCTATATCCTTAAGAAAGAAGAAGGCGGACGTCATACCCACTTCCTTAACGGCTATCGTCCACAATTCTTCTTCCACACCACCGACATCACCGGCACGATCACCCTTCCTGCCGGAGTCGATATGGTTATGCCTGGCGACCACGTCACCTTCAACGTTGAGTTGATCCACCCGATCGCCATGGAAAAGGGAACCCAGTTCTCCATCCGTGAAGGCGGCCGCACCGTTGGTGCCGGCACCGTCGCCGAAGTTCTTCATTGATCTTCGTCCGTAACGGGCATAAGCTGAATTCCAAAGCCCCGTGAAAGCGGGGCTTTTTCCGTTTTTATGAATCTATCGACCAAGCGACTATTGCGTTAAAAAAAAGATATATAATAAAAACGCGAATCGGAGGAGTTAAATTGTATTTATGAAGAAATATGCTTTTTTGCTCTTACTCCCGTTATTTCTATCTTCCTGCGGATCCTCTAGCGAGATAACAACGGAAGACATCTCACCCGTCACGGGCACCTTTTGCTTAGGAAGGACCGACTCGAATTCATTGAAACTTGATTCCTCTGCGACATTAACGATCAAAGATGATAAGACCTATACCCTCAAGGTGGACGATAAAACCTATGGGAGTTATTTCCATATCGCCAAAGTGAAGCAGGCCTATATAGATGAAGGCAACAACGCGGAGCCCATCAAGGAGAAAGAAGGGGTCATGGAAATCAATTCCATCTCCTTTTCAAGCTGCGCGGAGAATCTTCCTGATCCCTTAGGAAAATCCTTCTCCGAGAACGCGGCCATAAACCAATGCCTATTCCATTACCTTAACGGCCATCATGATTCCGTGGGATATGATTGCTCCATCGTCCGTTATGGAAGAAGCAACACGACTAACGAAGGACCTCATATCGAGGAGGGAATGGCCTTTTATCGGATTGATTAGACTTAACGTCCGTTTGGCAAATCGCGGACATCCCATTTCTTTTACTGATGCAAATTGAAAAGGTTAACAAGGCTTTTCCAAAGAGATTTCGTGGTGCCCAGTAAATAACATTTAGTAAGAGGTTTTTTATTATTCCTACGCTTGTTTGGCCCAAGGTTTCTTACTATTATTTAGTTATGAATAAAAAACTTTCCCGTTGGTTTGTAGCGATGTCGTTTGTCTTTGCTTTTTTCTTATGTTTTTCACCATCAACCAACACAAAGAACGTATCTCTAAATAGCGTTGACGAGAGAAGTTGTTCTTTTGCTCATGAAGGAGAGGTCAAGAGAGAAGTTCTTCCCGAAGATTTGTTTTCGATAGGAAATGCTTGGGGGATGGTTGGCTATAATAGGTCTGTTCCGGCTACCGGAGCCGGGATTAAAGTAGGCGTCATTGAAAATGCGATTGTCGGAGCCTCGGGATCGTTTGCTGATTTCTCGTGTCATGGGCAATATTTTTCGTATCCATATTCAGAAGCGGAAGCAAATGAGGTAAATCATGCGTGGAAAGTACTGTCTATACTTGGTGGAAATAAAGGAATAGCAGAAGACATTTCTTTGTCGCTGGTTTCGCGTTCCTCTTACAGCTTTGAAGATTGCATTGATTGGTTAATTAACGTTGAACAAGTCGATATCATTTCATCGTCCACTGGTTCTAATCAATATTCTGGAGAATACTCAACCGCTAGATCAAATTATTTGGATAGAATCGTTAGGGAAAGCGGTGTATTGATAGTTGAAGCCATAGGAAACACGAATGAAGTTTCGCTTGCCACGATGGATTCCCTTGCCCACAACGTCCTGTCCGTCGGGGCCTGCGACAAAGAAGGGAATTCTTGTGACAATTTCAATGCATATGGAACACATCCTGCATACGACGACAAGGTCTTCGGTGTCAAACTCCTCGCTCCAGGAGAATCGCTATATGGGATACCAGGGCTGTTAGATGATCAACTCCTCTATCCTGACGAAATCAAAGACGCTGAAAAGAAGATTTCCGGTACGAGCTTCGCCACCCCGATGGTGGCCGGGATAGCCGCTTTGCTCATGCAGGAATTCCCGTCGCTGAGGGGCCATCCCGAACTCATGATCCCGTTGCTTTGCAACACCGCGAGGCCCGCCGCAAACCAAACAACTGTCCCATCTTATAGACAGGGTTTCGGCATAGTCGACTACCAAAGGGCCAGGTCGGCCGCCGCGGCGCTCTACTCGTCGCAGGTCGATGGGCAGAGCGAGCAGGGGGACGTGCTATATTCCGGGAGCGTGTCGCTCTCGCCGGGGGAGACGCTAAAGGCGGTGGCCGCGACCCAGTCCAACATGCCGGCCACGGTCGGCGAGGCCATGGAGCCGGCGGACATGGATTTCGCCAGGGCATCGATAAGGCTCCTCGATTCGTCCGGCCAGACGATCGCCCAGTCGACGTCGAAGGCGAACTCATCGTCCCTCTCCTACACGAACGGGCAGTCGTTCGCCTTCCTTTCCGTCGAGGTGTCCCTTTCCCACGCTTCGTCCTACGGCAGGCCCGAGAAGGTGGGGATCAGCGTATGGAAGGAGTCGGATCCCCCCGGCTCCATCTCGATAACGTCAGGGAACCAGCTAGACGGCCTTCCCGTCTTCTCCGTCTCCTTCCCCGAATACCTTGACAGCCCTACGTCCAACCTGAGGCTCGTCATAACCGACTACCATTCGGTCCCCGTCGCGACGAGGCAGTACCTGCACCACACGGACACGGTCCAGCTGACCGCGGCTGAATGGGCGGCGGTCATAGACCTCCTGGGCCGCGAATACTACGCCTACCTCTTCTGGAGCCAGCCCTCGGGATCAGGGCTCCCCAATTTCCTTTTCAGCAGGCAGGTGGTGCTCTACGAGCCTACCACGTTCTCATCCGCCGTGCAGCTGACGCCGTCCTCGTTCGGATTCGAGGAGCAGTATTTCTTCTACCAAAAGAACAAGACTCTCACGGTCGGCGGCCTCCAGATACAGACAAGCAGGCTCCGCTGCGGATACATTCAGGAACAGTACGTCAACCTGTCGCCGAAGAGGCAGGGGGCGGGCAGCGCCTTCCTTGAGCTGACGTTCGACGCGACAATCTATAGGTGGATGGTGGGGTTCACCATCTGGAAGGATCTGGAACTAACCGTTAGCGCCGGCGACACCGCGACGCTGTCGTACCTTTCGACCAACAACGTCTGGACGCCGTACCTCGACCTGCTTTCCGACGTTACCCTCCCCGAGAGGAGGTCGGAGGTCATCAGGATACAAAGCGGGACGCCGATCAGGGGGCTAAGGATCCAGGCCACATCCACCCAGGCCCCGACGAGGAACCTTGGCAGGCTCTGCGTCGACGACATCGTCCTCTCGACCGACCAGAACGCCGGCGTCTTCATCACGGGAGACTACTATCCCGTGGTGGTCAGGGAGACTTTTAAAGCGGAGGTAAACCCATGGTAATAAAAAGGATTCTTATCCTTTCATCGATTCTATTCTTTTCCTGCTCTACCAATGTAGGGAGTGTTGAATCTACGTCTTCCGTTGTCTCACTTCCAAGCGATTCCGATCTTTCTTCTTCGACGTCAAGCGAGTCATCCTACGATTATTCCATTGATCATTTTGGCGCGGAGATATGTTTAGGCCATGGTCAAAAGAAAATCTCCTACATCCCTTTGGGGGTTACCGTTCAAATTACGTTTACTTCTTATAACAAGGACGGAAGGCGCGTTGATGTTTATTTAGACAAACTAAATACCATATATGATGAAAACGAACTCGAAGTCGTTTCCCTTTCCGAACATTACATCGATCCTCGAGAAGAACAAAAAACCTATGAACTTATCTATACGTTGAAGACGAAGGCGAAAACCGATAAGGCCTCTATAACCCTTTCCTATTCGGATTATTTTAGGGAGAAATACGATTTTAAGGTAATCGACGTTACTGCTGGGGTCTCCTTTTGCTCATTGATGGCCACGGAAAAATATTACGATAGAACCTTTTATGGCACCCATTACGATTATCCAAGCGACCTCTTTGTGGAAAAGGCTAACGATTTAACCGAACTTAAGGCTATTGCGCGAAAATGGTTGTCGATTTCGCCACCAACGCTTCCTGATGGCTTTTTTAACGATAATTACATGGCGGTTATGTTCCTTTTCCATGCAGATTACGAAATCTTCTTAGACGGAGTATTCGAGGATGGCCAAGCAGTCGCGGTCTCGTTCATTCAAAAGGTCCATTCGAAGTTTTTCTGGGCTCCTTTGTTTCATTACGACCTCTATCACCATGGCGTTTTGTTTTTAGGGCTTCGCAGAGGCCTTGGTTATGCCGAATATGAGAATTTCTACGTTTACCAGCCGATTGATCAATGAAAATGGTATTTTAAACAGACATATTTAGTCGAATTAAATCTCGTTTTGTCTTACAATTCTTCCGTATGGAAGAAAAAGAAGAGAAAAAACTATTGAACAACGCCCCCTTATCGAAGGTGATGATCGGCTATTTCGTCGATTTCCTGTTTTCCTTCGCGGTGATGACGATCTGCAGCATGACCGCGGCCCCGAAGATCGCTGATAGCTTCGGACTCCAAAACGAGGTCGATAAGCTGGAAGCCTTCGTCGATAACGCCCATTTCGCGAGGGTAAGCAGGGAGAATGGATCCTTTAAGGCCGATCTCTATTATTATTCGCTTGATAACGAGGCAATCGACGCGGAAGGGAAGATCAGCAAATCCCTTGGGAAGGACGACGAGGCCTATATCGGGCTTTATCCCTTCCAAGCCTATTCCGACCTCGTCTATAGCCTCTATAGCAATTTCTATTACGAGAACGATGAGGCCGTGATCCTCACGATCGAAGGACAGAAGAAGCAGAAAAGCGAATTCGCCGATAAGAACGAATACCTCAAATTCGTCGGCGAGGAAGTCTTCCAGATAACCGAGGCCAAGACTTCGATTTATTCCTTCGCGGTCAAAGACGATTCAAGCCCCGATTATTCCAAAAAGCCGGTTCTAAATCAGAATAACGAAACCGTGAAGAACCTCGAATCCGAGGATGCTGCCAAGAAGAAAGAAGCGCTTGCCGCGATCAATTCGTTCTGGGTTGGCGAGAGCATGTCCGCCGCGGGGAATGGAATCTATGGGAAGGTCTTCTCATCATTCTTCTATAATCAGCCCGTTTATCAGGAGGTCCTGGCGAAGGCGAACAATTACATCTATATGTCTAACCTCATCTTCAGGTTCGCCTCCCCCTTCATTTTCTTCTTCCTGATCCCTCTTTTAATCCCTGAAGGAAGATCCATAGGAAGGTTGCTAGCAAAGACCAAGGTCCTTTCAAAAGACGGGGAGAAGGCTCCTAAGTGGCGCGTAGCGATCCATCAAGGCGTTATCCTTGCCTTCTGGCTCTCCGGCTTTATCCCGAACACCTATTTGTTCTATAGCCTCCTTGGATTGCTCTCATTCGCGGACGGCATGGTCATGATGGGATCGAAGGAAAACCGCACGGTCCACGAAAAGCTCGCGGGTACCACGACCGTTGAGCTTGAGCCGACCCTAGGCAAAAGGAAGATTGATAACAAAGACGTCATCGAAAACGAAGAAGCAGCAGAAGGCGACCCAAAATAAAAAAGACGCGTACGCGCGTCAAAGACAATTATTAACGAGAGACCTCATTCTCTCGTTTTAATTTGCTTGATGGCCTTATTATGGAGAATGAACCTGATTCCTCCAAAAACAAGGAAGAAGGCCCCTAGGGCAAAGCAAATCATCGAGACGATGAAGGCAAAGGAGAGGGGGTTAACAACGCCCTCTATCTTGTTGACCGAGACAAAGATGAAGGCGACCCCCAAAACAAGGAGGATCGGGGAGACCACCAAAAAGACGAGGTCATCGTCTTTCTTGGACTTAAGGGCGGAAAGGGCCTGACGCTTTTCCTCGTCTTGCTCATTTTCCCTGACCTTCGTTGCAAAAGAAGTCCGCCCGGATTGCTCCGAGACGGACTCCTTAATGTTGTTTTTCCTTTCCTCGTTACCTTCCATTATTCGAGGATGTATTTCTTCGCGGCGGCGAATTGATCGTCGACGAGCTTCTTGATCTGCTCATCGGTGGTCGCGTTCACGTCATCGAAGAGGGCGGTGATCATGTTGTTGGCCGCGGTCCTTGCCTTATCGGAAAGGGAGAAGACGGGGCTCATGAAGTAGTTGCCGTTTTTGTTGTAGGCTTCGTCGAGATCGAAGACCTTGCCGCCATAGGCGTTCTTCTTGTCGGCATAGGAGGTCTCGTAGGTGATTTCCTTCTTCGCGGCTTCCCTGAGTTCCTTGACGGATTCGTCTTCAAGCGCGGACTTACGGACGGGGAAGTAGTTGGTCTTCACGGCCAAAGAAGCCGTATTGGCCTTGTTCGTGAGGAAATCGTAGAACTTAAGGCTCGCGGCCAATTCGTTCTTGTCTTTCTTGTTGAAGAAGGCGAGGGACGGTCCTTGGGAAATGACCTTCTTGGAAGAGGAGGCATCGAACTTAGGAACCTCGTTCCAGGAAACGGAATAGCCGTCTCCGGCCATCCATGGGGCACCGGTCGTGGAGGCGATGATCGCAAAGCATTTGCCTTCCGCGAAGAGGTTGGACGGATAATCATGATATTGTCCGGACATGCGGAGGTTGTTCTTCGTGGCCAAAAGCCCTTCGTGGTTCCATTTGGTGAGTTGGACGGCGAGGTCCTTGGCCTTCTGATCGTTAACGAACTTAAGCGCGTTCACGGGATTCTCGTCGTTGGTGACGAAGGGGATGCCCTTGGATTCGAGGAGGGTGATGAACATGTTCGCGGCATCCTCATAGATGACGGGGACGGCCTCGAAATTGCCGTCTTTCTTCTGACTCGCGAAGACTTCCGGATAATCTGTCTTCATGGTCTTGGCCAAATCCATAAGGCCTTCGAAGGAATCGACGTTAGCGTAGGCTTTCTTGGAGGCTCCGGCAACGGGGGCCACGTATTTGCCCGCATCGGCCCCGGCGGCTTCCCTAGCGCCCGCTTTCATGACCTCGGCGTTAAGCATGAGGGCTTCGGCAGATTTGGAATATGGAAGCGAATAGTATTTGTTGCCGTATTGGTTGATTTCGCTATCGAGGTAGCCTTTGTTGTAATCGCTATCGGCCTTGAGTGTCTCGGCATGGGCGGAGACATCGGCGATCGCGCCATCCTTGGCCCAACCATAGACATAGGTGCCGTAGGTCGTGACCATATTGGGGACGTCACCCGTCGGGATGCCTTTGGCAACCTCTTGGGAAACGCCATAATAATCGTTTTGCTTGGAGCCTTTGAAGACGAGTTTGACCTTGATCTTCGGGTTGGCCTTCATGAATTCGTCGGCGACGCCTTTTGCATAATAATAAAGAGCGTAGTTCTTATTGTCGGAATCATCGTCAGGGGTCGGATCTTCCTGGTAGGTGTGCCACCAGGTGATGGAACCTTCCCAATTCTCGTCCAATTCAACGTCTTTGTTTCCACCGCCGCAGGAAGCCAAAGAGGCGACCATGAGGAGGGACAAAGCGCATACTGTGGTTTTAAGTCCTTTCATTTTGGGTTTCTTCCTTTCTTGAAACTAAGTAATTGTAGCACTTTCAGGAATAAGGGTATCACCCTTTTATTCCTGTTTGTGGCGAAGAGGAGTAATAGGGAAGAAACGCGTTTATTGCATATAGCGATATTGCCGAGATTTAGGCGTCTTTCTATAATGAAGGCATGAATTCCTTTAAAGACATGCTGTTAATTTGCATAGCCTGCTTGTGCTCCGCTTTTTTTCTTGGAAAAGATGGGGTTTCAAACAACGGCGATGCGGAAATAGTCGATCGAATAGATAATTCCGATGCGGATATAGCCTTTGCATATGAAGGCCAAGTCAAGCGCGAAGTCCTCCCAGAGGATTTGTTTTCCATTGGGAACGCTTGGGGTATGGTCGGCTACAATAGGTCTGTCCCGGCTACCGGCGCCGGCATCAAGGTCGGGATAATAGAAGGTGGAATCGTAGACCTTTCATCCTCGTTCAATGATTTTTCGTATTACGGTCAGCCGTTCTCCTATCCGTATACCACCGAAGAGGCGAAATCGATGGAACACGCCCATAAAGTCGCGTCTATCTTGGGGGGCACGAAAGGGATAGCCCAAGACATATCGCTTGTTTTGGCGCGCCAAACAGATGGAAGCACAGGTTTTTTCGACTGCGTCTCCTATTTGATTGAGCAAGAACACGTCGATATCATTTCGTGCTCTTCTGGCTCTGATGTTAATTCGGGCGAATATTCATCACAGCGGTCTTGGGCTTTGGATAAAAAAATAAGAGAAAGCGGAGTTTTGTTTGTTCAGGCGATAGGGAATCATAAATCCACCGAAGTTAACTACGCAATATGCCAATCTTTAGCACACAATGTCCTTTCAGTCGGGGCCTGCGACAAAGAAGGGAATTCTTGCGATGATTTCAACCGGTATGGAATAAAACCCGAATACGACGACAAGGTCCTCGGTGTCAAACTCCTCGCTCCGGGGAAGTCGTTATATGGGATACCAGGGATACTAGATGATCAGCTCATTTATCATAGCGAGATTACAAACATTGAAGAAAAAATTAACGGAACGAGCTTCTCCACCCCGATGGTGGCCGGGATAGCCGCTTTGCTCATGCAGGAATTCCCGTCGCTGAGGGGCCATCCCGAACTCATGATCCCGTTGCTTTGCAACACCGCGAGGCCCGCCGCAAACCAAACAACTGTCCCATCTTATAGACAGGGTTTCGGCATAGTCGACTACCAAAGGGCCAGGTCGGCCGCCGCGGCGCTCTACTCGTCGCAGGTCGATGGGCAGAGCGAGCAGGGGGACGTGCTATATTCCGGGAGCGTGTCGCTCTCGCCGGGGGAGACGCTAAAGGCGGTGGCCGCGACCCAGTCCAACATGCCGGCCACGGTCGGCGAGGCCATGGAGCCGGCGGACATGGATTTCGCCAGGGCATCGATAAGGCTCCTCGATTCGTCCGGCCAGACGATCGCCCAGTCGACGTCGAAGGCGAACTCATCGTCCCTCTCCTACACGAACGGGCAGTCGTTCGCCTTCCTTTCCGTCGAGGTGTCCCTTTCCCACGCTTCGTCCTACGGCAGGCCCGAGAAGGTGGGGATCAGCGTATGGAAGGAGTCGGATCCCCCCGGCTCCATCTCGATAACGTCAGGGAACCAGCTAGACGGCCTTCCCGTCTTCTCCGTCTCCTTCCCCGAATACCTTGACAGCCCTACGTCCAACCTGAGGCTCGTCATAACCGACTACCATTCGGTCCCCGTCGCGACGAGGCAGTACCTGCACCACACGGACACGGTCCAGCTGACCGCGGCTGAATGGGCGGCGGTCATAGACCTCCTGGGCCGCGAATACTACGCCTACCTCTTCTGGAGCCAGCCCTCGGGATCAGGGCTCCCCAATTTCCTTTTCAGCAGGCAGGTGGTGCTCTACGAGCCTACCACGTTCTCATCCGCCGTGCAGCTGACGCCGTCCTCGTTCGGATTCGAGGAGCAGTATTTCTTCTACCAAAAGAACAAGACTCTCACGGTCGGCGGCCTCCAGATACAGACAAGCAGGCTCCGCTGCGGATACATTCAGGAACAGTACGTCAACCTGTCGCCGAAGAGGCAGGGGGCGGGCAGCGCCTTCCTTGAGCTGACGTTCGACGCGACAATCTATAGGTGGATGGTGGGGTTCACCATCTGGAAGGATCTGGAACTAACCGTTAGCGCCGGCGACACCGCGACGCTGTCGTACCTTTCGACCAACAACGTCTGGACGCCGTACCTCGACCTGCTTTCCGACGTTACCCTCCCCGAGAGGAGGTCGGAGGTCATCAGGATACAAAGCGGGACGCCGATCAGGGGGCTAAGGATCCAGGCCACATCCACCCAGGCCCCGACGAGGAACCTTGGCAGGCTCTGCGTCGACGACATCGTCCTCTCGACCGACCAGAACGCCGGCGCCTTCATCACGGGAGGCTACTATCCAGTTGTGGTCAGGGAATCTTTCAGAGCGGAGGTAAACCCATGGTAATGAAAAGAGTTGCGTATTTTAGTTTTGCGTTGTTATTGGCGTGTTTTTCCTGCAATCCATCCACGACAGAGGCGCCTTCCGAATATCATTCCACCGAGGGAAGCGAGATAGATGTTACTTCGTCCGATCCAGACCTCTTTTTGAAGATACCGAGTGGTTTTGAAGTCGCCATCGAGCCCTACCGCGAACACCCCCTCGGCTTCCTTCCGCTTGGTGCGACCGTCGATGTCGAAGTCAGGCCGTTTCTGACCGAGAACGGCCGTACGAGACATTATCTTGCCTTCTATGAGTTTTTCAGGATCGACTTTGGGCCGGAGACGACGGTCGTAAAAGACACCAACGACATCATAGCCACCGTCTTCAGCCCACAATACAAATACCACGACGTCTCTCACTTTTCGTATTCCATCAAGGTTGAGAAAAAGGTCAGTTCCATCAAGGCCCACATAAGCTACATCGAGCCGTTCGAGTGGGATATCGAGATACCTGTCTGTGATGTGGCTTCCAGCATGACCTCCTATTATTTGGACAAGGACGCGAGATATTCTCCACTCAATACAGGCGTTGATTATCCAAGGAACTTCTTCGTCGAGAGAGCCAACAGCCGTTCGGAACTAATTGACATCGCGCGCAAATGGTGCGTCAGTAAACTGCCGAAGTTCGATGATTCCGTCTTCGAGGACAATTACGTAGCCGTGGCTTTCCTCTACGTGGACCCGGACCGCAGCCTACGCTTCGATTCGTCCTACGATTATGATGGGGCCTTCAACGCGGTCTTCATACAAGAAATTCCGCCAAGCTATTTTATTGACGAACTTATGATTATGAGATCAAGAAACATCGGCATCTGCTATTTCACGATTAGAAGGGACCTTGGGTACAACGAATACCTCTTTAAATGTATTGAGGTCCCCCTTCCGGAATAACAAACCAATTGATCGTACTATCCATATATTGTTTATGGATTTGTGGAAGAGCAAGAAGCAAAACAAAAGTCGATTGCGGTTTTATGATGTCCAAAAAGCGTTTTCGCTATGATGCCCCTATCCTTTTATGCCGGCTCGGCCCGTTCCGCGCATGATGTGCTTACGGAAGATGACGTAGATGATTAGGAATGGCACGACGGTCAGAACCGAGGCGGTCATCTGCCAGCTATATTGGGTGATGTAATTCCCGTCAGGCCCTTGCATCGTTAGGGCTCCCTTACGGATGATGACCGATATCAAGGTATCGGAATTGTTATAGACGACCAAAGAAGGCCATATGTATCCGTTCCATGAGGAGATGAAGGAGAGGATGGTGATCGTTATGAGGGTCGGGGAGGCAAGAGGGACCATGACCTTCCATAGGTATCCCCAGTCGGTTTTGCCGTCAATCTTTGCAGCAAGATAGAGTTCGTTTGGAATCTGAAGGAAGCTTTGCCTAAGCAAATAGATATAGAAGGAGCTTGCGATAAGAGGGATTATCATCGCGATAATCGCCTGGAATGTGGTTTGTTCCAAACCTGTCAAACCCAAATTCGATAGGGTAACATAATTGGAAATCGCGAGCAGTTCGCCTGGAATCATCATGGTGGCCAAGAAGGCGATGAAGAGGACGTCCCTTCCTTTGAAGGTAAGCCTAGCGAAGGCAAAGGCCGCGAGGATTGTCGTCAATAACTGCAAAACGGTGATTGAAGTAGCGACCAACAAAGTTATGGCTACATGATGGAAATAGTTGAGACGTGTAAACGTTTCCGAATAGTTGTAAGCGATATTCTCCGCCAAAGAAGCGAATTCAGGGATCATCCTTCCATTAAGGATTGAGCTTTCGTCCATGAACGAAGCAGCGATCATGTAATAGAAGGGGAAGAAAGCTAAGGCCGCGGCAAGGAAAAGGAAAACATAGGTAATGACTAGACCGACGATTTTCAATACACGGTCTCTCTTTCCTTGCTTGACGCTGTCCTTATCCCTATTAGGAATCACGAGGACTAGTTTGGTATCGATAACATCTTTTCTCATATCAATACACCACCAATCTCTTGGATATCCTAAGTTCCACAATGGTAAAACCAAGGATGACGAGCAAGAGGATGACTGCCGCCGCCGAAGCAAATTGCGAGGAAGTCGTCCAATTGGTTCCCTGCATCATATCGTAGATATAATAGACAATCGTATATAAATCGTTGGAGGAAGCGACCGCGGTTGAGGAATAGGAACGGTTGAGCAAACCGATGATGGAACTATATTCCTTGAAGGCGGTGATGAAACTCGTTACGGAGATATAGAGGATCTGCGGGGAAAGGAGGGGGATGATAATCCTTCTGCTGGCTTTGCCTTTGCTCGCCCCATCTACTCTAGCCGCGTCGAAATATTGTTGGTCTATGTTTTGGAGTCCCGAGAGGAAAATCAGAATCTTATAGGGAAGTGCGGTCCAAATGATATAGATGCATAAGACGGTCATACAGCTTCCCCACGTGGCATAAACCGGGTTTATCCAAGGGATATTGAGGTGGAAGATTGTGTTGAAGACGCCCCCGTTAGCGAAAATTACCGCGAATACCATGCCGATTGCGATGACGTTCGTGACATAGGGCATGAAGAAAACGGTTTGGAAAAATTTCTTTAAGGCTTTGATGTTATGGATTGCTAAGGCGATCAACAAGGCGATGATAACGGAAATCGGAACCGTCACGAAGGTGATGAACATCGTATTCCAAAAAGCGCTTGGCCCCGAGAAGGAGAAGAAAGTCGTGTTATAAACACCGCTCCCTTCATAACGTTCCGCTAAACCTAGGATATAGGCATAGTTATAAAAGGTGAAACCCTTATGGACGCCCGTTGAGACGTTGTAGTCTTTCAAAAACGAAACATAGACCGTATTAAGGATTGGGAAAAAGGTAAAAATCCCCATCAAGATGAGGACGGGGGCAAGATAGAACCACGCTTTGTAATTATTCCGTTTCTCGTCCATCCTAAATCTCTATTCTTTCTCCACTGACGCTATCGAAGACATAGATTTTGTTTTTCCTTAGGGCGAATTTGATGGTCCCGGTTTTCGCTTCGATATCGGAATCGACGATCAATTTGATGGTCCCCTCCTCGGAATAAGGAGAAGTGCAATAAAGCTGAAGGTCCCTTCCTTGGGTGAGGACATTCGTGCATTCAAGGGTCAAAACCTTTTCCTTTCCTTCGGCCTCTTCCGCCATCAAAAAGCCTTCTGGTCTAATTCCCACCATGACTTTTTGATAAGGAATCGTTGGAGGGACATTCATGATTTTTTCTTCACCGATGAAAAGTCCGCCTTCTTTTATTTCGCCATAGAAGACGTTTATCGGGGGCGTGCCTAGGAATTTGGCGACGAAAAGGCAATTGGGGTTACGGTAGACTTCCTGTGGATGGCCGACTTGACGGACGAATCCTTTTTCCATGACGACGATTTGATCACAGATGGACATGGCCTCTTCTTGGTCATGGGTGACGAAGATCGTAGTAATGCCGGTTTCCTGCTGAATGCGGCGGATTTCCTCCCTTGTTTGGATACGGAGTCTAGCATCGAGGTTTGATAGCGGCTCATCGAGAAGGAGGACGCTTGGACGTTTGACAAGGGCACGGGCAATCGCGACGCGTTGTTGTTGTCCGCCTGAGAGTTCACTTGGCTTGCGATTGAGGAGGTTTTCGATTTGAACGAGTTTCGAAACCGCCCTAATTCGTGCGTCTTTCTCGGGTTTTGTTAGACTGCGTTCAATCTCCCTTGGGGAACCGTTGCGAAGGATTTCATAGGATTCGTTGACCGTTAAACCCTTCATGGCCAGCTTATCGGTTTCCAGCTTCGATTTTTCTTCACTCCTTTTGATGGCTTCCTTGATTCTTTCCAGTCCGTTCTCACCATCTGGATCAATCGAGATGATTTCCTTAGCCATATAGATGGAGGTCTCGAATTTCTCCGCGATGGCCCTTAATAAGGAAGTCAAAGTGTAGTCTTCTTTTCGTTTTTCGTTTTGGATAAGCGGCAATAAACCCCTGGAGGAAAGAATCTCCCTCCTTTTGGCCTCGCTTTCAAGGATAAGGTCCTTTTCGTTTTCCTTAACCTTGAGGTTATCGAGAGGGAATTGGACGTTTTGGTAAACCGTTAGATGAGGGTAAAGCGCATAATTTTGGAAAACCAAACCAATCCCGCGTTTTTCCGGGGCCAAATCGGTGATGTTCTCATCGTTGAAATAGATGGAGCCGCTTGTTGGGGCCTTCAAGCCGGAAATGAGATAAAGGGTCGTGGATTTACCGCATCCCGATGGCCCAAGAAGGCCGATGAGTTCTCCGGAAGCAATCGTCAAATCCATATTGTTGACCGCGATTGTTTCGCTAACTTCTTTGCCTTTGACGTTTTTGAAGGACTTCGTTAATTTGACTAGATTGATTTCCATGGACTTTTCCTAAAAGGAATTATATAGCAAATAATCTTTCAGCGCGCGCGAAAGTATCGAGAAACAAACAACCTTTAACGGGTGCCCGTTTTCCTTAGAAGCTCATCTTGGCTTTCGAATATCTCGTCTTGTTTGCCGTGCACTTCGTATAAACCGAAGATGAATTCGACGAGGCTTTGCCTCTCCTCTCTAACCGCGATTAACGTTATCGATACGAAATAAGGAACGAGAAGAAGCGGGACGGCAAGAAGGAACATCAACAAATACCTAACGAAGGCAAAAAGCAAATATCGACCCCATGTAGGCGAAATTCCCTTTACGTTAAGCAAATACATGTGGTTTAACTTCATTCCGATCGTTTGCTTTCCTTTATGGAAGACCAACGGGAAGGCCACATAAAAGAAGAGATATGAGACCGTTAAGGCCACGACGATCGCGGAGGTTTGGACGATGATTAGGTTTCGTCTAGCTTCGTTATACCCGTTATTTGTCGATAGATATCCAGGGGCCTTATTCAGGGCTACGTCTTTATAGAAGGAGAGGTATTCCACATCGTAATCCGCGTTGGCCAATGACCTTATTCCGTCCTTGAACATGTTTTGACCATCCTTGGATTTGGCCGCGGCTTTGATTTTGCCATAATGGTCCTCACCTTTTACGAAATCGTTGAAAAAATAGGTAAGGGCACCATCGATCCTTGAGGATTTATCGTTCATGGGGATGCTTAGCTTATCCGTGATTTCCGCGATATTCGATAACGCCTCCCCCTCTTTTTGATAGAGATGGGAAGAAAGAAGTATCTCGTCTCTTTTCGCGGATGATTCCACCGCTAGGGGGCTCATCCTCAATAAGGGGGTAAAGGCAAAGGAAAGAAGAACGCCGAGCAAGGCGAACAAAAGGAAATCGAAAAAATGGGAGGAAAATAGGCGGAACCTCGTCGGTGATTCCCTCTCGATCGTTATTTGGGAACGGGCCTCATCCATTGAAAAGCCCCCCATCCACCTGAACCATCTGCGCGGCTAGTTCCGAAATCGTTTGTTTTTGGCCGCGGGTTAAGAAAGTAAAGACATAGGAAACAAGCATCAATAGACCTGATATCGCCGCTAACATAAATAACGGCATGCCCCCTAGTATTGGGTATGAGAGGACATCGACGGATTTGGAACCATAGGCGAAAAGAAGGGCGATTATCGGAATGCCACATTGGATAAGCAGACAAATCGGGGTTCTGATAAGCAAAGAAACGACGGATATTTCTTTTCCTTTGTTGCTTCTAAACGGCCGCTTAAGCATCTTTTCCACCACCGTTTGACCGTTTTTAAGGAAAAGAGGTAAAACGAAATAGTGGATTATGGTCACGAACAAATAGGCAAGGAAGGCTTCGCCGATCTTTTTCCCTTGGACCGATTTATAGGCTTGCTCATATTCCTTGAAGGTTGTCTGATATGGCAAATAATCCGTTTCCACTTCGCGAATCGCCTTTTCCAACAAATTAGCATACCTCGCTTGGAGCTTGTTTCTTAAGTCCGCCCCCTCTTTAAAGGAAGGGTTTCTGAATGCCTCATCTATTTTTTCCGCGGCCTCATTCAATAAATACGGGTATCCGTTATTTTCGAAGACGTTATCAAAACCATTACATAAAATAGCGGTATATGTCGATCCGTCTTTGATTTCATAGTCTTTTTGGGCGTATTCTGATATATGGGTCGGCTTAAATTGCTCATAGTAGGAGTAGAGCATATCGGTCTCTGGAGTTATTGGATTAACACTTCCGTAAACCGTTTTGGAAAGCGAATCCTCGCTATGCCCGTTTTTCAATAGGGACGCATACGTCAAAGAGATGACATAGGAATTCGCGTTCTCGTCTACCGTGAGCAAAACCCCATTACGGTTTTTCCTTCCGAGGTTCGTCGTTTCTATGTAACCTTTGAGATCGGCTTCCTTATTCTGCAAAGTGGTTTGGTCTTCTTTGAAGGCCCCGGCGGAGGAAGCTATGGCGTCGACCCCAAAGAAAAGGATCGTCGAAACGATGCCAATCGTGAGGACGTTCAGCAGGAGACTTACAAGTTTTTGCCCCCTTTTTATGATCGGGGCGTCTGCATAGAGGGATACGCTTTTCATGGCTCGATAAGAAATGATATGCACACCCCTGTTTTATGTCAAAATGATTAACCCGTTTTTCCGTTTTTCGCATAGTCCAATCAAGGGATTTCTAGGGTGCTTAAAGAAGGCGAATTTTTGTCTATGAACGAGGCTTTTTCCTAGCCTTTTAAAGCTTTTGCGAAAACCTCTATTATTTTGCCCATGAAAGCGCTTTCTAAAAGGCTTATAAACTTGTTTATTCTTATTAAAAAGAAGGATAGGAAAAAGCAATAAAAATAGGATTCATCGAATGGAAATCGATCAAAGCGTTTTTTTCTCTTGGCGGTTTTTTAACCATATATTAAAGCAAGGTGGAAGAAGGACTTCAATACCCATTTTCCAAGGCCTTTATAAAGCCTTCGGTTTGATTGCAAGGGGTCTCATTCTAGTATAGAATAATCCCATGCTAAACAGACATGGAAAAAGGAATCAAACCCTTCGAACCAAAGCCTCTTTCTTTGGTTTTACTTTCGCTCTCTTTGCTATGGTTTTGGCGGCTGGATCGGCCGCACTTTTTGACAGAGGGGCAAGGAAGGTCGACGCCGAACCGGTGACCTCGTATACGTTCGATAACGAAGATCCGGAATACATGAGCGCCGATGACCTCGCGGCTTCCATCAAAAAGGTCTCGATCACCGATACCTCCCAATCCATCAGCGTTACCTTCTCGTCTTCGGTTCGCATTTACAACAACGGCCGTTATAACAACGTCTATGTCCGCGTCGATGATGAGAAATTCTCGGAAAATGGCGCTCTTGCAGCTTCCGACGCCGCCAAGGAGGCGGCTTTGGATCCAACCAGCGAATTCTTCCGCAATTATCAGGTTCCCGAATATAACGCGACAGTCTTCAAAATCGCTTATGCCAATGCCGGTGGTAATAAGAGCCCAACCGACATTGTTATCCCTGAATACATCAATTTCCTTAAGCAAAGCATTGAATATCCAGCCGAGGAAGAAGGCGGAGCACCCGAAGAAGTCTCCATCTTTACCTACCGTTTACGCATTACAACCATCACTAGCGGAGTTCCTTTCACCAATAACTCCACCCTCGAAACCGATTGGGGGAAGATCAAATCCGTTACGATTCCTTCTTCCGTCGAGACGATTGAACCAGACGCTTTCCCAAATGCCGCTGAAGCCGACATCAATTTCTATTGCGTAGATTCCAAAGAGGAAATCGAAGAAAAGAATTGGTCTGACGATTGGACTAACGTCCCTGAAGCAAACATCCATTATGAGGCAACCTTCAAAGAAGAAACCAAATACGAGGATTTGGGCGATCTTTACGTTTCTCCAACCAACACCAACTATCAGGATATCGGTAAAGGCGATAACTACATCCTTTCCTGCTATCCAAACAAAGAAGGATTTGAACAGTTCCGTAAACCCCTTGTCATCGAATACAGCATGATGGACGGCGGACCAGAACGTTATTTCTATGAAGTCCCATTAGTCAGCTCGACCACTTATTATGATGGCGTTGGTTCCTCAATCGGCGCCATGTCATTGACCATCAACGTCGACCTTCCTAAGAAAGCCGATCAAGAGATTTCGTTCAATTCGATTCTCTTCCACAATATCCATCACGCGGTCAAAAACGAAGCGATCGGCAATACCTTCGTGCCGGATTTAGATAGACCAAGTCGCATTATTTCTCCCAAAGTTTTCGTTACGGAAGCAGATTACTTCTCTGACATCATCGCCGATTTCAAGACCACGGGTATCTCCACTTGGGCTGATTTCACCCTCTTGAAAGTCCGCTTCGATTTCAATGAAGATGCTTTCAAGACCTTCAATCACAACAGCTACATCGCCCATGAAAAGGAAATCCAAAATGGAACCCTCGTCATCCGCTATCAGCTCAATTCCATCGCTTCGGCCAAATACGTTGTCAAATATTTAGGAGAAGGCAATACGGAAAAGACCTCAATTGTCCAAATTTCGACGCCGATGAGTGCCGTTTCCTTACGTAATGGCGCGGAATTCGGTTTCATGCTCACCAACGGATCCGTCGGTGCCGACTTCAAACCGGAGAACCTCATTGAAGTCGAACTATCCGGCTTCAGCCTCCACCTCGACCTCTATAACACCGCGAAGAACAACGTGGCTAACAACTCCAAAGTCAACGTCCGTTTCGCTTCTTTGCGTATTTATGATAAGGAAAGCATGACTGTTGCCATGTTCTCCATTCCTCTAGCTTTCATCATCGGTTACGCGATTTATATCGTTGCCTTCCTCGCTATTGCCTTTGGCTTATATTTCTATAGAAAGAACCGCTTCAAAAACGATGAATTCCGCCGCGTCAACAAGAAGAAATACATTATCGAATCCGCCAAGAATTTCGTCGGTTTCGCTATCGTTCTCGCCGCCGTGCTTTGCATAATCGGACGCTGGGGATGGCTAAATAACGGAGTCGTCGTCTTCAACCCGCTCGACCCAGGCGTCATTATCTTCACTGTCCTCGGCGGCATTTTCATCGGTTTCACGATCCGCAACATCGTCGTCTCGATCAAACTCATCCGTGAACGTCAAAAGAAATTACGTCTCAAACTCGACTCTGATGTCGTTGAAGACGGTACCAACTAAATCTAATGAAGGAGAATAGACATGGAAATTCGCATTAGAGACCTTACAAAAATCTTCCCGGGCGACCCGAAGAAGAACATCCGTGACACCATTGCCGTCAAGGACATGAGCTTCACGGTTCCAGATGGCAAACTCGTTGGTTTGCTAGGACCTTCGGGATGTGGTAAATCCACGACTCTTTACATGATCTCGGGCCTTCAGGTACCGACTTCCGGTGAAGTTTGGTTCGGCGACCAGGAAGTCACGAACCTTTCTCCTGAAAAGCGCGGCATCGGCTTGGTTTTCCAAAACTACGCCCTTTACCCGCACATGACGATTTACAAGAACATCGAATTCCCCTTAACCAACCTTAAGGTCGAAGTTCCTCTCGTCACCTTCTACGATTACACCTTTACCTATCAATATGCCCTTACACCGAAAGATGATGTACAGGGTATCGTAACCGCGACCAAATATCTTGGTGGCAAACTCGGTGTTCCTGCCAAGAGATTCATCACTGAAGCAGTGGTTGAAGGGAACAACCTCAAACTTACCGTCAAGATTCTCGAAGTCGCCCCAGCCTTACGCGATTCCTTCGTTGAGAACTTCCAAAAGATCATCAAAGCGGAACTCGTCAACGAAGAATCCAAACAGGCTACCGACGCCCTCTTTGATACCATGGTCAGGGCCAGCGTTGGCAAAATCGGCGAGAAGCAGACCGTCAAAATCGCCTTCTCCGGCGTTTTGCCAAAGGATTTCACCTCCGCCCATATCGATGACACCATCAACGCCTTCACCGAAGCCGTAAAGAAATATGCGGTTCCCGCGGGCGTGGCCATCACGCGTACGGCGGTCGGCTATGAAATGCTTGCCAACATCATTAGGGTTCCACGCGCCAAATTGGATGACCTCCTCAAAGAGATTGAAGGAGCGGTCGCTTTTGCGAAGAGCAACCACTCGATTGCCAGGGTTGACGATAAGGAACTCGCGGTCGAAATCAAGAAATACCTCAAAGAACGCAAAGTCGGATGCAGCGATCTTAAGATCTATGCCGTTGGAGCAACCACCAAACTATTTGTCAAACTCGTTCGTATCAATGAGCAAAAAGCCGCCGAGGTCATGAAAGACCTTGAGGCCCAACTCCAATTGTCCGATCTCGAAATCAAGACCAGACAAGCCATTGCCCATCGTCGCCTTACAAAAGAGGAGAGGCGTGACATCGTTTACGAAACCGCAAAGCTCGTCCAAGTCGACGAATACCTCCAAAGAAAACCAAACCAACTCTCCGGTGGTCAACAGCAGCGTGTCGCTATTGCCCGTGCCCTTGTCAAGAAGCCTCGCGTCCTTTTGTTGGATGAACCTCTTTCCAACCTCGACGCCCGTCTTCGTTTGCAAACCCGTGAGGAAATCCGCCGCATCCAGCAGGAAACCGGCATCACCACCGTCTTCGTCACCCACGACCAAGAAGAAGCAATGTCCATTTCCGACCAGATCGTCGTTATGAAACTCGGCGTCATGCAGCAAATCGACGCCCCACAGGAAGTCTATAACAATCCGGCGAACCTCTTCGTCGCCCAATTCCTTGGCACCCCGCCAATCAACGTCTTCAAAGGCCGCATCGAAGGTAAGAAGGTCCTTATCGGCGATGATGTCGTTTTGGAAGTCGAAAAAGAAGTGGGTGACCGCAACGTTTATGTTGCCATCCGTCCAGAAGGCTTCCTCCTTTCCAAGGATCAAAAAGGCGTTCTCCACGCTGAATCCGAAATGGTTCAAATCCTTGGCCGTGATATTTCCATCGTCGCCAAGAATCCAAATTGCACCAAGGAAACCTTCAAGGTTATCGTCTCCGCCGAGGAAGCCTCCTCTTCAGTCGGTACCTTGAGTCTAAAGATCAAACCGAACAAGATTTTCGTTTTCGACGGCGAGAACGAGGAAAGGATCCGCTTCGAATAAGCGGTGAGGGCTTATGAAAAGAAACATTAGAATTTGCTCTCTAATCGACCTCATCAAGAACATCGCTTATTGCGTTGCTGGCGCCGTCCTCCTTTTCATCGGCGCCCTTCGCCTAATGGAAGAGACCCCTGGTGAGATTGAATCCGGACAAAAACTCGGGGAATTTGGCCTTGCCTTCCTCGGCGTTATCCTCATCGTCATCGGACTATTCGGTTTCTATTGGCTTGGAGCTTTGAAAAGAGAAGCCGCCAAAACCGAAGGCTACGATGCCGACTTAGTCAGAAAATACGGTATTTTGGCCACGGTATTCGCCCAAATGCCTACTGGCGTCGTTTCCTTGATGGACCGCGCCGAAAGGAAGAAGAACGGCGAACTCACCAAACGTGGCGTCGCCTCCAACGAACTTTTCGCGGAAACCCGTCCAGAATATAAGGAAGGGTATGACGCGGAAAATAACGCGGTCATCCGTCTTGTTTCGCCAAGGAACAACGGCAAAGCCTACCAGACCCGCGGAATCGAGGATATCGGTTCGAAGAACAATTGGAAGGGTTGGTTATACCTAGCCCCTGTCATCATTCTCGTCTCGATCTTCCTTATCTATCCTCTTGTTAACACCATCTTTATCTCCTTTACCCAGGATTACCTTTATGCGACAGGCGAATTCCAAGGTATGACCCTTACGAATTTCACTTACATCCTCGGTTTGACAAATAGGGCTAACGGCGCGCATGAATCCTATTTCGTTTCGTACGCGATTCCAAATACCATCATCTGCGTTATCGTTACCGTTCCTGTTTCAACAATCCTCGCCCTCCTCATCTCCGTCGCCCTTAATTCCATCAAATGGTTCCAGAAGATCCTCCAGACCATCTTCTTCCTTCCATATGTCACTAACGGCATCGCGGTCGGTATGGTCTTCTCGGTCATCTTCGCCGATAAGGGCGTCATCAACTTCCTCTTCAATACGCCAGACAAGGTTTGGATTTATGGTGCCGAACGCTGGACCGCCATGATTCCTCTTTGTTTCTACATCGTTTGGAGTTCCATCCCATTCAAGATCCTTATCTTCCTTTCCGGTTTGCAAGGTATTGATAAGCAGTACTACCAAGCCGCCCAAATCGACTCCGCCTCCAAAGCCAAAGTCCTTTGGAGAATCACCGTTCCATTACTTTCGCCACAGATCCTATATATCCTTATCACTTCCTTTATCGGGGCGTGGAAGGAATATACGGCCGTCGTCGGTTTGTTCAACGGTCCTGGTACGCTTGGAAAAGCGGGCGACCCGAACATGGAAACGATCGTCTTCTACATCTACGAAAACCTCTCGACCCAGACCTCTTATGCTGCGGCCGCGGCGGTCTTCCTCTTCGTCATCATCCTTCTCTTCACGGCCTTGCAATTCGCGGTCAGTAAGAAGAGAGTGCATTATTAAGGAGGCAAAACAATGGCTAACGAACAGACAAACCTTGAAAACGTCTCCCGCGAGAAGTACATCGATTTCCGTTATGTGAAAGTCAATAACGAAATCGTCCTTTCCCTTGATGAAGCCGGAAAAACCGTCGATGCCATCAAGAGGGCCGAGAAAGTCTCCCATATCATCGTCACGGTTTTCACCTACATCTTCATTCTTCTTCTTGCCCTCGTCGTGGTCTTCCCATTCTACTGGATGATCATCACCTCGCTTAAGCAAAACGAGGAAATCAACGGGGCCGTGCAGACATTCTTCCCGACCATCGTCATGTGGAGCAACTACGTCCACGTATTCCAGGTCTTCGACTTCGGAACCTATATGTTCAACACCATCGTCGTCGCGATCTTCTCGACTTTGGGAACCTTGCTTACGACCATCCTCGCCGCGTTTGCCTTTGCAAGGCTTCGCTTCAAAGGGCGCGACGCGGTCTTCGCCATCTTCCTTATGACGATGATGATCCCGGGCGAAATGATGGTTATCTCGAACTACATCACCGTCGCTTCCTTCGGCTGGATCGGCGAAGGGCAAACCATCTTCGACGCCTATCTTTCGATGATCGTCCCGTTCTGGACCTCCGTCTTCTATATCTATTTATTAAGGCAGAACTTCAAGCAGATCCCGAACGAACTCTATCTTGCGGCCAAGGTCGATGGCAAATCCGACTGGAGCTTCCTTTGGAAGGTCATGGTCCCTCTTGCCTCCCCGACCCTTATCTCCATCACCATCCTCAAATTCATGGGTACATGGAATTCCTACGTTTGGCCAAACCTCGTCACCTCCAAGAGGGAATACCGCCTCATCTCCAACGGTCTTCGTTCTTCGGCCTTCGTCGATATCGACGCCGGCATAACCGCCTATGGTTATCAGATGGCCGCGACCGTTTTGGTCACCGTCCCGTTATTCCTCCTCTTCATATTCTTCCGTAAATACATCATGAAAGGCGTTGGCCGCGCCGGTATCAAAGGATAAGGCCATTAAATTCGATTTAAGAAGCGTATGCTCTTAGATAAAACCAAAAAGAAAGAAGGTATCTAATCATGAAATTCAACAAAGCGATATTCGTTCTAGCCAGTGCGATGCTCCTCGCTTCCTGCGGAGGCGGCAATTCCTCCACTCCAAGCACCAGCAGTGCCACTACCCCAGTGGAATCCTCTTCATCCACCCAATCCGAACCGGCTCAAACCAGTGAAGAATCGACCGAACCCGCCCAAAGCGAAACGAGCGAAGGTGGCGAATCCACCCCTGTCGTTCCTTCATCCTCCTCTTCCGAACCTGCGCCCCATGAAGGCCCCTATTTCCCAGAGGACCACAAAGTCAAAATTGAATTCATGTCCAACTCCTCTTATGGAGATAACATCGATAGTTATATCAAGGCTTTCAACCAGATCGAACCTGGTATCGAAATCGTCAACACCAAGGAATCCGCTTCATATCAAGGCGTTATCGACAAAGTTATCGAAGGCATCCCAGTCAATAATTATCCAGACATCGTCATGGGCTATCCTGACGCCATCGAGCAGATCATGGAAGTCGGCAAAGTCCTAAAACTTGATGACTATATCAACAACAAGGATTATGGCTGGAGCGAAGACGATTTAGCCGACATCATCGAAACCTATATGGAAGAAGGACGTTCCTATCCACGTAAAGGTACCTGGTCCGTCCCGTTCTCCAAATCAACCGAGGCGATGTTCTATAACAAGGACGTCCTCGTCGGCCTTGATTTATCCGATGTAGCCCCAACCCTTAATGGCAATGGCATCGTCACCGTCCCATATATCGAAAACCTAACTTGGGAAGAACTATTTGGCAAACTTGCCCCAGCGATCGTTGCCCATAACGACCTTCTCCCAGCCGAAAAGAAGATCCTCAAGGATAGCGATAAATACACGAAGGCTGTCTTCGGATATGATTCCGACGATAATCTCTTCATCACCCTTGCCGAGCAATATGGCTATGGTTACACCTCCATCGACGAATACGGCGAAGGCAAACTCGATTTCGTCAACGAAGGCATGAAGGGTCTTATGAAAACCTTCAACAAAGCCAAGAACGATGGCTACCTAATCACCAAAGCCACCTCCAACGGCGGTAACTACACCAACTATTCCTTCACCGCTGAAGCCGCTTTGTTCACCATCGGTTCCACCGGCGGTATGAAATATCAGGTCTGCGACAAATTCGAAACCGCGGTCGCCCCAATCCCACAGGCGGCCGGAAAGGATAGGAAGGTTATCAACCAAGGACCATCCCTCGCCCTTCTTAACCATTCCGATAGCGATCGCGCCCTCGCTTCCTGGCTCTTCACCAAATTCCTTCTTAACGAAGAGAATTCCCTCGACTGGGCCGTCAACACCGGTTACCTCCCAATTCGTTATTCCGTCGCGGAATCCAAGAGGTATCAGGATGTCATCAAGGAAGGTCTTGATGAAGACGTCCATTCCCTTGGCCATCTCCAGGCCCTTGCTTCCCAATACATTGGCAACTCCACCTATGTTGGTGACGCCCTCTTCGCTTCCCCAGTCTTCAAAGGCTCCGCGGAAGCCCGCACCCAGGTCGGTAGCTTAGTTACCACCATCCTTGGTCTTGAAACGAGCAAGTGCACCGACGAGGCCATCGACGCCGCTTTCCAGACCGCTTACGATAACACTCTCAAACAAATGAAATAACATTTCGCCCTATCGGCGAAGAAAGGAGACAATCCTATGTCAATGCGCAAAATCTTCCTTCCGCTCTCCCTCGTTGCCCTTTTGGCATCCTGCGGAGGCGGAGGAAATACTTCCGAATCTACAAAAACCCCTGATTCTTCCACCAAAGAGCCAACCTCTTCGGCTTCTTCCGAACCAGGGGAGGTAACTTCCGATTCCAAGAGTGAGACCACCGCGCAATCTTCGGAAAGCGAGGCCATTCCCACTCCAAACGTCGATAAGGTCACCATCAACTTCTGGACCGCTTTCGGTCAGACCCCTCTTGAAGCGGTCACCAAAGCCGCCAAGGACTTCCATGACATCATGCTTGAGAAGACCAAGGTCGATGTCACGGTCAACGTCACCTATGAAGGAAGCTATGATGATATCCTTAACAAAATCACCCAAGGTTTCGCTCCTGGTAACATCCCAAGCTTAGCGATCGCCTATCCTGACCATGTCGCGAATTATCTCGGCATCGGCAAGGACAAGGTTTACGAACTCGGTGCCTTCATGAATGACCCGAACATCGGTTTCGGCACCCAAGACTTCCTCGGCGATAAGAAGAGTGGAGAAGTTTACGATGAAGAAGACTTCATCGAGGCTTATCTCGACGAAGGCCGCCAATATGCCTATGAAGGTCTCTATTCCATGCCTTTGATGAAATCGTCTGAGGTCCTCTTCTATAACGCGGATGCGGTTAGGAAGATTATCGAACTCATCCCGGATACCTTCTTGCCAAAGGCCTCGCGCCTATCTCCCGAGGCTTTCATCGATTCCTTGTCATGGGACGACCTTATTGAGGTCTGCCGTTTCGCGGTTGAGAACAAGAGCAAGATCCTTGGGACTTTGAAGCAACCTCTTTATTACGATTCAGATGGCAACCTCTTCATCTCGAAGATGTTCCAAAACGGAATCCCCTACACCACCATCGACGAGGAGCACAAAGGCCACATCGCCTTCGAAAGTGGCGATGCCCGCACCAAAGCCGAAAAGATGGTCAATGATCTAGCCAAAGCCTCTAAAGATGGACTTTTGACCCTAAGGAAAAACAACGCTGATAAATATGGCTCCACCGCCTTTGCTGACGAAGAATGCATCTTCACGGTCGGTTCTTCCGGCGGTGCCGGCTATACCCAACCAGAAGGCGAGGCCTTTGATTATGGCGTTACCCGCGTTCCTGCGAGCAACAACAATCCTCTTTATGTCTCCCAAGGCCCTACGATGGCGATTTTGAATAATCCCACCATTTCCAAGGAAGAAAATGACGCCCGCGCCTATTATTCTTGGGAATTCGCCAAATACCTCACCAACCCCGACGTCAACGTCTATCTTTGCGCTTGGGGCTCCGAAGGTTATGTCCCCGTTCGCTATAGCGCATATGAGACAAACACCTATCAACAATTCCTAAATGAAGGCGAACTTCTCGCCGAGACCGCCAAAGTCTTGCAAAACAAGATCGGCGGTGACTTCCTCAACACCGATGTCTTCGTTGGCTCGGCCACGCTTCGTGACCAGGTCGGAGGTGTTTTGGTCCAGGTTTTCAATGGAACAAAGGACACCACGAAGGCCCTTACCGACGCAATCGAATACTCCAAAAACTTCTTCAAATAATCCTTGAAAGGAGAACGACTTATGAATCCAAAGAAAAAGCTGACATTCGCGGCATTAATCCTCCTTGCGGGTGTCCTTTCCGCTTGCGGAGGCGCCTCAGCGTCCTCGCAAAGTAGCGATGTTACCTCGGATCAATCCGCGATCACCGCCACTGAAAGCGAAACAAAAACCTCCGAGGATAGCGACCCAGCGGAAAGTAGCAAAACAGAAGATCCGCAACATTCGGAATCCTCTGAAACCGGATCCCAAAGCGGAGAGGTCGAATCGAGCGAGACAGTTCCCGTTTCCTCTTCCGGCGACCTTGACCCATGGGTTAATTACGCCGAGGACTTCTATTGCAAACTCAAACTGGATTATAAGGATCGTTCTTTCTGGACCGATGGTATCGAAAAGGTCACCCTCCACGCGACCATCGATGGCGATACGGCGCACTTCATGACCTCCACCGGGGCCATCCTCAAGTCCCGTTTCTATGGTATTGATACCCCAGAATCCACCGGAGCCGTTCAACCTTATGGCAAACAGGCTTCCAAATATACGAGCGAGGCCCTTGAACAGGCCGCGGAAAAAGGAACCATCGTCGTCTCCTCCGCTCAGGAAGATTACGGTCTTCCTAACGCGGACTCCACCGGTTCCCGTTACGTTTCCCTCATCTGGATCAACCCCACTGAGAAAAACGCCCCATTCGACCGTTTGATACTCCTTAACCTCATGGTCGTCGAATATGGCTATTCTTGGGTTAAGTCCGTCAATTCCATGCCTGATTATGCCCCGGTTTTCTACGCGGCCGAAAATCAGGCCAAAGCCTATAAACTCAAACTCCATTCTGGCGAAAAGGACCCACTTTACAACTATGGTGATTACGAGGATGTCTCCCTTCTTGATATTAAACAAGAAGTAGTGGCTTATCTTAAGGACAACAACCATAAGATTTCCTACGATAACAAAAAGGTCCGCGTCCAAGGCACGGTCGCCGGTTTTGCTAACCACATCATCTATATCGAAGATTTCTGCTTCTATTACAAAAAGGAATATAACGAGGAAGGCGAACTGATCTCCCAAACCCCGATCTTCAAGAGCACGGGCGAAGAGAACGTCGACCTCCAGGTCATTCCAGGCGAAACCGGCGAATATGCTGGTTTGAACATCTTCGCCACGATGAGCAGCATTCCTTCGAAATTCACGACGGTCGGTAACTTCATCCAAGTCTGCGGCCTTGCCGTTGATGACAAATTCGGCTTCCAGGTCACCGACTGCAAATTCAAGACGATCGCTTATGACGAAAATGACGCCCAGCTTTTGATTAAGGCCGCGGATAACACCGATATCCATGCCCTTAAGACATTCGAATACACGGCCTCTGAGCTAAGCGAAATCTGCAAGACCAACAATTACGAGTCCCTCAATTGCCGCGTCAAGGTCACCACCCCAACCAAGATCACCTCTTCCTTCGATGCCGAAAGTGGCGCGATCTATCTCTATTCCGATGAGAGATGGTCCGTTTATTTCAACTTCACTTTCAAACCCTATCCAAATGACACTTCCGTTTCTTGGAATAGCGGCGCGAATTTCCATGGCCATAAATTCCTCTTCCAAGGCGTCTTGGCCATCCATACCACCCAAGCCGGGAAGAACCTCCTCTACATGTATCCTGGAAAAACCAGCGATATAACCTGGGTCGATACCGACCAACCAGCCGAGTAAGTAATACTTAACTAAATCTTAGATTTAGACTAAAATATCCAAGCAAAGCATTATGTATTGTACACACTGCGCGAAACACATCGACGAAGAGAAGCTTGAACAAGCCAAGTCTTCTTTTGCCCTTGCCGAAGAAGTGAGGGAAGGGGCCAAGGTCGTTTACGTTTGCCCGCGTTGCGGACACCTCATCCATGATGGAGTTGGCGAAGAAGAAGTGAAGTCTCTTGCTAGAGCCGCCCATGCCCAAATCCAAAGGGCCAGGAATTTCCTAAGTTCCGGTTTGGGATTCGTGGCGATCGGCGCGATCCTCTTCATCATCGCCGCCCTCTTCTATTTCCTTGCTTGCAAGCCAAGCAACCAGCATCAGCTAGTGACGACATGCGCCGAATTCTACGTTTCCGTCACTTTAGGCTCAATCTCGGTTATTCTCCTCGTTGTGGGGATTGTTCAAATAGTCCTAGGGGTTACTAGGAAAATGCAAAACGAACGCCTCCTTCGGGAAATAAACAACCAGACATTCGTTCAGTAGTCTGGAAAAAAAGGGGAACCCTCAAATGCGAGGGACTACGTTTGATAAGAACCATTCGAAAGGAGTTAACATGAAACGTAAAAACCTATTCGTTC
This sequence comes from uncultured Erysipelotrichaceae bacterium, assembly GCA_947166565.1. Lineage (GTDB taxonomy): Bacteria > Bacillota_I > Bacilli_A > RFN20 > CAG-826 > Alloenteromonas. The sequence goes on from CAMVEL010000004.1 coordinate 58,981, forward strand.
TCGCTGCCTCAGTCCTATTGTTAGTGGCTTGCGGCGGAACACCTGCATCATCGTCGACATCGTCTTCGACGGAACATCAGACAGGCCTTACCACGGACCCGACACCAACAAGCGAATCCACGCCTGCTCCAACAAGCGAATCCTCCGAGACTCCAGAAGAAAGCAGCAGCGAGCCAGCCGTCGAATATAGCGTTTCCATCACCAACAAGGACGAATTGACCGCCGCTTGGTATTGCGTTGATGGCAACCGTACCCTTTCCTTCAATTTCTCCCCAGCCGGGAATAGAATGGAACTCTTCGAATCCGGTCTCCTCAAAGTCGAATCCAGCAATCCGGATGTCGTTCTTGCTCAGAACGCCCTCCTTACCCCAAAAGCCAAAGGCAAAGCCAAGATCACCATTACCTATGGCGACGCCTCCGACTCGGTCGACGTCGAAGTCTTGGGCATCTATGATGAATCCAAGGTCACCGCGATCGAAAACATCAAATTAGAGAAGGGTGCCGATGGCAAATATGTCGATGCCACCTTCACCACCGCTGGTGTCGTCACCGCTCCATTCAAGGGTGGCTTCTTCCTCGATAACGGCAAGGCCGCGATCGAAGTCTATGTCACCGGACTTGATGTTGCCCAAGGCGATTACATCATCGGCGGCGGTACCGTCACCGCTTATAACACCATCCTCGAATTCAAGGATTTCAAGGTTGGTACCAAACTCGATAAATCCCTCGCGCCAAAGACCACCCTCGAAAATCCAGTCGAAGTTGGCAAAACCTGGGGCGAAACCGAAACCACATTCGATGGCTTCAAGGCCATCTCCGTTTGGGGAACCATTACCACCTTCACCTCCAGCGGCACCGATTATGATGCCATCTATCCAGAAGATGAAGGCACCTATCCAGTCGAGCCTTCCTATTATCCAGGAACCCTCACCAAAGGCGATAAGGTCCACTGGGTTGGCTATGGTTGGAACAGAACCAAATATGGCTATCTTGGCATCTACATTGACCGTTTCATCGAGCATGAAGTAGAATCCTTCACAATCGAAGCCAAAGAAGACCTCTATAAGGGCGGAACCGCCAAGATGGGACTTGCCACCTACTTGCCGAAGATCGCTACCGAAATCAAGAACGAAAACTTCAATTGGACCGTTGAGCCAACCACTCTCGCGACCATTGATGACAATGGTGTCCTCACCGGCTTAGCAGAAGGCGAAGTCACCGTTAAAGCCGCTTCCAAAGCCAACTCCACCGTCGCCGCCGAAGTCAAGGTCCAAGTCCAAGACCGTGGCGGAGCCGTCGCTGCCGTTAACCTCAGCGCGACCGAGCTCGCCCTCAAGGTTGGTGAAGAAAGCACTCTCACCGCTGAAGTCGTCTCCGCTGACCCAGCTAACCCATCCAAACTCAATGAAATCGTTTGGAGTTCCGAAGATGAGTCCGTCCTCACCGTTGATGAAGACGGCAAGATCACAACCTTGAAAAATGGCACCACCAACGTTGTCGCCACCACTCTCAATGTCGGTGCCGATGGCAAACCAATAGTTGCCAAGTGCGCAGTCACCGTCTCCTATGCCTCCATCAAGGATTTTGCCAAGGGTTTGAAAGTTGATATCAACGTCAAGGTTATGCAGATTGGCTATAATTCGTTCACTGTTGATGATGGCACCGCCGGAACGAATGTCTATAATGCATACGACAAGGAGGCTAAAAAGAATAAATTCGACTTCCCAGAAGTTGGTGCGGTTGTTAACGTCAAAGGTGAAGTCACCGCTTATAACGGCGGCCTCCAAATCACCCCAACCGCGATTGCTGCTGTTGACGCCGTCGTCGAACCAACGCAAGCTACCGCTTTAACCGCTGAGCTCATTGAAGAGTATTATGCCGCGGCTGCAAACGGTTTGGTTCCGCACGGATTGGTCAAATTAACTGCGATAAAATGCTCAGAAACCGGAAATAAACCAAAATTTGAAGCTCCTGGCCGTGTCCTCCAAGGTGTTAACTATGATGCCAAAAAAGTCCCATTAGAAGCTCAAAAATTCTATGACGTTACAGGGTATGTTTACGGCAAGGATGGCAACAATCTCACTATGAACATCGTTTCTGCTGAAGAATCGAAAATTCCTACCTTGGAAGTCGCCATTGACAAAGCGACCATCAAAGTCGGTGAGACCGCGCAAATCACCGCCACCGCCACTAACTTCGACGTCGCTCCGACCATTACCTACGAATCTGGCGATACCTCTATCGCTACCGTCTCCGACGCTGGTGTCGTCACCGGTGTTGCCGTTGGTAAGACCGAAATCACCGTCAAAGCTGGCGATCTCCAACAGAAGGTTGCAGTTGAAATCATCGCTGCCGATGCTTCTAGCGTCACCGTTGACTTTGACCTAAAAACCTATGCTGCTGAGAATAGCATCACTAACTCAACAAAGGTTACTTCAATCGATCTTGACAACGTCGTTACCGCGACTGCCGCTGGCTCCGATCAAAACACCGGCAAGGTTTATGTTGGTGACACGAAGACCGAATGGAGATTCTACAAGTCCGGTTCTGCCACTTTGACTATTTCCGCCAAAGAAGGCTACGAACTTGTTAGCGTCTCTGTTGGATTGGCTAAGAGCAATTATGGCGCTGCTACCGATACTCCAGTAGAAATTAAAGATGGCAAAGCCGTTGTTAGCTCCGTTGCTCTAAATAGCAACTTCAATGTCAACGCCATCAAAGTCACTTACAAAATCGTCGGCGAAGAGGAAGAAGAAGGCAATCCTCTCCTTCCAGTCGTCGCCGAGGGCAATGCAGGTCGTTAAACCCACATCGAAGGTGCTGGAGCTTGGATCTATCTTGATAACAAAGACCTTGGAATCACTGGTGCTAACGCCGCTGCAGTTGTCGCCGCTTCCTCCGTCGATCTCTTAGTTTCCTATGACGGCGACAATGAGGCTGCTAAGCCTTACGTAACTGGTGGGCCAGCTGCTGTTGTCATGAGCAGTTTCGAATTCAATGATTACGATGAGGCCAACCACACCGTTCGCCTTATGGTTAACATGGACAAGGGTCTTGATTCCTCTTGGGGCGTCAAGCATGCCTTCACCATCAGATTAGTCGTTGGCGACAAGACCTATGAAGGCGTTGTCAATTTTGAGGGCAACGCTCTCGTTAACGTCACCCCAATCCCAGAGGCCCTTCCAGATCCAATCGAATCCACTTGGAACGCTGCGATCACTGATGCTTCTGCCGACCTAGACGGTGGAAAATTCAAGAAGAGCTCTACTTATAGGTTCAACTTCACCGCTGCAAAAGCCGGTAAGGTTCAACTCTATATGACCATTAAGTGCAGCGCTGGCCATGAAGGCGCGACGTTTGGTCTAGAAAACTACAACAATAGCGGTAAAGTTATGACCTTCACCGTTGCTAATAACGGCAATGCCGGTAAGTTCCTTGGCGAAGGCAAAACCTATACCGAATTTGGTCTTACCACCTCTTCCAAACTTCTCGCTTTCGCGGAATTTGAAGTTGTTGAAGGCAATAACGAAGTCACCATCACCACCGATGATGGCGGATTCCGCCTTACCCCAAAGGTCGAAGGCGCGATGAACCTCGTCTACGTTGCCTAATCAACGCGGATCATCAACCGTCAGTTAACTGGCTATCTAGGCCACCCGACTCTAAATCGGGTGGCCTTTTCCTTTTCATTTAAGGTTTCCTTAAAAAGGAATAAAAGTCCATAATATTAAGGCTATGGACGAAGCGCGGAAAAACGAAATGGAAGAAGGGGTTAAGACAATTGATGTCACCCCGCTTAAAAAATGGAACCGTTTCCTATCTTTTCTCGCGGACTATTTTCTTACCTTCATATTTGGTCTCTTGCTTTTCCATCTAGGTGCCTTCCCACTAGGATCGGTCGCGACCAAAGCCCCTGAGCGTTACGACCAATACCTTAGCAGCGTCAAGGAAAGGGATTATGTCCTTTATGGAAATAATCTCCTCTTCTTCGATGAGCATTCCTCAAATAAGAATCCCGAGTCCTTCACGCTCAATCTGGATTATACGTGCAAACAATATATCGGTTATTACCTTGGGGAAACGGAGGAAAACCGTGAAATATTCAAAAACTACTATACGTCCTTAGCTAAAAACAAACAGAACTACATCTCGGTTTATAAAGGATTGAAGGCCAAACTCGATTTCTTTGATATAGGGGAGACGACGTTCACCCTTAAAGAGGAATACAAAAGCGAGTTCTCCGCTTTATTCACTCCAGGCGATGAGATGTCATCAAAGGGCTACAAGGACTATGAATCGTTCCAAAATGAATTCTTCCTTCGTTCCTACACCGCGATGCTTTCCGATATCCAAAAAGACGATTTGACCTATAACGGCGTTTCCTACAAAACTAACCAAAAGATAGTAAGTGATTATAAAAGATTCGCGGATGTCCTAATTATTGCTAGCGCCCTTATATCCTATTTCATTTCCTCGATGGTTGTGAGTTTGCTTTTGCCTATAATCACCTCGCATCAAAAAACCTTAGGAAACCTCGTTCTTCGTTACGAAAGGGTTGATACCACCTCCTTAAGCATTTACCAAAAGAAGAAGGTGCCCTTGCTTTTCATTTATTATTTCGCGATGAACGCCTCCTGTATTTTGTTTATCCCTTGGGGGAATGTCGGCTTCAACGAATTGTTCTCCTTGCCGATGCTATTGCCCTTATCGGTCGTATCTTTGGCCTTATCATTAGTCTCCTTGGCCTTCCTCTTATTTGATCCATTCAACCGCGATTTGATGGATAGGCTTAGCTTTACCGTCATGGTTAGCCAATCCTCGATGGCGGACATTTATCGCGCGAAGGGGTATGATTTCTAAACCATGGGAGAGGAAAATAAGAAAAACATCTCATACACCACCCCGAAATTCCATCGGAGATGTTTTGCTAACGTCATCGACTTCCTCCTTTTCCTCGTGGTCGCTGTTTCCTTTTTCCTCGCGGCCAGGTGGATTGTCTCCCTTACCCCGTCTTTTAAAAACAATGAGGCCCGTTTATTACAAATAAGGGAGGAAAGCGGACTCTATTACGTCGATGGCACCAAGTCGGAGGATATGCTCTACCATATCGATACGGGCAACAACACGGCTTATATGAAATGCGTCAAAACCGATGAAGCGATTGAGAAATTCATCGTCTATTTGAAGAATAACGTCAGCGAGGAAGCCTCAAAGAAAGTCCGCGACGATTATGATTCATTTAGGCTTGACCCCAAATTCGTTTATGAAAAGGAGGGGACCAAAATCCCATATTTCATCAAAAACGAATCAGGGAGCATCGAACGTAACCCCGAACTAAACGATTTGGTGAGCAAACGCGAATATTTCGAAAAGGTCTACACGCCCTTCTTCGATGAACACGCGCTTGGATATTTGGTGACGGCCGTCCCCGAATATCTGGGCCTTGTCCGTTATGAATCGATCATGCTCTTCGCGGTTGAAATCCCCGTTGGCTGGCTTATCGGAGGGCTTCTTGTTTACCTTCTTCCTGGGCTTCTTTTTAGAAGGGGCAGAAGGACCATTGGTAAATGGATGTATCAAATCGGCCTAGCTAACGCCAAATTGCTTTCTTGCTCCGCTGGAAGGTTCGTTGCTAGATGGGCTATCTTCTTCTTTGGGGTTTTGACTTTGAGCATCTTCACCTTCGGCATCCCGATGATCGTGTCCTTCTCCTTAATGGCCTTTTCCAAGAGAAAACAGGGTTTTCCCGATTATATCCTGGGTTTGATTGAGGTTGATGTCTCATATCAAAAACTTTATTTCTCCTTTGACGAGATTGTCGTAACGGGCGCGGGAGAGCCCCATAAGGCCATCGATTTCAAACCCGTTGATAGATTATAGCTTAGGCGTATATCGAAAATCCGTTGCTTCCCGATTTGAAGGAAGAGGCATTAACCTCCCCGTGGAGGTTTTCTTTTATATATTCAAAGGCCAAATCGAAAGGATACCTTTCATATTCGGCATATATCTTCCCGCCTCCGAAATCGTTTAAGGAGGGGAAGTAGTCATAGACCTTATTGACGTTTTGATGATAGAGGACGTAATCGATGACCCCAACATCGTAATAGGCGTCTGGATCAAGATGACGGTATTTCTCTTCGTCCCCTGTGTAACTTAGGTTATATTCGGCTTCCGCGAGGATATCCCCGCCTTTAACGGAAGCGAAGACGATATGGTTCGTAAAAGGAGTGGCTTTGACGATATCCCTATAGGTGATGTCCCCACTTAATTGGGCGCGTTGTCCGTTCATCATCGTGCAGGCAAGGTTTGGGTAATCATCAATGTATTCTTCGTAGATCGCTTTGCAACAAAGGTTGGAAACCCCTTCCTTGGCCCCTAGCGTGCCGTTAACTCTTCCAGCGTAGCTGCCGGCTTTAGCGACGAAATCCTCATCGAGGATATATTTATCTCTGATTGAAGCGATGACTTCATCATCGTAGAAATCCTCTTCCACATATTCGACTCCATAAGAGGTGCAGGAGGTGGAATTGTTGCTGATGGTGATATCGAAATAGGAATAGGCCTCGCCATTGCAGATGGATTGGACGCAGGGGACGTTATTCCTGTAATAAACTTCTCTCCTATGGGTATGCGCGTTGAATACCCCATCGAAATACATTCTATTGGCAGCGTATGACGAATTTCCGAAATTATCGTGGACAACAAGAATGACGATGTCGCAACCTTCCTCATTCCTTAAGCGGGTCGCTTCTGTTTTGGCAAGTTGCTCATGGGCAACGAAGGTAATGTCCTGAACGTGCTGAGAGGATATGGAGGTCGTCTGCCCTTCGCCGATCATTCCTACGACGCCTATTTTGGCGTTTCCTTTTTGGATGACGGTCGATGTTTTGATGGATGGGTTCCATATTTCGTTCGTTGGCCCATTATCGTATTTCATGATGTTTCCGCCTAAAACGGGGAATTCGGCTTTATCGATGATATCAAGGAGCCTGTTTGGACCATAATCGAATTCGTGGTTCCCGATGGTCATGGCTTCAAAACCGGCTTCGTTCATGGCTTCGGTCACAAGCATCCCATAATTGGAATTGCTTTCCAAAGAACCTTGGAACATGTCGCCCGCGGAAAGAAGGATGGTATGGTCGGGATCTTTTTCCTTAAGTTTTCTTAATTCCCCAAAGTATTTGGAGATGCCAACCTCATAATAGCTGCCATTCATCTGTTCGACGACGGCCCCATGGAAATCATTGACGCAATAAAAATGATATACGCCATCCTTATTTAAGGGTTCAGAAGAAGATTCCATTGAAGAAGACGTTTCTTCGGAAACGGAGCTCTCTGATCTTTCCGTCGAAGGTTCATCGGAAGATTCACTAGAAGAAGATTCATAAGGAGTGGATTCTTCACTGCTTTTTGAAGCTTGGCTTTCGCTTTCGGTTTCGTCTGTCGAAGAAGACGTAATGGATTGCCCGCTTTCGGTTGTAGACGAAGAAGAACCTTCATCTGTCAAGCTTGAGGAGGAACTAGGCGAAATGTTCACCCCGCAACTGGCGAGGAGGAAGGCGGCGATGGCTAACGTTACCGTTTTGATTCTTTTCATGAAGGACATTTTAACATTATTTTTTGAGTTTTTACAAACTCACCAGTGATAAAAAGAAAAAATAAGCGACCCCTGCATCCATTTCCGATTAGACAAAAAGGCGTTAATCGAGTAAATTAATGGGCTCCTTAAAAGGAGCGGACGGACGACTTATGAAGAATACGACGAAACTCATCACTATCTTAATGGCCTTATCGCTTTCATCGTGCATCAGCATTGGGCCAAATTCCTCATCTTCCTCAAAGAGTGAAACCCAAACCGATACCTCCTCTTCTGAAACAGCATCCGAAAGCGAAGATACAAGTGAAACTTCATCGGAATCTTCTTCCTCTGAAAGCGAAGAAACGAGTGAATCCGAGGAATCCTCTGAATCGAGCGAATCGTCCTCCGAAACCGAGGAGTCTTCCGAATCGAGCGAACCTCCCGTCGAATCTAGTGAGTCTTCCTCTGAATCATCTTCCGAAGACGTTCCGGAAGGCGAATATGCGACTATCTCCTTTGATTTCTCGTCTTTAGGAAATGGAAGGGCCGTAGAATCGTTCGATGGATATTACGAAGCAGAAGGAGTTGCCGTTTCTGAAATATCCGCCTCCAAAGCCTATTCTTCCACCGACGGTTCGATTAGATTAGGCAATTCTTCCGCTAACGGATCTATCATTTTGAATTTCGCCGAATACATTAACGTCAAATCGATCACCATCCTCGGAAAATCCTATGGTTCCGATGGCGATGTTTCCATTTCCCTTTCCTTTGGTGGCAAGAATAAAAACCTAACCGTCAAATCCGCTTTGGATTCCTATAAACTCCAAGCAGATGAAGGCGGTGTTGAAACGAAGAGTTTAAAGATTTCAACGACAGCCGTAAGAAAACGTGTCTACATTCAGGAAATCCGCATTGAACTCGGCGAGCTTTCCCCTGTTTATCCTAGCTCCATCACCCTTTCCCCATCTTCTAAGAAAGTCGGTGTAGGGGCTTCCTATTCCTTAAGCGTTAGCTATGCCCCCGAAAACACCAATCAGAAGAACGTGAGGTTCGAATCCGAAGAGCCTTCCGTTGCTAATGTTGATGAGAACGGCCTCGTCACCGCCTTAGCAATTGGCAAAACGGTCCTTAGGGCCATTGCCAAAACCGAGACGGGTACCGTTGAAGCCGTTTCCAACATTGAGGTTGTCGATCCTTCCGAAACAATCATTGAACAAGTAGATATCCTTCAGAAATACACCGATTATACGGAAAATAACGTCTATCCTTTGGATTCCTGCCCAACAATTGGAACCATCCACCCTGTCGTTATTCCCGTTTGGTTCACCGATTCGAGCACCTACATCTCCAACAAAGATGCCGTTAGGGAAGATATCAATGCCGCATATTTCGGGCCCGAGGAAGAGACCGGATGGCATTCGGTTAAGACCTTCTACGAAGAGGAATCAAAAGGCCTCCTCACAGTCGATGGAATCACTACCTCCTGGTATAACGCCAACAAGAAATCAACCGATTTCTATAGTGAGGACAGCGGGATGGATGCAACTTTGAACTTGGTGGAAAGCGCGACTTCCTGGTTCTTCCAAAATTACAAAGACCATCCACGTTCATATTATGATTCCGATTCCGATGGCTATTTAGATGCCGTCCTTCTAATTTATGCTGCTCCGGATTATGTCAGGCTAAACAACGACAATGCCTCCAACCTTTGGGCCTATTGCTATTGGATGCAAGATCCTTCTCTAAAGAATGTTTCAAATCCCGGTCCAAATACCTTCTTCTGGGCTTCCTACGACTTCATCTATGGAAGTAATGCCAAATCCCGTACCGGAAAATCCACATATAACGGTGGCGATACAAGTCATTGCGACGTCGACGCCCATACCTTTATCCATGAGATGGGTCATGTATTCGGCCTTGAGGACTATTATGACTATGGCCCGAATTACTATTCCCCCGCGGCCGGATTCTCCATGCAAGACCATAACGTAGGTGGGCATGATCCATATTCGGTCATGGCTTATGGTTGGGCGGACCCCTATATTCCAACTGAATCCTGCGAGATAACCATCAAGCCGTTCCAAGAGAACCATGACATGATTATCTTGACTCCCGAATGGAATGAATTCGATTCTCCGTTTGATGAATACCTCATCCTTGAGCTATTTACCCCAACCGGACTCAATGAACTAGATTGCACCTACGCCTATGACAACGCTTATTCCGCCGGTCCGTCCGCGACTGGTATCAGGTTATGGCATGTCGATGCCCGTCTAGCCTATTCCAACTCTGCGGAGTCGGTAACCTATCAAGGACAGCAGTACCAAGAACCTGTTTTTAAGCCTTCGCAGTTAACCTCCGACGTTAACTTTGATTGCCTTTATGGGGTTACCCATGCCTTCAGCAATACTTCCGGAGACGACAACTATGGAAGCGTTCTTGGCAGCGATTACGATAAATACAACCTCCTCCAAGTCATCCATAATTCCAAGACGGCCACCTATAAGAGCAGTGCCGATTTGTCCAATTCCTCCCTCTTCCGCAACGGAGCCACCTTCTCAATCGGCGATTTCTCCAAGCAATTCGGGAACGGGACCAAACTGAATTCCAGCAAGGACCTCGGATGGAGCTTCTCCGTCGCGATCAAGGGGTCTGGAGCCTCTGCCGAAGCGACCATCACCCTCGTCAAGGAATAAAAAACAATTCTTATAAGCCTTCGATTAGTCTATATTAATATAGTCTAAATGGAGGCTTTTCTTTATGATGAAGGTATCGAAGTTATGCTTGATGCTTAGCTTGTTCGCTCTTTGCTCATGCTCTTTCCGCTTTGATATCGGCGTAAGAACCTCCTCTTCTTCCTCTTCCTCGACCAGTAGTCATAACAGTCAGGAAAGCCAACAAAGCAGCGCTTCCTCCGCTTCCTCCGCCTCCTCAACTTCCACCTCACCTATAAATCCAAACGATATGGACGTCACGGAGATCGCTTATAACTACACCGATTTGAACGAGCATAACGTCTATAACATCCGTTCTTGTCCAACTAAAGGAGACGTAAAACCGTTAGTTATCCCCATTTGGTTTACCGATTCCGAGAACTACATTGATTTGTCCTTAAGGGAAGGTGTTCGTGACGATATCGACGCGACATATTTTGGGACGAGGGAAGAAACCGGATGGCATTCGATGAGGTCGTTCTACGAAGCCGAATCGTGCGGGATGCTAAATATCGAGGGAGTCACCACCGAATGGTATGAAGTGGGCAAACCATCCACCGCATATTATTCAAATACGGATGGAAGGGCCAACACCAACGCCTTGGTCAAAGAGGCGGTTGATTGGTATTTCACGAACAACCCAACCGAAAGGCGTGTTGCCTATGATTCCGATTTAAACGGTTATCTCGACGCGGTCATGCTTATCTATGCAGCCCCTTGCTATCCCGCTTTTGGGGCAGACGCTCCAAACCTTTGGGCCTATTGCTATTGGCTACAAAAAACCGAATACCGTTCCAATTTCAATCCTGGTCCAAATACCTTCTTCTGGGCTTCCTATTGCTTCCTATATGGATGGAATACGGTCCGTCAAGCGACCGGACACCAATATTATTATGGCGATACCACCCATTGCGCGATCGATTCACATACCTTTATCCATGAGATGGGTCACGTATTTGGCCTTGACGACTATTACGATTATGGACCGAATAAATATTCCCCCGCGGGTAGCTTCTCCATGCAAGACCATAACGTCGGTGGACACGATCCTTTCTCCCTTATGGCTTTTGGCTGGGCCGACCCCTATATCCCAACCGATTCCTGCGAGATCAAGCTTAGGCCATTCGCCACCACGAACGACGTTATTTTGCTTACCCCTCAGTGGAATGAATTCGATTCGCCGTTTGACGAATACCTTCTCCTTGAACTTTTCGCCCCAATCGGGACCAATGAATTCGATTGCCTCTATGGATATGGCGGAAATGATTCAGGACCAAGCATGACAGGCGTTAGGGTATGGCATGTCGATGCAAGGCTCATCCATTGCGAAACCGTTTCCGGGAACGCCCCGGTTTTCGGCAACGATTTCATCACCGACGTCGAATACAAATCCATATATGGAGTTAAGACGGCGTTCACCAATAGCGTCGGCAACGAAGCCTATGGATCTCCCTTAGGAAGCGCCTACGATAAGTATGACCTTCTCCACCTCATCCGCAATTCCCGCTCCGCGAGAAGACTAAATAAATCGAGCCTTTCCAATAACGATCTCTTCAGAAACGGCGATACCTTCACCATGGAAGACTTCAAATCGCAATTTGCCGAGAACGGAAAACTCGACAGCGGAATCGACCTTGGTTGGAACTTCTTGGTCAATATTGAAGGAAGCGGGGCCAATGCCGTTGCCACGATTACCCTTAACCAAGAATAAACCCTAAAAAATATGTTGAAATACCCTTTCCACTAGGGTAAATTATGCAAGCCCTCAAATCGAGGGCCATGGACCGTTAGCTCAGTTGGTAGAGCAGCTGACTCTTAATCAGCGGGTCGCGGGTTCGAGTCCCTCACGGTCCACCAACAAAAAATTCATCCGAATCGCGCCACAACAGCGATTCGGATTTTTCGTTCCTCTTGACTTTTCATTTCATTTCATTAAAATTGCGAACGATTCGCAAATTTAGAAAAAGAAATGGGATATAAAACTAAACAAAGAGAACTGATTCTATCCTTCTTCGAGGCTAACCCCGATCAATCTTTTTCCGTTATGGAAATAGCCGAGAATATCAAAGAAGAAGGGGTCAGCGTCTCCGCGATTTACCGTAACCTTGCCTTATTGGAAAAGGAAGGGCGCGTACGTAAATCGGTAAAACAAGGGACCCATGAAGCCTATTATCGTTTCCTCGATTGCCATGAATGCCGTAAGCATATCCATATGCAATGCGTCGAATGTGGAAAAACCACTCATCTCGATGATCAAGCGACCTCGGCTTTGCTAAATGGGGTCATGGCCAATTCTGATTTTTCCGTAGATAGAAGCGCGACCGTTCTTTATGGCGTCTGCCATGATTGCGCAATTCAAGATAAGAAGGAGCATCGACATGATTAAGAGAAGCTCTTTTATTATTCCCTTCCTCCTAATTCCTCTTTTTTCCTGCGGGACGCCTAAAAGCGACGGAAAACTAAAGATCCTCTGCACCATCTTCCCGGAATACGAATGGATGAAGGCAGTCACCAAGGAATCTAGCAAAGTTGAAGTTGATTTGCTTTTGGATAAAGGAAGCGACATCCATTCCTTCAATCCTAGCGTCAATGACATGATGAAAGTCGCGACCGCGGATCTATTCGTTTATGTCGGGGGAGAATCCGATACATGGGTCGATTCCGCGCTTAAAAACGTGACCAACAAAAACCAAAAAACCATCAATCTCCATACTCTTCTAGAGGATAAGCTCAAACCAGAGGAATCCAAGGAAGGCATGCAGGAAGAAGAAGAGGAAGAAGAGGAAGCCTTCGATGAACATGTTTGGCTTTCCCTTTCTAATGCGAGCTTCTGCGTCAACGCATTCAAAGATGCCCTTATCGATATGGTAAGCGAAGAGAAAGACCTCTTCATCAACAACGCGAAAGAATATATCGATGACCTTGCCGTTTTGGATTCCTCTTATAAAGAAATGGTTGAATCTTCAACAAGAAATACGATTTTGGTCGCGGATAGATTTCCCTTCCGTTATCTGGTCGATGATTACGGAATAGATTATTTCGCGGCTTTCAAAGGCTGCTCATCCGATATAGAAGCGACCCCCGAAACAATTGCTTTCCTCATTAATAAAGTCGATGAGCTTGCTTTATCTTACATTTTGGTGACGGAAAGCTCGGATAAGAGACTTGCTAACACCGTCAAAGCCGAGAGTAAGACCAAGAATCAGGAGATTCTCGTCCTCGATTCCATGCAGGGGACGACTTTAAATGAAGGAAAACGCTATTTATCGATCATGGAAAACAATCTCGAAGTATTAAGAAAGGCCCTTAACGATGTCTCAACGCTTAGTTGAAGCCTTTTCCTTGGGCGTTGGTTATGAAAAAAAGGAGGTCGTAGGCAACCTCTCTTTCCATATAGACTCCGGAGACTACCTTTGCATCATCGGCCATAATGGCGCGGGCAAAACCACTTTGATGAAGACTCTTCTTCAATTAATAAAACCCATATCGGGGAAGATTGAGTTCTACGAAGACCTCCGCAAGGGCGGGATAGGCTATCTCCCCCAACAAAACGGGGCCCAACGCGAATTTCCCGCGACCGTCATGGAAGTGGTCTTGAGTGGGCTTATCCATAAGAAAGGCCTCATGCCGTTTTATACCAAAGCGGACAAGGCCAAAGCCGAAGAATGCTTAACCCGTATCGGGGCTATAGAGCTAAAGAAGAAGTACTTTGGCGAACTTTCCGGCGGACAGCAACAAAGGGTCTTGCTAGCTAGAGCCCTTCTTGGGGCGGATTCGATTCTCCTGGTAGATGAGCCGGTTTCGGGACTTGATGTCCAAGCTAGCGAGGACATGTATCGGATTTTGGAGGATCTCCATAAGGAAGGGATGGCCATCGTCATGATCACCCATGACGTCACGACCGCGCTTAAATACGCGACCCATATCCTTGTTATCGGCGAGGAATCCTTCTTTTGGACAAGGGAGGAATTCGCCACCACCGAGTTTGCAACCAAAGAACACATCGGAGGTCATGATCACCATGATTGAAGCCTTCGAAAAACTATCATATTACCTCACGAATTTCGCCTTCGTCCGTTACGCCTTGATCGTCGGCATCCTCGTCGCATTATGCGCGGCCGTGTTGGGTGTGAGCCTCGTTTTGAAGAATTTCTCCATGATCGGGGACGGGCTTTCCCATGTGGCCTTTGGGGCATTGGCGATCGCCGCGGTTGCCGGATTAACCGAGAACACCTTTGTGATTTTGCCGGTCACGATGGCGGTCGCGATGTTTTTGTTGCAGGCAAAGGATCGAAAGAAGATAAAGGGAGACGCCCTAATAGCCATGCTTTCAGTGGGGGCTTTGGCCATTGGTTACCTCCTCCTTAACCGTTTTAGCAAATCGGCGAACGTTTCGGGAGATGTTTGCACCTCATTATTCGGTTCGACCGCGATTTTGACCTTATCCATGAGCGACGTTTGGATTTGCATCGGACTATCCATCTTCGTATTGCTTTTCTTCCTTTTATTCTACCACCGCATATTCGCGGTTACCTTCGACGAGAATTTCGTCAGGGCCACCGAAAAGGGGACCTTCTTCTTCAATTTGGCCTTTGCCGCGCTTATCGCGATCGTCGTCGTCATCGCCATGAAATTCGTGGGATCGTTATTGGTCTCCGCCTTAATCGTCTTCCCCGCCCTTTCGGCGATGAGGCTATTCAGAAGTTTTAAGCTCGTCACCATCGCTTCGGCGATCATCTCGGTTCTCGCCTCCTTCCTCGGTATCATCCTTTCGATCATGATCGATACCCCAATCGGCCCGACCATCATCCTCATCGATTTGCTTTTCTTCCTCATTTGTTTCCTCGTCGGAGCGATAAGTCGTAAAGCCAAAGTCGCCTAAAAAGAATTACATTATCATTTCGCCTTGCTATAATTTGCCTAAGAAAAATGGGAAGCAAACCAACCAAAACCGAAATCCGCCGTATCGCCGGAGCGATTAAGCGCAGCAAGAAGAAGGTCATCCACCTCGATGCTTTATCTCGCCTTACGGGACTTTATCCCGATGTTTTGGGAGAAAAGCTTCGCGAATTCGAACCGATGATACTCCTTGATGATTCCATCAATTGCCGCGACCTCCTTCCTCGCCTCGAGGAATATTTGGAGGCGCCAAGCGAGAACATCAAAAGGAAGCCCGCTTCTAGCAAAGCCCCCGCGGTTAGGAAGAAGGACCTCGCCGGATATTCCTCCATCGCCGATTTCGTCTATAAGAAGATGACCTCGGTTGGAGGACTGGTGGATACTTCCGCGCGCCTTTCCGATGAGGACCTCGCCTTATTAAAACGCCTTATCGAAAACGAGCAGAAGGCCAGAAGGAAAGGCAAAGGAAAATAAAGACAAGCCAAAGTGGGGGAAACTCCACTTTTCTTTTTCTGGTTTTTAAATCGAACAAAACTCCAATAAAGCACGATAACAAAGGCTAGTTAATAATACTTAACAACAAAAACGGGCAGACCCTAAAGGGTCTATTGAGATTTTCGTGATTGTTTCAAACCCTTAAGTTTTCTATACTATTTGTTGCAAACAAAGGAGAAAAACAACATCTATGTCTGAAATCAAAAAGACGATGAAATCAGTTGATGGCAATACTGCTGCCTCAATTGAATCCTACTACTTCACGGAAGTGGCCGCGATTTATCCGATCACCCCGTCCTCCCCAATGGCCGAAAACGTTGACGTCATGTCCGCTAACGGCGAGAAGAACTTCTTCGGTGGACAGGTCAAGGTCGTCGAGATGCAATCCGAAGCCGGCGCTTCCGGCGCCGTCCATGGCGCCCTCCAGGCTGGTTCCCTCGCAACCACCTACACGGCCTCCCAAGGCTTGCTCCTCATGATCCCAAATATCTACAAATGGGTTGGTGAGTTGCTCCCCGCCGTCCTTCATGTCTCGGCCCGTTCCCTTGCGACCCGTTCCCTCTCGATCTTCGGTGACCATCAGGATATCTACGCCTGCCGTCAAACCGGTGTCACGATGATCTGTTCCAACTCCGTCCAGGAAATCGCTGACCTCGCCCCAGTCGCTCACCTAACCGCGATCGACGCCGGACTTCCCGTCATGCATTTCTTCGATGGATTCCGTACCTCCCATGAGGTCCAAAACGTCGAATTCGTTGACCGCGAAGAATGGAAGAAGCTCCTTCCAATGGACAAAGTCGAGGAATTCCGTGCCCGTGCCCTTAACCCACACACCCACGCCGTTACCCGCGGTGGAGCCGAAAACGACGATATCTATTTCCAAGGCCGCGAAGCCCAGAACATCCGTTTTGAGAAAGTCATCTCCGTCGCCGAGAAATATTTCGCCGAAGCTAGCCGCCTAACCGGCCGTAAATACGCTCCATTCGTCTATTATGGCGATCCGAACGCCACCCGCGTCATCATCGCGATGGGTTCGGTCACCGAAACCGCGACCGAAGTCGTCGATGAGATGAATTCCCGTGGCGAGAAAGTCGGTCTCGTCCGCGTTCACCTCTATCGTCCGTTCTCTCCGCGTTTGCTCTCCGAAGCCATCCCAACCTCCGTCCGTAAGATCGCGGTCCTCGACCGTACCAAAGAAAACGGCGCGGAAGGCGAGCCTCTTTATCTCGATGTCCTCGCTTCCATGGCTCAGGTCGGCCGCAAATTCGATATCATCATCGGTGGCCGCTATGGTCTTTCCTCCAAAGACACCCAGCCAAAAGACGTCAAGGCCGTCTATGACTTCCTTAACGCCGAAAAGAAGTGGACCGGATTCACCGTCGGCATCAAAGACGACGTCACCGGACTCTCCATCCCAGTCGATGATACCTACCATATCGAAGGTAACTACACGAGCTGCCTCTTCTATGGCTTAGGCTCCGACGGAACCGTCTCCGCCAACAAGAATTCCATCAAGATCATTGGCGATGCGACCGGACAATATGCTCAGGCCTATTTCCAGTATGACTCCCGTAAAGCCGGCGGCACCACCCGTAGCCACCTCCGCTTCGGCAAAGAGCCAATCCATTCCGAATATTATGTCAAGAACGCGGACTTCATCTCCTGCTCCCTTGATACCTATATCTTCAAATTCGACATCATCTCGAACCTCAAAAAAGGCGGAACCTTCCTTCTCAACACCAATATGGATGATGCGACCCTCGTCAACTCCATGCCAAACCGCATGAAGAGACTCCTCGCCGAGAAGAAAGCCAAATTCTATGTCATCGACGCGAACAAGCTCGCCGCCGAATGCCATATGGGCCGTCACACCAATACAACCCTCCAAGCCGCCTTCTTCAAACTCAACCCCGGCATCATGGATTATTCAGAAGCCGAGAAGTGGATGAAGAAATTCGTCTACAAGACCTTTGCGAAGAAGGGCGAGGAAATCGTCAATAACAACTATGCCGCGATCGACGCCGGCCCATCCGGACTCCGCGAAATCGAAGTCGATCCAAGATGGCTCGATCTCCCGCTCACCAAATCCGCCTCTAGCGATACCGGCGATACCTATTATGACGAATACGTCGATGTCATCGATCGTCTCGATGGCGATGAACTCCCAACCAGCGCCTTCACCAAGCATGAGCTTCTCGATGGCACGATGAACGAGAACATCACCTTCAAGCAGAAGAGGGGCATCGCGGACGTCGTTCCAGTTTGGAACCCCGATTACTGCATCCAGTGCAACCAGTGCGCCTTCGTCTGCCCACATGCGACCATCCGTCCATATCTCATCAGCGAAGAAGAACTCGCTGGTGCTCCAGAAATCGTCAAAGCCGGCGTCAAACCTGCTATCGGAACCAAGAACAAAGAACTCAAGTTCCGCATCCAAGTCGCTTCCGAAAACTGCGTCGGTTGCGGACTCTGCGCTGCCGAATGTATGGCTAACGCCACCGCTAAGCGCCTTGGCAATGACCATTATGCCCTCAAGATGGTTGATGCCCATGGTCAAAGGGAACAACAAATCGGCGCCGATTATCTCTATGCGAACTGCACCGAGAAGAAGGGCGAACTCCCACCAGCCATGGAATTTGGCGTCAAGGGTATCGGCTTCAAACGTCCATACATGGAAGTCTCCGGCGCCTGTGCAGGCTGCGGTGAAGCCCCATATTATCGCTTAGTCTCCCAACTTTTCGGCAAAGACATGCTCGTTGCTAACGCGACCGGCTGCTCTTCCATCTACTGCGGTTCCACCCCACTCACCCCATTCGTCAACGACGAAGGCAAGAACGGACCCGCTTGGGCGAACTCCCTCTTCGAGGATAACGCCGAATATGGCTTTGGTATGCGTATCGCTTCCGATCAGAAGATGTCCCGCATCTGCGAGATCCTCAAGGAAGCCCTCGCCTCTGGAGTCGAAGATGAACTCGCCAACGTCATCAACGATTACCTCGCCCACATCAAAGACCGCGAATATGTCCGTGGCTTAGTCCCCGAACTTCTCCGCCTCATCGACCTCAGCAAGAACGATGGCATCAAAGAGCTCCGTAAATACGAGCGTGACCTCGTCGATAAGTCCGTTTGGATCGTCGGTGGCGACGGCTGGAGCTTCGATATCGGTTATGGCGGACTTGATCATGTCCTTGCTAACGAAGCCGACGTCAACATCCTCGTCCTCGACACCGAAGTCTATTCCAACACCGGTGGTCAGGCCTCCAAGTCCTCCCAGACCGGTTCCATCAACAAATTCACCGCTTCCGGTAAGAAAGAAGCGAAGAAGAACCTCGCCCTCATGGCAATGGCCTATGGTCATGTCTACGTTGCCCAAATCGCTTTAGGCAGCAACCCTGCCAAAGCGATCCAGGCGATCCGTGAGGCCGAATCCTACAACGGACCATCCCTCATCATCTGCTATTGCCCATGCGCCGAGCAGCACATCAAAGGTGGCCTTGTCAATTCCATCAAGGAAGAGAAGAAGGCTGTCGAATGCGGTTACTTCACTACCTTCCGTTTCGACCCACGTCTACGCGAAGAAGGCAAGAGCCCATTAACGATGGATTGCCCAGAGCCAGACTTCGGCAAACTCCGCGACTTCGTCATGCAGGAAACCCGTTTCGCCCAGCTCCCGATCGTCAACCCAGAGCACGCGGAAGAGCTCTTGCAGAAGTGCGAGGCCTATGCCAAGCGCCGCTATGCGGATATCAAGAAATTCGGCGAATAACCCTTTCTTGAATTAAACCTCAATTTGAAAGCGTCAGAGGCTTGCGTCTCTGACGCTTTCTTTTTGCTTTATGCGTGTTCGGGATTATGGCGAAACAGCTGTAACGCCAACATTTGAAGTCTCTCAAGGAAACGAAGCATATCATTTTGATGTTGGAAATGCGCAAGTTGGCCAGCGTTTATATACAACAGATGCGTGGCTTCAAAGGATTACCTGCTACCATCTTTACGCCAACGTTTATCAATTTATCAGTTCGCCTTTGCCAAATCTAAATTTACGTCTTTATAATACTAACGGGGTAATTGTCTGGCAAACCACCTGTTCAAATACAAATATAAAACGCCATTTTTACACTTTTACTGCAAACAGGAATTATGCGATGAAAGTGTATTGTGCGTCCTCAAACTATACCGTTTACAGTCCTTCCTCCCATTATAGTGTTGCTTGCCATAGGACTATTTAAAGGGAAACAATAATTACAGAGCCATGAAAGATAGTGAAAACAAATTCAAAATACTCATTTTTCTAAGAGGGTTTTTTTCAAAAGCGTTTGAGGCATTCATCTCTTTTCTCGAAAAATATTGGGTTTGGATCATCCCGCTTGTCTTGCTTGTGCTCTCTGTTCTTGTGAGGATTCCCTTCTATCCGGTCAGGACTAGCGATTACAACGTATTCCTTTCATCTTGGTATGAAGAGGCACGAAAACTTGGGGGCAAGGAATACCTTGCTTCCGGTATTGGCGATTACGGGCCAATGTATAATTATTTCCTAGTTATTTTCGCTTCGCTTGGAATAGAGGCCGGGGAATCTAACGGATTGCTTTTCGCTTTGAAAATCACAAGCGATATATTCGTGTACCTGTCGGCTTTTCTTGTCTTTTTCCTGTCTAAATTCATTTTGAAGAAGTCCGACGAAATCACAGTATTCGCGTTTGCTTTTTCTCTTTTTACGCCGACCATTCTCCTGAATTCACCTTATTGGGGACAATGTGATGCCATTTACGCGTTCTTTTGTCTTCTTTCCCTAACCTTCCTTCTCTTAAAAAAGCCATACTTATCAGCCGTCTTTTTCGGACTCTCCTTTGCTTTCAAGCTCCAGTCTGTGTTTTTTGCTCCCGTTTTCTTGATTCTTTGGTTGAGAAAGGGGTTCAAATTACATGCTCTGCTGCTCTCAGCTGTGGTTTATTTCCTTTCCCTTGTTCCTTCTCTTGCCTGTGGGAGGAGCCTATCGTCTTGTCTAGGTGTATATTTCGAACAGACAAAAGAGTACGGATATCTTTCAGCGAACGCGCCTAATATCTACATATTCGTCCAGAAAACTTTTTCAGGAGGAGAGACCGTGGAGAAGGCCATCGTTCCCGGAGCCACCATCATTGGGCTGACATTCATTGGCCTTGCTTCCTTTTTCGCTTATCGCGTGAATAAGGAAATCGACGTCCAAAGCACCGCAAGAGTGGCTTTGCTGATGGCGGCATTATGTCCGTTCGTCTTGCCAAAAATGCATGAACGCTATTTCTATTTGGCAGATATAATCGCGGTGGTTTTCTTCATCGCAAACCCAAAGAAGTTCTACATACCGATTCTCATTTGGTTAGGATCTTTCTCTGGGTATGTTACCTTTTTGTTCAAAAACTACTATTTTGGCGATCGTAACGTCAATTTGATGATCGGGGCACTTTTCATTCTTGCGGCGATTGTCCTTCTCTGGGTCGATATGCTTAAGAATAATTCGTCTCCAAAAGAAACCGAGAATCGCGTTTGATCGCGGTTAACACGATAGATGAATTAATGACCTCTAATTAAATGTTGAAAGAAGGCCTTTTTCAACGTGTTTTATGAATCCGTTTGTCAATAGAAAACGACCAACAGACGTTGGTCGTGTAGTTTCTTTTGGTCGGAACGACGGGATTCGAACCCGTGACCTCTACCACCCCAAGGTAGCGCACTACCAAGCTGTGCTACGTCCCGGCAAGGCAATATTATACTGATTCAAACGGATTATGCCATAAGCATTTTCATGAGGCAAAAATGACTACCGTATATCGACTTTTTTATTAAAAATCCCCACCGTTTTCAATTGTTTAAACACAATTATTCACCTTCCTTAAACTTTTAGTTGACTAAAAAACGCGCACGAGCATAATACCTAGGCATTTTAAGAATGACGCGTAAGAAAGGAAAAAAGCGAAAATGAAAAAGAACAAAATATTCGCCCTCAGCGTTGCTGCCCTCGCCGCGCTTCCTGCTCTCACCGCTTGTGGAGGCGGTAGCAGTGGAGGAACAACCGGCGGAGTGAAGTACACCTACAACACCTACATCGACGCCAACCCCAAAACCTGGAACCCACATGCTTGGGAGACCAGCAGCGATTCCTACATCCTCGCCTATACCGAGATGGGATTCTATGACCTCGGCTTCAACGAAGACAAATCGGGATACACATTCCTTTGCGAAATGGCTTCCGATTTCCCAGTTGATGTCACCGCCGATCTAACCCCCGCGGAAAAGACCAAATACTTTGGCCGTTCGACGATCAACCTCCCCTCTGGCATCGCCTTCGATATCCCCTTGAATCCTCTTGCCACTTGGGAAGACGGAACCAAGATCACCGCGGATGACTACATCGAATCCATGAAGCGTTTGCTCAATCCGGAATTCGTCAACCACCGCGCCGACTCCTGGTATAAAGGCAACACCATCCTCGCCAATGCCGAAAGGTATTTCAAGAATGGTCAGATCACCGTTGAACCAGCTTTCAACTTCATCAAAGACGACCCAAACCTTGAATCCACAGACGAGAACTTCGCCTATAACGACATTTGGTATGCCAACCTTGGCGCCAACACCCCGTATTTTAATGCGATCTTCTCCAATCCAGAACCCGGCAACTTCTATTCCGTTTTGAATAACCGTGGCTCCACCGCCGCCAAAGCCGTTGAAGATGCCGCCAAACGTATCACCCAATCCATCGGCGAAGGCCTCATCAAGATTAGGCGTGATGGCGTTCTCGATGGTGTTGGACAATCCTCCGACTGGAACAAAGTCGAAACCGTCTCCGACATCAAGACCGATGACGACAAAATCGGCAATATGTGGGATTATTCCATCTCCGAACTCGATTTCGACCAATTGGACCTCAAAGTCCTCGATGGCGTCATCGTTAACGAAGCCGAGCTCGCCAAAGACGAAAAAGACCTTCCAGACGATTACGAAGAATACGTTTGGGAGGATTTCCGCAACGACGTCAAGACCTTCGTCTCCGGACTTGGCTATCCTCGTGGCGTCGCGAGCAAATCCAATGCTTGGCGTCTCCCTCTCTTTGCCGAATATGAAAACCATTATTCCGGCATCGAATTTGAAAACGTCGGTATCGAGAAGATCGATGACTACAAGATCCGTCTCATCATGGACCAGGCTTCCCCTGTTTCCATGACCGACCTCAAGTTCTCCCTTACCTCCAACTGGCTCGTCAATATTCCTCTTTATGACAAATTGACGATCGATGTCGCCGGCACCAACCTCAAAGGTACCAAATACGGCACCGCGAGCGAGGCCAATTACCTCTCCTATGGCCCATATCGTCTTGCGAAATTCCAAGACAACAAGCTCATCTCCTTGGTGAAGAATGAGAAGTGGTATGGCTATAGCGACGGTAAACACGAAGGCCAATTCCAGATGGAAGAACTCGACACCCAAGTCATCTCCTCCCACGAAACTGCTATGCAGATGTTCGAAAAGGGCGAGATCGACGATATCGAGCTCACCGCCTCCGATATGAAGAAATACGGCACCTCCCGCAAACTTCAATTCACCCCGACCTCCTACACCCAGAAGATCTCCTTCAACGTTACCCGCGACATGCTCAAGAAGAGACAGGATAACGCCGCTAGCGGAACCCATTCCGGCAACAAGACGATCCTTGCCAACGAAGACTTCCGCAAAGCCTTCTCCCTTTCCATCGACCGTACGATGTTTGCTTCGCAATGCACCGCTGGTAGCGAAGGCTTCACCGGTCTTCTCAATAGCCTTTACATCTCCGATGTCGACGAAGGTGAATTCTATCGTGGCACCTCGCAAGGCAAATCCGTCTACGGCAAGATCTATGATCACCTCGGTGGCTCCACCATCGATGACGAGAACGGACCAGCCCTAAATACCAGCGCCAACGGCTATAACTCCGCCCTTGCCGTCCAATACTTCAAGAGAGCCCTCGACACCGAAATGGCTTCCGAGGAAGCCGGACACTTCCAAAAAGGCGACAAGATCGCCATCGAAATCCTCGTCTTCAAGACCGATTCCGAGACCACCCAGGCTTCCTACAAATTCCTCAAGGACACCCTTGATGACCTCGCCGCAGACGTCAACGAGATCTATGGCGAAGACGTCGTCTCCTTCGACTTCTTCATGACTCCGAACGAAGACTACTACGACGAAGCCAAGAAAGGCGCCTACGACATCATCTTCTCCACCTGGGGTGGTGCTCAGATGAACCCATGGGGCCTCATGGAGGTCTATTGCGACTCCACCTTCGATTCCAACTGCGAATATGGCATGACCAAGCGCGTTGGCAAGATCGACATCACCTTCGACTCCGACGGCGATGGCGAAATGGAAACCAACTCCCTCGAAGGCTGGTACAACACTCTCAACGGACTCAAGGAAATCGCTGAGACCGATTATGATATGGAAGACCCAGAAGAAGCGGAACGTTATCATAAAGATAAAGTCGCCCGTCATCAGCAGAGGCTCAACATCCTCTCCGAAATCGAGGCCGGCTATATCAAGACCTGGTCAACCGCTCCGATCCTCTCCCGTTCCTCCGCTTCCTTGACTTCCTTCAAAGTCAAATACGGAACCGAGAACTACATTCCATTAATGGGTTATGGCGGAGTCCGTTACATGACCTTCAACTACACTAACGATGAGTGGGCCCAAGCCCTCAAAGACGGCACGATCAACGCCGACCTCTATCGTAAGTAATTTCCCCTTCACCGATTAAGGCGCCCGAAAACACTCGGGCGCCTTTTCCATTACCCTCCCTTAGGTTAATATTCCTTGTATTTATCCTAAAGGATAGTAAAATCGGTTTGTCAACTTTGAAAGGAGGGTAGACATGGGCAAATATGTACTCAAACGTCTCGGCTTATTAGTGCTGACCTTCCTTGTGATTTTCACCATTTGCTTTTTCTTGGTTCGCGCTTTGCCCGTACCTCTTATTTCCGCCCCTGGAAGCGATGGAGAGGAAATCGCTAGGCGCTTCCGCGAGGAACTAGGTTATAACGACCCATTACTCATTCAATACTTCCGTTTCATTGGCCGCATATTCACTGCGACCGATGGCGGCAATTTCGGCTATTCCTTCCAGATCCAATACCTTGGCATTCCCTGGGAACTCATGGTTAGCCGTCTTCCACCGACCGTTTTGATCAACGTCTATACGATGATCGTCGCGGTTCCTATTGGTTTAGGATTGGGTATATTCATGGCCTTAAGGAAGAACCGGCCTGAAGACCATATACTGTCAGTTTTGATTATGCTGTTCATTTCGGTTCCGAGTTTCGTCTACGCCTTCTTCGTCCAATACCTTTTCGGAACCGTGTGGGGCGTATTGCCCTTAACGATGGATGCCGTCAGCCGTTATAACGGAAACTGGTTCGACCCCGGCATGTTCCGCTCCATGCTTCCCGCGATTATCGCAATGAGCTTTGGCACGATCGCCGGTTTCGCCCGTTATACACGCGCAGAGCTCACCGAAGTCCTTACCAGCGATTTCATGTTGCTTGCGAGGACCAAAGGCTTGACCCGCACCCAAGCGACGTTGCGTCATGCCTTCCGTAACTCCCTCGTTCCTATCTTCCCGATGATCCTTGGTGAATTCATCGGTATCCTTTCCGGTTCGGTCGTCATCGAATCCATCTTCGCCGTCAATGGCGTCGGCGGACTCTTCCTCGAATCCATCAACAGAAGGGACTACGACGTCTTCCTTTTCGTCGGTATGTTCTATGTCATCATCGGCCTCGTCGGAGGCTTGGTGGTCGACTTAAGCTACGGCTGGGTTGACCCACGCATTCGTATGGGAGGTAAAAAATAATGGCTAAAGCAGTTTCTCCCAAGGATTTTAAGGGCTATCGCAACGACAAATTGACCTTCGTTCAGCAGGATAAGACCCTCCATGACACCAAATTCGAGACAAAACCGGTCTCCTATTTACGTGGCTGCTGGAGGAGGTTCCGCCGCAACAAAGGCTCGATCGTCGCGGGCATCATCCTTCTTTTCGTCCTATCATTCGCTATCTTCGCTCCACTAGGAAGCGATCGCACCGTTTCTTGGAACGACGCCAACTTCTCTTTCGTTACCCCGAAATCACCTCTATTCGAGGGCACTGGTTTCTGGGATGGCACCCAAGAGAAGAAAATCTACCAAAACGAATATGACCAATATCGTTTCTATGAAACCGAGACCAAGCCAGTCGTCAAGGTTATTGAAACCGGTATGGACAAAGCCACCGAGCAAGATCCCGATACGGGAAAAATGATCTCGGTCGACGTCCCATATTACAAAATCAGGCTAGACACCTATGCAATCGGAGCCAAAATCAGTTCGGCTTCAGTTTCTGACATTGAGAAAATCCAGGCTTGGGAAACAAAAACCGGCAGGAAAATCCTCCTCCCGATCATTTCCACGGAAGCCTATCTCGACGAATATTTCGACGCGATGATCGCCGCGGGCAAAACCACGGCTTCCATCGCCTTCACCCAAAGGAAGAACCTCGAGAACAAATACGGTGATTCCAACATCTATTACAAATTGGTTCTCGAAGAGGATGCCTATGGCAAATTAACGAGGAACCCCGTCATCGATTTCGATGCCGAAGGAAACGTCAAAGACCTTTATAAGAGGGACGGCGAAGGCAAGCTCGTCTATTATGACCACACCGATGCCGATGGCGTGAATTTCCGTATCCGCGTCGATTACAACAACTACTACGAATTCAAATACGGGGCCAAATGCCATTATCTATTCGGTTCCAACGCGAACGGGTTCGATATCTTCGTCCGTTTGGCTTCTGGCGCGAGGTTATCCTTGCTCCTTGGCGTTGGCGTATCCTTGATCAACCTCTTCATCGGTTTGATCTATGGTTCCATCTCCGGATATTATGGCGGAACGGTTGACCTTGTCATGGAACGTATCACCGATATCCTTTCGGCCATCCCCTTCGTTATCGTGGCGACGCTCTTCCAACTCCATTTCGCGGCCTCCGCAGGACCCGTGCTATCATTATTGTTCGCCTTCGTTCTGACGGGCTGGATAGGAACCGCGGCGACGACGCGAATGCAATTCTATCGATTTAAGGATCAGGAATATGTCCTCGCCTCAAGAACTTTGGGCGCGAAGGACCTCCGCTTGATATTCGTCGATATTTTGCCTAATGCCTTAGGTACTTTGATCACTTCATCGGTCTTGATGATTCCAGGCGTTATCTTCTCGGAATCCTCGCTCTCCTATTTGAACATCATCGACCTGAGCAACTCCGACATCACATCCGTCGGCACGCTTCTTAACGAAGGGTCGAACTTCCTATCGACCAATCCGCATATCATCATGTTCCCCGCGATCTTCATTTCGATTTTGATGATCACCTTCAACTTGATCGGAAACGGGTTGCGTGACGCATTCAATCCATCATTGAGGGGGGAGGAATAATCTATGGCTGAACAATCAAAAATCCTCGAAGTCAAAGATCTCCGCATCTCCTTCAAGGTCGATTCCGGAACGGTTAAGGCGGTACGTGGTATCAGTTTTGACCTATATCGTGGCAGAACCCTTTGCATTGTCGGTGAGTCGGGCTCTGGAAAATCGGTCACGTCCCGCGCCATTTTGGGAATCCTTGCCAAAAACGCGATCGTCGAATCCGGCGAAATCGTCTATGACGGCAAAGACCTCTTAGCGATTAACGAAGACCATTTCCATAAGATCCGCGGTTCGAAGATCTCGATGATCTTCCAAGACCCATTATCGGCCCTCAACCCGATTATGCGCGTAGGTAAGCAACTTACTGAGCCTATCTTCCTTAAATCCAAAGCCACAAGGCGTGAAGCTAGGCATAACGTCGCTTCCATCAATTTCGCGATTTCCTCAACCTGCAAGAAACACAACTTGACGATTTCAAAGGCAGCCCTTGAGAAATTCCGTCAAGAGCAGGTGGAACTCGCCCAATTCTCAATGGCCCACGAAACTTTCGAACATGACCTCAAGGCCTTCGAAAGATATAGCGATGTCGTCGCTAATCCTGCGGCCCACCCAGCCAAAACCGTTAACAAAGCCAAAGCTTTCCTTGCTTCCCATAGGACAAAGCCCGTTGAACCAGAACGCGTTCCAACCAAAGCGATGTCCAAAGAGGAGAAAGACGCTCTTGTTGGCGAATTTAAAACCTTAATCGAAGCCTCCAAAAAGGATTATGACGAATCCTTGGCCAAACTCATGGAATCCGCGAAAGCCGTCCTTGCTAACGATTTGGCGGAAGGGGAGAACGATTTCAGCAAACTCGATCATGATATTCCTTCTCTTGCCGCCGAAGCCAACAACTGCAAATTCGGTTTCCGCGATGACGAAGACGATATCATCGGGGTCTTCGCGACTTCTTTGAAGAAATACCGCAAATCCCTTAAAACCGCGATTAAAAACGCGGGCAAGATGGCTAAGCGCGAAGCCAAATTCAAATCCAAAGGACTTGAGGTTCCTCCTCTTACCCTTAAGGAGAGAGCGAGGTTACCAGAGAAACCTCTTTCGATAGATGAGGCCCTTGAAAGACTCCGCGAACTTTTCAACCATTTGATTCATCACATCCAAAAAGTGATTGACGCCCCCTTCGATTCCGCCTCATACGCGAATTCTTTCTGTGAATACTTCGGAAAGCAAATCTTCACCGCGGCCCGTAAGGTTTCCCAAGAGGAAGCCAAGGAACAGGCCCTTGAAATCATGAGGCAGGTCGGCATTCCTCAACCGGAAATCCGTTTCAGACAGTATCCATTCGAATTCTCCGGTGGCATGAGACAACGTATCGTTATCGCAATCGCTCTTTCCTCCCGCCCGGAAATCCTCATCTGCGATGAGCCAACCACTGCGCTTGACGTCACCATCCAAGCCCAAATCCTTGAGCTTATCAATAGGTTGAAGGATGAATTGAACCTTTCCATCATCTTCATCACCCACGACCTTGGCGTCGTCGCCAACATGGCTGATGATATCGCCGTCATGTATGCCGGCAAAATCGTTGAATACGGCACGGTTGACGATATCTTCTATGATCCACGTCACCCATATACCTGGGCTTTGTTATCCTCCATGCCTGACCTTGATACCAAGCAGAAACTCGATGCGATTCCAGGAACCCCACCAAACATGCTCTTGCCGCCTAAAGGCGATGCCTTCGCGGCCAGAAACAAATACGCGCTTGCCCTCGATTTCGAGGAGGAACCCCCTCTATTTGAGGTCTCCCCAACCCATTCTGCGGCCACTTGGCTTCTTCTTGAAGACGCCCCGAAGGCCGTTCCGCCCGCAATCGTTACGGCTCGTATCGAACGTGCGATGGCTAAGCGCAAAAAGAAAACCGAAGAAAAGAAGGAGGCCGAATAATGCCCAAGAAAGCAAAACTTGTGGACGAAGTCTCCACGGAAGCCCCAATTGAGGTCGTTCCAAACCAACCCCAAACCAAAGCCTTCGATTACGAAAACGCTGAGGTTATTCTTTCCGTTCGCCATTTGAAACAATATTTCAAGTTAGGCGGAACCGGGGCCTTCAAATACAACAAAGCGGTCCATGACGTCAGTTTCGATGTTTATCGTGGCGAGGTATTCGGTCTTGTTGGCGAATCCGGATGCGGTAAAACCACGACCGGGCGCTCCATCATTAGGTTATATCAGCCGACCTCTGGGGATATTATCTTCAAAGGAGTTCGTATCGCTGCCGGAACACGTTTCAACGAGAAGGAAATCAAATACACGAGGATCCGCTTAAAGAAGCAACTCGCAAAATATGATGATGAGGAGCAAGCGGAAATAGCTTCCGGTGCCGAAGCCAAAGAAACGATTAAGCAAAAATACGAGAATCTTCGCAAAGAGGCTATCGATAAAGCCAACGTCATCATCGAAAGGGAAAGGGCCAATATCATTTCCGCTAAGAAAGATGCCGCCAATTGCGATAAGGACTTCTCCGCCGCGGCCGTCAATAAGGTCAACGCCGATTATAAGGAATTCCTCGAAAGAACGAATAACGGTAGGTCTGTTTCCTCTCCTGAAGACCAAGAGACCCTCAAAAAATACAAAGAGGATCTTCGCGCTGCCAAACATGCCAAAATCACGATGGGCATGCAGATGATTTTCCAAGATCCGATTGCCTCCATTAACCCCCGTATGACCGTTCGTTCCATCATCGCGGAAGGTCTTCGCATCAATGGGGTCAGGAATAAAGAGGTCATCGACAAAAAGGTTAAGGAGATGCTTAATTTTGTCGGTCTTCTCCCAGAGCATGCGGACCGTTATCCCCACGAATTCTCCGGTGGGCAAAGGCAGCGTATCGGCATTGCCCGTGCCCTCATCATGAATCCTGAGTTAATCATCGCCGATGAACCCATCTCCGCCCTTGATGTTTCCATCCAGGCCCAGGTTATTAACCTCCTTAACGATTTAAGGGACAAATTCGGTTTGACGATTATGTTCATCGCCCATAACCTCTCGGTCGTCAAATATTTCTGCGACCGCATTGCCGTCATGTATTTTGGTAACCTCGTGGAACTCGCGACTTCCGATACCCTCTTCGCTCATCCGTTGCACCCATACACCCGTTCTTTGCTTTCGGCCGTCCCCCATTGCGACCCCGATACCGAGAAAACGCGTGTACGTATCAAATATGATCCAGCCTCTTCCCATGATTATTCGGAAGATAAGCCAAGCTTCGTGGAAATCGAACCAGGCCACTTCGTCCTTTGCAATAAGAAAGAAGAAGGCGAATATCGCGAGCTTTTAGCGAAAGGTTATGATTCCGGCTATGGCCGATAAGGAAAAGGAAAACCTCGAGGACGTTAAGCCCGAAGAAAAGAAAGACCATAAAGCCTATTGGCTGGGTTTTCTTATTACTTTTATTATTTCGATTCCCTTCGCGGTGGGTTCGTTTTTCCTAATTAAGGCAGGCCTATCGAATAATCCTTGGGAACAAGCGAAGTGGCGCGTTTTCTCGGATACCTTTACTTTGCCTGGGGTTCTATTTTCCATGTCCTTCCTGCTTGTTAAGGTTAGCAATTACGGGGCCTTCGATGCGATCGTCTATTCGGTTAGGTTGGTCTTCAACCTTATTTTCCATAGCGACATTCGTAAAACGAAGCTTCCCGCGAATTACCGCGACTATCGTTTGATGAAAGCTTCAAAACCGAGAAAGCCCGTTTCCTATATTTTGCTTGTGGGCTTGCTTTATCTTCTTGCTGCAGCCGTCTTCATCATCCTTTATTTCACCGTTAAATAATACACGGGTCATCCCTTTTACCGCGTAACGCGGTTTTCTTTTTGCAAAGAAAAACGGCGACGATTGTTCGCCGCCGTTAAGGGATTTGGCTTAGATCTTTTCGACTACGAATTTGATTTTGCTCTTGTTGACATCGAGAACCGTGACGGTGAAATCGATCGTGCAGTTTGGATCAACCTCGCGGGTCGCTGGGTTCTGGGCCTTGTTCCAAAGGTTGGAATAGGATGGCATCAAGTAGTAGTAGTCGTTGAATTCCTCTCCAAGGACCGAATCGTAATATGGGGTGAGGTCGAAGGAGAAGCCTTTGGTGAAGAGATCGCTGTTGCCGGAATTGCCTTTGCTGTTAAGGAGGTTCTTTTCCTTGGTGAAACCGGAAGCCTGCATGATGTTGATCATATACATCGAGCGGGAAGTATTGGTTTCGGGGTTATCGAAGGTGTCCCTCCAGTTGGCATATCCACGTCCAGAAGGGGTGTTCAAGACACGCATCTGGGTAGCGGTAGCAACCTTTTCTGGGGTATCGAGGATTTCGGTTGGCTTATTCTTATAGGCACGGGCATCGACGTGGGTGATACGAAGACCTGGCTTGGTGTAGCCGGTGGTGCTTTGGTAACCTTCCTTATAATCCTTTTCGCATAGACCGACAGGGGCCATGAATTCGAGGAGGAAGTACTCGTCGTAGCAGGTTCCGTTGAAATCCGGCGAAGGAATGATTACGGCTTGGCCACTTGTGGTGGTTGGCTCCATCTCGATATAGGCGTTATCGTCAACGACATATGGGGCGAGCCAAGCATATTGCCATTTGGAGAAGGCGTTTTGGTCACCAATGTTGTGGTCTTGCATATCGACTCCACCTAAAGGCGAGGAGGTGTCATCATAGTTGTAGTAGTCATCGATACCGAAGATATGGCCGGTTTCGTGGATGAATGTATGGCCGTCGGTACCAGGGGCATAGCCAGAGCCTTCGTCCATGAAGTCGATGGAAGCCCAGGCATAGCACATCGGGGTGGGGTTGCTCTTGTTCGGGCGGTTGCTCGTGCGGGAGACATAAGCCCAATAGTTATTGCCGGACGCGCTTGTTTCATAAGCGTGGATTGGGGCGGAATAGACGATCCAGATGGTGTCGATATAGCCGTCTCCATCCTGGTCAAACCATTTCCAATCGTGGGCGTCTGCACCAAGGGCGCCATGGTTTTCTTTCGCGTATTCGGTGGTATAGAAGCTTTGAATATCGCGTAATGCCTGAGTGGAATCATAATCCTTTGGCTTCTTCCCTGGACGATACCAGCCACCATTGGAACGCATAACGGTTCCGGTGACGGTGCATTTTCCAAACGAAGAGGTCTCATAATAGGATTTGACCGATTGCCAACCGGTTTCCTCGGCCTCGCCGAAGAAAATCTTTTCGATTTGGTTCAACCTTTCCTCCGTTTGGGCAGCCGTGCGGCCGCTAGCCACGATGGAAGGATTGGCCGGCGAAATGGTATCATCGTCCTCAAGTCCTAAAGGAACGACGAGGATACGCTGTTCTCCTAACGGAGTTAAGCAAGGCGTGCCACCGTTTTCCTCAAGAATACGGCGGGAGAGGATCTGATCGTTGCCCGCGGCATCCTTAAAGGTGTTCGTACCTTTGTCGAAGTCTTCCAATTTCTTATAGGAAGCATATTTGCTGTCGATGGTCTCGGTTGAGGAAGTGGAGGAGCTGACGTCACTCTCACTCTTGGTTGTTGAGCCACTGTCTTGGGCTGGGGTTCCACCGCAGGAAGCGAGGCTAACTGCGAGAAGACTCATCCCTAGACGCATTAATTGTTTTCTCTGCATAGGGTTCTCCTTTGAAAAGCCTTGATATTATAGAGTCGCGCTAAAGTTTGTCATCCATAAATTTATAAGCATATGTCTTCAAGAAATAGTCGCGACGCGTCTATGCATGCATCATGCGCGCAACATGAATAAATATAATTGACTTTCACGTTTTTTTGACACTATGACTTTTACTTATAGTAAAAGTTTCG
>CAMVEL010000005.1 GCA_947166565.1 uncultured Erysipelotrichaceae bacterium
TCTAAAACGCAAACTAAAAGGGGCTTAGTCACCTTTTAGGTTTCTTAACAGCCCCAATTATCGAAATGATTATTGTCCAGCTTCGGCGGCTTTTTCCTCGGCTTCTTTGAACTTGTCGCTAACGGCAAGCCCAACGCCGACGGAAGCAAGGGCCAAAATGGATGAGACGTAGGAAATGACGGCGCAGACGGTATAGGAAACATTGATACCCGCTTGTTGGGCCCGAAGTTGCTCCAATTCAGGATCTCCGGCGCTTAAGCCCGCGATCTTTACGCTAAGGTCGTTGAAAGTGGCTTTGAATGAGTCGCCGACCACGAAGAACGTGATGAATAACGCGATAAAGAGGGCGACGCAGGCAAACATGACAATCGTTGCAATTTTCGATTTCTTCATGTTGATTGCCTCCGTTTAGCTAGCCATCGACGCTTCCGCTTCCTCGCCAGGACCGTATAGAAGGTTGGTCTTGAGTTTTCCCGCATCGGCGGTGAAGAAATGCATGACCTTTCCTTCCGCACCAAGGTAGATTTCCTTGCCCGGAATGAGTTCGGCGCGTTGCTGCTCCGTGAGATTGACGGTTGGGATGCGAACGATGAGTTTCTTCCTTCCGCCAGCGAGGAATTCCTTGTCTTCGGCATAAGCCGGATTCTTGGCTTCTTCTTCGCTCAATGAACCAAAGGTTCCTTCAGGAACTTCTGGGGTAAGAACGTGGAGATGGAGCTCGGAGCCCATCATTTCGTTGACCTGGATCTCGCAGGGGATAAGTCCTTCGCCCGGTTTGTCGGAGAAGGTCATATGCTCTGGACGGATGCCAAGGATAACGGTGCGGGAATCGATGCCCTTATCGGCAAGTTCTTTGGCTTTTTCACCCTTGATTGGGAGTTTTCCACCAAAGGCCTCGACATAATACTCGCCGCCTCTGTGTTCGAGTCTAGCGAGGAAGGTGTTCATCTTCGGGGCACCGATGAATTCGGCGACGAAGAGGTTGCCTGGACGGTCGAAGACCTCAACAGGAGTACCGACTTGCATGATGAAGCCGTCTTTCATGATGACGATCCTATCGCCGAGGGTCATAGCTTCAGTCTGGTCATGAGTGACGTAGATGAAGGTGGTTTGGATCCTCTTGCGGAGAAGGATGATCTCGGCACGCATCTGGTTACGGAGTTTGGCGTCGAGGTTGGAAAGAGGCTCGTCCATGCAGAAGACCTTGGAGTCACGGACCATGGCGCGACCGATCGCGACACGCTGACGCTGACCACCGGAGAGGTTCTTCGGCTTACGGGTGAGGTATTGAGTGATGCCGAGGATCTTCGCGGCTTCGGTGACGCGCTGATAGATCTCGTCGTTGCTCATCTTTGGATGCTTCAACAAACGAAGCGGGAAGGCCATGTTCTCGTAAACCGTGAGGTGTGGATAGAGAGCATAGTTCTGGAAGACCATCGAGACGTTGCGGTCTTTTGGTTGGAGGTCGTTGACGACGACGCCATCGATCTCGACCGTACCTTCGGAGATGTCCTCAAGGCCGGCGATCATACGGAGGGTTGTGGATTTACCGCAGCCGGAAGGACCGACTAAGACGATGAATTCCTTATCTTTGATGGAGAGGTTGAAGTCATGGACGGCAACAACGCCGCCATTGTAGATTTTCTTTACGTTTTTTAAGACAACAGTAGCCATTGGTAAGCTCCTTTCTTTGATTAACCTTTAACGGCACCGCCCGTGACGCCTTCAACGTAGTAACGCTGGAGCATCAAGAACAACGTGATGACTGGGATAGAGACGACTACACCACCAGCGCAGAAATGCGTGTAGTGGTAAGGAATCTGTTCCTTGGTGAGCCATTGGAACAAACCGACGGCCACGTTATAGCCTTGCGGGTTGCCGAAGGCGATATAGGAAGCAAATACGTAGTCACCCCACGGACCCATGAAGGCGGTGAGGAGGGCGTAGATGACGATTGGCTTAGCAAGGGGGAGGATAACCTTAACGAATACCTGCGCCCTTGTCGCGCCGTCGATCATCGCGGCCTCGTCAAGAGATTTGGAAACGGTGTCGAAGAAGCCTTTGATGACATAGTAGCCCATACCGGAGGAGGCGATACCGACGATGATTAAGCCGGGGACCGCATTTGCTTGGGTAAGGCCAAGGTCCTTCAAGACGTTATAGAGAATGATCATCGTGAGGAAGCCAGGGAACATGCCCAAGATGAGCATGAGGTTCATGAGTTTCTTCCTCATTTTGAAGCGGAAGCGCGAGAGGACATAAGCCATCGCAAGTTGCATGGCGGTTTGTCCTATACATAGCGATAACGCGATGATGAAGGTGTTGAAGTACCACCTATTGAAGTCCGCGTTCGCGGAGAATAGGTAGACGTAGTTATCAAATCCGAATTTGCTCGGGATGATGCTCGCGCTCCAACCTGTGCCCGCAGTTTCGAATGACTGGAGGACAAGGAAGACGAATGGCGTGATCCAGATGATGGAGATCAACACGAGTCCGATATAGGAGAACGTGTTGCCGATACGGCGACGGGCCTTTAGACCCATGCCGTGCTTTTGGTTGCCTCTTTCTAACTTTTCCATTGGGGATTCTTGGTTCTTATTGTTTTCCATAATCCATTACCTCCTCAGGAGAAGTCTTCCTCATTCCTCGTGGAAGGAATGATGTTATAGACAACGACGGAAATGAGCGCGACCACCAAGAAGACCATGATACCGATAACTGAGGCAAGCGCGTAGTTGCTGTCGTCGACGGTCATGCTGTAAAGCCAGGTGATGAGCAAGTTGGATTGACCGGCGGACTGGTAGAGACGTCCGGTTTTCGGACCGCCGCCAGTCAGCAAGTAGATGACGTTGAAGTTATTCATGTTACCCGTGAAGGATGTTAACAGGTACGGGCCCGTTACGAACAACATATAAGGTAAGGTAATCTTCATATATTGCTGCATGGGGTTCGCGCCGTCGATCTTCGCGGATTCGTAAAGGTCGGCAGGGATGTTCATCAAAATACCGGTGACCATCAACATAAGATAGGGGATACCAATCCAGATGTTGATGACGATGACGGTGATTTTGGCCCACATCGGGTCGGTCCAGAATGGGAGTGGCCTATCGATCCAGCCCCAATCCATAAAGGCTTTGTTGACGATACCGTTCTCACCGAACATCTTGGAGATGTAAAGCAAGGAGATGAATTGCGGGATCGTAACGGTCAAGACGAGGATAGTACGCCATCCCTTCTTGAATTTGATACCTTTCTTGTTGATAAGAAGGGCAACCAACATTCCAAGGAAGTAGTTGGTGAAGGTCGCGAAGAACGCCCAGATGAGGGTCCAAACGAGGATCTCACCAAACGTCGCCGCGAAGCTTGTGCTACCGCTGGTCCAATTGAATAACTGACCGAAGTTATCAAAACCAACCCAGTTAAATAATTTGTATGGGGGCGTGTGATTGACGTCGTAGTTGGTAAAGGCGACGAGAATCATGAAGACGATCGGCATAATCGTGAAGACGACGATACCGATGGTTGGAAGTGAGAGGAGGGTCTTGTAGAACTCGCGGTCGACGAGGGCGCGTAAATCGTCCTTTGCGTAGCGGAGTTTCTTATTCTCCTCGTCAAGCTTCTCATTGACGCGGCATTGCTTGATATTGAGATACCAAGTATAGAGCAAGGCGACGATGAAGAAGACGGTCAAAACGCCATAAAGCAAGATTTTAAAGGAGTTGTCACCCTCAACAATAGTGGCCCAACCCTCTTCGCTTTCGACCTCTTCTGTCGGCCTCGTGCCTAAGGAGAAGAGCATTCCAAGCCAATAGCCTCCGGCGAAGACCATATAGAAGACGAATGCTGCTTCGAATAAAAGGAAAATGCACCCACGCATGATCTGCTTATGGGCGAAGTTCCCGGTTCCCATGACGAGGTATGATAGTTTTGTCCACCATTTCCCGTGGACGAAAGTAAGAACCAAATCACGGAAGAATCGGCCAATTCCGAAGAAGGCCTTTTTAAAGAACAATCCAATCGAGACGAACAAATGCACGAATCGACCGGGGAGACGACGGAAGAAGTTAACGAATTTGCGTCCGAATTTTTGGAACGGGTTCAATCGTAGCGCTTCAATGTCGGCCTCGGTAGGGACCATTGCCATGATTCTCTTCCTTTCTGCAACAATGTGCTTTTATGCAAAGCGGGCCAGCCAGCTAACTGGCCAGCCCGCGTTACGCCAACTAAATTATCTTGAGGCTGGCGGATTTTGATTGAAAGTTATTTTTCATCGGTGCCTTTGAGCTCTTCGATGGCAGCGGCGTAGACAGTGAGGAGTCTCCTGTAATCAGCGTCAGCTGGATCTCCACTCTTGCGGAGGTCGATGGCATCTTTTGGAAGAGCACCGGCGAGGTCCCACCATTTCTTCGGGAATTGGCCCTGTGGCTTGGAGTAGACGTTCTGAGCGGCAAGAGCAGCGATCTGAGGAGCGGCTTTGACGGTGTCAGAGGCGGCGACTTTCTTGTTGGATGGACCCCACTGGAGTTTCTCGAAGCGTTCGGCTTGTCCAGCTTCACCGGTGAGATAGTCGGCGATAGCATAGAGGAGCTTCACTTTCTTTTCGTCGGTCTGTGGCTTGACGCCAACGAACTTCATACCAGAGAAGGAAGCGGTGTGGATTTTTTGATCGCCAACGGTGAAGGTTGGGAGCTCGACGCAGCGGAGGTCGTCACCCCATTTTTCCTTCATGGCTTTGAAGTCCCAAGTACCAGAGACGAGGGCGGCGCAGTTATCACCGATTCCGCCAGCGGTGGAGTTGTCGACGACGACAGAGGAACCGAAGATGGTGGCCATTGCCTTTAAAGCCTTGACGCCATTGTCGGAATCATAGGTATCGGTGTAGTCGGTGAAGACACCATCTTTATCGGTTTCCCAAACGGAATCGCAGCCAGTGGCATAGAAGAATCCGAAATTATACCAAGCGGAGGTATAATTAAAGTCGACTTCGAGTTTGTCGGCTTCGGCTTTGGCGATGATCTTTTCCCATTCCTTGACATCGTCAGCACCGAGCTTGGAGGCATTGTAATAGAGGTAGTAGCCGTTATCGGAAGTGCATGGGAAGGCATAGACCTTATCACCAAGGCTCGCGGCTCTGACAGCGACTTCGCCGTTGTTGTTGATGATGTTCTCTTTGTATTTTCCACCGATGGAGGAGAGAGCCTGAGCGGTACGGAGGCTGGCGAGCTGGTCCTGAGCGAAGAAGTAGATGTCGGCACCGGCGGTGACGTCAGTGGTCATCTTGCTGGAAGCATCACCTTCACCAACTGGGGCAACGGTGAGTTTGACTTTCTGGTCAAGTCCGGCGTCCTTAAGGAACTTCGCGACTTGGGAGGTGGTGAGAGCCTGGGCGGCTTCAGCGCACCAAACGAGGATGTCACCTTCGTAGTCGAAGGTTTCGGCGGGGGCACCGCCACCGCAGCTGCTAAGAGCAAATAGCGCAGATGCGGCAAGAAGCAATGTTGCTTTTTTCATGAATTATTTTTTCTCCTTTTTCTTTTTTGGTGGGCAAAGGAATCATGACGATCTCGCATGCCCACTTTTAATTCATTGCCGTAATTCTAAACCGCGTATTTAACCAAAACAATAGTTTTTTGTAAGCGCTTGCAATAACGAAAACCACGATTGAATCGATATTCCGTCAATGCAAAAAGCCACCTTATTAGGGAAAACGAGGTTGCATTTTCCGCATGCTTTTCAAGGTGGCTTTTTATATAGATATTCGGATTTTTCTTATGATTTTGCCAAAACAACCAAAGCGCCAGGCTCAAGGAAAAGCGTGCCGTTTTTGGCGGTGGATTTCCCACTGACAGATAGTTCTGCCACAGGTTTATAACCTTCCAAATGGGCAAAATTGTATTGGTAGGATTTTGTGGTAGATGGATTGATGACGAGATAAATCTCGGAAGTTTCCGTTTTCTTGGAGATGACGGCGATGACCGTATCGTCATCCATCTCTTTTTCGTCAATCAAAGCGGTGGTTCCGCGAGCGATTTCCGGGAATTGTTTCCTTAAGAGATTGACCTTTTTGACATGGGAGACGATGGAATTTGGATCGGCGAGCTGTGCTTTGACGGTTCCGTAAGGGTAGGTCGCCTCTTTATCGTAGGCGCATGATCCTGGCGGATCGTTCGTGACATAGGAATCGCCCCATTCGACATGAAGCCTCTTGTCTGGGTCTTCGTTGCCGTTAATCGGAACGGATTGCCCAGTCTCGTCCCCATAATAATTAAAGATAGCTCCAGGGAGGATGCCTAAAAGGGTATGTCCGAACTTCGCGGCAAGGGCGTTGCTTCTGCCTCCGGTTGGGCCAACCAGGCGGACAGTGTCATGGTTTCCGATGAAATTCGCGGGGATTCCATTAGAAGCGGTCTTCCATTGTTGGGACATGCCTTTGGCGAGCTTGGACGCATCACGGGAAAGTATGACTGAAGGAATGGAATATAGTTCCGCCGCGGATTGATTCATGAAATTGAAGAAGGAGTCGACCCCGGAATCCTGATATGTACGGTTTTCCGAGGAATTGCCCGACCAACTGCCTTCCCCAACGAGATAGCAATCGTCATTGATGGCTTTGCATTCGTTGTTTAGCCAAGTCATGAATTCGAGATTCTTGTCCTTGCTGGAAGTGAAATAGGAGGTGACCGCGTCAAGGCGGAAGCCATCGACTTTATGGTCGCCAAGCCAGAATTGGAATATACGCTTCAACTCATTTGCGAGATTTCCATCAGGATTATCGAGGACATCCTGCAAATTTAAGTCTGGCATGCCTGACCAGAATTGACCTTCATAGGCATATTTGTTGGAGCCTGGAACGGAATGCCAAGCGCCTCCCGCGGACCTTTCTTGGATGTTATAGAAGGAATAATAGTAATTGGAGGTGTCCTCATCGACCCAGGCTTGACAGCATTTCTTAAACCATTCATGGGAATTGGAGGTATGGTTGACCGCCAAATCGAGGATGACCTTGATGCCTTTTTCGTGGGCTTTGGCCACCAAGGAATCAAAATCCTCGAGGCTGCCGAATTGCGGATCGATGCTGAAATAATCGGTCGCGTCATATTTATGATATGTGGGGGAAGGGAAGATCGGGGTCATCCAAATGCCCGTGTAATTTAAATTGGCTAGATAATCGAGCTTATCCTCAATGCCTTTCAAATCACCGATTTTATCGCCGTTGGAATCGGCGAAGGAATAGGGGACTATTTCATAGAAGGTCCGATAATTGTCGTCGTTCTCCCTAAGTGGAAGATCATCGCCTCCGATTGGGTCTCCGGAAGTTGGGGCGCCTCCTCCGCAAGCGGACAGAGAAAGGACGAGCAAGAAGGGAAAGCAAAGTAATTGTTTACGTCTCATGTGTTTTACCTCGCCTTCCATTATATCTTTTCGGAGCCTTTATAAAAAAGCGGAAAAATTTGAGTTTACAAAGGATAATAATGAGGACTACTATAAAAACCAAATAAGGAGTCGACAATATTATGGTCATGACTGAATTGTTTTTCCTAGCGGGGTATCTATTATCTTTTGCCCAAAGCCCTAATAACGAGTCAAATGCAAAGCTTAATTTAATATAAAAAGGGAGGGATCGTTGGAATATGGAAAGAAATCTTTGGTTAATCGCCTCTATGGTGCTTTTGCTAATTCCTTCATGTGGTCAATCCTCTTCGCCTTCATCTACCCGGAGTTTTCCAGAAGAGATAGTTGAAGAAGAAATCGATGCCATAATGGGAAACTATTCTTTTTCAGCAAAATACAATTGGTACGTTAAAAATCCTCAATGTAACCCAACCGACCTCCTTTTTGAAAAAGATGATTTATTTACCCTAAATCTAGGCGAAAACAGTTATAAGGGTTCCTTCGATTTAGTTAGGGCGACTCAAAAAGAAGCCGCTAAGGGAGGAAATTACATTACTGTTTATGACGACGAATACGCTTTGGTTTATCGAGTGACTTTTTCGCCAATCCACGAAACTATCCCCAGTCCAATAAACCTCATTTTTAAAGAAAATGACGAACAGGGCACCTTCATTTATCGTTGGTTAAAAACTACGCCAGACTATTCTCATATCAAAGGAACAATTTGCCTAGTGCGCCATGGTTATAGTAGCTACGACCCAGATACCGAAGAAATCTCTTCTACGGAGGTCTCGTTCGACAAGGACT
Source organism: uncultured Erysipelotrichaceae bacterium (assembly GCA_947166565.1). Classification (GTDB taxonomy): domain Bacteria; phylum Bacillota_I; class Bacilli_A; order RFN20; family CAG-826; genus Alloenteromonas. The sequence goes on from CAMVEL010000005.1 coordinate 8,200, forward strand.
AACAAAGAATTGAGAGATATAACGCAAAATAGGCGATGCATTACATAGTTTTTGATGTGAAACGCCTTTATTTTGGAGGGCATAGAAATCTGAGGCCCCGATAGTTCAAACGGTTGTTTTTCAAAGGATAATTGCTTGTTGCCTTGCTTAAATAGGGCCCTTTTCTTTAATCTATAGACATGAAACGCAAGGACCCCAAAAGCATCTTTGAGATGCTGACGCCAAAGGCTTTGACATTTTATTTGGAAAAAGGCATGACCGTCCGTCAGGCCATGGAAAAATTCGACGCCCATAAGTTTTCGGTTGTCCCTATCCTTTCAGAAGAAGGGGATTACATAACCACGGTTTCGGAAGGGGATTTGTTACGCTTCATCAAAAACGATTGCAGTTTCGATATGGCTAGAGCCAACTCAACCGGCATTATGAAGATAGAGCATTACCGTCCATATTCCGCGGTCAGCGCCACAGTTTCCTTTGATGAGCTCTTCTTTTTGATGCTATCCCAAAACTTCGTCCCGGTCCTCGATGACCGCGGCAAATTCATCGGAATCATTAAAAGGAGCGAGGTTTTCAAATATCTCAGGAAGAAAGCCTCCACAAAATAGTTATGACGCTTTCTTAAGAAAGTGTATTGTCTTTTTCCTGTTTTGACCGCAAACTTTTTTCCGCTGGAAAAATCAGCAGGAGAAAAAGATGCTATTTGGCAAGCACATCAACAAATATTACGCCAAATATTGGTATTTCTTCCTTCTTGGAGTCGTTTTCCTCGTCCTTGTTGATTTGGTCCAGACGATGATTCCTAGGTTCCTTGGCGAAATCATCGATAACGACAATGAGCTAATCGCGGATTTGAATAAACTTGGCCCGACCATCGGTTGGATTTTAGGCTGCGCTGGCGTTATGTTCATCGGCCGTTTTGTTTGGAGGGTTGCGATTTTCCGTGCTTCCACTGGTATTTCCGCTAACGTTCGCAGCGAAATGTTCGATAAGGCCGAAAAGCTTTCGGCTTCCTATTACCACGAAAACAAAGTCGGGAACATCATGAACTGGTTCACGAGCGATATCGACGAGATCAGCGAATTCTTCGGCTGGGGGACTGTCATGATCGTCGACGCCCTCTTCCTTTCCGTCTCGGTTTTGATTTCGATGTTCAACCTCAACGTCTGGTTGACCCTCGTGAGCTTGGTTCCGATCCTCCTTATCGTCTTATGGGGCGCAATCGGCGATAAATTCTGGACGAAGATGTGGGGAGAAAGGCAGAAGGAGTTCGACGCCCTCTATGATTTTGCCAACGAGAACTTCACCGGAATCCGCGTCATCAAATCCTTCAACAAGCAGATTAAGGAAATCCGTGCCTTCGCAAAGGTTGCTAAGCGCAACGAGGAAGTTAACGTCAAATTCGCGAGGATGTATCTCCTATTTGACGCCTTCATCGAAGTCATCCTCTTCCTCCAGATGGCCTTCCTTTTGGGTTTCGGGGGCTATTTCATTTATTCTTTCGTAACGGGTAACCCGGTCATCCTCTTCGGGAACGAAATCCATTTGACCGTTGGTGAACTCGTCCGTTTCGCAGGCTACGTCGATTTGATCATCTGGCCGATGATCGCCTTAGGGCAAATCATCTCCATGAGGAGTAGGGCCAAGGCCTCATTGAAACGTATATCCGAATTCCTTGATGCCCCACTAGACGTCAAAAACCCGGAAAACGGGTATGTTTTATCGAATGTGAAAGGGCGGATTGAGTTCCGTGACTTTTCCTTTACCTACCCCACCTCCAAAACCCCGTCTTTGGCTGATCTGAACCTTGTTATTGAGGAGGGGAGCCATGTTGGGATAGTCGGAAAAGTCGGATGCGGGAAAACCACTCTGGTGAATTCCTTGTTTAGACTCTATAACGTTGAATCGGGCCATCTATTCATCGATGGACACGACATCATGGAAGTCGATATCCCTTCCTTAAGGAGCGCTCTTGCCTATGGCCCACAGGATAATTTCCTCTATAGCGATAAAATCGAGAACAACATCGCTTTTTCTGGCGAGAAGGATATGGAGAAAGTCAAGGAGGCCGCGGAATTCGCGGATGTCGCCTCCAATATCGAGGGCTTTGAGAAAGGTTATGAGACAATCTCCGGCGAAAGGGGCGTCACCCTTTCAGGCGGACAAAAACAAAGGATTTCCATCGCCAGGGCCTTCTATAAGGATTCCCCGATCCTCGTCCTCGATGACTGCGTGTCCGCGGTCGATTTGAAGACCGAGGAAACGATCCTCCATAACATAATGACGATGCGCAAGGGCCAAACCACAATCCTTATCGCCTCGCGCGTCTCCACCGTCATGAAGATGGATAAGATCATCGTCCTTGACGAAGGACGCCTCGCGGCCTATGGAAACCATGACGAATTGATGAAGACCTCCCCCTTATATGAAAGGATGGTTTATCTCCAAGAACTTGAGAAAGAAGTGAAGGGAGGTGATTCCAATGGATGATGAAAAGGAACGTCTTTCCGGCGATAGGAAGATGAAACTAGGCGAAATCCTCCGCCATTCCTGGCCTTACATCAAAAAAGAGAAGTGGGCCATCGTTTTGGCGTTGTTCCTAATCCTTCTTAACGTTGCCATCCATATAGTCTTGCCTCTTATCACCAGCCGCTATGTCGATATCCTCAAAAAGGACATCGATCACGTCACGGTCAGGATGATAGTCTCCATCGCAATCGGCTATGGCTCTTTGGCGGTTGCCGGCGAAATCATTAGGTACGTGCAGTCGATTACGTTAGCAAAAGCCGGTCAAAGAATCGTATACAAGATGAGGATGGATATCTTTGAGCACATCGAGAACATGTCCCTCAACCAGTTCAATCAGATGCCGGTTGGTTCTTTGGTGACGCGCGTTGCCAATTACACCTCCGCGGTCAGCGAGCTTTTCACGAGCGTCCTCGTCAACCTCATTTCCAACGCGATGACGATAATCGGGGTCATGATCGTCATGTTCGTCATCTCTTGGAAGCTATCTTTATATCTTCTTATCTTCGCGATCGTCGCCGGAGTTAGTTCGTTCTTCTTCTGGAGGATAGTCGGAAAGATATTCCATAAGGAAAGAGGGGCCATCTCCGATTTGAATACCTTCCTATCCGAAAACCTCTCCGGTATGCGCCTTACCCAAATCTTCAACGCCGAGAAACGGAAGAAGGAGGAGTTCGAGGTCAAGAACAAGAACATCCGCAAGGCCAATTACCAAGTCGTCTTGGCTTTTGCCATCTACCGCCCGTTCATCACCTTCCTCTATTATGGGTCGCTTGCCTTGACTTTCTTCGTCGGTTTATCGATAGCCCTAAGTTCCGCGGAGATAGTTGCTTTCTACCTCTATTTGTCACAGTTCTTCAACCCGATTCAGAATATCGCGGACCAAATCAACCAGGTTCAACGCGCCGTCACGGCCGCGGAGAGGCTATATAGTCTATTGGATGTCCCTCCTGAAGTCGTCGATAAGGAAGACGCGGTTGAAATCGACCATTTCGAAGGGAAGATCGAATTCCGCAACGTTTGGTTTGCCTATGAGAAGGAGAATTGGATCCTTAAGGACGTTTCCTTCGTGGTCAATCCCAAGGAAACCGTGGCCTTCGTTGGGGCGACTGGGGCTGGCAAGACCACGATCCTTTCCTTGATCGTCAGGAACTATGAAATTCAAAAGGGCCAAATCCTCATAGACGATATCGATATCACCAAAATAAAAATCAGCTCATTGCATAAAGCCATAGGCCAAATGCTGCAGGATGTCTTCCTTTTCTCTGGCTCCATTAGGACCAACCTCACCCTCCATGACGATTCCTTCACCGACGAAGAGGTCGAAGCCGCTTCCAAATACGTCAACGCGAATTCCTTTATCGATAAACTCCCCAATAAATACGATGAGGAGATTATCGAAAGGGGCGAGAACCTATCAAGCGGTCAGCGTCAGCTTCTTTCCTTTGCCCGCACGATCCTCCATAAGCCGGAGATCCTCATCCTTGACGAAGCGACCGCCAATATCGACACCGAGACCGAATTATTGATACAGGACTCCCTTGAACGCATCAAAAACATCGGGACGATGCTCGTGGTCGCCCACCGTCTTTCCACCATTCAGCACGCGGATAACATCATCGTGCTCCAAAACGGGGAAATCCTTGAACAGGGAACCCATCAGGAACTACTCAAAAAGAAGGGCCATTATTACAAACTCTATGAGCTCCAATACGCGGGGCAAGAGGATTAGGCGTTATCCCAGATGCGGTGAGCGTATTCTGGGTGATCAATGAAGGGGTTGCGGTTAAGCTGGATTTTCGCAATCTCCTCGTTACGGATTATCTCCTTATCGGAAACGGGGTCTTCATCGGACCAACGCAAGTACAAATCGATGGCCCATGAGGATAATCCCGGGAAGGGTTTCTTATCAAAACAAGCATAGGTCTTCCAATTAGGGAGTTTTTCCTCGTAACGGGTAACCATATAGAAGTAGATTCGCGCGAAATCGCCTTTGTATTGGTCTGGAACCTCGCACGCTCCACCGCTATAACCCTTGACGGTCGAAGTGCCGATTTTGGTTCCGTTTGTTGAGGTATAGGTGACGTTATTTACTTCTGCGTGAGGCAGATTCCCCCTCTTGTTATTGACGTACGCGTCGGTTGGCAAAAGGTGATGGAGGTCGGATTTCATCGGGGATCCTTCGCTAAATACGCTTTGGGGGATGGTGTGTTCGCGGTTGAACATCTGCCCTTCGGCGTTGTAATTCGATTTGCCAGGCGCGCCTTGATGGTCGGTCTCTGGGTCAAAGCGATAGGCGGAATACATGTCGATGATCTTCTTATCCGCGTCGACATCGGTTGTCTGATAGGCCGTGTAGGCGTAGTCGTAACCTTTGTTGGTGTGGTCATCGATTAGGTGGCAAAGCTCCGTTTTCAATTCCTTTCCCGATATGTTCGCCCCGATATCCTCATAATATGAGGTTGTATCCGTCGGATCTATTGGGGGAAGGGTTATGTTCCCCGTTCCGGTTTCGATCGTTTCGGAAGAGGAGGTATCTTCGCTAGGCGGGAGGATTTCGATATCTGAAGAAGAATAGACTAGCGAGATCGATTTGATATACGCCGCGGAGCTTCCCACGGTCAAACGGAAATGGGTATAGCCTGAAGGTACCCCAAGGGTCTCGTTGCTTTTTAAGGCGGTAGAGAGGGTATAGGATTCGTTTTGTCCTTTGGTGACCTCGAGTTTCATGTTGCCGGAACTAGACAAGGTAACCGTAATCGCCTTAAGCTCGCCTAAGGAGGAAATCGAATACAGGACCCCCTCGTTTTTCTTCATTTGGGCATAGCCATAATTGCTATTTGTGGATCCCATGCACATCTTATAACCGATTTTGAATGGGTCCCCGTTATCGTCTTTTCCGGAATTGTTGATGGTCTCACTCGACGAATATGATCCGCTTATCTTTCCATTGCTCTCATCAAGGATGAATTCGTGATGATATTCTTCGACCGGCTCTTCGGTCGATTCGTCTTCGGATGGTTCCGAAGAAGTTTCGATTGGCTCTTCCTCGCTAGATTCGATAGAGGAGTCCTCGCCTGTTTCAATCGAAGACTCGCTAGATTCTTCGGAAGAATAAATTTCTGAGGTTGGTTCTTCGCTGAAACCCTCGCTTGATTCACTTTCTCCTAAAGAAGATTCCGATGCCTCTGAGGATGAGGATTCCTCTTCCGTTGTTGTTGAAGAAGACGTTGAAGGCGATTCCTCGTTTGAAGACGAAGTCGATTCCGCGGTGGTCTCGCTTGGTTTTTCGGAAGCCGTAGATGAAGATGTCCCCCCGCAGGAAAGAAGGAAAGCGCAAAGAAGTGGAAGACTAAATTTCTTCATATCGTTTCCTCTCCTTTTTCATTAGGCTCTTCTTTCTTTTTCCTAAGGAAAAGGAATATCGATTTTCTCGATGTGTCATATTCTTTGTTGATGATATGAATCGCGCAGACTTCAAGCCCGCCAAAGATGGCAATCGCGGCACCCGTGTAGAAATAAATGGTGTAAAGAAGGAAGATCTCTCCAATAAGAGCGAAGGGGAAAAGATAAAAATAAACCCCAAGGATTTTGTTCGCGTATGTATGCAGCGCGGAAAAGGCATGGAATTTGATCGCGCAGATGATATAGCCAATGAGTTGGAAAAATAAGCCAACCCCTGCCGTTATTAAACCGGGAATTCCAATTGTCCTTAGGATATGGTTCCACAAGGTGATGACCATGACGGTGTAGAAGAAGAGGTCGCTGAAACTATCGAGGATGGAACCGAATTTTGATTCGGCGTGCAGTTTCCTAGCCAAAAACCCATCTATGGCATCGCTAAAACCACAGACGCCCCAAACTATAAGGTAAGGAACTGACATCGGTTCGATGAAGAAAAGGGAAATAGCTGCCCCAATCCTAATTAGGGTGACCATGTTCGGGATTTGCTTCACAAATCGGTTCATATTCAAGATGATACTCCCCGAGTAGCTAGATAAAAAGGAAAAATAAAGATTATTTTTGTTCCTCGACGCCGCGGGAAAGTTCCCTTTGCTCATCGGTGAATTCCGTGGCTTTTTGCTCTTCCTTCTTGGTGACTTTCATCGAGGAAGCCTCCTCGGCTTCATGAACGACGATTTGATTGTATGGAATCTCAATGCCGTTTTCGTCGAACATGATCTTGATTTGCCTGTTGAGGTCACGTTGGACCTGATAGATGTCGTCCTCTTTGCATTTGGCAACGAAAAGGAGGTTGACGGATGATTCGCCAAGCTCATCGACACCCTTATAGAATGGGCCTTCAACGATAGCAGGTATCGCCTCTTTTATCTTTTCGAGGTTATCCGCGATGACCGATTCGACCTTCTCGATACGGACGTCGTAAGAGATACCAACCATAGCTTTGGCAACCGAAAGTTCCTTGGTTTGGTTGATAAGGGATTTGATTTCGGAGTTATTGACGATTTTGACGTTTCCTCCGGCATCCATCAATTTGGTGGTGCGGATTCCAATGAAAATAACTTCGCCCCTCCATCCATCGATGATGACGATATCGCCGACTTGGAAATCGCTTTCGAAGACGATGAAGACACCGGCGAGGATATCGGCGACTAGGGTTTGGGAACCAAGACCTATGATAAGGGTCATGACGCCAGCGGAAGCAATCATCGTCGTGGTGTCCGCGCCCCAAGCCTTGATAACTAAGAAGAAAGCGGTGATGGCAATCGCCCATTTAAGGAAGTTCGCGATCAATTTGGAGATGGTGAGGCCTTTCCTGGAATGGAAGGTGATCAAGGCCAAATAATGGAGGATGATGCCCAGGGTCACCGCGATTCCAATGATTTGGATCGTGTTGATCGTGTTTGGGATAGCGTGTTGGAAAAGATATTGGAGAAACGCATTGTCGGAAACGGTTTGGTTAAAGACGGAACGGGGATCCCATTGGATGACCCCATCGACGATTCCGACTTGGACGCCATAAATCTGTTTGGCGAAGACGAAGCCGAGGATGGTCCCGACCATCAAGACTCCGTAGACTATCCATTTGGCGAAGTCCTTTTTCTCCATTTTCTTAGCTTTTTTCATTGTTTTATCCTCCTATCCATTGATATAGAATTCATAGTTTTCGGCAATTGTAATCGCTCTTTCGATACTGCCCTCGGTATACATAAACTCGATTTTGGCCCCTTCGGACAAACTTCTAACGAACGTTTCCGCATCATATGAGCCTGCGACTGAAGTAGACATATCGACATAAGTGTAGTTTTGCCTTGGATCAGGAAGCTCGTAATCATAAACGTGCGCTTCCCCGTCTTGATTGGAGACCCTAACGCTTGTGTTGCTGAAATGGCTTCCTTTTTGGAAATACAGGATCTGCAATCCGATTTGTGGGGATGTGGCCACGATTTCCTGCGAGATTATCCTTCCGCCATAGACAACAGGCTCCTCCGCTTCGGTGAAGGTGGCTTTTCCGGAATAGACGATTTCATCTTCACCCGTTCCGGTGGTTTCGTCGTAATAGAATGCCGTTATTTGATAATCGTATTCCTGGTTGAGGTTCACGCAATAATCGGAACCGGTTGAATAATCCGCCATTCCTAGATATACCCAATCCTCTGGCCGTTGTCCTTCCTCTCCGAAGAGTTTGGAAGTAACTTCGGTATCACCATCTAAAACATGGAAAGTATATGAAGAGTATTTATCGAAAGGAGTAGTGAATTCCATTTTCGCGGCCATCATGTAATCGGCGCTCGAAATCGTGAAGTCGCAATTAAGCCCCGTTATTCCCGAAGCACTGATGGGGCTAAACGAGGTCATGCCCGATTCATAGACTAGGTTTTTCGTGCCGTCATAGACATAACGGACTTCGTAATATAAGGAAGAGAAGATATCGATGATGTATGAGCCGTCTGTCGGATTGACCGTTTCGAAGGTTTGCTCTTCCCCGATTACGTCGAGAGGGAATTCAACTCCATCGACGCTTCCTGAGGTTTGAAGGAATAGGGTAATGTCGCTTATGCGACTAAGGGGGTCAAGGACATCGACCCCGAAAGTGAATTCACGGGTTTTCGAATTCGCGGTTTTGGGCCATAGCAATTCGGTGATCGACCCTTTTTCCAAATCGGTGAATTGGACGCTGCCGGATTCGAAAACGACATCCTCGCCCAAATCGTCGTCATGATATTTAAAGGTATAGGAATAGGTGGTCTCTTCGTCCAATTCAATGTCGGAAGGGAATTCCGCGGTTTGGGAATCCGATATTCCCTGCAAGGCGACATCATAATTTTTCCCTTCGTATTCGAAGGTCAACGTGAAATCGGAAAGATTGCCGTCTGGATCCTCATAGCCAAGGAAGACGTCGAAGGTGCGGGAATAGAATTTGGCGTTTGGATTGATTTCGAAGTAGGAGAAATTCGATCCAGTCGGTTCCAAAACAACGGTTCCCAAATCAAAACTTGATACCGTTTCGCCGTCTTTATACATAATGTAGGCCGAAACGGTAATCGATGAATCAACCATTTCAAGGCCGTCGAGGAAGATGGTTTGCGGATCTAGGGTCTTATCTAGAGGATATTCAAGGTGATCGCCCCAATCCGCTAGATCCATATGGAGAACGAACTCGCTCAAACGGTTGTCGGGGTCGGTGTAATTCAAGGATAAGGTGGTAAGGCGGCTCCCTACGGTAACCTTATGGTCCCAATCGACTCCGATGAATTCGGGATCGTGCTGAACGAAGTTATTGTTCTTGAAGGTGATTTCGCCTTCTCCGTTAGGCATAACGACCTCAACCCCTTTATCCAAATAGGAGAAGCGGTAAGTGTATGGCATGGTCTCGATGAACAGCTCGCTATCATCGTAGGAAATGGTTTGGACCCCGTTTTTCTTCTCAATCTCAAAACTAACTGGGTCAGGAGCATCCGCGGTTGCGGTAGCCGTTGGGGAAAGAAGGAGTTTGAAATCGGAGAAGCGATTGAAATCATCGACGTAGATTAGTTCGATATCGAAGGTGTTATTCTCAAAGTCCGCGGTCTTGTCCCATTTGATGCCATGGACGCGGCTAACCCCAAGGGAGCAGTCATCGATGAAAGTTTCGAGCCACTTGGTTTCCTTCAATTCCCCGTTTTCCATATAGGAAACGTTATATTGGAAAACCCTATCCTCGAGATCACCCAAATCGGCGATATCGATGGATTGCATTTCGCGTGTTTTATTCAATGCGAAGCGATATGGTTCTTCTTGCTCTTCCTCTTTCAATTGGAAGAAGATATCGGAAATGACATCCCTATCATCCACGTAATTGAGTTCAAAATCGATGGTATGGGTCAAGTAATTTGCCATTCTATCCCATCTAACGCCATAGACGCGGGATATCTCCACGCTGGTGAAACTGTCTTCGTAAAGATTCTTTCCGCCGTAACGTTCTTGCCTTACCGCGACGTTATAGACTTGCTTGCTTCCAAGACCATCAAAAGTTCCTTCGTTGATGCCTTCATGAAGCTCGACTTTTTGGCTGTAATTCTCGTTCCTTACATAAAGGAAGAATGGGTCTTTCTCGTCGAGAACCCCTTCTAATTCGAGTCTGTAGTCGAGCCTTTCAGAAGAAAGGGAGAAGTCGGTGAAATTCAAATTGATTTTGTTTTCGGAAACGACGCTGATGCCGACTACGGTCGAGACGGTAGTGACCGAAATGACGGTCGCCGCAACCACCGCGGCATGCCCTGCGGTCGCTACGGAAGTGGCCTTTACCGATTTGGTGATATTCTCGGCATATCCTTTCCTTTGCGACGCCTTGAAGGTATTTTCCTTCACGGAATCGTTTTTGATATGTGAGGAGTTGAAAGAGGGGACGTCTTTGTTTTCTTTTTGGAAAAAAGATTCGCTCTTCGGGGTATGGGAAAATTCATGGACACGCTTCGAAGAGTCCTCATTCACTGGTTTAAATGAATTAAATTCGTCTTCCCTCATGATTACAAATTATCCTACACCTTTTGTTGAAAACAACCACACACATCAAAAAGAAAGTAGACAATCTTGCCCCTTTTGGAGTTTTCGATTCCATTATTTCTTCGCTTGCACATTTGCGCGTGCGAAGTGGTAGAATATCCACCGTAAGCAAGGAGAAAAACAAAATGCTTAAAACAATTGAAGACCTCAAAAATCTCAAAGGGTTGAAAGTCCTCGTCCGCGTCGACTTCAACGTCCCCCAAAAAGGCGGAGTCATCCGTGATGACAACCGCATCCGCGCCGCTCTCCCGACCATCAATTACCTAGTCAACGCCGGCGCCAAAGTCATCCTCATGAGCCACCTTGGCAAAATCAAATGGAAAGAACCAGATCCAGCCAAGATCGAGGAGATGAAGGCTGCTAACGACATGGCCCCAATCGCCGCTCGCTTAGGCGAACTCGTCGCCCCTGTCAAGGTTTCCTTCTCCAAGGCCACCCGCGGCGAAGAACTCGCTAATGCCGTCGCCGGATTGAAGGATGGCGAAATCCTTGTTGTCCAAAACACCCGTTATGAAAAGGGCGAAGAAAAGAATGATGAAGCCCTTGCCAAGGAATGGGCCGCCCTTGCGGATGCCTATGTCCTCGACGCCTTTGGCTCCTCTCACCGTGCCCACGCCTCCACCGTCGGCGTCCCCGCGATCCTCAAGGCAGAAGGCAAACCAGTCGCCGAAGGCTACCTCATGATCAAAGAGGTCGATAACCTCACCCGTTGCGTCGAAGTCGCCAAGGAAGACCGCCCGTATATCGCGATCCTCGGCGGATTCAAGGTCTCCGACAAGATCAAAGTAATCGACTCCCTCCTCAAGAAGTGCGATAAGCTCATCATCGGCGGAGCCATGGCTTATACCTTCAAGAAAGCCCTTGGCCAAAACGTCGGAAATAGCCCAGTTCAAGATGATCAACTCGAATATGCCCTCCGCTGCGTCGAAGACGCGAAGAAAGCCGGCAAGGAAATCCTCCTTCCAGTCGATTCCGTCGTCACCGATTCCTTCGAACCGGTCGAAGGCCGTGTGATCAAAGTCGTCGAAGGCGATATCCCAGAAGGTTTCCAAGGCGTCGATATCGGCCCGAAGACCATGGAACTCTATAAGAAGGCCATCCACTCCGCGAAGATGATCTTCTGGAATGGTCCAATGGGCGTCTTCGAACAGGAAGAATTCCAAGCTGGTACCAAAGCCGTCTGCGAAGCTATCAAAGACCTCGAAGGCAAGGCCTTCACCGTCTGCGGTGGTGGCGATTCCGCTTCCGCGGTCAAGCAATTTGGCTACAAGGCTAGCTTCAGCCACGTTTCCACCGGTGGCGGAGCCTCCCTCGAGATGATCGAGAACGATGGCCACCTCCCAGGTGTCGACGTCCTTCGCTAATTAGGAGAAACGAAAATGCGTAAAAAACTTCTTCTTGGCAACTGGAAGATGAACAAGACCCCATCCGAAGCAAAGCAGTTCGCCCTTCTTTCCAAGGATATGGTCGATAACGCCGTTGCCAACAACATCGATTTGGGGGTTGCCCCAACATATGTCTGCTTGCAGACCGTCAAGGAAAACGCCAGCAAGAACCTCATCGTCGCCGCGCAAAACGTCCACGCCGCCGATCATGGTGCCTATACTGGCGAAATCTCCATCCCCATGCTTAAGGAAATCGGTATCGATTGGGTAATCCTCGGCCATTCCGAGAGAAGGACCTACGATAACGAAACCTCCGAAAAGTGCAACGCGAAGATCAAGGCTCTCCTTGCCAATGACATGATCCCCGTTTATTGCTGCGGTGAATCCCTCGAGACCTTCGAAGCCGGCAAGACCGCTTCCTTCGTCGAAGAGCAGATCCGCAAAGGCTTTGAGGGCCTAACCCCCGAACAAGCCGCCAAAGTCGTCGTCGCCTATGAGCCGATTTGGGCCATTGGAACCGGCAAAAACGCCACCAAGGAAATCGCGGAAGAGACCATTGCCTCTATCCGTGCCGTCCTTCGCGATATGTTTGGCAAAGTCGCCGAGGAGATCCGTATCCTCTATGGCGGCTCCGTCAAGCCGAACAACATCGCCGAATACATGTCCGAGCCCGATATCGATGGTGCCTTGGTCGGTGGAGCTTCCCTTGAGCTCGCCTCCTATCAGGCCCTCATTGAGAATCTAAAGTAAGCATATGCCTTTGGAATCCTATCAAGAGCTCAACACGAACAACTATTCCTCGAATTCCGGTAGCGAAGACCTTTCTTCTTCCAAAGCGATCGGCAAGGTCTTCCTCTACATGGGAGTCGCTCTCCTAGTCACGGCCTTGGTCGCGGTAGGAGTAGGGGCGTTGTTTGCGGGGTGGCTCACAAACTGGACGTTCGATTACTCGGTATTTAGGAATATCGGCACGGCCTTTGAGGCTTCGAGGACCCCTTGGATAGTTTATTTTGCTTCCGTCATCGTCTCATTCATCGGCATGTTGATCTGCACGGTAGCTCTTGGAAGAGCCGCCGCGACAGGACGTCATTCCGCCTGGCCGGCCTTTATCGTCTATTCGATCTTTATGGGGATTACCCTCTCGATCATCCTGATCGCCGGCATCGACTTCGTCACCATCGGAGAGGCCTTCGGTATCTCCGCTGGGGCGTTCGCGATAATGGGCTTCATCGGGTATAAATCGAAGAGGAATCTCAATATCCTTGGGATGGTGGCTTGGACCGCCCTCATCATGGTCCTGATCTCCGGACTCATCTTCGGCTTGATCTTCGCCTTCAACCGCGCGGCCTTCAACGTCTTCAATATCGTTTATACCGCGATCGTCTTGGTGATCTTCCTAATTCTCACCGCGGTCGATATGTATAACGTCAAGAGGATCGTCGAAAAAGGCGCTGATTCAAAGAACCTTTGCCTCTTCTGCGCGTTCACCCTCTATACCGACTTCATCAATATCTTCATCCGCGTTCTTCTCCTTCTTGCCAAACTCAAGAGCAGATAAACGCGAGGACAACAAAATAGCCAGGCATGCCCTGGCTATTTTTCGTATTTATGGCTATTTGCCTTCTTCTTTCTTTGCTTCCAATTTGGCTTTCCTGCCATATAGATAACGGGATAATCCGTAATAGGAAAGATAGAAGATACCCATATATCCGCATTGGAGGACATAGATGGATATTTGATAAGGAATAAGGGCCCCGCCGAACATATTGAGGAAGATGGTAAACGGGGTGCCTCCCCCATCGAAGAAGAACATGAAATTGGAGCCACGGATATAATCGATGACCAAGGCGAGGGTCATGAAGAAGACGAGGATGCCGATGACAAAGGGGATATCGCGTTTTTCGAATTTGGCCATCTTCGCCCTAAGGACGAACATCGAGGCGAAGGCGGAGATGAGGTGATTAAGGAGGCTATTGATGGCCGCGAATCCGATTACGCAGTGGACGGGATAGATGTTCCCGGCGAAATAAGTCCCCATAAAGCCCATCGTGATGCCCCATATGGCAACGAAATCGAGGCACCATTTTTGGAATCTGCCTTTGGTGATGGCCGCTAAAGGGATAATGAAGATTTGCAAATCGCAGAGGTATAACGGGGCGTTTCCGACAATGACGTTCCAAAACGTATCCGTCGATTCATGGAGCAAAAAGGCGATCTTCGAGATTTGGACGGCAAGGATGAGGAATCCTGCGACTATCATGACAAGCCTTTGCTTTCTTTTGTTATCGACAAAGGATTTGCCAAGGAAATAGGCAAGACCTAACGCCAAAACGAAAGTCATCGTGACGGAGACGAGGTGCTGCCAGGAAAATAGTCCTTCGGGCGTGCGACCTTTTTCTAAGAAAAACCAATCGTAAAAGCTCATTTTGAGACCTATAAGAATAACCTTACATTAGTAATTGGTGCTTAGCAATAGTATAAAAAGCTGGTCTATGCATCTATGGGTGAATAATAAAGTTTATCGTAATAGGCAATGTGCTTCTTGTTGTCTTTGGAATAATCTCCAAGCCAAAGCCTGGTGGTAAGATCATCAGTTTTTCCCGCCCAAACGTTGCAATAGAAGAACCCCCATTGGGGCAAACTCGCGTCCACTCGGTAAACAGGGAATGAATCGACATACCAAGTGATGCGGTTTTCTTCCCAAAGGAACCCATAATCATGGAAATCTTCCGCGGCATCAAAACCTAGTTCATAGAGATATTCATGCCCGCCTTGACCGTTATGGTAATAATTGAATTGGACCTTGGTTGTATCTTTCCCGAGAAACTCAATATCAATTTCATCCCAAGCATAGCGACCGCCGTTATAAGTAAAAATCGACTGCACGGTCCCGCTCTTTTTGAAAGGTTTCATCCTTCCACCGAAATAACCATAGAGGAAGCCTTGCCTTGTGCGAATCTCCGCTCCATAGTTTTTCCCGTCTTCATCATCATGAATGGACATCTCGGCCATCCCATTATTTATGGATAGACTTTTCCTAGACCAATAGGAAAGGAAGTTGCCGCTGTTGGAATAGCCGTTTGATGGGTCATAAAGCGTTCCGTTCTCGTTTTTGTCGTTAAAGGTTATGTATTCTTCTCCCTCGAATCTATCTTCGGAAGAGAAATGGTCGCTTGGAAAACCCCTTCCACCTTTAGCGCAAGATAGAAGAAGCGGAAGAAGCGTTAAAAGAAGAACCTTTTTCTTCATGTCCTTTATTGTAATTGGAAAAGTGTTTTTTGCTATGCTTTATTCCTAAATTTAATGAAAACAGACTAATTATGCGATGCGCTTATGGACAACGATCATCATCGTTTCAGGACGGATGGTGATCTTCTCCCTTGCTTTCGCTTCCTTGTTCATTCGCTTCGGGAATGGGTTCCTCTTGAACTGGAACATCGGGATTCGTTGCTTCCAATGCGGGTTCAGGATTTGGGACGCCTTTTCTTAAAATGGTCTTAACTAGGTAAAAACCAAATAAGGCAATGGATAGGCTTGCCCCAACGATGACCGCGACGTTATAGGGGATGAAGGCCCCTAAGGCTAGACGAGGTTCCGCCAGGATATAAGTGATTACAACCGCGGTCATGAAGGTCGCGGGAATCGCGGTGAAAAGCGAATAGAATTTATGCTTATTGGTCATATACAGGAATCCCGTACACACCCATAAGCAGACTGCCGCGAGGACCTGGTTCGACCAAGCGAACCATCGCCATAATATGAGGAAATTGTCGTGGTTCATGAAATTCCAGATGCTGATGCCTACCACAAAAGCAAAAAGTGGCAATGTCAAGATAATGCGGTTACGGATTTTCTTCTGATCGAAGTGAAGAGATTCCCCAACGATTAACCTACAACTTCGCAAGGCGGTATCTCCGCTTGTAATTGGACAAATGACGACCCCGACAATCGCAAGGACGGTCCCAACTGGTCCCAAAACCCCTCTTGCTATGTCATTGACGGTGGATGAATCGCCACCTACTTTGTTAAGAACGGCCCAACTTTCGGCATCGCCAACACGGAAGAAAGCCATGGCTGCAGCCGCCCAAATCAAAGCGATGATCCCTTCCGCAACCATCGCGCCATAGAAGACCTGACGTCCTTCCTTTTCGCTTTTGATGCATTTGGCGATCATTGGGGACTGGGTCGCGTGGAATCCGCTGACGGCACCGCAGGCGACGGTCGTCATCATGAATGGCCACCATGGCAAAGAGCCGTTGGCCTTCGAGAAGTCGCGGATATTACCAATGAGTTCTAACATTGGGTATTTGTCAGATTGGATCATGACGCCGATTATGACCGCTAAGGCCATGGCGATGAGAATAACGCCAAAAACCGGATAAAGCTTGCCGATGACCTTATCGATAGGAACGATGGTGCTAATAAAATAATAAGCAAGGATGATGATCATCCAAATCCAGGCATGAACGTTGCCTTCCGTCAAGGTTTGCAACAAAACGGATGGGGAGACGACGAAAACGGCGGTAACAAGGATTAGAAGGGCAACGGAGAACACCCTCATGATGATCTCGACCACCTTCCCGGTATATTTGCCGGCGAGTTTAACGATGGAGTCGCCGTTGTTCCTTGAGGAAATCATTCCCGAGAAATAATCGTGGACGGCTCCACCCAAAATGCAGCCAAGGACTATCCAAATGAAGACGATTGGACCGAAAAGGGCACCGCTGATAGCCCCAAATATTGGACCCGTGCCTGCGATATTCAAAAGTTCGATTAAGAAAGCCTTCCATTTTGGGAGAGGAGTAATGTCAACTCCATCTGGATTGGCGATTGCGGGTGTTTTGCGATTATCGATACCGAAAACCCTTTCGCTGACGCGACTATAGACAAGATATCCGCCAATCAATAGAGCCAATGCAATAAAGAATGTTGCCATAGGACGATTATACTCCCTGTAGGCTTTTTGGAATTAGCAAAACTATGTTTTAGTTAGATTAATTCGATTTCCTTTTACGGATTATGACTGCCGCACCGATACCAACGCAAGCCGCGATGACGATAGGCATGACAACGAAGGCGGCATTGTTATCGATTTCGTTGATTCCCTTGAAGGAATTGGCTGGAGTCATGTCGATCTTGCCGTAGCCTATACGGCCAAGGAAATCGACCATATAAGGATCGGAATCGTGATAACGCTTCATAATGAGATCATAACGCTCCAACGCCCTGCTGATAATGGTCGCCCCGGCGATATCTTCTTTGTCGTAATCGGCATGTCCTAGATAGTTATAAACCTGTTGGCGGACTGTGCTATCTGGCACGGTTTTGGAACTGATTGATTCCTTCCATTTCATCCACCAATCCTCGACGTTGCTCGCGCAATCGACGGAGAGGAAGGAATAAGCCCATTCCTTAGCGGCCTCATAGGCGTCTTTCACAATTTGCAAAGCCCTATCATGATTTGTTTGATGGAGGGATGAACGTTGAGAATCGGTCAAATCGTTATAAAGTTGAGTCGCGACTTCGAGCTTTGCTTCGTAGGTAGTGTTCGCCGAGTTGTCCTTAGAAAGGTCGGCGATTACGTTACGGACGTAGTTAACCTCAATGTTATCGAGATAGTCGGTAGTCGCGGAAGAGATTAGAGCGCGCGCTTCGTCGCAAAGGTTGTTATAAGCGGCCCTTGCGTAAAGGATACGGTCATAGGAGGCGGCGTCCGCGCCCATATTACGGTCCGCGTGAAGCATCAACTCCATTACGTACATCGCTTCCTTTTCGAGGAATTCGTCATAGTTGGTGACGAATTGCTTTTCGTCTTCGCTTAAGGCGTCGTATCCATTTCTAGCCAAGGCGATTTTCTCGCGGTAATACTCAGTATCCTCGATGTCTTGTTTTAGGCCAATGTCGTTGATGTCGTGCATTACTTGCTGGTATGGCAAGAACATGCCTTCACCAACGACGTTGATGACAAAGTTGCGGTCGCTTCCTTGGCCAACGTATTCGATTTCATAGATATAGCCGGCAGAGGCGAGGGCTTGTTTGGTTCCATAAGAGAGATCGAGACTAAAGTTATAGGCGTCCTCGTCATGAGGATAATCGAGGAGGTTGATGGAGAAATGCCAATACGGGGCATTGTTTTGAATCGGCTTGCCTTCAGCGTCTTCCGTTGGGGCGGTTACGACGGCTCCCCTACTCGTATATTCGCCATTGTTATATAAAAGGATATTGAGCTCGGTAGGACGGTTCGCGGGGTCATAACTTGGCGATGAGGTGTCTTCGCTCCAGATAATTACACCGCCCATGACCATGACTTCCTTTTGGAGGACATAAGTTGCACGGAACCCCCTGGTAACCAGTTCGTATCCGTCGATTTCCGGCAATTCCAAGGTGTAGACGTCTTCTTCACCATCGATGAATCTGGTGAAGGTGCCAAAATCATGGGTCCAGTTATTGGCGGCGTTTAAAGTATATGCGGCATAGGCTTCACCGTTTTTCATGATGGTTGCCTCAACGCTTTCGGGTCGCCTTCCGCTTTCGTTATCGAAATCATTCCATTCGATGAGCGGTTTGACATCTACTTCAAGATCTCCCCTTCCGGAATCGACTGGGGTATGGATCATCGTCAAGGTGAATTTCTGATTCTCATAATCCGCTTCGAGGGTGTAGCGGTATTTCCCTGCGCCATCGATTCCAAACGGATGTTCGTTATCCTTTCCGGTTAGGGCCTGGTTTGGCCTGATGACGGTGTTATCAAACCTTATAGGTGCTCCGGGAAGATCGTATTCGCCACGATAATAATATGTCAAATGCATTGTTTCCGTATTTCCGTCGCTCTTATCGTAATCAACGGTAAAGAAGTAAGGCCTGATATTATCGAAATTCCGACCATCGCGCCAAATGACGTTGAGGGTTGGGTTTTTGATGTCACTCCATTCGCAGGTGAAGACGACGTTATCGGTAACGATGTAGTTATAACCTGGATAATACCTGTGGCCTCCATTATCACGATAAGATACCAAGTACTTTCCCGTGGAACTGGATTTTTCGAAGATGTCATTCGATAGTTTGAGCCTAGTTCCGCGGATGACTTTTATGTTTTGGATTTCTTCTGGATTCTCGCCTGTATCGTCTTTGACGACGGTGACGTTCCTGACTTGCAGTTCGTTATTTGGATAATTCGTTTGCCAAATTGTCCTGAATTCGCTGGCGGTGCCTCCATCAAGGCGAAGCCATCCGAGGTATTTCCCCGAATACTGGCCGAAGCTATTTGGCGAATTCTCACTGAAGAATTTGGGGTTTACTTCATCCGCGCATTCAAGAGGGGTAGCGGTCGGAATGCTGGCAAGGGTTGGGACAACGTTGAAGCCCATCTTGTACATTATGTCGAGGTGTTCCCCTGGTTCAGGAATCATGACAGCCTCATTGGTGTTGATTTTACGGTCGTTGATGAAGGCTTTGGTGTCCTCAATCTTTTCGTCTATTTGGCAATCGTATCCCAAAGAAGGACTGTAAGCGGTGTTGACGGAACCAAATTCATAATTCCCGCCCGGCATCCCGCCGAATCTTTCTTCTGGGGCAATAAGGAAAATCTGCCCTCTAACGTCTTCGAGCTCTGGATAATCGCTATATGGGTTTCCGAATATGCCTTTTTCCATATAAAGGAAGGGCTTTTGGGTAGATGGGTTGATTTCGGCCGAAAAATCCTTTAATCGGTCATAAAGGGTATTGAGGATGATTTCCGTTTCATCGCCAACAGCAAGGTTTGCCCTATGCTCTGGGGCGAATTCACAGATAACCGTTTCGGAGGGGTTCTTGATAAGGAAGGCCTTAACCCAATTCAAAACCTGGGTAAGGGTGAGGTCGTGTCCTTGCCTATCAAGTGCCCAGAAGGTTCCGCCGATATAGGTTTTGCCATGGCAGATATAAAGTTCTGGAAGGTTTCTTTCCTCGGTGTAATAAGGAACGATGCCAAGGAATTTATGTTTGACTTCGTGGGTGGAATTTACGCGGATATCCAAGATACGGGCGCCTTCATCAAGAAGTTCATCAATGTATCTACGCTGGGTGACCGCGTTTTCATCGAAGCTTAGCGCACCACCTATTGAATTGGTCCGATGGGATTCTGTTTTCCTCATGCCCGAGTCATGGGTGCCCGGAATGTTGATCTCGTGGAGTTTGCGGGAACCTGGGATGCCGCTCATCCAGTTAGAGCCCTTAAGGGAACGGAAATCCGCTGGGGCGTTCTGATATTCGAGGACGAGGGCTTTCGGATATGTGCCCTTTTCCTTTAATGAGGCATTGGTCTCGTCGGCTAGATAAGGAATTTGGCCTTTGTAGTTATGGAAAACGTCATCTGGATATATATCTTGGTTATATTCATCTCCGCCTTCTCCACGGAAATTGTTCGCGAACTGTCCAAGGGCATCGTTTTCTAAGGAAACATAGAGGTTTGCATCATTGCCGAGATTACCGTCGACGGTTAGGAGTTTATCGTCGCAAAGAAGGATGTCGGGACGATTTGGCGCATAGTTGTTATAAACCTTAGGCGAACCGTGGATGAAGAAATTCCTATTGTTCTCGTTTGTCCTGACCGCGCCTTCTTCGGAAGCGCTGTTCTCGGTGATGAGCCCGCCATAAAGATAAAGTCTAGAATCGCCGGAACCGCTATAGTAGGAATCCATGCCGACTTCAATTGCCGAGCCGTATTTGGCGGAATTGTATTTCATGGTGATGTCGTTAACGAAAATCTCTCCGCCCCTAGTCATCATTCCTCCGCCGCTTTCGTCCGCGGAATTGGCTAGTACGCTGCATTCATTGATCGTCAAGATATCGCCATCGGCGCTGATTCCGCCCCCGTGTTCGGCTTTGTTTTTGGTGAAAGTGGTTACGTCTTCGTCGCCATCGCTGACGATGGTTGCGTCCCCGTCGATCGCCATTCCTCCGCCATGTGTGGCTTCATTGCCGATAAAGGTGCAGTCGTCGATAAGACATTCATCGTTACGGTATCCCCCAATATAGAGACCACCGCCTGTCAGGGCGCCGCTATTGTTTTCAATGGTTGAATCCTTGAGTGTGAAAGTACGCTCGTCGTTATTTACGCAAATGCCGGCGCCTTCACCTTTAGTTGGAGTGATTTTATTGTTGGAAATAGTGCACCCATCTATCAATAAATCGAGGTCTTGCAACCCTGCATCATGGACTTCTATTCCAGCTCCGTCATCTTTTGATCTATTGTTATCGATCGTGGAGTTATAAAGAGCAAAGCTTCCGCCTCCACCAACCGAGATTCCTCCGCCCCAAGACTGGGAAACGCAATCCTTGATTGTTACGTTATGGGCTTCAAGATGGCCATCAAGATAGATTCCGCCGCCATCGACAAAGGCCTTTCCGTTCCTAACGGTAATCCCGTTAAGGTATAACGTAGATTGGTCTGTAACGTAGATAGTTCCGCCATGATAAGCGTAGCCGCCATATATTTCGCCGTTTCCCATTCCTTCGGAATCGGTAATAGAAACGTTCGCTCCGCCCCTAATATCGAGGACGTGTCCTTCGTTTTTGAGTTCCGCTGTTGAGGCGCGTCCGATTTTATGGCCATTTAGATCGATATTGAAATTGTAGAATTTGGCTACGGCCCTATCTTCGCTTGCATCCGCGATGCAATCCGCGGTAAGCATTATGTTAAGGGTTCCTGCGTCTGAATAAGTTGCTAAGGTGCTCCTAAGTTCGC
Source organism: uncultured Erysipelotrichaceae bacterium (assembly GCA_947166565.1). Taxonomy (GTDB): domain Bacteria; phylum Bacillota_I; class Bacilli_A; order RFN20; family CAG-826; genus Alloenteromonas. The sequence goes on from CAMVEL010000005.1 coordinate 29,839, forward strand.
CATAGTTCGATACCCCAACAACGCCTGGAGGAAGTTCTAAATTCCTTTGGGGAATATCGTTTTGTTTTTGATGAGTTTCACTTGGGTTGACGTTAAAGATCAAACCGCTGGAAACCAAACCGAAAGTAGTGACGCTTAACGCTAGAAGAATCAAACCCTTGTTTTTCATGGCTTTTCCCCCTTTTTTTCGGACTTTATTATCTGCAAGAAAAAAACTTGCTTGTCCTAGACTAGGGAAATCTTAACACGTCAAGTGTCACAAAAATGCCACTCTTTTTCTAAAAAAGAAAAAAAGGATTGATACTAAACATCAATCCTCTTCGGTCAAATTGGTGCCGACTACCGGACTCGAACCGGTACGCTTTTTGAGGGCGAGGGATTTTAAGTCCCTTGCGTCTACCTATTCCGCCAAGTCGGCACGCGACAAATTATATTGATTAATGGCTTGTGATTAAAGACTTTTTTAATTGCCTTTGCTCATGACCATTTCTTTCGCGTAGGCCAGTTGTTTCTCCGTTATCTCCCCTCCTGAAATAAGATGGGCGATTTCCTTTATCTTGCCTTCCAAATCAAGGGTTTTGATGGAAGTGTAGGTCCTTCCATCCCTCACGGCTTTGGAGATGAGGATATGATGGTCGGAGAAGGAAGCGACTTGGGGGAGATGGGTGATCGCGATGACTTGACGCGATAAGGCGATTTCCGCGATTTTCTTGGATACCGCATAGGCGGCTTCCCCCGAAACCCCCGTATCGATTTCATCAAAAATCACCGTTTCGATGCGGTTCGCGGCGATGAAAACGGCCTTAAAGGCGAGCATGATGCGACTCGCTTCGCCTCCGGAGACGACTTTGGAAAGGCTCTTCATGCCTTCGCCAACGTTCGTTTCGATTAGGAAATCGACTTTATCGATGCCGTTTTCTGTCAAGGATTCATCGTCTTCCCCGCTTTCAAGGGAAATACTGAAATCAACGTCGAGGAGTAGGTCTTTGAGATTCCTTTTGATTTCTTTTTCGATGGAGGCAGACAGGCTTTTTCTGGTCGAAGAAAGGTCATTGCCCCTAAGGAAAGCCTCCTTACGGGCTTCGAGCATTTCCTTTTTCGATTCCTCTAATCTTGTTTCGAGGTTGCACTCTTTCCCAAGCATCCCCTCAAGCTCTTCCAAATACGCGATTAACGCGGGCACGTCCTTCTTATATTTACGTTTCAAAGCGGAAAGGTCGAAACTTCTTTGGGTCAATTCGTTTAACCTATCGGGATCATAATCAAGCCGTCCAAAATCCTTTTTCAAGGTTTTGAATAGATCATCCAATTCGTAATAACGGTCTTCGATGAGTTGGCTTGATTCCTTCAAAGAAGGCATGTAGGAGGAGAGCTTACCAAGGATCGTCTTTAGTTCGTAAAGATTATCAAGGGAATCCGAATTCATCTTTTCCTCGGCTTCCTTGGAAAGGGAATAGACCTTATCGAAGTTCTTTAATCTCGATAATTCCTCCTCTATTTCCTCCTCTTCGCCTTCACGTAGATTGAAGGCCTTCAATTCCTTATATTGGTATTCGAGGAAATCGCGGTTCTCATCCAGGCGTTTCTTGTCTAGAAGCAAGGCCTCATATTTCCTTTTGCTTTCCTTATAGGCGTTTAGGGCACCCATGTATTCCTTTTTGATGGGCTCGACGAGTTCAAATGAATAGCCGTCGATTATCGAAAGGTAATTCTCGGGGTTGAGGATTTTGATGACGTCGAATTGACTATGGATGTCCGCGAGCAAGGAAGCGATTTCGCTTAGTTCGCCTAAGGTTATGGTTTTTCCGTTTGCCTTGATGTAATTCTTGGTTCGCCCAATCGTCCTCTCGATCGTTAGCTCATCCGCGAAAGAAGGGATCTCAAGTTTGGCTAGAGTCGCCCTCAAACGGCTTAAGCGAACTTCGAAAACGCCCTCGATCGTAGCCTTATCCGCGCCTTCGCGGATCAGCTCGCTGGAAGCTCTTGCCCCAAGAAGAAGCGATAAGGAATCGATGACGAGGCTTTTTCCGGCCCCCGTCCCTCCCGTAAGGACCGTAAAACCATCATGGAAGGAAACGTCGACGTTTTCGATGATCGCAAGGTTTTGGATTTTAAGCCTTTTCAACATAGCGAGGGAATTATAATCCATTTTCCCTTATAGGGTTAGGCATGCCGTCCATTTTTAAATGAAATTAAAAGAAGATGAGGCGATAATTAGGATATGAACCGAAAAGACGAACGCTTTTTCTCCTCCCTTAACCTAAAAGAAGGAGGCCGCATCCTCATCAGCGGGGGCAATTCCGGGATAGGCTATGAATGTACCCGTTACCTATTAAGGAAGGATTGGACCATATATTGGGCCGTAAGGAATTTGGAGAAAGCCAACGAAGCCAAGAATAGGCTTTTGGAAGAATTCAAAGATGGGGAGATAAACATCCTACATTTGGATTTATCCCTCCCCGAATCGATGAAATCATTTATCGAAAACATCAAAGGGGGCCATCTAGATTTCGATGTCTTCTATATGAACGCGGGCATTTACCGCGTCCCTTATGAGGAGGTATATGGGAAAATAGAAAGCCAGGTCGCGGTCAATTTCGTTTCCAATCTATATTTATTCGAAGAGCTATTCGATTATCTGAATTCCCTTGGCCATATAGTCAAATATATCCTTACCTCCTCGGTGGCCGCGCGGCTATCTTCTTTCGATGAAAATTGCTTTTACGGAGGGAAGAAGTACAAGAAAGCCATGAGCTATAATTACAGCAAGGTCGGGGTGAATATGCTTTATCTTTACGCGTTAAGGAAAGCGGAAGGAACGAATATCCTCCCTCTCCTCGTCCATCCTGGGATCGTCTATACCCCGCTTATCGAGAAAGCATATCATGGGAAAACCTTCGTCCTTTTGGCAAAGCGCTTCATGAGGGCCTTCTTCAATAAGGCTCCCCGCGGGGCTCTCCCCGCCCTATTCGTTATTCAGGAAAACGTCAAAACACCTTTGTTCGTTGGGCCTAAGGGGATCGGACATACTAGAGGCCTTCCAAAGCCATATCGCCTCTATCAAGGTAATCTAAAGAACAAAGACGAAATGATAGAGAAGGCGAAAGAGATTATAAAAGATTCGATCTAAGCACAAAAAAACGCCGAAGTTCTCGGCGCTTTTTTAATGTGTGGTCCCCCGCGTGAGGCTCGAACTCACGACCCCTTGATTAAAAGTCAAGTGCTCTACCACTGAGCTAGCGGAGGGTTGTGGCTGGGGTGACTGGGATCGGACCAGTGTATCAGGGAGTCAAAGTCCCTTGCCTTACCGCTTGGCTACACCCCAACATCTCCTTAAAAAAAGAATGGTGGGCGAAGATGGATTTGAACCACCGAACCCGAAGGAACTGATTTACAGTCAGCCGCGTTTGGCCACTTCGCTATTCGCCCACGTTCGTTTTTTGCGCTTTTCCGCTTCGCCTTTTTCAAGAATTGGTGGATGCTGTAGGTTTCGAACCTACGACCCCCGCCTTGTAAGGGCGATGCTCTCCCGCTGAGCTAAGCATCCGCGGGTGCGGTTGGCGCTTGCATAATATAGCACTGCGAAAAGCCATAGGCAACAAATAATTTCAAATAGAAAACCGCCCATAACGGGCGGTAATCAATGGAGAAGTTAGGGATTAATAACCGGGCTTTCCAAGGCGATGGAACATATTCTTCTTATAGACTTCGACGCCAGGCTGATTGAAGGGGTTGATCTCGTTAAGATAGCAAGCGGCGGCGCAGGCCCTCATGAAGAAATACATTAATTCGCCCATGCCAAAGGCATCGAAACGGTCGATCTCTATGAGGATGTTGGGGACGCCACCGGTGATGGAATGGGCATCAAGGGTCGCTTCGGCTGCGGTGCTATTGACGTAATTGAGGCCTTTCCCTTCAAGGTAATTCAAGCCATCGAGGTCATCTTCGTCATGAGGAACGAGGACATCTTCCTCTGGGTCCTTTTCGAGGATGACGGTCTCAAAGAGAATGGGGGAACCTTCTTGGATGAACTGTCCAAGGGAATGGAGGTCGGTGGTGAAGACTGCGGAATCTGGAAGAAGACCGGTCTTTTCCTTGCCTTCGCTTTCCCCGAAAAGCTGTTTCCACCATTCGCCAAGTTGAACGAGGTGAAGGCCATAATTGACGAGCATCTCAACGGAATATCCATAGTCCTTATAAAGGACATGACGGAGGATTGCGTATTTGTAGGCTTCGTTGATTTCGTCGGAATCGTAGGCGAGCATTGCGTTCTTGGCCCCATCCATGAAGGCGCGGATATCGATGCCGGCGACTGCAAGAGGAAGTAGTCCGACCGCGGTGAAGACGCTATAACGTCCGCCGATATCACTAGGAAGGACGAAACGTTCATAACCGTATTTCTTGCATAATCCAAGAAGGGCGCCTTTTTCCTTATCGGTGGTCGCAAAGATCAATTTCCTCGCTTCCTCCTTGCCGACGTTTTTCTCCAATAGGTCACGGAGAAGGCGGAAGGCAACCGCGGTTTCAGTCGTTGTTCCGGATTTGGAGATGACGTTGATCGCGAAACGCTTTCCCTCGAGTTTTCTGAGGATTTGTTTGGCATGCTTGCCACTCATCGTATGGCCGAAGAAGATGATCTCGACTTTGTTATCGCCATATAAGCCATTGATGCCTTCGATCGCGGCGCGGGCCCCGAGATAACTTCCGCCGATGCCGGCGACCACGAGGGTATCGACCTCGTTGCGGATATAATCCGCGGCTTTGAGGATTCTCTCAAATTCCTCTTTGTCATAGTTTTCCGGGTATTTGGCCCAGCCTAGATAATCGCTTCCAGGCAAGCTCCTTGCATCAATGCCTTGATTGATCTTTTCGATGTCCTCGGCATAGGCGACGATATCGACGTCTTTGCCCAAGTGTTCGGTTTTGACTCTGATCATGGTTAGTTTCCTTCCTTATTTTGTTTTTCTATCCATCCGGGGAGGCGTTCCTCCAACGCGGAGAAGTCGATGTTTTCCTTTGGGGGCAACTGGTTATGGAACAGTTTCTTGCGATCGTTCGCGTTCACTTGCTTAAGCGAAACGCGGATTCCCCCCGTTTTCTCATCGATTGCGATGACCTTAACGTTATAAATGCTACCGATTTTCACGAAGTTAGTGAAGGAGCGGACATAGGAATAGGAAAGCTCGCTGATATGGAGCAACCCCGTCCAACCCTCCTCGAATAGAAGGATGGCGAAGCTTGGGTAAACGCGGACCACCGTCCCTATGGCGAGATCCCCGACCTTAGGCATGTTCTTCCTTCCTTTCCTTCATGATGGCAAAGGCTTTGCCTTGCGAAAGCGTGTTGATTTTGTAATTCTCGCTATCGCCTTGCACGATAACAACCTTGTGCCTTTTCCTTCTTACCAGGGAAGCGTCATCTGTAGCGATTGTATCTTTGAATTCCCTATGGGCCGAGAGGATGAGGCTAAGTTTGAAAGTCTGGGGCGTTTGGACCGCATAGACCTTTCTTCTATCGATATATTTGGATACCGTTTCGCCATTATTTGAGACGAATATCGAATCCGTTGAGGGGAAAGCGGTGACGGCGGCGCCATATTTTGCGGCGACCTCGAAATTCTCTTTTATCATCCTTTCGTCGATATTTGGCCTATCGCCATCCTGGATAAGGACGATATCATAGTCGTTCCCGTCGTTGGCGTTGATATATTCGAGGGCTTTCCTGACGCTTTCTTGCCTAGAGGTCCCACCGCAGATGATGGCCCGACATTTGGAAATGCCATAACGGATGACGAGCTCCCTCATCCTTTCCTCGTCGCCTTGGTTAGCGACGACGAAAACCATATCGACTTCAGGAGAGGAGTTGATGGTCATCAAGGCGTGGGCAATCAAGGGTTTTCCGGCGAGAACCTTATATTGTTTCGGTACGGAAGATCCATAGCGCAGCCCCTTGCCTCCCCCGAGAACTAGGGCGATGTGGTTAGGGCGCTTTTTCATACGGGCTATATTAAACCGCGAAGGAGGCAATTAGTAAAGTGCGCGAGGGCGTGTAGATAGCGTTTCACGAATGTAGGTGACAAATAACAAAAGCCGCCCCACAATGTTCTTCGCAACAACAACAAGGAGAAGCGGCGTGGACATTGTAGCAAAACGGAAGACGATATTCGACGATTTAATTGACGACGCAAGGGAGAACGCCCCCAAGAAGGCCGCGCTCGCGATCGAGAGGACGGATAAGGCCATCCATTCGATGATGGACCACAAGAGGTTCCTATCCGTGAAGGTCGCGCAGAGAACGATAATGACCTCCGTCGGCCCGGTGACGTACAGGAGGAGATGCTATTACGACACATTCGGGGAGAGATACATATGGCCGCTGGACTCGTTGCTGGGGATATCCCCAAGGGCCAAGGTCTCGCCTGAGCTGAAGAGGATCGCCGTCGAGAAGGCCGCCTTCATGACGTATTCGCTCGCCGGCGAGAACTGCTCGGCGATGGGCTGGATATCGAAATCGACGGTCTGCAGGGCCGTCAGGGACGCGACCGTGTCGGAAGCCGCCGGGAGGTCCTTCGCATCCGCCGCAACCATCCATCTCCAGATAGACGAGAAATACATGGGGTTCTGCGGCTCGAAGAGGAAGAGGCCGCGGTATACCGCGGCAATACACTGCGGGGCCGTTCCCGCGGGGAAGAAAGGCAGAAAGCGGCTCGCCAAAAGGACGCTGCTCTCGGCGGAGACGCCGGCGAAGCTGGCGAAGAAGGTCAACGCCAGGCTAAGAAGGTCATACGGCATCGGCCTAAGCGACAGGATCTGGGTAAGCGGGGACCTCGCCGCCTACATCAGGAGCTTCCCGGAGAGGATAACGTGCTGCGAATCGGTCTACGTCCCCGACAAATGGCACGTCTGCAAGGCCATATCCGATGCATACCCGGAATTCGGCGAGATGGCGCCCTCGGCCGTCCAGGGAATGATGGACCTCATCATGGAGGTGGGCGACCTGACGAGGCTCGAGAAGGCGAACGCGCTGGATCTTGTGGAGCTCTACCGAAAGGACCCAAGATGCTTCGAGAGATGGGGCGACCCGGGGTATTCCGGATGCTCCCAAGAGGGCATGAACTCGCATTATTACGCCCCGAGGTTCGCGAAGCTGGCGAGCAGATTCAAGCCGTCCACGGTGGAGAAGCTGTGCAGGATCGCAGAGGCCAGGCGCAACGGCGAGCCGATATCCATAAGCATAAAGGGGAGGGCCCCGGATGACATGGAGGAACTGCCTTGGCTGGGCAAAGCCTACGAGGACAGGATGAAATACGACATCGACACCAGCCGGATGGACGTCGGGACGAGAAAGGCGATTGATTCGATCAGGTACGGGGGCCTATTATAATCAGGACAGATGTGGGGAGACCTACGTTAAAGAAACGCTACCGGGCGTGTATGTGCAATAGGACTATGTCTGAAAAAGCCCGAAAACAAATACATGCATCTCCTCTTTTCTTAAGAATTGCGGAAATAAAAAAGGGAATCATTTTTTGTGATTCCCTTCCCTTTCTGTCTTTAGTCCGCTGGACGATCGCGGTTTTCGGAGATATTCAACTGGTGGTTGACCGAGATGGATTGGATGATGAGCTTCATGATCTTCTCCAAGTTCTTACCGGAAGAATAATCCGCTGGGGAGATGAAGTTGACGCGGCCATCGTCATAGAGGTCTTGGACCTTTTCTTCCTTACCCTTTGGGTAAACGGCGATGGAACGTCCACCGTTATTCTTGACGATAATCATGGAGGGGATGTCTGTCATTCCATCTCCGATATAGACGATGTTGGAATAAGGGATGCGACGGGATTTGGCCTTTTCGTTGACCCCCGCATCATCGTTGACCTCATACGCCCCTTTGGAGATGCGGAAGAAGTATTGCGTTTTCTGAGTGTAGTTGATCGCGAGTTTTGGCCAGCAGGCGACGCCGTTTTCGTCATAGACGTATTCGCAACCGTAGATTTTCATGAATTCCTTGGCGATTGAGCATCCTTCGATGATCTCGGTGTTCCCGGAAGAAACGATGTAATGCTCGACTTTGACCCCTAACTCCTCACCATAGGCGTTGATGCGGGAGAACCAAGTCGTGACACCCGGGAAGAAGGAGATGTTTTTGCCGCATTCGCGAAGGTATTCGCGCGTTAAGGGGATGCCTTTCTTCTTGGCTTGGTCAATCATCGTATACAAGAAGGAAAGGATTCTTTCGCAACCCGTTCTTTCGGAGAACTTCGCGGTCTCACCCCAGAATTCGGCGGGGGTCATGCCGAGGTTTGGAATGAACCCAAAATTCTGCATATCGGTGACAGCGAGGGTGGAATCAAAGTCATAAAGGATTGCGCAAATCGGTTTTTTCATCTTTTCTGCCTCCTTGGGCAAGGCATTATATTATACTTTAATGATTGAACACATGCAAATCGGCCATATCCTTCCAAGCGCCATAGGCGAGGATAAGGAAAACCTAGATTTATTGACGATAATCGAATAATTATTTTTGCTTCCCCTGCCAAAAAGACTTCCTTCAAAGAGAAGACTCAAAGTCTTACAATATGCGTCGAGGCAAAAACATGCAGGCTTATCAAATCATCCTTCTAATCGTCCTAATCCTAGCCTTCTTGTATTTTATTGTCCTTTTCTTCGTCTTCTCACACGTCCTTGAATTCAATAAGAGAATGAACAAAAAGCTCAGGGCCATGAACATCCTTCTTTCAGAAAGGGCCCAGCTTCTTGGGACGATAGGCGATGATTTTCTTTCGATGAAGGTCGTTTTCTCAAAGGCGGATAAGGAGGCTCTTAGCAATCTATCTTCCTTGAAATTCGATACCTCCCGTTATGAGAGGGTATGCGAGAATTCGGCGATCATCGATAACGCCGCGAAACACATATCATTCCTCGCCTCCACCAATAAATGGGCGACCAAAAGCGAGGTCTACATATCCTCAAAGGCCTTGCTCGATGATATCGATAAGAACTTCAGGCAGTGTTCCGTTTTATATAACGGCGATTTGGTCGCCTACAACTATTGGATAACGATCCCAACGACAAGGCTGTTCGTTAGGATGTTTGGTTTCAAAAAAGGAAAACAGGTCTCCTAGAAATGGAGTTCATAATCCACTAAGCCATCATAGAAGTCTTTTTCATGCGAGACGATGATGACGCACCCTTCGAATTTATCAATGGCCTCGAATAAGGATTCCTTGGCTTTCTTGTCCAAATGGTTCGTGGGCTCATCGAGGATAAGGAAGTTCGTTTTCCTCATGGTCATGACGGCAAAGACGGCTTTGGTCCTTTCTCCACCGGAGAGTTCGCCCATCTTCCTTAAGGCGAGTTCTTTCTTGACCCCAACCGCGGCCAATGCGCTTCTAACCGCCGTGTTGTCAAGGTTTGGATAGAAGGACTTTACGTAATCGAATGGGGAAAGGGAAAGGTCCACTTTGGCGTCGTTATCGAAATAATTGATTTCGGTGCCTTCAAGGAAACGGAATGATCCGCCTAGGCTATCGATCTTTTTGAGGATGGTCTTGATGAAGGTGGTCTTTCCGACCCCGTTTTGTCCGAGTATGGCGATCTTCTCGCCTTTTTTGAGAATGAAGCTTATAGGATCGAGAAGCGGTTCGCCATCGTAGCCGATCGAGAGGTCTTCCACGATCAAAGGCTTCTCTCCAACATGGCGGGAAAAAGGGAAAAAGAAGTGCACGTCCCCGCCTTCTTTCTTGGGAGCCTCAAGCCTTTTGATGTGAGATAGTCTTGCCCGATGGCTTTTCGCGGCTTTGGCGCTGGTGGCCCTAACTATGTGGGAAGCGATGAATTGCTCTTCCTTTTTTATATGCCTTTGCTGGGCTTCATAATTCTTCGCGTATTGTTCTTTGGCAAGTTCGTGAGCCACAAGGTAATCATCATAACTGCCTTTATACCTAGTTAAGGTTCTATTTTCCAAACAGAACACGACATTCGCGATTCTTCTTAGGAAGGATTCGTCGTGGCTAACAACCAAGAAGGCCTTTGGATAGGAATTCAAATAGGAGGCAAGCCAGGAGACTTGGGTGGCATCAAGGAAGTTGGTGGGCTCGTCCATCAATAAAACGTCCTTTTCTTCTAGAAGCATTTTGGCTAAATAAGCCTTTTCCCTCTGTCCCGAGGAAAGGGTGGCAAGGCTTTTGACCAAATCGCTTGATTCAAACCCAAGGCCATCGGTGAGCCTCCCGACTTTTTCCTGTAAGGAATAGAAACCGGAATTGGCGAGTTCGTCCCCTAGGCGCATGGCCTTATCGAGGAGTTTTTCATAACCGTCTTCGCCTAAAGCGGCCTTTTCATAAAGACCCTGCATTTGCCTTTCTTTAGCAAACAAAGGTTCGTATACACCGTATAGATAAGCGACCACGCTCATGTCGTTTTTGACCTTGAGTTGCTGATCCAAATAGGAATAGGAAGTATGGGGGTCCCAGGTTATTTTGCCTTTATCTGGCCTGATATCCCCAACAAGAAGGGAAAGGAAAGTCGTCTTTCCAGAACCGTTGATGCCAACCAAAACCGCGTGTTCTCCGGGATTGAGCTTAAAAGATATTCCCGAATAAAGGTCTTTATCGGAATAATTGAATTCGATGTTTTCCGCTTCGAGTAATGCCATAGCAAAGAGATTATACATACAAAGTTTCCCCTTTTGTTGTCAAAGAAGAAATATCGCTACATGCATGGCTTATTTTCTTTATTTTTATAAGCATGAAAAAAAGCGCCGAATCTCTTCGGCGCATTCTTTGCGGTTTGGTGTGGAGAATGAGACTTGAACTCACACGGGTTCCCCCATACGCCCCTCAAACGTACGCGTCTACCAATTCCGCCATCCCCACACGGCGAAGCAAATTATATCAATTTGGAAACTCAATGCAATAGTGAGTTTATTATAGGAGTGAAAGGACCAAAGCCTCGGCGATCGCGAAATAAATAAGAAGGCTCGAGACGTCGATAATCGTGGTGAGAATCGGTTGAGCAACAATCGCCGGGTCTTTTTTCAACGCGCTCGCGGTAATCGGCAAGAGGACCGCGATGAGTTTGGAGACGACGGTGGTGATGAACAAAGTCAAGGAGACGAGACCCGATACGCGGAAGACCTGAGCCGCGTAGCCCCATTGCCAGCACTTTCCGTTCCAAATGGTGGCGATTTCCGTGCTCCCTGCCCCGAATATCGCTTCGTTAGCGGAAGTGTTGTTGACGATGCCGGTATATTGTTCCATCGTGAACCAAAGGAAGGAGAACAAAGCGATGCATCCGGAGATTATAAGGGCGCTAACGAATTCCTTCCTGATGATTTTCCAAGCGTCTTTAGGACCGAATTCCTTTAAGGCCAATCCGCGGATCATGAGGGCGATTGTCTGTCCGCCCGCATTTCCACCTGTATCCATCAACACGGGGATAAAGGCCGCTAGAACCGGTAGGACCGAAAGCCTTTCCTGGAAAATGGAAAGAACCATGGAGGAGAAAGTCCCCAAAACCAACAAGACGATGATCCAAGGAACGCATTTCTTGGCCATCGAAATCGGTTTGGTGTTCAAATAGGAATCGTCAAGGGTGCCGACCGCGTTCATCTTCTCGATATCTTCGGTGGCCTCTTCGACGGCGACATCGATAGCATCGTCGATGGTGACGATACCGGTAAGGCAATCGTCATCGTTGAGGACGGCCATCGCGTGGAGGTTGTATTTCGCCATCATGTTCGCGACTTCTTCCTTATCGGTGTTGACGTGGACGAACGGGGCGTCTTTGGCCATGATTTCATATAACCTTTCGTCCCCGTTAGCGAAGATCAAATCGTCGAGATCGACCGTGCCGACGAATTTCCTCTTCTCGTTTCTAACGAAGATGGTGTAAATGGTTTCGGCGTCCTTACCGATTTTCCTAACGAGCTCGATGGTCTTGGAAACGGTGAGGTTGGATTTGAATTCAAGGAACTCGGTGGTCATGATCGCTCCGGCCGTATCGTCTTCATAACGGAGCAATTTGTTGATGTCATCCCTCATGTCCTTATCGGCGGCCCTAAGGACTTTGTTAGCCAAATTCGCGGGCATGTCCCCGACGATATCGGCAAGGTCGTCCGCGGAGGACTCGTTGATGATACGGACGAGTTCCCTATCGGTCATGGCTTTGACGAGCTCTTCCTTGGTTTCCTGTGGAAGTTCATCAAAGATGGCCGCGGAGTTTTCGCTTGGGCTTAATTTAAAAAGGTAAATAAGGTCTTTGATATCCTCGAGTTCGCTGGCGGCTTGGGCGATATCGATATCCGGGATGTAAGTGAAAATATCCTTTAGTTTCGCAAGGTCGCGACGCTTAATCGCGTCCTCGAGGATTTCGGGCGAGATACGTTCGTCGTTGATTTCTTCGGAGGTGACTTCGCTTTCGTCGAGTTCCTCCTCGTTATTTTCCGCGTTCAAAGGGGTCTCTTCCGACAAAGGGACGTCCTTTTTGTCGTTTTCTTTTTCGATTACGTCTTCGGCTTCTTTGTTCTTGTTTTCTTCTTCGTCCATCGGTCTTTCCCCCTTTCGGAGAAAATGATAAGAACATTCTTCTCTTTTCTCAATAGAGAAAAATTTTAAGTTGATAAAATATGAACTTTTTATCCGTTTTTTAATGCACGCCCCCTCTATTTTTATTTCTTGAGGCGAAATATCGGTCTTACGTCAAAGAAAAATGGATTTAAAAATAATCCTCCCATGCGCGGGCGAAATGTCTATAATGTATCCGCACAAAGAAAGGCAGTTGAAAATCATTTATGGAAAACAAATTCATCGTTGAGACCAGCGCTCATCATATCCACGTTACCCAGGAAGCCCTTGAGGCTCTCTGCGGAGAAGGAGCTCAATTAGAATGCATCAAAGAGCTTTCCCAGCCTGGCCAATTCGCCTCGCAAGTTAGGCTAGACGTCATCTACCACGCGGAAATCAAAGACCGTAAGACCGGCGAAGTCGTTAAGAAAGATAACGTCCTCAAAGGACTCCGCATCCTTGGACCGGTCCGCAAGGAGAACCAAGTCGAGATCTCCCTTACCGAAGCCCGTTCCTTAAAGGCCAATGTCCCAGTTCGTGAATCCGGAGACGTCGCCGGCACCCCTGGCTGCACCCTCTTCAATCCAGAAACCGGGAAATCCATCGATATCAAAGAAGGCATGATCGTCGCCAAACGCCATGTCCATATGACTCCGGAAGATGCCAAGAGATTTGGCGTTGAAAACGGTGAAATCGTCGCAGTTAAGATCTGCGAAGGCCTTGGCCGTGACGCGATCCTTGGCGATGTCGTTATCCGTGTCTCCCCAAAATACGCCCTTGCCATGCATATCGATACCGATGAATGCAACGCTATCGGCGGCGGAGCCAACGAAGTCTACGGCGAGATCGTCAAATTCTAAGGAAAGCCAATGGTCAAACAATATACTTTCCAACCAAAAGGCGTCTGTTCTAGGGAAATGCGCATAGCTTACGAAGATAACAAAATCGTTTCCCTTGAAGTCATTGGGGGATGCCATGGTAATCTCCAAGGTATCGCCGCCCTTGTTAAGGGGATGGATATCGATGAAGCGATCGCTAGGCTAGAAGGCATCAATTGCCATGGCAGGGGAACAAGCTGCCCTGACCAATTCTCCAAAGCCCTTAAGGAAATCAAAGCCTTATATTAAAAACCAAACAATGAATCGGTGGGGAATCCTGCCGATTTTTTGTTACCTCTAACAGACTTCATAATCAATAAAAGAGTATATTAAGGCCAAGAAGAGGATTTATGGCTAATATAGTTGAAAAAGAATTGTTGAACTTCAAACCTCTTAAAGAGGAAGAGTTTTTGATTCGATTGGATAATGCACGCGAACAAGAAAAACGCGGAGAAGTTTTTGACGCCAAAACCGTCCTCGAGACTATGAAAGCGAAATACAGACTTTAATCTTCTGTATGAAATAGTCTCAATCGGTTTTTAACATAGTCTATAGGCATTCGATTGATGAATCTAAACTTTTATATCGACATTAATTGATGATTTTTCTTTGCAAAGGGGAAGTTAACCTGTATATTTACCCTCCTATGGAAAAAATCCTTACCTCCCCATGGATATGGGACCGTTCTAAAACACTCGTAAACCTCTCATCCTCGATCCTCAAGCACTTCGGAGTCACTCCGTTCCACCAAAGCATTGACGAGATTGACTCTCTTCTTGATGGGAGAAAGAAAGTGGCTTTGTTCCTTTTTGATGGAATGGGCGAATATAACTTGCACGTTCACGATGTCGCGGGGAAGACCTTCCTCGACCATCGCTACATGACGATCTATTCGACCAACCCTCCGACCACGGTCGCGGCCACGACCGCTTTACTTACTGGCAAATACCCAATCGAGACGGGTTGGCTTGGATGGAGCCTCCATATCGAGGAATTGGGTATTCCGGTAGACGTCTTTCCATCGCAGTCTTCAATTGACGGCAGCAACGTCGAAAACGGTATCATGTTCCGCTTATGTCCAATCAAAACCATTGACGAATTGATGATTGAAAAAGGCGTTAAGGCCCACATGTTCTTCCAAGATGGCGTCGGCGGACGCTTTGGAGGACCAAAGACGATGGACGATGCCCCTGCGATGGTCGGTGATTTCTTCCAAAACCAAGGCGGACAGTTCGCCTATATCTATTTCAATAATCCAGATGGCGTCACCCATCATCATGGCGTCGCCTCTAAAGAAGTTGACGATATGATCGCTTCCGCGGCTAGGTGCGTCGATAAATTCACCAAAGAGAACCCCGATGTCCTGACTCTGGTCATCGCTGACCACGGCCTAATCGATGTCGAATACGTCGATATCGGTCCCTTCGATGACCTCAACGATTGCCTTAAGGAAATCCCAAGTATTGAGGGACGTCTCGCTTCTTTCTTCTTAAAAGAGGGGAAAGAGGAACAATTCCTTGCCGCCATGAAGAAGCATTTGCCTTCCTTCGTTTTGTTCAAAAAAGAGGAAATTATGAAAAACGGCTTTTTCGGGGAAGGAATTCCTTGCGAAAAGGCGTATGATTTCATCGGTGATTATATCGGCATCTCCACCGACAAGACGATCATCCATGATACGGTCCATAAGAGCAACACCTATCATCTCCATGCCCATCATGCTGGTCCGAGTAAGGAGGAGAAGGAGATCCTCCTAGCCGCCTATAACGCCAAATAAAGAATATAAAAGGAGTAATTAAGTATGAATTACAAAAAAGCTGGTTCGGTTTTGCTTCTAATCTCCGGGATCCTCGCGATTCTCGGCGGTCTAGGTTTGCTTATCGCTGGAGTCGTCTTCTTCACCATGAAGGACAACCCGGAAATTAGGAACGCCCTTATCCAAGGATTAGATAACGGAACCATCACTTCCACTCTTCCGGGGACCCATGCCCAGCAAGCGGAGCAAATCCAAACCGTGATGTTCCCAAGCATGGCAATCGCCTTCATAATTGCCGCTATCCTCCTTGTGGTTTCGGCAATTATCTATCTCGTGGCGAGAAAGAGCATGGCAAGGACTCCGGTCATCGTCGCCCTTGTCTTCTCGATCATTTCCGGCGGCATTCTCCCGATCATCGGTTCCGTCCTTGGTTTAATCGGATCTGATGGAAGTAAAAAACCAGCTGAACCCGTTGCTTCTAACGAAGAGCCAAAGCAAGAGGAAAACAAAGAAGAACAAAAAGAGAAAGACGAGAACGATATCTTCGGCGATATCGATGATCGTTAATAAAGATTTAACCCCCCTTCTCAACAAGGGGATAAACCTGTATATTACTGACGCACCAAGCATCAAGAAGCGCCCCATCTTAGCGTAACCAGGGACGCTAGCAACTCCGCTATAGCGGTAAGTGCTCGCTAAGAGCCCGTAAGGGAACGATGTTTGAAGGAACTTATTCATCTTAGGCCTTCCATCGTTTCGTGGAAGGCTTTTCTTAAAGTCCAAAGGAGGGAAAACCATGGAAGCCCCAAAATTCCTATTCTCAAGCGAATCCGTTTCGGAAGGCCACCCCGATAAGGTGTGCGACCAAATCTCAGACGCCATTTTAGACGCCGCGCTTGCCCAAGATAAGGATGCCCACGTCGCCTGCGAAACGTTCGCGACCACCGAATTCATCCTCATCGGAGGAGAGCTTTCCTATAAAGGACCACGCCTTCCATATGAGCGAATAGCGAGGGACGTCCTCCGTAAAATCGGTTATACCTCCAAGGAAATCGGCATTGGGGCCGATAGCTGCGAAATCATGGTGAAGGTCCAAGACCAATCCGCGGATATCGCCATGGGAGTCAATAGGGGTGACATTCTCCAAATGGGCGCCGGAGACCAAGGCATTATGTTCGGCTATGCGACTAGCGAATCCGAAGGATACATGCCTTTGCCGATTACCATCGCCCATAAATTGGTCCGTGTCGCCACCTCCTTAAGGAAAAACGGTGAGCTCAAAGGATCAAGACCAGACATGAAGAGCCAAGTCACCATCGAATACCTTCCCGAAGGACCCCGCATCGACACCGTCTTGATGTCCGTTCAGCATGATCCCGACATCGTTTTCGAGGATTTCAAAAAGGAAATAGTGAATAAGGTCATGATCCCCGTCGCGGAAAGCTTCGGGCTCAATACCGATTTCCGTATCCTCCTTAACCCAACCGGCCGCTTCGTTATCGGAGGACCAAGGGGCGATACCGGTTTAACCGGCAGAAAGCTTATCGTCGATACCTATGGCGGTTCGTCCCGCCATGGAGGCGGAGCCTTCTCTGGCAAGGACCCATCAAAAGTCGACCGTTCGGCCTCTTATTATGCTAGATACATCGCTAAGAACCTCGTTGCCGCCGGAGCGGCTGAAAGACTTGAGGTTCAGCTTTCCTATGCGATAGGAGTGGCGGAGCCCCTAAGCTTCTCCCTTTCGACGTTTGGCACGAAGCATTATGAAGATAGCGATATCCTAATGGCCATTGAGAAATTCTTCGATGCCCGTCCAGGGGCCATCATCTCCGCCTTCGGTTTGAATACCCCGACCTGGAAATACGCGGATATCTGCAATTATGGCGTTTTCGGGAGACCTGACATCGATTTGCCTTGGGAAAGGCTTGATAAAGTGGAGGCCATTAAGGCCTTCTTCAAAGACAAGAAGAGGGTCGATTGATGGATAGGGAAACAATCAAGGTTCCCGGAGTCAATAATTTCAGAGGTCTAGGAGGGATCAAGGTCGGCGATAAATGCTTTAACAACGGACTCGTCTATCGTTCCGCGGGCCTTCATAAGATAAAAAAGAAGGGAATCGAAACCCTTAGGGAATTAAAAATAACCACCGTTTTGGACCTTCGTAACGAAAATGAGCAAGCCCAGAACAAAGATCCGGATATCCCATTCATCAAAACGCTCGGGTTTGATTTCACGGGAGGCGCCCTTCCCGGAATCACGAGGGAGCAACTTGGCGAAATGGCCCCAAGCCAATTCATCAAGAAGGCCCCGAGGATGGAGGAGCTCTATGCCTTTATCCTCGACGGAGACCATATAGGCGAAGTAGGAAGGGCCCTTAACGCCCTCATAGCCACGCTTCTTAATGGCGAGACCGTCCTTTACCATTGCTCCGCGGGCAAGGATAGGACTGGCATCCTCACGATGCTTTTGCTTAAGCTTCTTGGGGCAAGCGAAGAGGAGATCTTCAAGGATTACCTTCTCACCAACGATTGGGCCATCCCTAGCGCGAAACGCCTTATGTTCCTGGCGAGATTCAAAGATAAGGAAATGGCCAAAGCCATCTATCCCCTCTATATCGCGGACGCCTCGTACCTTCATTCCGCTATTGACGCGGTTATCAATAATTACGGTTCCTTCGATAGCCTTTTCGATAATGTCTTCAAGATCGAAAAAGAGACGGTCTCCCGCCTCAAAGAACTCTGCCTTTCCTAAAGGAAGGTATAGCCCCAACTATATATTGAATACGTGAAAAGAGTTCCTGTCAAGACTTGTCCTTTCTTCTATTTTTCATACAATAATGACGTAAGCCCTATAGGAGGGGCAGAAACATATGAAATATCAAATAATCGGAAAGAACATCGAGGTCACCGATGCTATTCGCGCAGACATTGAGCGAAAACTCGGGAAGATGGACAAGTATTTCGTCATCGACGACGAAGTCCTTTGCCGCGCCGTCGTCAGGAGCTATAACGTCGGCGCCAAAGTCGAGCTCACCATCTTCACCAAATTGATGACCTTCCGCGCCGAGGTCAGGGATAACGACCTCTACGCCGCCGTCGATTTAGCCGTCGACAAACTCGAAGACCAAATGAGGAAACTCAAAACCCGTCTTAGCCGCCGTTCCGAGAAGAACATCAACCTCGGAAAGGCCCTCGTCATGGAACGCCTCGAGGAAGAGGAAGAAGAGGAGGAGAACGATGAAATCGTCCGCACCAAATCCATCTACCTCGATCCAATGGATATCGATGAAGCCATCACCCGTATGGAAGCGATCGGCCACGATTTCTTCCTCTATCTCGATAGGGAAGACGACCAAATCTCCGTCGTCTATCGCCGCGTCGATGGAGGCTATGGCATCATCCAGGCCGAGAACAAGCTTAAATAAGCTTATTCAACGATCCCTAGGGCAAGAAAAAACTTGCCCTTTTCTTTTTGGCAAGCCTTCCGTCATCAACTGTGTTTTATGATTTCCTTAATCTCAATTTTTTTGAAGATTTCCCTGAAGGTGAATCTTCCCTTCCCCTTGATGTTGAATAGTTTTTCTTTGTCCTTGAATAAACCGTGGTAAAGGCTTTTCTCACTTCCGTCTTTGGTTAACCTCATCTCGATGCATTCAAAAGATTTTATCCCGTTTATTTCAAGATAGACCCTTCTAAGGACGCATTCTCGATAATGGGGGTAGGAGGGAATGGCGAAACGAACCTCATCCAAAGTGCCTTCGTTTATTCCTTTTATGATTTCCTCGTAGGTATAATCCATAAGGGAATTATCCCTTTAGATATTGGTTGGTGTAAAGACTAAAGCAACCACCTTTTTGCAAGGTTATTCTAAAATATTTAGAACCTGCGTTTAAATTGCTACCACGTAATGGCAAAACCTAGTATTGTAATTGCGTTCTATGGTTAAGGTAATCGCAACGGATTTAGACGGTACCCTCTTCTACCCGAAGAGACGTATCTCGATGATCGCGAAGAAGAACAAAAAATTCCTCTATCGCTTCATTGATGACGGGGGCAAACTCGCCCTGGTTTCCTCGCGTTCCGATAACTTCCGTAAGAAGATTGCCAAACATTTCGATAGGCCATTCGACTTCATCGGGGCCGAAGGCTGCTTTATCACGATCGATGATCAGATGAAGGAAGAAACCTTCTTCCCTCAGGATCTTCTCCGCGAATTGATCCCCTATATCCGCGAGAAATACGCGCCTTGGATCTTTATGCTTACCTCCAAGAACCGTCCCTTTGTCGTCGCTAGAAGCGGGGTCAAACGCATCGTCACGGCCATCTATTTCCTCTATATGTTCTTCCAAGGGGCCTATAAGGAAAAAGGCGTCAGAAGCGATTATGTCTTCTTCGACGAAATCAATAAGGGCGAAGTCTACAAACTTATGCTTTTCGTCGGCTTCACCAAAAAGCAGAAACTGATGTCCAAGAAGCTATGCGAGGAAATCAACGCCAAATACGATTCCATCGAGGCCCATTGGCTAGGAGAAGTTGCGGAAATCACCCCAAAAGGCTGCACAAAAGCCGAGGGGGTTGCAAAATACCTTGATTATCTTAAGATAAACCACGATAATGTTTTAGTTGTCGGCGATGGGGGCAATGACGTTCCGATGTTCGATAGATTCCACGAACATTCCTACGCCATGAGCCATGCTCACCTCTCGGTGAAGTCCCATGCCTCGGCAACGATCAAGCATTTCCACGACTTGGAAGATGAACTATACCCATCGGTGGATAGAAAATCATCGAAAAAGAATTGAACAGGAGAAAATAACATGCCAGAAAATCAATTGAATCAGGCATCTGTCGTCGTTACCACGCTGCTCCATTATAACGTGACCATCCGCGACACCCTCGAGTATTGCCTCAATAAGTCGTCCTATGATGTCGAGCTCTTCAAGAACAAAAAGAGAGCCGTCCTCATCGAGGTCGACCAGAACACCCCGCTTAAGAACATCATCAACAACTCGACCGAGAACGAAGCGGGCGCCAAACTTGAAAAGCAGATCCGCGACTTCTATGAGGAAGTCTATGGCGATTCCAGCACCATCCTTTCCCTTGGCACCAATGCCGATGGCAAAGAGGAAGTCCGCGTCGACGCCAACCAGCATCTTGCCATCTATAAGTACGTCCTTCCAATCCATACCCAGATCTCTTCCATGATCACCGGTATCCTCAACGACGCCCACAGCAAGAACATCGATGTCGCCGAAGTCGAGAAGGTCTATCGCTCCGAAGAGAAGATGTTCGCCGCGGTTTCCTATCTCACCCTCGTCGGCGATCTCAACAAGCTTTTCGCCGATTACAACAAGGCCCGTCAGGAAGCCCAAGGTGCGATTACCCCAGCCTCCAACTTCATCCAGCAGGACCTCGAGACCGTCATCCGCAACATCAACACCGTCCGCGCGACCTCCCGCGTTACCTCCCTTGTCTTCAAGCAGATGGAAGATAAGATCAACGCCCTCATCGAGACGATGACCGGTCGCCGTGACCTCCCAGAAGGCAAGAACCACAACGACCTTATGCGCGAAACCGCGGAAACCGTCAACCTCTATGTCCGCGACGCCGAAGCCGAATTCCGTGCCTTCTATCCACCTCTAATCAACAAGCTCCTCGCCCAAGTCGGACAAAACGGCCAGGCGGCTGCCTAATTAAGGAAAGGACGTTAACCCCATCATGGCCGAAACGAAAGCAAGGAAATTCAGCGGGAAGGAACTCGTGTGGTATATCATCGCGGGTGTTTTCGCCCTCGCTGGTTTGGTTTTCATCGTCTTCGCTTTGATCGGCGATTACACCCCAGGCCTCGCTTCCGATAACTGGGTCGCGACCTCCGAATCCGCATGGCTTACCAATTGGTCGCCCCTAGGCTATCGTCAATGGGGATTGATCCTCATTGGTGTCGGAGTCCTAATCTCCGTCATCGCCCTTAACTTCTTCGCTAGAGAAGGAGATAGGGACGAGGAACGCGCCCTTCGCCGCGCTCAACGCCTCGCTCTTGAAAACGAAGCCGTTGACGCCGAAGTCGAGAGCAAATAACCATTCCGAAATAATCAAGGCTCACCGCGCGGTGAGCCTTTTCTTTATTTCTTACGATGTTCTTCCTTCCATTTGAGGATCGCTTCTAGCCGCGGTCCGTATTTAGCTTCCATGCCTTGCTTTGATGGACGGTAATAACGTTTATCCTTAAGAGAAGGAGGCAAACAGACCATCGGGGTTAGTTTCTCCTCGAAGTCATGGGCGTAAAGATAACCTTCGCCATAGCCAAGATCCTTCATGAGCTTGGTTGGGGCGTTACGGATATATAAAGGCACGGGTTCCGCGATTCCTTCAAGCGCGTCTTTGGCCGCTTCGTTATAAGCGACTTCCAGGGCGTTGCTTTTTGGGGCAAGCGACATATAGACGACGGCCTCAGTAAGGATGACGTTGCATTCTGGCATGCCGATGTTCTTGCAGGCTTCGAAAGCGGCGACTGCAAGGGGTAAGGCGTGGGTATCGGCCATACCGACATCTTCGGATGCGCAACGGATGACGCGTCTAGCGATATATAGGGGGTCTTCCCCGGCTTCAAGCATCCTTGCAAGCCAATATGTCGCGGCATCGGGGTCGCTGTTCCTCATCGATTTATGGAGGGCGGAGATGATGTCATATTTCTGATCGCCTCCCTTATCGTAAAGAAGCGACTTGCGCGCGGTTATCTCCTCAACGGAAGCGATGCTGATATGGGTTAAGCCTTCCGCATCGACTTCGCCATTCAAAACGGCCATCTCCAAGGTAGATAAGGCTTTTCTAGCATCCCCGTTAGCGAAAGAAGCGATCATCGGGATTGCGCCTTCCTCCGCCTCAATCTTTTGTTTGCCAAAGCCGTTCTCGGAGGTTAAGGCCCTATTGAGCAACACTTCTATATCCTTGCTTGAAAGAGCTTGGAGGACGAAGACTTTGCATCTTGAAAGAAGAGCGGCGTTAACCTCAAACGAGGGGTTTTCGGTCGTGGCCCCAATAAGGATGATCGAGCCTTTTTCGACATAAGGGAGGAAAGCGTCTTGCTGAGCTTTGTTGAATCGATGGATTTCATCGACGAAAAGAATCGTCCTTTCGCCTATTTTCCTTCCTTCCTCGCTTTGCTCCATGACCTCCTTGATCTCCTTGATGCCAGAGGTGACCGCGGAGAAATTGATGAAGCGGGATTTGGTTTTCTCGGCGATGATTGAGGCAAGGGTCGTCTTCCCGACTCCGGGAGGACCCCAAAAGATCATCGAGGTGACCTTATCTTCCTCGATTAGTCTTCTAAGGACCTTACCTTCTCCTAAAAGATGGGTTTGGCCCACGAATTCGTCTAAGCCCTTTGGACGGAGCCTAGCCGCAAGAGGAAGGGCTTCGCTAGCCTTTTCCTCGAATAGGTTCAACTGTTCGTTAATCATCGTCTTTTATTTATAGTCTTTCCTGAACGAAAGGATGTTACGCCTTGCAACGTAGGTGTGGGTGATTTCATCAAGCATCGACTGGGCCATCAAAATCCCAAGGCCACCCGCTTCGTTTTCATCATACTCCGGTTTATCGGTAAGAGGATCAAATTGAATGCCGTGATCGACGAGGGTTCCCTTAACGGAAGAACCATCATCGCGAAGGACGAGCATCGCTGGCTTATCGCCGGATTCCGAATAATTGACGACATTGGAGCAAAGTTCATCCATGATAACCTGGATTTTGCTGATGAAGGCCATATCTTTGCCTTCGAGGAAGTCATCGATGAAGGGCTCGACTTTTGTTAGTCCTTCGGGAGTGGCTTCGAATATCAAAGTGCGTTCCCTGACGTAATCGAGCGAGACCATGCAGGCATCATCGCTTTGTTCAGCGGTTTTGACGAAGTCCGCGACGGCTTCCCACATCGCGTGGAAGCTAAGCTCGCTAGGAAGGGAGGCGTTTTTGTTGAGGGCCTCGCGGATCCTTTCCTTGCCGAAGAGGTTGCCATCGATATCCATGGCTTCGGAGACCCCGTCTGTATAAAGGAAGAGGCGGTCGCCTGGGACCAATTTTATCTTTTGATCAACGAATTCAAGGCCTTCGTCCATGCCAAGCATGAGGTTAGCTTCTTCATCGAGGGGTTCATACACCCCGTTATGGCCAAGGAAGACGGGTTCATGCCCGCAGTTGACGTAATGGAGCCATCCCGTCTTGACATTGAGGACCGCTAAGAAGGCGGTGACGAAGAAATTCTCCGCATTGTCTTCGCAAAGGATCTTGTTGGCTTCGTCGACATCAAGGTCTTTTAAGGCAAGACGCAAGAGCATATTGGCCTTAGCCATGAACAAAGCGGCCGGAACGCCCTTGCCGGAAACGTCGCCAACGAAGAATCCGACATGGTCTTCATCGATTTGGAAATAGTTATACAAATCACCACCGACTTCCTTCGCCGGCTTCATGGTGCCTCTTATTAGGAAATTCTCGCCAATCAATGGAGCGGAAGGGACCATTGAGGATTGGATGCGTTCGGCCAAGGCGAGGTCGGCGTTGATCTTCTCCTCGAATATTGCCGATTGACGTACCTTTTCTGAATAATCGGCGATAGCTTCTTGGGTGAAATAAAGCGAATTGTTGAGGTCGCTTATCTCGTTCTCGGTCCTTCGTTTGCTTAAGCCAAAGAGCACCTCCGGCTTTCCTTCTTTTAAGGAGGCGACGTATTCGTTCCCCGTTTTGGAAAGGCGATGGAGGGGGTTGATGATAAGAAGATAAAGCAATAAGGCGATGATGCCGGTTAAGACCACTAAGAGGATGCTAGCGACGATCGCGAAGTTTTGGGTGAATCTTGACATAGCCGCGTAGACTTCGCCGACCGCGGTTTCCCTAACAAGCCAATAACGATGGGCCCCACCATAATCCTCGGGATGGACGGGGTGGGCCACTTCGCATAGATAAAGACCGCTTACGAGCAATTTTCCAAGGTGTCTATCATTCACCGTCTCTCCATAGAATCCTTCTTCGACGGCATAGGAGGGTTTTTCGAAGAAAGCCCCGATATAAAGGGAAATCGCATCGACCTTATCGGCCTCGTCGATTGCATCTGAACTGCAAATCAAGACGAAACGGTTCGTGGCGGTATCTTCATAGAAAATGCCAACGAAGGTGGTAACATAACGTTGGAGTCGTTCTCTGCAAGCTACATAAAGCTGGGTGAAGGAGCTCGATTGGATTGTCGCGACGTATTCTTTTTCTTCCGCGCTTCCTGGAACAAAGGGCTTTTCGGGCTTGTTGTCCTCGTATTTTTTGACGATTGGGGAACAGGCATACCCGATAATGTTTTCCTCTTCATCGGAAGTAAAAGACGACTGCAATGTATGAAGATCGGTGTTATCGTTGGTGACAGCAGCTTGGTATGAGGAGTCCTGGATAACGAAATAGGCTCCCGTATAAATTCCGCCCAATCCCAAAACTATTGCCAAGATTGTAGGCAAAAGAATCGACAAAGCCAGTGGGAAACGGCGTTTCTTTTTCATTGTTTTAAGGTAACCTGATTGTTAAAGCCGGTGACGCGGAATATTTCGAGGATGACCTCGTTCGAGTTTTCGACGATGACGTGTTCTTTGCCGCCTAAATTCTTACGGCAGGTGAAGAGCAACCTTAGTCCAGAAGAAGAAAGGTATTCGAGCTTCGCGAAGTCAAATACGATATCCGTGTAGCCGTTTTCCTCATCTAGGGATTTCGCAAGAAGGGGTGAGGTGTTGGTATCAAGCCTTCCTTCAAGCGCGACATGAAGGACATTTCCTTCGAGTTTCTTTGAGATTTCCATAATCTATTTCTCCTAGGCAATTTTGATTTCCATAATTGTGTTATTTGTATTGAGAACGCGCAAGTACTTGAAATCGCTTGCGATTTTGCGTACAAGCTCGATTCCGTGGAATTTGCTTTCCTCGTCCTCATCCGCCTTATACGCGGTTGGGTCGAAGGTTAGCCCGTCGTCACGAACCCTCAACAATAGACCGACTTCGGTCCTTGTCAGGTTGACGTCGATATAACGGGCATGCGAATCCCTCTTATAACCGTATTCGATGATGTTGTCGATGATTTCCTCGGTCGCTAGAGCCAAGATGGCGGAAGCCTTCTCATCATGGGAGAGTTCGAGGGCTTTGGCTTGAATCGTCTCGATGATCGAGGATATCTCGTTGCTGTTAGCGGGAATCGACAAATCGACGACCCCCTCGTTTTTCTTGGTATAAGGTAAAAGCAATAAGCCTTTCCCGCTATAATGCTTGGTCTTTTTGCCAACGATGACCCAGACGATCGTCGCAATGGCGCCGACCCCTTCCATGATGATGACCCCGTAGGAGAAGCCCATTACGCCCATTGCCATCATTAGGAAATAGACGGATATCGGCCCTGCCAATCCTACGCGTACCGCATTGCCTACCAAAACTGGGGCATTGATCATCAGCGAAGGATAATAATAGGAGAAGAAGCGGTTCAATGAATAAAGCAGGAAGGATGTCGAGTAGATGCGCATGACCAATAACGGATCCAAATCGGCTTTCGACGAAGCTAGAAGCTCGCTGTTCACGTTATCTAGGCTGACACCAAATATATATAGATAAATATTTGGGAAAGCGATGGATACGACCATCAGGACAACCGTTACCCCCATGGCGATAAGGAAGACCCTTCTTGTCACCGCACGCACTCCAAAATAGTCTTTCTCCCCGAACAACGAGGAAACGACCGAAGGCATTACCTGGAAAATGCCGATTATGAAGAGATCGATGACGAAGGAGATGTTGCTTAGCATCGCAAACACGGGCATCTCGCCAGTCGTCAAATAGGAAGTGGCCGCTAGATTCAAAACAAGGCAATAGACCACGGACAAGGCGATCAATAACCCTGATGAACTTCCCGCCCTAAGGATGTCTTTGGCAAAGGCAAAAGACCCTTTGAATGGGGTTTTGAGATTGATGGCCCTCGTCTTGGATTTAAGATAGGGGAAGAAGACGACCATCCCCGCAATTAGGCCGATTCCTAAACTTCCGGCGACCCCATACATCACATAATCGGGAGGAAGGGTCAAGCAGAAAAGTATTTCGACGCCGATATGGACGACGTTGCCAATGACAAAGAACAATGCCCCAAGGTTTGGGCTATTGTCCGAAGGAAGGAAATAGGCGAGGACTAGGGCAAGGGCAATGATGGGGGATTGGAAGCAATAGACTTTGACGTATTGGGAAATCATCGGGGCGAGATCTTGGAAATTGCCCGCAAACCAATTGGAGATGATATCGCCAAGAAACAAACCTAATGGGACGAAGATGAGACTGACGAAAAAGGCGAGGAACATCGATAGTTTGAAAGCCTTTGAGGCTTCCGAAACAAGTCGTTTTCCTAAGAATCCGGCTCCAACGATAGCAACGCCGGAAGCTATGGTCATGCCAGGGAGTTGGACGAGATAAACGATTGGTAAGGCCAAAGAAGAGGCACTAAGAGCATCTCCCCCAAGGAAGTTACCGATGACGATCGCATCCGCCAAGGAACCGAATTGCATGGCCAAAACCATCAATACCGTGGGGATGAGGTATTGGTAGAACTTCTTACGGAGAATGTTGTCGTTACGCGAATAGGAGATAGCCATATTTCACCTCATTCGAAGAAGCCAAGCGTGGAGAGCGAGGCAATGGAACGATCGAGATATTTCTCGTCGGTAATCGGCCATTTATAGCCAAGGCGATAAAGGGCTTTAATGGTGAAGGAGTTATCGGAAAGGATATATTCCCTAGCGACGGATTCGGAGGAGTTATAGGAAATAAGACAGGAGACATCCATCTGTTTTTCCTCATCGCTCATGTATTCGTTTAACTTTGCCATGAATGTTTCGTCATCGACCATGGCAATCGGATAACCAAAGTCGTTCATCGCGGCGATGACGTCGCCAAGTTCGATTTCATGGGAGTTCGCGCTATGGAAGATGGTGAAGTCCTTCTTGGTCTTCGCAAGGAGGAGGATGGTCTTGGCGACCTCATCGATTGGCGAGAAGTCGATTGTGGAATCGGCCGCGGAAACCGGGAAGACCCCAAGTTTCTTGTAGGCTCTAATCGTCGCCATGAAGTTGTTGGTTCCGGAATTGACCTGGAATTCGCCATCCCTCGCACGGCCCATGAGGTTGCCGACGCGGACGACTTTGGCGTCGAGTCCACGGTCATTGACCGCCTCAATCAAGGCTTCCTCGGCCTTGATCTTGGAATTGATGTATTTGTTGGAAACGTCTTGCCCGAAGAAGATTTCACTCTCGTGGATACGTTTTTCCTTCGGGAATTTGTGTCCGACGTTCTCCCCAGCGACGGAAAGCGTCGAAACCTGCACCAAACGGGCTTTATGTTCCAAAGCCACCTCGATGAGGTTCTTGACCCCGCCGAAATTGACTTTCTCGATCGCGTCGGAGTTGGAGAAATGCTTAACGACCGCGGCGCAGTTGACGATGAGTTCGAACTTCACGTCTTTTAAGACGTCGAGGAGGTTTTCGTTGGTGACGTCGGCCTCGAGTATTTGCACGCGCTCACCCATTTCCTCGATGAAAGGATTATCGAAGTAGTATTCAAGCAACCCGTGTAGCCGTTCTTTGCCACTGATTGTCTTAGAGCCACGGACCAAGGCGAGGATCTTGGCTTTGCTATTCAGAAGCAATTCATGGAGGATATGGATTCCAAGGAAGCCGGTCGCCCCGGTTAGGAGGATGGCCTTGAAATCCGCTAGGCCCTCGGTGACCTCGTCGACTTTTTCGATGACGTTATTCTCAAGTCCTTGTTTGATTGGGGCGAGGTCTTCTTTCTTGGCCTCCTCTTTATGGCCTTGCGAAAGGGCCAAAGCCGCCAAATCGATGACGGTTGGGTTATCGAAGACGTCGGAATAGGAGATATTAAGGCCTTTGCCCATGGCAAGCATCGTGACTTTGGAGGCGCTTAAGGATGTGCCGCCGAGATCGAAGAAGTCGTCGTCTATCGACAATTCGTCGACGCCGAGGACGTGCTTGAAGATGTCATAAATCGTCTGCTGGGTCTCATTGCGTGGCAAACGTATACCTTTTTTGCTTTCCTTGGCGTTCATGACAGGATCTGGCAATGCCTTCTTGTTGACCTTCCCGTTATTGGTCATCGGGATGGATTCAAGCCTCATGAAGACCTTTGGAATCATGTATGGGGTAAGGGTCTTCCCCAGATGTTCCTTCAAGGAAGCAACGGGGATTTCCTCTTTCGCTAGATAATAGCCAACGAGGAACTGACCTTCCTCTTTGGTCTCCTTGACGACGACGACGGAACGGGAAATGCCGGGATAGGAGCCCATGGCGTTTTCGATTTCATCGAGTTCGACGCGAAGACCGCGTAATTTGACTTGGTTATCCTTGCGGCCGAAGAATTCGATGCGTCCATCGTAATTGATGCGGGCAAGGTCGCCTGAACGATAGGAGTAGACGCCATGGAAGTCGATGAATTTCTCTTTGGTGAGGTCGTCTCTATGGACATAGCCCCTAGCGACGCCTTCGCCTCCGATGAGGAGCTCGCCAATCGCCCCAAACGGCAAACGGCGGAGATTTCCGTCGATGATATAGGTCTTGACGTTATTATCTGGATAACCAATGGTGATGCGATCGCTGGTGACGCGGTCCATCGTGCAGGAAACGGTGGCCTCGGTTGGGCCGTAGCCGTTTTGAATGAAGCACTTCATACCGCGGTCGCGCATCTTGGCGATCATTGAGGCCGGAAGAGCCTCCGCGCCCAAATCGATGATGTTAAGGTTGCGGAAAGCGACCATGACGTCTTCGATATCCAAGACGTTATTGACGTAAGATGGAGTGGTCGTGATGATATCGACCTTATTCTCGATCATGCGCTTTGCGAGCATGACGGGGTTAAGGATTTCGTCTTCGGAGGCAATCATGACGGTCATGCCATTAGCTAATGGGACGAATTCTTCCTGGATGGAAAGATCGAAGCTTAGGGATGCCAAGGAAGCCGCGACATGGCAATAGTTGATATATTCGTCAACGATGAAGTTATGTGGGGTGTTATACACGAAATTGGAAAGGCTATGATGCTCGATCATGACGCCTTTTGGCTTGCCGGTCGAACCGGAGGTGTAGATGCAATAGGCAAGCGAATTCTTCGGGATTTCCACGCGGATTGGGTCTTTTGGTTCGTTGGCCAAGATATCTTCCAATAGGAGGAAGTTGGTATTTCCGAACGTGGCCTTTTTCGCTTCATAGAGGGCTTTGGTGGTCAAAACCGCTTTCGCTTCGGAATCCTCGGCGATATAGAGGATGCGTTCATCCGGGTAAGCGGGATCGACGGGGACGAAACAAGCGCCAGCCCGCATAACGCCTTCCCTAGCGACATAGCAATTGGCAATGCGCGGGACCATGACGACGACCTTATCGTCAGGCTTGAGGCCAAGTTTCAATAAGGCGGAGGCCACTTGGTTCATGCGCTCATCCATTTGGGCGTAGGTGAGGCTTTCGTCGATGCCGACGACCGCGAGTTTATCGGGATTGGCCTTGACCTGTTCCTCGAACATATCCAAATAGGAGCCTTTTGGTAGAGGATCTTCGGTTTGGTTATGGACGTCCATTTCCTTTGCGACTTTTTCATCACAAAGAACGATTTCGTTTAGGGCCTTCTTGGAAATGAATCCCTTGATGACCATCTCAAAGAGGGAGGTGAAATAACGCATCGTCTCTTCGCGATAGAGGTTACTTGGGTATTCGTAATGGAGACGGTAGCAATCCTTTCCTTCTAAGCAATCGACGGAGAAGGCGGCTTTGACTTCATCGCCGTTGAGGTGGATTAGTTCGGCCTTCTCGCCGCCGATGGAATCCGGGAGGAAACCATCCCCTTGGTAAGCGAACATGACGTCTGCTTTGACATCGAAGTCACGGCTGATGTCGGCAAAGGAATAAAGGGTGCGTTCCTCGCTCTTTTGGAGTTGTTCGGAAAGTTTTTTGATGAAGTCCAAGGTATTCTCGTTGGCCTCGATTTTCGCGTAAGCCGGCAAGGTCTTGACCATCATCGTGACGCTTCTAGCGGTGAAGGAGCTATCGCGCCCTGAATAAATGGAGGTGAACAAGGCGTCCTCGTTCCCGTTCCATTTGGCTAAGGCATAGGCGAAAACGGCATTGAAGAATCCGTTTTGGTTGAGGCCATTATCCTTTAGGAACTTCGCGATGTCACCCTTAGAAACGGATAGATCATAGTCTTGCTCCAAAGGTTTTTCTTCTTTGGGCAATTCGTATTCTTTGCGCGGTAAAGACGGCGAATCGACGCCATCGAGGAAGGAAGCGTAATGGGCTTTTTGCTCATTAAGCGCATCGGGGGTTGCCTCTTTTTCTTCCTTCAAGGCGATTTGGAAGCCGTTGCGGCGTTCCCCTTCGATTTCTTCGCCTTTGTATAGTTTATCGATATCTTCCATCAAAACCGCTAAGGAAGAGCCGTCGCTAGCGATATGGTGGGTATCAAGGAAGAGGTAGTTTTCCTTTCCTTCATAGATCCTCGCCTGATAGAAAGGACCCTTTATCAAGTCATAGGCGGTTAAGGCAAACGGCATCTTTGGATCGCCTTTGATGCGCTCGACCCTAACTTCGTCGTTAAGGGCGGGGACGACGCGGGGATCGCCGGATTCGCCGACGATGAGATGGCCCTTCAAATAAGGATGGGCATCGATCGCCTTCTTGATGGATTCCTCAAGACGGTTCAAATCGGTCTTCTTGGAAAGGCGATAAAGAAGCGGGATGTTATAGAGGGTTGAGCCAGGATGGGAGAAGCATTCGACGTAAATGCCCTGCTGGGTTTTCGTCAATGGGTAATCCGGAAGCTCTTCGTATTCTTCTTCCTCGTTGCCTCCGCTTAAGGAAGCAAGCGCGCGGATCGTTGAGTTTTGACGGAGCAAGGCCGTAGTCAAATCAACGCCCATAGTCTGCGAGAAGATGGTGATGAATTTGATGGAGGAGATCGAAGTCAAACCCGATTCGAACAAATCGGCGGTGACGGAAATGTCGTTATAGCCAAGGATCTTCCTGGCGATTTCGAGGATTTTCGTTTCCGCTTCGTTAGCAGGAGGAACGACCTCCGCTTCCTTTCTTTCTGGAAGTGGAAGGGCGCGTTTATTGACCTTGCTGTTTTGGTTTAGAGGAATCTTCTCGATCTGCATCATGACCTCTGGGACCATGTAAGGAGGTTTGCGTTCCCCGATGAAGGATTTGATATCATCCAAATCAAGGGTCTTGTCGGAAACGACGTAACCGGCGATGAAGGAACCTCCGCTTGGGGCGGGATAGGCGTTGACGGTCGCGTCTTTCACGCCTGGATAATCGCGAATTACGCGTTCGACTTCGCTAAGCTCGATACGGAAGCCACGGATCTTGACCTGCCCGTCCTTACGGCCAATGAAATCGCAGGTCCCGTCTTTTAGGAATCGCACCACGTCACCCGTGAAATACATTCTGGAGTAGTAGCCATCGTCCTCGAACGGATTCTTGAGGAAGGCCTTCGCGTTTTCCTCCGGTCTATTCTTATAGCCTCTAGCAACCTGAGGTCCGGAGCAATATAAATAGCCAGGAACCCCATATGGGAGAGGCCTCATCTTCTTATCGAGGACATAGAGATGGCAAATCGCATGTCCTTTGCCAATGGGAACACGGTAATAGAGGCGATCGACCTCATGACCGGTGATGGTGATCGTGCATTCGGTTGGGCCATAGCCATTCACGAGGATAAAGCCCTTAGGAGGCTTCACTGGAACGAGTTTCTCACCGCCAACCGTTAGATATACAAGGCTATTGTTCTCATAGTCTTCCGCAAATTGGCGCCCGACCTGGGTGGTCATCAAACCATGGGTTAAGTGGTTTTCCTCGATGTATTCGTTGAGGCGCTTCAAATCAAGACGCATGGTCTCGTCGATGATATAAAGCGGCAAGCCATTGCATAAAGCCCCATAAAGGTCATACATGTTCGCGTCGAAACCATAAGAAGCGTAAGCGAAGAAGCGGGATTCCGGAGTGATCTTCAAGGTCTTCCTCTGCCATTGCACATAGGCGGAGATGTTATGGTGTTCAAGTTGGACGCCCTTTGGCTTTCCGGTGGAGCCGGAGGTATAGAGCATGATGTAGAGATCGTCTTTTCCTGGACGGGGTTGCTTTAAACCTAACCGTGGCAAATTCGGAATCTCATCGATGAAGAGGATTGGCCCTTTGAAGGAAGGAACGCGTTCCTCGAGCCCCCTTTGGCAAATGAGGATCTGGGCCTCCGCGTCTTCCATCATGAAGGCAAGACGTTCGTCTGGATAAGCGGGATCAAGGGGCTGATAGGCCGCGCCTGATTTCAAAACGCCCAAAGAGGCGATGGCCATGTATTCGTTTCTGCCGATTAGGATCGAGACGATTTGGTTTGGTTTAACGCCTTTATCGATGATGTAATCTGAAATGCGGTCGGACAATTCCCCTAATTGCCCGTAGCTGATACGCCTATCGCCGGAGATGACCGCGTCTTTTTCCGGGTGAGCGGCGATATGGTCGCGGATATCATCGACAAAGTCACGGTCGAAATCGTAACCCGTGAGGTCTTTTTCGTTATATGACCTTAGTAAAGCGGCATCCTCTTCATCGCAGGGGGAGATATCCTCGATATTCTCCTTTTCCATTAGGCCGAGGGCGAAATGTTCCATCCTTCTTATGAAGGAACGCAAGGAATCCTCTTCATAGAGGTCCGCGCGGTATTCGACATCCGCGAAATAGCCTCCGTTATAACGGAAGAGCTCGATGGCCATCTTCTCTTTGCCGTCTTTTGTCTGAACGACCTCGACCGGGGTGTCTTTTCCGTTAAGGGTCGTATGGTAGAAATAATCGCCTTGATAAGCGAAGAGGTTCTCCGCGGATACCCCGAAGTCAGCGACGAGATCGCTATAGGAGTAGTTGCTATGGGCGATCAAATCCTCCTGGGACTGATTGACTTTCCTAAGGAGGTCACCGGTTTTTCCTTCGCCTAGATTGTTGACGTAGAAAGGCAATGTTTTTACATACATGCCATAGCTCTTTTTGACTTTATCACTCCTGCCATTATTGACGGTAAGGAACAAAACCTCCTCGGAGAAAGTCGCCTGGGCAAGGGTCAAGGAGTAGGCGGCGAGGAAGAAGCTCGAACGGCGAATGCCGTGTTTCTTCAAGGCCTTCGCGACCTCTTTGTCTTTTAATAAGGGCAATTCGACCCTGAATCTTCCATAGGAAACATTCTCTTCTTGCTTATCCAAGGTCAAGGAAGAATCGACGTCCATCCCTCCATAAGCGTTTTCAAAGAACGTTTTATCTTCTAAGAATGAAGGAGCTTCCCTTCCTTCTTTCTTGTTTAACGCATCATCGATGCCATCGTTTTCCTCTTTGGAGACCTCTTCCTTACCCTCATAGAAGGAGGCGAATTCATCAAGGAACATCTTTAAGGAGAATCCATCCATCAAGATGTGATGGAAATCCGCGAAGAGATAGTCGTCTTCCTTGGTTTCAAGGAAGAGGAAGCGATATAGGGGAGAATCCATCAAGGAGAAATATTGGACTAGTTCCTCTTTGTTCACCTTATCGGTTTTTTTGATTTCCATCTTCGGGGCAAGAGGAACGATATGCTTATATGTTTCTCCGTCTTGTCCTTGAACCAATTGCATGTTGAGATAAGGGTGGGAAAGGAAGACTTTCTCAATCGCCTTTTGGGCTTTTTCCTTATCTCCATGCTCGCCTAAAGGAATTAGCAATGGGAGGTTGTAGGCTAGAGTCGGTTCCATGCAGGAAAGGAAAATGCCGAGTTCTTCTCGAGAAATGGGGGCCATGCGTTCAGACATATGGGTGCTCCTTAGGAAAATAGTTTAGATAACTATACAACTTTTTTATGTGCGCGTGAACGCACCATGCGCGAAAGGAGAAAATCCAAGCACATTTGCTTCATTTCTTGGGGATCAGTTAATCGAGGAAATAAGCCCAACAAACGCTTTAAAGCATACATGGGTCGCGTAAAATCGGTTTGGAGGCCATTCATCTATCCGTTTGCTGGTAAAAAAGCCCTGATTTCTCAGAGCCTTGAAATCAATCGTTGTCTCCAATTGTCAAAGAGCGTAAAGATGATTTAAAAAAAGGATATTTTCTTAATATAAATGCCACAAAAGAACGTGATTGATTACTTGATACTTGTTTAAACGGCCAATACACTATCAAAACCTATCTGGAATATAGATGCTAACAATAGTGCCCCCATTTTCATTTGGTGTAATGGTTAATGTACCTTTAATTGCCGATAGACGTTCACGAATATTATTTAAAGCAATATGTGGTTCTCCATTATCTTTATTCGAGATACCAGGGCCAGTATCGCTAACGATAATAACGCTGCCATTATCAACTTTTTCTGTTTTAACAGAAACTCGTAATGGTTCAGTAGAATCAATATTTAGTCCGTATTTTACGGAGTTTTCGACAAGTGGTTGTAAAGTTAGTGGTGGAACGCGAAATAAAGTGTGAGGTGTATCAAATTCCACCAAAAGGTTATCTTCATATTGAGCTTTAACAACCGCTAAATAAGCGCGTGTATGTTCTAGTTCTTCTACAAAAGGAATAGGCTCTTTACCGGTAATAGCGTTGAAGTTTTTACGTAGATAAGTAGTGAAATCAAGCGTGACCTTTTGGGCTTTTTCCGGGTCTTGCTCACAAAGGTAATAGATGCTTGTCATCGTGTTGTAGATGAAATGGGGACGCATCTGCAATACGGCGATGCTCGTGCGTTGCTCCGCGATTTCGCGTTGCTGACGCGCGTGGTCTTCTATTTGGTCGACCATGATGATGCTAAACATCGATAAGGCGCTTATTGAGACGGCCACGACGATCAATATAAAAACGGAAATGAAGGCTTGTAACGACATAACCACCAGAAGCGGAAGAAGATAAATGAGGAAGGCGATGAAATATTTGGTGCCAAGCATCTTCCTATAACGGATGATCTCGACGAGATTAGTCACGATCAAGGCTAAGATAGGCACGATCAACACCCAATAGAAATTCCCGCGGACGAATTCGTTTTCCTTCGTGAAATAATAGATTCCCTCCGTAAGCTGAGTGACGATCAATATGACTAACAATGACGCGCAGAAAGCGATATTAAGATAAAACGTGGGGCTTTTGCGGATGCTTTTGCCACAACAGAGCAAAACATAGACGCTCAATAACGGCATCAAAACGGATGGTAATGAGGTCTCGAAGAAAGCGATGATCCTCCCTAACCAATCAAGGGTTGGATTCGTGTAGATCACGATGTCGATAACGTAAGTGGCGATACTTAATGCCAAAACCGAGAAAGAGGAAATGAAGAATTGTTTGCTTATTTTGTTTAAGCTTGGGAGGATGAACGAAACCACAATCCCAAGAAGAACAAGTAATAGCAGCGCCCCTCCAACGAAAAAGTATGCGTAAATAAGGGCATCACTACCCATTATTCGCTCCCTCCCATTGGAATTGGTGCCTTAGTTTTTTAAGTTGTTCCTTCACGCCTTCCAAAGTAATCGGCTTAACCATGAAGCCGCTGGCTTTGGTGTTCCAGGCCTCAATGGAATATTCGGGATAAGCAGTGAGGAAAACGACGTTCATCCTAGGATTGATCGCAAGTAAAGAATTGCAGAGGTCGATTCCATTCGCCAAACCTAGTTCAATATCCAAAAACGCCAATGAAACGAGGTTGCTCTCGACGTATTTGATGGCTTCCGATGGTTTGGTGAAGCCGACGACCGTCGCATTGGGTAGGGCCTTTTCGATAATGGGGGTGCCGCCAGTTAGGATGATTTTGTTATCGTCAACGATGATAACTCTTGGATGGTTATCCTCTTTATTGGCGGCATCGAGGAGTTCCACAACCTCCACGTCGAGGATCTTGGCGATTTTCGCGATGACGGAAGCACTAGGAAGCCTTCTATCCGCTTCCCAATTCGCCACGCTTGAACGGGTCACGGGTAAACTATCCGCCAGCTGTTTCTGCGACATCCCCTTTTGTTTTCTTGCTTCCGAAAGTGCTTTTCCAAACGTGATTTTCACCGGTTTAACCCCCGTCATCATTAATTATATATTGGAAGTTATCATATATAAGGAAAAGGTTTCAATCTGAAACGTTTCGCTTGAATTACATATGCGCGGGAGCGGTTACCCGTTATCTTATTTGTAAGTATTAACAAAGAAAAGCATTGCTCAAAGGCATATGAGGAAAGACGAATTTAATGAATTAAAAATCATTAATGAAGGTGAAAACCCCGATTTTGAGTATGGAAATACCCAAGATTCCGAGTCGACCTCATATCAAGACAACAATGATCGCCTAAGGGATGAAATTAACGATAATCCGACCTCCAACGGATCGAAACGCCCTTACGAGAATAAGAAGAAAGAAAGAAAAGACAAATCGGAAAAGGATGGTTCCGGTAAAGGCTCCTCTCATGGTGGAACTTCGGTTGGCACGACGGTCGTGACGGTCGCCGGGGCCTCGATGATCGCCGTATCGACCCTTTCCGCCTTAGTCGGTATCAACATCTTCTTCAACGCCAAATTCAAGATGGATAGGATCGAGCCGACCCCGACCTCGATTTCCTATGAACTTGAATTAACCGATATCAAAAACGATGAATGCATCATCAAACTCGAAAACAAAGATTATAGCGATTCCAAAACGCTTATCGAAGGTCCTAATAACGGTGAGTTCACCGGTTTGACCCCACTTACGGAATATAGCATCACCGTCATCGATTTAACCTACAATAACTACGTTTTATATTCGGATAACATCACCACCACCGAGGAAGAAATCATTCCTCCTTTAACTACATATACGGTGACGTTCGTCACTAATGGGGGAACGGAAATCCCGTCTCAAACGGTCAACGAAGGGGATAAGGTTTCTAAACCAACCGATCCAGTTAGGGAATACTACACCTTTGAAGGCTGGTATTCCGATTCAGACTTGACCGAGGAATATGATTTCGCTTCACCAGTCACAAGCGATCTAACCCTATACGCGGATTGGGAAGAGCTTATTCCTACGACCATTCTATTTGACGCAAACGGAGGAGAAGGAGAACAAGAACCAGGCAACGCCTATATCGGGGAAGAATTCATTTTGCCAGAATGCACATTTACCGCACCTACAGGTTATGCCTTTGATTGCTGGCAGCTTTCAGGCACCGAAGACAAATACGAAGCCGGCGAAGGCTATTTGGTCGAAAGCGAAGGCCCGCTGACCTTCCTCGCCGTTTGGGGAGAAGCCGCGACAATGGAGTTCTATCCTGGCATTGGAGCCCAAGGAAGCGTGACTTCCATTAAAGTCGTGTTAGGCAAAGATTACGAGATTCCTTCCGGAGAAGAACTCTTCACTCCTCCAGAAGGTAAGGAATTCAGTTATTGGTTCGATGACATGAATAGTGTCCAACGTCATGAGGGAGATGTCATCACCATCGAGGACAATTACTATTCATTCACCGCCATGTGGAAGGATTTGCCTTCAGGCACCATCGATTTCGATTCCTTTATTTCCTCTAATTGGGAGAACGTTGGAATCCAAATCGTTTGCATTGAGGAGCTTTCTTCCTTATCCATAACCATCGAGCCTACTGAATTAAGTGGCTATATCGGCACGGTCGATTTATTAGCAAACATCAAAGAAACCGGGGAAGATGGCGTTATTTATTTCGATTTGACCTCAATGACTAATTTCGACGTTATCTATGAATCATTAAGAAGATATCCGCTTAACATCACCCTTTCTGGGGCGACCATCTCTGAACCGGATGCAACGAGGGAGATCCTTGTTTATCAAGTTTATTGTTATCGATAAGATAAACTTTTTACTTTTTTAGGAGGCACTTTTATGGAAAAGAAAAAAGTAATGAAGATCATCGGCTGGGTAGTCTTAGGACTGCTAGCCATCGGCACCGTCATCTCGTTTGTCTTTGACAAGAAGATATTCGGGGCCGAAACAATATTCGTCCCTAATGCGGGAGCGGGGGACTTCGTCAACTACATGTTGACTAGAGGGATTCCAGCCATCATTAGGACGGGACAGATAGTGGTTATCGCGATTATAGCCTACTATCTATTGTCGCTTTTAGCGAAGATCACGTTTGAATCCAAGAAGACCGTAACGATCGCCTTATTGCTTCTTAACTTGGTCAAATGGGTCGTCGCGATCGCTTCGGTCTTCCTCATTATGGGGGCTTGGGGCGCGGACACCACCTTGATGCTAGCTTCCGCCGGGGTATTGACCCTTATCATAGGTCTTGGATCACAAGCCTTGGTCTCCGATATCCTCGCCGGTGTCTTCATCGTCTTCGAAGGCGATTTCCAAGTTGGCGATATCGTCATCATCGATGGCTGGAGGGGCGAAGTCAAATCGATTGGCATCAGAACCACCAAGTTAGTCGATGCCGGAGGCAACATCAAGATCATGAACAATAGCGATATCCGTTCGATCGTCAACCAAACCCAAGAACTATCGGTTGCCAAATGCTACGTCTCCATCGGTTACGAAGCCCGTATCGAAAACGTCGAGGCCGTCATCGCCGATAACATGGATAAGTTAAAGGAAAAAATCCCCGCGATCATCGAAGGTCCTTTCTATAAAGGCGTTTCTGAATTAGGCGAAAGTGCGGTCAACCTCCTTTTCGTCGCCAAGTGCAAAGAAGCGGATATCTATCAAGTTCAACGTGACTTAAATAGGGAAATCAAAATCATCTTCGACGACAACAACATCAATATCCCATTTAACCAAATCGTCGTTCATATGGGTGAAGAGGATAAACCCAAGGAGATCGTCAGCAAGAAGATAATCGAGAAAGCCCAGGAATTCACCGAAGAACAAAAGGACTTATCTAAGAATATCGACGACAAAAAGTAAACTTCCTATTAAAACTTTTCTATGCCCCAAATCCCGAACAACAGGAGGAGGGGTATTTTTCGTTTTGATGAAGGCGGGCCATAAAACTTCTGAATGATTTGGATAGCGAAAAGGTTTCAATCTGAAACAATCCATCATATTTTCTTGCACCAGCGTATTCGCGCGTTAACATTTTGCAAGCGCTAAAGCGCGCTCTTCTTTTAAATAATTAGGGAGGATTAATCATGAACAAAAGATTACTATTCATAGCAGGGGCTACCACTCTTTTATCAGCCGCAGTCGTTGTCACCTCTTTTTTCGCCACTAATAGAAATTTCGCTAGTACAAATGCTGCTGGTCCTATTTACATCGATCCAGATCCAGATCCAATTGAAGTTGTTACTGTTACTCCGACCACTTTAACGTATACAGATTTTAACGATTTTGTGAGGGATCGTTGGGCCGAATCTCCGAACGGAAATTTAATTGGAATCCATTTAGGAGGAGGTTTCGGGATTAACGATGGTCTTGTACTTGATAAAGAGGAAGGATCATATATTACAACAGCCGAAGTTTCCACCAATCCATCTGCAAAGAAATATGCCTTTAGCGAAATCATGACACTTAGAGTTCATTTCAGCGGAAGTTTAAATGTTACTACTCCAAGCGGAACTGAAGCACTTTCCAACGGTGTAGAGAAAAATTTGAATTCCGCTTCGTATTTTCGGATTGATCCAGCTTCAGGAGAATGGACCGTGGTTACATCGATTGAAGTTACATACAACTCAACTGCCAATTTCTGCAATCAGAATTAACGTCAATTAATGCTTATTGACGTGCAATCATTGAGACTCTCTCATAACAACGAAAGCGCCAGGTGAACTATAAACTGACGTTTTTTTGTTTTTTCATACTAACGAATACAACCAACTCCAAAACATTTCCTCAAAAGTACTATTTTTTGGCATATTTCAAAAACGTGGGTTTTTACATATATCTGCATTCCATTTATATTGGCTGAAAAAGCAAGGATATCAAACGTGGATATCCTTCACAACCATCCAAAGGAACTAGCACAGATTTGTAAAATGAATTTATGTAAACGATATAGAAAAGACATTAATTCTAAGCATTTATTTGAGATGGAAAAAGTAATAAAAAACACGTATTTTTACGTACGTGTCTAAACAATCAAGAATGGCGGAGGAAAAGGGATTCGAACCCTTGCTCCCCGTTAAGAGACTACGAGCTTTCCAAGCCCGCCCCTTCGGCCACTTGGGTATTCCTCCGCGTTTGCCGCCGAAGCGACGAAACGATTATAAGCAAATAGCCCTATAAGTCAATCTTTTTCGCAATAAAAAGTCATTTTTATTGGCGCTTATTTTCCTGCTGCATAAGAGTATACTTTCATTGCCATGAAAGAAATCAGAGTTCCATCCTCAAGCGAAGGCCAAAGAATCGAGAAGTTCGTCCGCAAATACCTCGAAGAGGCCCCTTTGGGTTTTATCTATAAGGCCTTCCGTAAAAAAGACATCAAGATCAACGGCCATTGGGTCAAGAAGGACGCGATCGTCCATGAAGGTGACCTCGTTAGGATCTATGTTACGGAAGCCCAACTTGAGGATTTCCGCAAACCCCGTCCCGCGGAAAAGCGTGAATTCCCTTATGAGATTGTCTATGAGGATGAAAACGTTTTGCTTATCAATAAGCCTAAAGGCGTCCTCGTCTATGGGGACAAAACGGGCGTTAGGGAAACGCTTGGCAATGCCGTTTTGGATTATCTTTACCTCACCGGGGAATATGATCCTAACAATTCTGCGTTCACCCCCTCTCCCGCCCATCGTCTTGACCGCAACACCTCTGGGCTTGTGATATATGGCAAAACCGACGCGGCCTTAAAGGAACTCACGGAATTATTTAAGGATAGAAAAGAAATCGAAAAGCATTACCTAGCTTTGGTTTTAGGCGATTTGCCAAAAGACAAAGGGGAGATCAACAAGCCTTTGAAGAAAGACTCGTTCTCGGGAAGGGTATCCGTCGCCCCAATAGAAGAAGGGGGTAAAACCGCCTTGACCCGTTATGAAGTGAAGAAGCGTTACGGAAAATACACCCTTGTCGAGGTGGATTTAATAACTGGACGCACCCACCAAATCCGCGTCCATTTCGCCTCCATCGGCCATCCTCTTGTCGGGGATGAGAAATACGGGGACTTCGCTTCCTGCCGGGAAGTCAAGGCCAAAACCGGCCTCGATTATCAGTTTCTTCACGCCTATAGCATGGCTTTTGGCGATGTCAAAGGTCCCTTAGCGAACCTTAAGGGCAAAACATTTACGGCGAAAATGCCTGAATCTTTAACAAAAGCGATTGAAATACTCGTTTCCTAAAAGGAAAATATATTCGATTTAAGGGAGAGTCGTTATGAACTACAAGGAAAACGTTGCGATCTGGCTCAATTCGAACAAAGTGAGCGAAGAGGAAAAAGCCCAAATCAGGGCCATGGACGATGCCGCGCTTCAAGATGCCTTCGGGCGCGATGCCGAATTCGGCACCGGGGGAATGCGCGCGAAAATGGGTCCTGGGACCAATAGGCTTAATCGATTTACCCTTGGAAAAGCCAACTACGGGTTCGCTCTTTTCCTTTTGAAGAACTGCAAAAACGTCCGTGAAAGAGGCGTCGTCATCTCTCACGATAACCGTTATTTCGCGGATGAATTCACGAAGCTCTGCGCGGATATCTTCAATCGTCTTGGCATCAAGGCCTATGTCTTCGACGCTCTCCGCCCGACCCCCGAACTCTCCTATGCCGTCAGATATTTAGGCGCGGCAGGAGGAGTCATGATCACCGCCTCCCATAATGCGAAGGAATATAACGGCTACAAGGTCTATGATGAGACCGGTTGTCAAATCGTTCCCGATAAGATTGCCCCAATGCTCGAGCTTCTTGCCTCGCTTCCCGATCCCATTTCTTTGGAAATGGATGAAGTGGAAAAGAAGGGCGAGACCCTCGTTTGTCCAAAAGAGGTCGATGACACCTATGTCGAACTCGTCAAGAAATGCCAAATCAACCCAGATTTGGACAAGAAGGGTTTCAAGGTCATCTATACCCCTCAACATGGCGCTTCCTACGAGACCGCGATGCGCGTCTTCCAAGAAGTCGGCTATGAGATCATCCCAATCGTGGAACAATGCAATCACGATCCTGCCTTTGGAGGTACCAAATCCCCTAACCCCGAGGTCGCTTCGGCTTGGGAAAAGGCCCTTGAGTACGCGCATAGATACAATGCGGACCTCGCGGTTATGACCGACCCCGATGGCGATAGATGTGGACTTGCCTATCTTTCTTCCAAAGGAACCTATGAAAGATTGACCGGGAACGAATCCGGCGCCCTCCTTATCGATTATCTTTTCTCTCAACGCATCGCGAAGAAGAGCATGCCCGAAAACCCCGTCATGTATGACACGATCGTCACCTCTTCCTTAGGCGAAGACGTCGCCGCCTCCTACGGGGTCAAGGTCGAATCCTTCCTCACCGGATTCAAATTCATCGGCGAGAGGATCGCCCATTATGAAAGAGAAGGGCATGGTCCGACATTCGTCTTTGGCTATGAGGAATCCTATGGTTGCCTAATCGCCCCGTTTGTTAGGGACAAAGACGGCATTCAGGCCATCCTTCTTTATACCGAAATGGCTCTATTCTATAAACGCAAAGGCATCGCCTTGGATGAGGCCCTCGAAGCCCTCGAAGCGAAGC
This sequence comes from uncultured Erysipelotrichaceae bacterium, assembly GCA_947166565.1. Taxonomy (GTDB): domain Bacteria; phylum Bacillota_I; class Bacilli_A; order RFN20; family CAG-826; genus Alloenteromonas. The sequence goes on from CAMVEL010000005.1 coordinate 72,727, forward strand.
ATGGTTACCATTATCCAACCCTTTTCGATACCTATTTCGAAGGGGCGGAAGGACCAGCCAAGATGAAATCCATAATGGCTAACCTAAGGAAGGACCCACCCAAGGAAATCGCTGGACTCGAGGTCAAGGAAGTCAGGGATTACCTCCTCGATATCATCACCGATAAGGATGGCAAGGTCTCCAAAATCGAAGGCCTTCCCCCAAGCGACGTCCTCAAATTCGTCTTCGTCGACGGCTCGACTTTGGCAATCCGTCCTTCCGGAACCGAACCGAAGATCAAATTCTACGTCGAAACCATGGGCAAATCCAAGGAAGGCCTAAAGGAGAAAGCCCTCGCCCTTAACGAAGACTTCCGCAAGAAAGTTGGTATCGCCTGATGGTCACGATTTACACATCGCCTAGCTGCAATTCCTGCAGAAAAGCCAAGAAATGGTTCGACGATAACAAAATCCCGTATCAGACCAAATCGATTTTCTCCAACGATCTAACTCGCGAGGACTTAATGGAAATCCTCAAGAAGGCGGAGAACGGGACCGACGACATCATCTCCACGAGAAGTAAGATATTCGCGGAGAAGAACGTCGATTTCGACGATATGACCATCTCCGAACTAATCACCTTCATTTTGGAGAACCCCTCCGTTTTAAAACGTCCCCTTATCGTCGATGACCGTCGCCTTCAGGTCGGTTATAACGAAGAGGAGATAAGGACCTTCATCCCAAGGGCCCAACGCTTCGCGATGCTAGGGTGCAATAGAACCGATTGCGAGCATTATCAAACCTGTCCATCCCATAATAAGGATGACTAAGCCTCTCTCCTAAAAAGTATAGAAAAAGGGAAACGGTAATTGCTTTTGAAGCAAATTCACTACCGTTTCCCTTTGTTTTTATTTTCCCAAAGCCTTCATGGCCCTTTGGGTTTTGGAGGTATTGGTAAAGACCACAGGGATATCGTTTTCCTTGAATAGCTCCCCAAGGATCGCCTTGGCCCCACTTAAGGAATTGTATTCGAATTCAACCTCGTAATCGGTTTCGCCTAGATAAGTGTTCCTATCGATTGAAAGGATGCCTTCTTTCCATTCGACGTCGATTCTATCCGTGGTTAGGGCCGTAAGAATGTGCAAGGAAGCGATATCGATTCCTAACATCTCCAAAAACCTGCTTGTATCTCCTCTTGGGAAGACCCTATTGTCGCGGAAAGAGAGGAATTTTTCCCTGCTGATCGTGCAGTTTTTCTCCAATAGCCCTTCGGAAAGAGGGGTTTTGAGGGTGAGTTCGTACATCCCGCCTTTTTCCCTGACTCGTAAAGCAATCCCTTCCTTGGCCAAAACCAAATCATCGGAATCGATGTAATAATTGGTTTGGGTGTAACTCGGATAGGTCGCGAAACGCCTAACGAGTTTTTTGTAATCTTCTTCGCTTATCAAAGACTTGGCTTCGATTTCAATCGCATTTGCCATGAATTTACCTCCACTTAATGGTATTATATCCCTAAGCAAAGATGCTTAGAAAGCAATTATAAGATGGACACCTCATTCAACGAATTCCTCTCTCAAAACGCCTGGTGGCTTGCCCTTATCGCCGCCTCCTTTATTTTGGTTACGATCCTTGCAATCGTCATACCCTATAACATTGGGAAGAAAAAGAAGGGGCATGTATCGAAAATCGATTACAAGAACCCCGAGAAAGTCAAAACCTCCTATTACGAAGCTTTGGGAGGAGAGGATAACCTTATTGAGCATTCGATTGAGGGAAGCCGCATCAAGATCAGACTCAACAATTACGATCTCCTCGACAAGGAGAAAATAAAAGAAGCCGGGGTTGACGGCTTCATCAGAATGAGCGACAAGCTCTACCTCGTCGTTAAAAACGACGCGGACAAAGTCTATAAGATCCTCTTCGGCGAAGATTAACGGATGTGCATGGCGATGTCTTCGGTAGGAAGCCCCATGACGTTATCGAAGCTCCCGACGATCCCTTCTATTAGAGGATAATCGTCCTGAATTCCATAAGCCCCAGCTTTATCGAGGGGCTTTTTTGTTTTGATATATTCCCAAATCTGTTCGTCGGTTAGCTTGTTGAAATGGACTTCCGTCGATACTGTGCGCGTGATTTCCTTCCCTTTTGCTAAATAGGTGTAGCCAGAAAGGACGATTTGTTTATTGCCCGATTCCTCCTTTAGCATCCTAAAGGCATCCTCTTCGTCAAGAGGCTTGCCCAAGACCTTTCCGTTAAGGACGACCACCGTATCGCAGGCAAGCACCTCATCGTTAGGGTGCTTCGCAAAAACCGCGTAGGCCTTTTCTTTGCTTAATTCGCCCGGGAGGTCCTTAGCATCAAGAGGCAAGGCGGATTCATCGATATCGGGGACGATGATGACAAAGTCATCGATGATCTTCTTAAGGAGTTCTTTCCTCCTTGGGGAAGAGGAAGCAAGGATGAACATCGTTTATCTAGCCTCCATGACGACGGGCACGATCATCGGATGACGTCCGGTCTTACGTTCAATGTAAGCGGAGATCTCCTTACGGAGGGTATGCTTGATTTCGGCATAGGAGGCTCCGGAAGGAAGCAACCGGTTAAGGGCGTCTTCCGCGCGCATCTGCGAATGCCTTACGACATGGGTATCCGCGGCCGCGGAGAAGCCACGGGCATAGACGATGGGCTTGACCACCATCTTCCGATTCTTCTGGTCGATGGTCATCAAAATGGTGACGAGGCCATCGCTTTTGAGGATGGAACGCTCGTTGATGATCGCGTTATTGATCCCATCGAGGGCGCTGCCATCGAGATAGACGTCATCCGCGGGGACCCTTCCCCCACGGGTGATTTGATGGTCTTGGAGAAGAAGGACGTCGCCATTATCGCAAAGGTAAACATTTTCTTTTGGTAGACCTAATTGGACGGCGAGCTCGCCATGGAGCTTAAGCATCCTATATTCGCCATGGACCGGCATGAAATGACGCGGGTTGACAAGGCGCTGGATAAGACGGAGTTCCTGACGGCAAGGGTGACCCGAGGAATGGAGGGAGAAAGCCAAGGAATTCTGTTTGACGTCGGCCCCCATTTTGACGAGGCGGTTGACCAACCTATCGACTAGGGCCCCGTTTCCAGGAATTGGGTTGGAGGAGAAGATGACCGTATCCCCAGGGAAAATCTGGGTATTCTTGTTATCTCCGCTGACGAGGCGGGAAAGCGCGGCCATCGGCTCGCCTTGGCTACCGGTGCAGACAATGCAGATATCGCTGTTCTTAAAGCTCCTTAGCATCGTCTCTTCGATTAGTTCGCTTTCGGGAATCTTGATATAACCATAATCCCTAGCGATGCCGATGACGTTTTTCATCGAACGGCCAAGGATGCAGATTTTCCTCTTGTGTTCCAAGGCGACTTCGACGACCTGTTGGATACGGTTGATGTTACTGGAGAAGGTCGAAACGATGATACGTCCCGGCGCTTTTTCGAATATCTCCTCAACGCCAGCCCTAACCGCGGTTTCGCTTGGGGTATAGCCTTCGAGTTCCGCGTTCGTGGAATCGGCCATGAGAAGATCGACGCCTTCGGATCCCAAACGGGCCAATTTATCGAGTTCGAAATTAGGACCAACAGGTGTCAGATCAACCTTGAAGTCACCGGTTTCGATGATGCGTCCGTTGGGTGTATCGATGCAGATGCCAAAGGAATCGGGGATGGAATGGGTGACGCGGAAGAAGGTGACGTCGAAATCATCCGCGATCTTGAATTCGGAATTCTCGTCGTATTCGACGATCTTGACGGTTTCCTTAACCCTGGCATCCTCTAGTTTATGACGGATGAGGGCCGCCGCTAGACGGGGCGCGTAAATGACGGGGATGACGAGGGTGCGGACAAGGAAAGGAATGCCACCGATATGGTCTTCATGACCATGGGTGATGAAAAGGGCTTTGATCTTTCCGCGATTGTTCTTCAAATGGGTGTAGTCAGGGATGACGTAATCAACGCCAGGCAAGGTGGCCGAGGGGAATTTGACCCCGGCGTCAACGAGGATAATCGAGCGATCGGATTCAAAACAATATGTGTTCTTGCCAACTTCTCCTAAGCCTCCTAAGGCATAGATGGAAATGGGGGCGTTATACATGGCAAAATCTCCTTTCCGAATAACCGCCCAAAGAAAGCGCAAAGGTTTCTATGTTCGGATAACTGCCCAAAATATACCAATGTTTTTTGACTCTAGGAAGAGCGAGTATTGATGAAAGTGCTTTCTTTGAAAGGGAACGGAAATGCCTCTTTTCGTTGACGAGAAAAGAAAACCACGAACAATCGGGGCGTTTCCTTAGATTTCAACGGAACCAGGGATTTTCTTGAAAGGATCCTTTTTGTCTATCCTATCGTAGAAGAGAACCCCGTTGAGGTGATCGATCTCGTGCTGGAGGACGATCGCGTCGTATCCTCTGGCGGTGATCCTGACATAACTGTCGATGAGGGCTTCATAGGCCTCGACGACGATTTTGAAGTCACGGTATACGTATCCCCTATGCTCGGCATCGACCGATAAGCATCCTTCCCCGGCTAAGAGATAGGCTTTCTTGATGGAATTGACGACGATCTTCGGGTTGACTAGTTGATGTTCGACGACCGGGTTCTTCTCATCCCCCGTCGGGTAATAGACGACGAGCATCCTTTTCTGGATTCCGATTTGGGGCGCGGCCAATCCAACGCCTTCACGGCATGAAGGGTGGGCTTTCCGATATTCCTCGTCTTGGGAGAGTTTGAGGTATTCAAGCATCTCGTCGAGGGTCTTTTTATCCTCTTGGGATAAGGGCATTGGAACGGGCTCGCATTTAAGCCTGATGGAAGGGGAAGAGTCTTTAACGATTTTCAGCATGCCGATAGGATAGCATAAAACGTGAATAAAGGCTAAAATTTGCATCGATTATGGAAGAAGCTCTTCGAGAAACCCTATTGACCCTAGCCTCCGCCATGAAAGAAGATCCCCGTCTTCTTGCCCTTAACGAGATCGATTCTCGTCTTTCGAAGTCGGAAGAAGTGGCGGAATTATCCGAAAAAGCCAAGGAAAAGGTTATGGATTACGCTTATAACAGGGACCATTTCGGCGAAGCCTCAGAACTAACCAAGGCCAGCCAGCATGAAGCCTATCTAGCCAAAAAGGCTTTGGATGAGCACCCGTTATCCAAAGAATACCAAGCCAAATATCGTCCGGTCAGGGAGCTTTACGCGGAAATCGATTACATCATCCTTTCGCCATATCGTGAGAAGCCTCGTTGCGGGAAGGGGTCCAAATGATTAACGTCATCGGGGGCAAATACCGTTCAAGGGTCCTATCAACCCCGCCTTCATCGACGACCCTTCCAACCAAAAACATGGTGAGGGGTGCCATATTTTCCGCTTTGGGTGATTTAAATGGCGCCATCGTTCTTGATTTATTCGCGGGCTCAGGAGCCCTAGGCATCGAGGCTTTGTCTAGAGGGGCCAAAGAAGCGGTCTTCGTCGATCTTGATAAGGGTGCCGCCCAAGTAGTTAGGGATAACCTTACCAAACTCAAGGAGGAAAACGGCCGCGTTTTGCAAATGGAAGCCATTGAGGCCCTGAAACTCCTTGCCAAAGAGAAAAGGCAATTCGATTTGCTTCTTCTCGACCCGCCTTACGCCAACAAGGAAATATACCAGCGTGCCATTGATTTCGCTTTGGAAAACGATATGTTTGCAAAGGAAGCCAAAGTCATCGTCGAATACGAGGGCGAAATTCCTCTAGATACATCTTCCTTCCCTTCTAGAAGGGATTACAAATACGGTTATACCAAGGTAATATATCTGCGAAAGGAATAAAACACATGAAAATAGCGGTTTATCCTGGGTCCTTCGATCCCATCACCAATGGGCACATTGCGATTCTCTCCAAGGCTTCAAAGGCCTTCGATAAAGTTATTCTCCTTCTTGCGGCCAACCCCGCCAAAAAGGGAAGGTTCAGCAAGGCAGAAAGGCTTTCCTTCATGAAGGAAGTCGCGAAGGATTTCCCTAACGTCGAAGTCGATAGCGATGATGGCCTAACCGTCGAATATTGCAGGAAGAAAGGCGCCTCCTTCATGATTAGGGGACTTCGCGCGGTCACCGATTTCGAATTCGAATTCCAACTTTCCGCGGCCAATAGGTATATTGCCCCGGAAATCGAGATGGTCTTCTTTATGGCGGATAAGGAAACTTCCTTCATTTCCTCTTCAACCGTCAACGAAATGGCCAATCACGGGGTTGACGTTTCAGGGCTTGTGCCTGCTATCGTCAATTCTTCCTATAAGGCAAAATAAGCGAAGCATGTATCAAAAAAGCGATGGGCGACCATCGCTTTTTAACTTTTTCTTAGGCGAAGAAGGCAGCTGGATCAGCTATCTTCTGATAACCTCCGAACGATTGGGGTTTGGCTTTGATCTCGTTATAGAGTTCCTTGCCGTTGAACATCTTGGTGATTTCGTTGGCCTTTTTCTCCATATCGACATCCTCGAAAAGCGAAGGATAGACGGATTTGGCGCAGAAATAGGTATTCATCAAAGCCGTTTCGACGTTGATGTAATAGGCGTTATAAGCCATTTGAAGATAGACTTCTCCGTTTTCGAAGGCTTTGCATGAAGAGAAATCGAATCCCTTCCCGCGGATATTCTTCACCGCCGCGGCATCGAAGATCATCGTATCCATATCCTTTGATAAGGAAGCGAATTTCTCCTCGTCGATTTTCGCGACCCCAGAAGAAGCGAGATCCTTGGCGACGTTTTCGATGTTGGCTATCCTAAAAGGTTCATACGCCCCTGCGGTCATGAATTGATCGGTGGTCCCCCAATTGCCCAAGCCGCAGATATAGGCTTTCTTTTTCTCGGCGATACCCTTGGTCTTATCGTTAATCTCCTTGATGGAAGAATCATAATAATTGACTAAGGCATTGGCTCTTTCCTCTTTGTTCATGACTTGGCCGATGAGCTTCATGCTCTTTGACCATAGGTCTTGATCGAGCATGCCACCTTTGCCGAACGCTAAGGTGATTACCGGAACGCCAAGCAAGGTGGAGAGGCTATCCGCCTTATCCTTGTCTTCATATTCGGAGAAGACGATATCGGGCTTGCAGGAGAGGATCTTCTCCCCTTCCGCGGTTTGGGCGTTAGGTCCCCCAACACCGCAGGAAGGAAGGGTTTTGTAAATATACCCATTAGCCAAAACATATGGTCTAGCGACCCCATCGAACATCTTCGGACGTTCGGATAGGCTTTCGTTATCGATATCCTCGACCCCCGCGAGTTTGGAAGATTCCCCGATATAGCTATATAGCCTTAAGGCCCCGGCCCCGATGCAGACGACTTTGTTATAGGCTCCGGCATTGACCTTAACCTTTCTCCCGACCATATCGGTGACTTCGGTTTCACCCATTTGGCCGGGTGCTCCGCAAGAAGCAAGTATACCGCTAGAGAGCAATACGAAAAGGATGATTTTGTTCTTCATTGTTTTCCTCCATAAACAAAATATGTTTTTTCGCCATTCATCTTGGCGACTTTTATTCCATAAAGGGAAGAAAGGGATTCCTCATCGAAAATCTCCTTTCCGCCTTGTTTATGTATTTTCCCGTTTTTCATAAAGGCGAAATAATCGCCGTAATCATAGGCCATGTTGATGTCGTGCATGGAAATAAGGACGGTTTTCCCTTCGCTTTCCGAAAGGTTCTTGATCAAATCGAGGAGGAGATGACTCGCCCCCATATCGAGGTTCGCGCTAGGCTCATCGAAAACGATGACCTGGCTATTCGTAGATAGGGCCCTAGCGATCATCACCTTTTGTTTTTCCCCGCCAGATAAAGAGAGGACGTTACGGGAAGCGAATTCTTTTATCCCCATTTTCTCCAATGCCTCAATAACGCATGCATGGTCCTTTTCTTTTGGCCCGATGGCGAAATGTGGGATTCTACCAAGCATCACGTAATCGTAAACGCTAGAAGGGGCGAAATCGAAACTTTGGGGGACATAGGAAATGAGTTTGGCCCTATCATTGGCTTTCATTTCTAAGATATCTTTTCCCTCGATTTCTATCTTTCCGGAAATTGGTTTCATCAAACCCAAAACGCCTTTTAAAAGGGTGGTCTTCCCCGCTCCATTAGGCCCAAGGATGATGCCGATTTGGCTTCCTTTCAAAGAAAATGAGCATTTAGAGACGACAGGCGCCTTCTTTTTGTTATAGCCCAAAGAAAGGTCAAGGATTTTGATCATGCCTTATCCCCCTTTCTTGCGAATATCAGATAGAGGAAGAAAGGACCTCCAAGAATCGCCGTAATAGCCCCAATCGGAAGGCTTAATCCGTTCCCGATTAGTTTAGCGATCAAATCGGCGAAAAGAAGGAGGGCGGCTCCGCTTAATAAGGAGGCGGGAATCGTCAGGGAGTGGTTATTCCCGATGATGCGTTTTACCGCGTGGGGGCAGATGATGCCCACAAAGCCAATAATCCCTAGATAAGAGATCACGACCGCGGTGATAAGCGAAGAAAGAAGGAGGGAGAGGAAGCGGAATAAGGTAACGTTTATCCCTAAAGTCGAAGAGACTTCCGCGTCATGGGCAAGCGCGTTATATCGATAACGGAGGAGAATAAAGAAAAGCGAGCAAATGATAACGACGATAGCCATGATCAAATCGGTTTGGAAACTCGCTCTCCCTAAATCGCCAAAAGTCCAAATCACCGCCGCGGAAAGCCCGACATCGGTTGCGAAATACTGTAACAAAGTGGTCGCCGCGGTCCAAATGCTGCCAATCGCGATTCCCGCAAGAACCACGCTTTCGGAAGAGAATGAACGCAATCTGCATATTCCTAAAATAAGCAATACCGAAGCGAAAGCGAAGACGAAGGCCACCGAGCTAGTCGCGAAGGGGTTCGCGGAAGTCGCGTAATTGCTGACGTTATTCCCGGTTGAAAGGAATCCGCCGGCAAATCCGATTATTGAGAGGTTCGCCCCGAATACCGCGGCGTTGCTGACTCCTAGAGTCGCCGGCGAAGCCATTGGGTTACGCAATGTCGATTGCATTATGAGACCGGATATCGATAACCCCATTCCGGCGACTAGGGCCGCCAGTAATCGCGGAAGCCTAATTTGCTGGACGATGCGGATATCGGTGGAATCGCCTTGCCCAAACAAAGCCATGAAAGAACGACCTAAACCCATGTTCGATGAGCCGACCATTAGGCCTAAAAAGAAAAGAAGCAAAAGACCGACGGCAAGGGTTGCCATCAAAATAACGGCCTTTTTACGGCTAGGCTTCGCGTTATCTCTTTTCAAAGCGTCGATGCTCATGGAGCGATATTAGCATTCCAAATAGAGAAATAAAACGAAACTATGATAATTGTTCTATAAAAATGCTTTTTACCGAACTGTATGTTTTGTTTTATACTTATTTCGCCATGGATAAAAGACAAATCAAAACCCGCATTTCCCTCTATCGCGCGTTTGGGGAATGCCTAAAGGAAAAGGATTACGCGGAAATCTCGGTGGAGGATATCCTCCACCAAAGCGGAGTTTCCCGTTCCACCTTCTACGCCCATTTCAAGGGCAAGGACGATTTATTGGAATCTATTTCAAGGAACATCTTCGCCCATGTCTTTTCCCATTCCTTAAAACAGGAATCGACCCATGATTTCTCTAGCGATTCCCTTTTCGAATACAAACATTTGTTTACCCATATCTTCTATCATCTAAGGGATGATAAGGAACTAATCAAAACGATCCTTTCCTCTTCTTGCCGTGAAGTATTCCTCGAGGAACTCCGCAAGGGCATCGGTCCTTTGGTGGAGAAGGTGGTGAAGGACGGAATCGTCCCCTCTGACGATATCCCCCTTCCGCTTGCGATTCTTCAAACAAGAGAAAGATTCGTCATTTCCTTCGTCTATTGGTTTGGAAACGATTGCAAGGAATCGCCCGAAACCATGACTTCATATCTATTCTTCAAATAAAAACCGATCCTTTCGGACCGGTCATTTTTTTAGATGAGTTTTGCCTCGGTTATGTTTTTCTCTTTGTCCCCTGATAATTCCGAATAGAGGATATTCGGGTTTTCAAACGTATCGAATTCGGAGACATAGATGTTCTTCATGGGGATTCCTAGTTCCCTCATTTGCAGCAAGACAAGAAGCGGCACATCGAGGAAATCGATGCCATCCGTGCGTTTAGCGGCCGCCCCATACCCTAAATTGATAACCCTGAGAAGGGTTTCCCTAGAGACGTTCGTGTGGGAGAAGGTTAGGCAAGGCCCAATATAGATATAAAGATCGTTTGGCAATAAGGAATAGGAAACCATTTCGGTTTTGACGAGCTTCTTGGCCTCTAGATTCAAAGCCATTTCCTTATTGATCGCAAAGCCTCCGACGACTTTGTCCTTAGCAAAGAAGAATAAAGGCACCTCGTCCGCCGTATCAAGACGGACGGCCTCCCCTTTCCTCGCCGTTATGGCCTTGCCTTTGCCGCTAGGCCTGACTTCGCCTTTGATATAGGTTGTGGCGATAAAACCATCGGTTTCGAAAACAATGTTCTTCATGCTTAAAGTATATTACAAAATAGCATCCTTGTAGGAGCGTTTTTCAAACGAAAAAGGACTCAAGATTTGACCTTGAGTCCTTTTGGCTAAACGGATCAATTAGATTGTAAACCGCCGTAGTTCGCGATGAGGATGAAGTCTAATGCGAATGGTTCGCCTTCAGTATCTTCGGCAGGAGTGTTCATCTGAACCATACCGCCCCAGCTGAATTTATATTGGCTGGCGGCTTCGTACCATATCGGTACGCCTTCAGCGTATTGGACATAACCGTTTCCGGTGAGCGTCGCGGCGTAATTGGCGACGAAGGAGTCCCTGCGTTCCGCGGTCTCAAAGAGCAATTCAACATAGAGTTGTCCGGCTTCGACGGTGTATTGAGGATACTGGTCGGCTGGGGTGACGGTCTGATGGAAATACTGAGCTTCGCCATAAGCATCGATTAAGCCATAGCCTTCTTCGGAGATGTCGACGAAATTGCAGTCGATGGAGAAAACGGCTTGATCAAACATCGGATCGTTGAGCTCAGCGATCTTGGCGCTAACCCATTGGGCATCGATGACGAGCGGCTTTTCAACGAGGAAGGAGAAAGTGACTTTGCCAGCATATTCTTCTTCGCTTTCCGCGTCGTAATCGCATTCGAAGGTGACGGTTCTTCCGTCTTCGAGTTTAACGGTCGATTTCCCGTCAAGGAATTCGGCGTCTGGATAAGCGGCCGTAATAGCAGCAAAGAAGGCATCCAAATAGTCATTAATCTTTTCTTCTTCGATTTCGACGGTGAGTTCTAAGAAAAGATCAGCGGTGTCGTTGTTGTAGTGGTTATAGAGTTCGGTGTAGTCGTTTAAGGCATAACCGGTGACGTCATCGCTTGCTGGAACTTCAATGGCTGGGACGTTAACGGCTTTCGCAGAGTCGGCAATCCTGAGGTTGATCTTGGCTAGATCGGTGATCGGGCGTCCTTCATCGAGCTCCCAGGAGAAGGAGAAGTAGTCGTTCGGGAACATCGAGTTGTTCGAATGGACTGATTGAAGGGTGAAGACCATGACGTTCTCGCCATATGGATCAAGGTTCATCTCGAAGGTATAGATGCCTTCGGCATCGCCGTCGACAGGATTGAATTTCGGCTCTACGCTTGATTCAAGGAGCGCAGCGTAAGCAACAACGGCGTCGGAGCCGAGGCTGTAGTCATAAATGGCGTGGCTTGCGACATTGAGAACCAAGCCCTGATCGAATCCATCATACCAAGGAATGATGCCATCGAGTTCAGCGCCATCTTCTCCCTTATCGGCGAATTTGGTTGGCTTTGCCGGGCGAACGTCGCCTTCGATGTAATTAAGGAATGCCTTAGCGTAAGGATCCTCTTCGTAATCGCCTTCGAAATTGCCCACATAGACTTTCCAAGTGGCGGTCTTTTCTGTGAGCTTATAGTATTCAATGAATTGCTCATTGGTCCATTCGACCTCGAAGGTGAAGACACCGCTCTTGGCGTAAGGATCGACATCAAGGGCGACTTTCGTTAAAGTGGCATAATTGGCAGTGAAGACGGTTTTGTTGAAGCCGGTGCCAGAACCAACGGTAATGCCAGCGATGTTGACGCCGTAAGCCTTGATGGCATCATCGGTGAGATCAAGCTCGAAATGATATTCGTCTTCTTCGTCTTGTTCATAGATGAATTCTTCGTAGACGCTCTTTCCGGCATAGTCTTCAGCGATGTCGTTGGCGCCATAAACGAAGGCGTAGGCTGGGTTCTTGTGGTCAACCGCATTGCCCTTCATGTCGCCGATGACGACTTCACCGACTTCATTGAGGCTCGCTGCGAAATAACCGCCGAGATCCTTGAGCTGGATAACGCCGGCAACGTTAAAGGCGCCGGAATTGTTGAGGGCCCTGGTGAAGTAACCGTTTGTTCCTAGGGCACTGATGCCATAGCGAAGAACAGAATTCTCTCCTTCGCCGGTAAGAACGCCGAGGTCATAGGTATTGCCTAAGAGGTTTTCGTAGAAGGCGTCGATTGCTTCGTAGCCGGCGAGTTCTTCTGGGAGTACTTCGCTGCTGGATTCCTCTGGTGAAAGCTCGGAGGATTCGACTGGCTCGGTTTCAGTGTCTTCGCTGGATTCGACTGGGTCGGTTTCGGTCTTGGTTCCAGGGTCTTCGGTGGTGACCGATGTCAGACTACTATCGGTGACGTCCGGAGTGGTAACCGAGGAATCGGTTTTGGTGTCGGGGTTTGCTCCACCGCAGGAAGCGAGCATGAGGGCCGCTCCAAGGGAGAGCAACAATGTTGTTTTCTTCATGATTGTCCGTCCTTTCTTGTTCTCGACAATTTTGAATGCGGTAATAATCAACCATAACGAATAAAAGTCAATACTTTTTTCAATAATTGACTTTCACGATTTTGCCATTTTCGCTCCCTTAAATAACCAAAGGTTATTC